>JYOD01000154.1 GCA_000955785.1 Burkholderiaceae bacterium 16
GTTCACTTGCCGAAGCGCGCCTGTGGCAGGGCCAGTCAGCCCAGCCTGACTTCCGCCGCCAGGCCTCCGCCCTCACGATTACGCAGCCTGAGGGTTCCGCCGATGGCCACCGCGAGTTGCTGGGCAATCGCCAGCCCGAGCCCGGTACCGCCGGTCTCCCGGCTGCGTGAATGCTCGAGCCGGACAAACGGCTGCAGCACCACCTCGAGCTTGTCTTCCGGGATGCCGGCGCCGCGATCGAGTACCTCGAGGACCACGGCGTCTCGCTCTCGGCGCACGCTCAGTTCCGCCGCCCCGCCGAACTTCAGGGCGTTATCGATCAGATTGGTCAGTATCCGGCGCAACGCGTTGGGGCGCGTGACGATGGCGCCCCCGATGTTCTGCAGGACCGTCACCGCCTTGCCGGTGTCCTGGTAGTCGTACGCCAGGCTCTCGACAAACGATCCGATGTCGATCCGCGACGGCTTCTCGCCATCCCCGTGCGTGGTGCGCGCATACGCCAGTCCTTCCTTCACCAGCATTTCGATCTCGGCCAGGTCGTGCACCATCTTGCGCTTTTCCTCGGAGTCTTCTGCCATCTCGGCGCGCAGCTTCATCCGCGTGATCGGCGTCTGCAGGTCGTGAGAGATCGCGGCCAGGATCTGTACGCGTTCCTCGACGAACCCGGCGATGCGCTCGCGCATGGCATTGAACGCGCGCGCCGCACGCACCAGTTCGGTGGGGCCCGTCTCGCCGAGCGGCGGCGTCTTCGCGTTCGGATTGAGCGCATCGGCGGCATCGGCCAGCGCCACCAGCGGGCGGATCGACAGCCGCACTGCGAACCAGCAGCACAGGACCAGCAGCAGCAACTGGATCACCAGGACATAGGGCAGCCACTGCGCGATCGGCGTCGGGCGCGGATGCACGTCGATGGTCAGCGGGCTGCCATCGCTCAGCGTCAGATGGGCCTGCATCCGCTTGCCGTCGCCGGGAATGGACTCCACCTTGACCGGAAAGCGGCCGCCGCTCGCCTCCGTAATCCGGTCGGCAATTTCCTTGCCCTGCGGGGTCATCTCGGGCACGCCCGACAGACCCGGCCCCAATACGTATTGATAGGCGCCGCGATTCACGCGTGGCAGCCATTGCGGCCGCTCGTCCGCCGGCACGCGGTCCAGGATGGCAATCGAAGTGGACACGTCGGTTTCCAGCGTGCCGAGCATCACTCGGCGCGCGGAAATATAACGTTCAGAGAACAGCACACCGAACGACAGGCCGTGGGCGACGATCAGACCCGCGAGCAGGATTAGGAAGAGGTGCGATCCCAGCGTACGAGGCCAGGGCCAGGTGCGGACATTCACTGGCGGGCCTCCTTGATCTCCACGGGCATCGAGAACACATAGCCCTCGCTGCGCACCGTCTTGATGTAGCGTGGCTCGCGTGCATCGTCATTGAGGTGCTGGCGCAGGCGGCTGACCAGCAAGTCGATCGACCGCTCGAAGATTTCCGCCTCGCGGCCCTGCGTGAGATTGAGCAGTTGGTCGCGATTGAGCACGCGCTGTGGATGGTCGACAAACACGCGCAGCAACCGGTACTCGGCGCCGCTAAGCGTGACAATGGTGCCATCGCGGTCCATCAGGTGCCGCGCGGTGGTATCCAGTCGCCAGTCACCGAACGCGAGAATCCGCCCGGCCTCGGTGATCTGCAGGTTGGGCGGCAGCATCCGGGTGCGGCGCAGCACGGCCTTGATGCGGGCCAGCAGCTCGCGCGCCGCAAAAGGTTTTGCAAGGTAATCGTCAGCGCCCATTTCGAGACCGATGATGCGGTCCGTCTCCTCGTCGCGTGCGGTCAGCATCAGCACCGGCGTGGCCTTGTGCTTGCCGGCGCGCAGTTCCCGGCACAGCACCAGGCCATCATCGCCCGGCATCATCACGTCGAGCACGATCAGGTCGACAGCATTGGTCTCCAGAAACGACCGCATGTGCCGGCCATCAGGCGCCACGGTCACACGCATGCCGTTCTTGGTGAGATAGGTCGAGACCAGTTCCCGGATTTCCCGGTCGTCATCGACGATCAGGATATGGTCGACACGGGTGTCCATCGGTGCCCCCTCTGTCATAAAAAAGAACGACCAGTCTGTTTCGCCTGCAATCTATGGGGCGCGATTTTTCGTGTACCGCAATGTATCCGGCGGCAACACCTCGACAATCCTACACATATTCCCCCGATGGCGACACATACCAGCGATGCTGGCGGTGTCTGATGGACGGCAAGCCAAACCTTTGCGAAAGGACGCCGATCATGGCCCTGCTGATACTCGCCTACCTAGGGGGTGTACTGACTATCCTGAGCCCGTGCATCCTGCCCGTCCTGCCTTTTGTACTCAGCCGCACCGGCCAGCCGTTCCTGCGCGGCAAGTTGCCGATGCTGGCCGGCATGGCAGTGGCCTTTGCCGCAGTTGCCACGCTGGCGTCGGCTGGTGGCGCTTGGGCAGTGCGCGCCAACGAATACGGGCGCCTCGCCGCCCTGATGCTGTTGGCGCTCTTCGGGCTGTCCCTGCTTTTGCCGAAACTGGCGATTACCCTCGCACGGCCTGTGGTGGCGCTCGGCAACCGGCTGGCCACCACCAGTAGTTCGTCCACATCTGCTTGGTCCGCGCCGGCTTCGCCATGGGGTTCGCTGCTGCTTGGCGTCGCCACCGGCATGCTATGGGCCCCGTGCGCCGGCCCTATCCTCGGGCTTGTCCTGACGGGTACGGCCCTTGACGGTGCAAACCTGTCGACGTCGGTATCGCTGGCTGCCTATGCAGCCGGCGCGGCCACCTCGCTGGCCGCCGCGCTCGGCCTCGGCGGCCGCGTCTTCACGGCGATGAAGCGGTCAATGGGCGCTGGCGAATGGCTGCGTCGCGGCCTGGGGGCAGGTGTACTGGGCGGGGTGCTCGCCATCGGCATCGGTGCCGACACCAGCCTGCTGGCGCACTTTCCCGTAAGCGGGCCGGCGCGCATCGAGCAGGCGCTGATCAATGGGCTGCGCAGCGAACAACTCGCGCCACAAGTCATGAACGACGCCAACCACGATGGCGACATGCTGCTGGCTGCCAATGACACATCCGTGGGCTTCCCGAGCCGCTTGCCGGTAGAGGGCCGCCTGCCTCCGCTAGATGGTGCAGTGCAATGGATCAACTCTTCGCCACTGTCGAGAGACCAGTTGCAGGGCAAGGTCACACTGGTCTACTTCTGGACCTACTCTTGCATCAACTGCATCCGTACCCTCCCCTACCTTCGCGCCTGGGCAGAGAAGTACAAGGATCAGGGCCTGACGGTGGTTGGCGTGCATACGCCCGAGTTCGCCTTCGAGAAGACACCGAAAAACGTGCGCCGCGCGATTGCCGATTTCCGCATCGGCTTCCCCGTGGCGGTCGATAGCGATTACCGCATCTGGCGTGCATTCCAAAACAGCTACTGGCCGGCCGCATACTTTGTCGACGCCCGCGGCAACATCCGCCATCACCAATTCGGCGAGGGCAACTATGCCAAGTCCGAGCGCGTCATCCAGTCGCTGCTGGCGGAAGCGGGCAATCCGCCGGTGGAGCGCGATGTGGTCACCCCCGACGCGGGTGGCGCGCAGGCGGCGCCGGACCTGTACAACATTCGCTCAACCGAGACCTACATCGGCTACATGCAGGCGTCCAACTTCGCCTCACCGGGCGACATACGGCAGGACGCACCGCGCGAGTACACCGTTGCCAACCTTCGCCTCAACAAGTGGGGCCTGTCAGGCCAATGGACAGTCGGCACCGAGCAGGCAACGCTCAATCGCGCCGATGGCCGCATCGCCTACCGCTTTCATGCGCGCGACCTGCACCTTGTACTGGGACCGGCGGCCGATGGCCGGGCGGTTCGCTTCGTGGTAACCGTCGACGGCAAGCCCCCTGGCGCCAGCCACGGCGCGGACACCGATGCGGCCGGCAATGGCGCGGTCACGCAGACGCGGCTCTACCAGTTGGTACGCCAGGCTGGCGCGGTAGGCGAGCACACTTTCGAGATCCGCTTTCTGGATCCCGGTGCCCAAGCTTATGCCTTCACCTTCGGCTAGCAAAAAACTCCGATTTCCCCATTTACAAATGAAATCGCACTGGAGCTAGTACCACATCTCCTAAATCGCTTTAATAATTATCAGGTTGCAGATACGGCTGCAGGAGCGTGACGACCACCTGGGCCATCTCGTCGAGGGAGCCTGCACCTGGCAACGGCTCCCAACGCCCGCTATGGCTGCGAAAGGCGGCACCATAACGATTGCGGCCGAGTTCGGTCAGCCGAGCCACCACGGTCGGCTCCTCGTCGTCGAGACGTTTGATCAGCAGGTGACGCCCGTAGGCTTGTGTGATGATCTGCTCGTGGCCGAGCAGGCTGCGCAGTTGCTGCTGCAATTCGGCAGCGTAGTGTTTGGCGGGTAAGGCTGGCATGTCGATTCTCGATTACGATGCGCCGGTTTGTAGCGGATAGCCCCGGAAGCTCCATTTGAACGGGCGGGCCACCTGATTGTGCGTGCGGACAAACTGCTCGGTGCGTTCGCGCAGGTGCGCGGTGCTGGTGTGGCTCGTTTGGCGCAGCACTCGGCGCGTGTAGCAGGCAAACCAGAGCTCGATCTGATTGACCCAACTCGCGTGCAATGGCGTGAAGTGGAAGTGAAACCGCCCATCGTGCCGCGCGTTGAACGCCTGCCAGACGGCTTCGGCGCGATGCGTGTTCAGGTTATCCCAGACGACGTGCACCTGTTTGCCCGGGTACGCGCTTGCCACGCGCTCCATGAACGCGACCAGATCGTCCTGGGTGCGCCGGTCGCGGCATTCTGCCAGCACCTGTCCGGTATGGACGTCCAGCGCGGCAATCAACGCCTGGGTGCCGTGACGAATATATTCAAACTCACGACGACGCAGCCGCCCCGGCGCAGGCGCGCGTCCCGGGTACTTGCGTTCGATGGCCTGAATGCCGGTCTTTCTCGTCGATACTGAGCACCACCGCGTTTCGAGGCGCCTTGCGGTACAGCTTGCATATCCCATTGACCTTCTCGCGAAAGGCCGGATCCGGGCTGTGTAGCCACTGCTGGACCCGGTGCGGACACGACTGCAAAATGCGCTGCACCTGGCTGCGGCTGATCTGCCCGACGACGCCGCGCTCCACTGCGCGCGCCACAATCTCGTCGAGCGTAGGCGTAACCCGTCCCTCAGGTTCCTGCGTTTCACACGCCAGCGCGATCAACTGTAGCCGCGCCTCGTGCGTAATGCGTGGCGGACGGCCACTACGCTCGCCCTCGCGAATGCCTTGGGCACCGTGCTTGGCAATGCGCTTACGCCACAGGCAGACCGTTTGTACCGATACATCCAATTCCCGCGCAATGACGGTATTGGAGTGGCCCTCGTGAGCCCACAACGCGATTCGCGCGCGCATCACATCTCGCTGTGCAGCCGTCTTGCGCTCGATCAGCGATAGCAATTCCTCTTGTTCTTTCTTTGCCAGCTTCACTGGCGTTGCTTGGCGGCCTCGGCTCATCCCGCCATGATATCCGAGGCGATTAATTATTCAACCTGTTTACGGGATGTTGTACTAGTTCGTGCACAACCGGTTGGCGGCAATACGCCGCCCGCGGCGAGCCAGCGCCTTCCCAAGCTCGCTTGATCGGCATGCGGTGCTCGTCTGACATGAAATGCACCGCCTGTCGTTTCGCTACCGACAAATCCCTCCTTGCGCGCCCAAAACGACAGGCTCAGCACCGGGTCGGGCAGGACCCACGACCTGCCCCTCCATGCGACATAGACGCCCACCACCTTTCTCGGTGTGCCGCCTCGCCCGGCCCTGTCGCTTTCCTCGGCGCTAGCCGCCTGGAGCAAGGTGCGGAACTCCCGCACGTTATAGTCGTCCGACTGCGCGTTATGCTTCCAACCGTGCACAAACACAATGATGCTCAGGTCGTTATGTTGGTCAAGAAGTTGCCTCAGTCGCCCCATCAGATGATCAATCTGACGCGACGGACTGGCTGCAAGCTCGTCTCCGGATGCGAGCTTGTCTGGATAGAGCCAACCCTGATCGTCAAATTCGACGAAATGGAGTTCATAAGCGCCTTGCGCGACTTCCGGCGTAACTCGCTCGCAGTCCTTCGACGCTCGCGCGTCGTCCTGAGCCTTAACATTGGCGAGCGGACAGTTCACTTCGTCGACAGAGACGAGATGGGTCCGATACGCATAGTTCGGCGCGCATGCGCAGAGCAATAACGTCACAAGCCCGTATAAAACGCGTGCAAGGTATGAATCGAGCATGGACTTCTCCCCTGATTGCGCTTCCCGACTGGTCTTGGGCTGTGAGCCGCTTCGAAAGGACCGTGGCGCACACTGTCTTCGTGCAAGCGAGCGGCCGGCTTGGGGCGCTAGCCAGGCCCAAGGGAGCTATGTGGAAGGCATGGCGGCGATAAATATCGCCCCAGACGGAGTAAGGAAATCACCCACTCCTACGCATTCTGATCGGTCGACGCTGGCGCTGTCTTGAAATAGTCAGGGAACGGCCATTCTGCCTTCAATTGGGCTTCCGTTCCGGCAAAGCAGTCTCGATCGGTTGGATCCATTCCCGGAAACGCGTGCGGCGATGGCCCTGCATTGCCGTCCGTGTATTGCCAAAGGATGAATCGTGGCCAGGTGTCTATAGGGATCCCGAGCGGCTGATTCCTGTACCGGGCATACCAAAGAGGGCAATTCTTGAGGATGGGGTCGGCGCCGTGGGCCTGCACGGCATCGCGGAGCATGTTGCCACCGTAGATCATGGGCCAGCGGCCGGTCTGCTCCTTCACCCTGGTGACGAATTCATGGGCCTGATCCAGCGTCATGTCAGGTCCACTTGAGCTGGGTTCGAAATCAAGGCAGAAGAGCGTCCTGGAATTGTCCACCGCTGGATCGCCCCACTGCGCGGCGGCCAGGAAATTGTCTGCCTGCATGGTGGCCGGCCGAGAACTGGAAAAGTGGTACGCGCCCCACAGCAATCCCGCGGATAGTGCCTGATCTCGCCGCTTCCTGTATTTGGGATCCTGGAAGGTCGCGCCCTCGCTGGCCTTATGGATGACTGCCCTGACACCGGCATTGAATGCCTTGGCTGCGTCGAACGGGTTGTCATGGTTGACGTCAATAATGACATCGATCGTTCCGGCTAGAGTGTCCGGCATCGGAACCTCCCAATTCGAATGACCTTTGAATCACGCTGAAGCCACCGGCCGTCAACGCACGGCTGGAACCTGAAAGCGCTGCGGGATTTCGAGGACAGGGCGCACAGGCACAGGTATTCAGGCACAGGCGGATTCTGCCAACCATCAAATCTGGTCCCTGGCCGCACCAGATGCTCTGCAGACTACCCTGAAGAATAGACAACGTTCAGGCGGAGCATCTCAGCCAAGTGGATGAGATCGTGTTGCAAGAAATTTAGTACTGGTTAAAGCTACAAGGAATATCGGAGCTACACCACGTTTGAAAAAGACGGCTTTATCACGTCCCTGCGGGGGACAACGACTGTCATGGCCAAAGTGTAGTGACCCGCTTATGGCCAACCTCAATTGTCCGAGTTGGTACCTCGCAAAAAAACACGCTCGGCCGGACCTCATTCGACCGGATACGCGGCCAAGGCAGCCTTTTCTCCACGCTTCGGCTTCCCGGCCTTCCTGAGGGTTGGCTCTATGCCGCTAGCGGCATAGCGGCAAGTCCCGCATTGTGCCGCTGCATCCAACCACGCTGTGTCGACTGAAGCAGTATGCCGATCGCCGGGCCCGCCGCTGCCTTCCTGGCCGCGCCAGATCTGTCCGTTCCCTACGGACGACGTGACCATGCGCTCCTACTCACGATGTACAACACGGGGGCACGAGTCTCGGAAATGACGGCGATGGGCTTGCGGGAAGCGTGGAAACGTCGGGAAAGGGGATGGTCATCTTGCGGAGGCTCCTCTCGGGGTACGTGATCCCGCTACCACTCACCGCTCGCAACGGCCCCAGTCGTTACTTGTCCAGCATTTCATCAGCGCGGCATCGTAGCGATCGCCGCTGACCTGGCCTGGCGCGAACATCTCGCCAATCCGCGTCATTGTCTCGTCGGACAGCGGAATCCTCAGCGCGCCAAGATTCTCCTCCAGGAAGGCCAGCGTATCGCAGCCGCAGATCGCGACGACATTGCTGCTCTTGTTATACAGCCAGGCCAACGCAAGCTGCGAGAGGGTGCAGCCCTGCTCCTCTGCGATCGCGCCCAGCCGGTCAACCAGCGCAACGTTCTTTGGAAAATTCTCCGGTGAAAAGCGGGGATACCTGCGCCGCACGTCGCCTTCGCCAAGCTGATCCAGACGCCGTAGCTGGCCGGTAAGCATGCCGCGGGCCAGCGGCGAGAATGCCATCAGCGTGACGCCGAGTTCCCCGTAGGCGTCGAGCAAGCCGGCTTCCACGTCGCGGGTCCAAAGCGAATACTCGGCCTGCACCGCGGTGATCGGGTGGACCGCGCAGGCCCGGCGCAACGATTTCTCCGAGACCTCGCAAAGCCCGAGATAGCGCACCTTGCCTTCCTTCACCAGTTCCGCCATGGCCCCCACCGTCTCTTCGATCGGCACGTTCGGATCCAGTCGATGCTGGAAGTACAGGTCGATGCAGTCGGTGCCCAATCGGCGCAACGACGCCTCGCACGCCTGCCGGACGTAGGCGGGATCCCCGCACACACCCAGGCCGCCATCGTCCGTCCGCACGTAGCCGAACTTGGACGAGAGGATGACCCGGTCGCGCCGCCCTTGCAGCGCCGACGCTACAAGCTGCTCGTTATGCCCCCAGCCGTAGAAGTCTGCGGTGTCGATCAGGTTGATGCCGCCATCCACCGCGCGCTGGATTACCTGGATCGATTCGGCATCCGATCTCTCGCCATAGGCGTTGCTCATCGAATAGCAGCCTAGGGCCATGGCCTTCGTACTGACAGCGGTTTTGCCAAGCTGGCGCTGGAACAAAGCATCGGTCCGCGCCGGCGAGAGGACACGGTGCGCTCTCTGCTTAAATTTGAATCAAATCCGCAGAGGCTTTCGACTATCTGCCCTCGCCCGGCTTGCCCACAGGCTTGTCCCGTCGCGCGGTGGACAACTCCACCAAATTGCCCACTCCCGCCCTCAGGCCGGCCCGGGCTTGAACTTGGTGCGCTTCACCGGCACCCGGCGCTTGGCGCCTACCAGGCGGCGCGTCGCGGTGGCCTCCGCCTGCGCGCGCTCGGCCCGTCGCAGCGCCGCTTCGAGTTCGGCTCGCAGGCCTGCCTGTGCCGCCTGTAGCGCCGCGCGCGCTCGCTGCGCTGCGTCGAGTTCGGCCTGTACTCCGGCTTTCTCCTGCTCGGCCACGACCACCGCGGCCCGCGCCACGTCGCCCGTCATTTTTTGCTGCTGAGGCGCGCTTGGCAGGGGCCGGCGCTGCTCTCTGGCGCGTGTTTAGTCCTGCTATTGTCTCTGTTTACTTAAATCTATTTTTATAAAAATCAGAATTAAACAAATAGAAATAAGCGGCTAGGGTTTGTACCACGTATTATCAATCAAACCATAGACCTATATTTATTCTCGCCGGACCAGCAATCGCACCCTGGCTGAACGACAACCTGTTTAACGCAGGCGACAGGCAATACCTGACGATCACGCATGGATGTCCCGACCAAATTCGATGCTGCCGCGGCCCTTTCGGACCTTCTCGGCCCTCGCCTGTCGCGCGATGCCAACGCCTTCCGGCACAGCGCATCGAGTGAAGTCAGCAACGGCGCATCCAAGCTGCGTCTCGCGCAACTGCTTGCTCTCGCGAGCCGCCATGTTCGCGCCGGGATCCCACTCGATCCGGGCCCGGATGAAGTTCGCCCGCTAAGCGCAGGCGTTCCCGGGTGGGATCCGTCACACTGGAGCCTTCTGGAAACGCTGCGCGTAGCCTTGCTGCTCGCTTCGCCGGACATGGAAGGCGACACCTTCCCCATTGCGCTCGAGCATTGCTTTCGTTTTGCTGACCACGGCGAGTCGTGCGCCCTGTATCGCGCGCTCGCACTGCTGCCGGGCTGCGATCGCTTTGTCTGGCGCGCAGGTGAAGGCTGCCGCAGCAATATGCGCTCCATATTCGAAGCCGTCGCGTGCGATTCTCCCTACGCTGCGACGCATTTTGACGAGGTCGCCTGGCGCCAGCTCGTGATCAAGGCCGTGTTCATTGACGTGCCGCTCTGGCGCATTGACGGCATCGACCGGCGGCTGTCTCCGGAACTGGCGCGGATGGCGCTCGACCTTGCCGACGAACGGCGCAGCGCCGGGCGCAATGTTCCGCCGCAGCTATGGTTTTGCCTCGGCCCCCATGGCGGTGAACGCGGGCTTCAGGCCGTGCGCAAGGAGCTGGCGGAAGACGATGCGCAAGGCCAACGCGGTGCGCTTCTCATGATCGCCCGGACCGGTGACGCGTTGAGCGGCGATTGCCGATGGCTGCGCACCGCACTCAACAAACACGCCCGTTTCGTCGAACAGGCCCGCCAGGCAGGATTTACGCAGCAAGCCCTTCGCTTCCTCTAGCGTCAAGAACCACGAGAACCAGAAAAGGACCCGCCGTGAGATTCTTCGATCCCCACATCCATATCAGCTCACGCACCACCGACGACCTGGAGGCCATGGCTGCCGCCGGCATCCGCGCGGTCATCGAACCGGCGTTCTGGCTGGGTCAGCCGCGCACCAATGTCGGCAGCTTCTTCGACTACTACTCGAGCCTGGTCGGCTGGGAGCGCTTTCGATGCAGCCAGTTCGGCATCGCGCATTACTGCGCCGTCGGGCTCAATTCGAAGGAAGCGAACAACGAGAAGCTCGCGCGCGAAGTGCTTGAACTGCTGCCGCAATTTGCGCTGAAAGAGGGGGTCGTCGCCATCGGCGAGATTGGCTACGACGAGATCACTGCCGCGGAGGATTTCGCGTATCGCGCCCAACTTGATCTCGCACGCGAGCACGACATGGTGGTGATGGTCCATACGCCTCATCGCGACAAGAAGAACGGCACGCTGCGGTCGATTGATGTCGCCCGGGAGCACGGCATCGATATGACGAAGCTGGTCATCGACCATAACAACGAGGAGACCGTGCGCGCTGTACTCGATTCCGGCGCATGGGCCGCCTTCACGATCTACCCGAACACGAAGATGGGCTCCGAGCGGATGGTCGAGGTCGTCCGGCAATACGGGCCGGAACGGATCATCGTCGACAGTTCGGCCGACTGGGGCGTCAGCGACCCGCTGTCGGTGCCAAAGACCGCGCGGCTGATGCTTGCTCGCGGCATTCCTCCAGCCGGTGTCGAAGCAGTCACCTGGAGCAACGCCTTGCAGGCCTATGCGCAGTCACAGCAGATCGATGTCGCTGCGCTTGACCAAACTCCGCGGCTCGATCAGCGGCAGTTATTCGCCGACAACTCCGTGCTGCGCGGACAATTGCCGCGTGTCGACGAGCCGGTGCCAAACTGAACCGGCGCCGGTAGTCCTACCGCTGGCGGCTAAGTGCCGTCTCCCTCAAGTCAAGTCAAGTCATCGCCCCAGGTACGTGACCCAGGAGCGCCTCATGCTCGAGCATCGCATCGACCAGAGTTTCGAAGTCCGCTACAGCTATCCGGTCTGCTTCACCCGCGGCGCCTTCGCGCCTGAAAACCGGCTGCTGGTAGACCTGATGCGAGCGCAGCCGCCCGGCGCCAGGGCGCGCGTGTTATTCGCGGTGGATTCCGGGCTTGCGGGTGTGCAACCCGGCTGCATCGAAGCGATTGAGAAATATGCGCTGGCGCATGCGGATGCCATCGAGCTGGTCCGTCCGCCATGGATCGTCCGTGGAGGCGAGACTTCAAAGCGCGATCCGCGGGAGGTGGACGAGTTCTACGGCTACGCGCGCGATCTCCGGCTCTGCCGCCACAGCTACATCGTCGTGATCGGCGGCGGCGCGGTGCTCGACGCGATCGGATACGCTGCGGCCACCGCGCATCGCGGTCTCCGCCTGATCCGGATGCCGTCAACGGTGCTGGGGCAGAACGACGCCGGCGTCGGCGTCAAGAACGCGATCAACTGGCAAGGCCGCAAGAATTTCCTGGGCACCTTCACGCCGCCGTTCGCGGTCATCAACGACTTCGAGTTGCTGGCAAGCGTACCGGCCGCCGACCGGCGCGCCGGCATTGCGGAGGCGGTAAAGGTGGCGCTGATCCGCGACCGCGCCTTCTTCGGACGGCTGCACCGGCAGCGCTTAGCGCTCGCGGCACTTGCGCCGCATGCGATGGAGCCGATGATCGTCCGCTGCGCGGAACTGCATCTCGCGCAGATCCGCAATTCCGGCGATCCCTTTGAGCGCGGCAGCGCGCGGCCGCTCGATTTCGGCCACTGGTCGGCGCACAAGCTCGAGGAACTCTCCGCGCACCGCTTGCGGCACGGCGAAGCGGTCGCGATCGGCATAGCGCTCGATGTCCAGTATTCGTGCCGGCTCGGCATGATCGGCAATGTGGCGGCGGACACCATCATGGAAACGCTGTGCGATATCGGCTTTACGCTCGATCACGCTGCGCTGGACCGGCTCGATGTCGAACGGGCACTGGGCGATTTCCGTGAGCACCTGGGCGGGCAGTTGTGCATCACGCTGCTGAAAGGGATTGGCGAAGGCGTCGAGGTCAATCATATCGATATCGGCACCATGCGTGCATGCATCGGCGAACTGCGGGCGTCGCAACGGCATGCACGGGACGAACCCATTGCGCCAGAGGTCGTGTCGTGAACCACAACTACCCGCTGACCTACTGCACCAACATCCACCCCGGCGATGCATGGGCCGACGTCCGACGCAATCTGGAGGAACACGCGTTGCAGGTCAAGAAGGCCTGCTCGCCGGGGCGCACGTTCCCGCTGGGCATTCGCCTGTCCGCGCAGGCCGCGTTCGAACTCGACGACACGGAGATCCGCCGCTTTGCCAACTGGTGCGAGGCACATGACTGTTACGTGCTGACGTTGAATGGCTTTCCGCACGGCGCGTTCCACGGCACGCAGGTCA
Source organism: Burkholderiaceae bacterium 16 (assembly GCA_000955785.1). Taxonomy (GTDB): domain Bacteria; phylum Pseudomonadota; class Gammaproteobacteria; order Burkholderiales; family Burkholderiaceae; genus Cupriavidus. The sequence continues at coordinate 13,044 of JYOD01000154.1, forward strand.
AGGAAGCGGTCTACCTGCCAGACTGGAGGGATCCGCGGCGCGCCACCTATACGAACCGGCTCGCCGACATCCTCGCGCAATGGACGCCACGTGGCCAGGCCCGTTCGATCTCGACCGTGCCGGTCGCGTGCCGCAGCGGCTTCGCCGCAGAACACTGGGGACCGGTCAGGACGCATCTGTTGTACACGCTCATGCATCTTGCATACCTGCACGAGCGTGGTGGTCCGCTGATCCGCCTCGCGCTGGAGCCAGAGCCATACTGCGTACTGGAGCAGACCCGCGAAGTGGTCGAGTTCTTCGAGCGGATGCGGTTTCCCGCCTCGCTTGCTGATTACATCGGCCTGTGCTTCGACTGCTGCCACCAGGCGGTCGAGTTCGAGCGGCCCGCCGACTGCCTCGCGGCACTGGAAAGCGCGGAGATCCGTGTAGTCAAGGTACAGGTTTCCTCCGCGCTGCGTGCCCGCGGCAAGGCGATTGCGAACCTGCTGGCGTTCGACGAAGCGACGTACCTGCATCAGGCCGTGCTGTGCACGCAGGACGGCGATCTGCTGCGCTTTTCCGATCTGCCGGAGCTGGCGCGCTGGCTCAAACGCGGCGAGCCGGCCGAAGAGTGCCGCGTGCACTTTCACGTACCGGTCTTTCTTGCGGAACTCGGGGACGTCGGCACAACGCGCTTCTTTCTTGAGGACTGCCTGCCGTGCCTGGCGCCGGGGACGCCGCTAGAGGTCGAAACCTACAGCTTTGGCGTGCTGCCGCGGGCACTGCGCCTCGACTCGCCCGGCGCGTCCATCGCACGCGAGCTGAACTGGGTCAGGGAGACACTCGATGCAGCGCACGGCCGTCATTAACGTTGTCGGACTGACCAGGAGCCTGCTTGGCCCGCACACGCCGAACCTGTCGGCGCTTAGCGACGAGGTCTCGACGATCGACGCCGTGACGCCTGCGCTGACCTGTTCGGCACAGACGACCTACCTGACTGGCAAGCTGCCGACCGAGCACGGCATCGTCGGCAACGGCTGGTATTTCCGCGAGCTGGACCAGGTGATGCTGTGGCGGCAAAGCAATCGGCTGGTGCAGGCACCGCGCATCTGGCATCTCGCGCGGGAACGCGATCCGTCGTTCACCTGTGCCAACACGTTTTGGTGGTACGCAATGGCGACCGACGCCGACATCACGCTGACCCCGCGGCCGCTGTATTGCGCGAACGGCCTGAAGCTGCCGGATTTCTACACGCAACCGGCAGCGTTGCGGGAGTCACTGCGCGAACGGCTCGGGCAGTTCCCCCTGTACGATTTCTGGGGTCCGCGCACCAGCATCCGCTCGAGCCGCTGGATCGCGGATGCCGCACTCGCGGTCGAGGAACAGTTCGCGCCAACGCTGAACCTGATCTACCTGCCGCACCTCGACTACTGCCTGCAACGAGTCGGCCCGCAAGCCGATATCGCGGGCGACCTGCGCGAGATCGATGCGGTCTGCGGCGATCTGATCGACACATTCCGGGCGCGCGGGGTACGCATCGTCGTGTTGTCCGAGTACGGCATCGTGCCGGTCAGCAGGCCGGTGCATATCAACCGCATCCTGCGCGACGCGGGGCTGCTCGCGATCAAGCGCGATCTCGGCCGCGACTACCTCGACACCGGCGCCTCGCGCGCATTTGCAGTGGCCGACCACCAGGTGGCGCACGTCTATGTCCGCGACCCGCGCGATGTCGGCGCGGTGAGCCGGCTTCTCAACGACGTCGATGGCGTTGGCGGAGTGCTCCATGAGGCCGGGAAGCGCCACTACGGCCTCGCGCATCCGCGTGCCGGGGAGATCGTCCTGCTGGCTGAACCGGATAGCTGGTTCACCTACTATTTCTGGGCCGACGACGGGGCTGCGCCTGACTATGCACGCACCATCGATATCCACAACAAGCCGGGCTACGATCCGGTCGAGCTGTTTGTCGATCCTGGCATCCGCTTCCCCGCGCTGAAAGTCGGGAGCATTCTCGCGCGCAAGGCGCTCGGCATGCGGTACACGATGGATGTGGTGTCCCTCGACGCGTCGCTGGTACGCGGCTCGCACGGCATCCGCACGGCCAGCGACGACGACGCGCCAGTGCTGATCAGCTCCGAACGCGGCCGCATCCCCGACGACAACATGGCCGCCACCAGTGTCTTCGCCATCCTGCTCGATCACGTCTTCGACCAATGAGCACGCTACCCTTGCGCCCCAGCTTCAACGCGGTACTTTCTCTGTGCCGCGTGAGCAATCTGCCCACCGTTTGGATGAACGTCCTGACCGCGGCCGCGCTCTCGGGCGGGGTATCGGACGCGGTTTGGGAAGATGCCGGCAACTCGCAGGCTGCCGCCCCCGCCTTGCTGGTCGTACTGCTCGCGTTCGCACTGTCGTGCTTCTATTGCGGCGGCATGGCCCTGAACGACCTCTGCGACCTCGAGCATGACCGCCTGCACCAGCGCTACCGGCCAATTCCGGCCGGCCGCATTACCGCTGGCCATGCGCGCGCGGTCACCCTCGCGCTGTTCGCCAGCGCGCTCGCCTGCCTGCTGCCCGTTCCGCATCGTGCGGGGCTGGTTGCCGGCGTGATGCTGCTTTTCGTCATCTGGGTCTACGACCACTTCCACAAGCGCCACCGGTCGACCGTGTTCGCGATGGCCGGCGCGCGGCTGCTGGTCTACGTCGTCACCGCGTTCGCGCTGACCGGCGGGATATCCACTGTGGTCGGAATCGCCGCCTTCGTCCAAGCGGCCTACGTGCTGCTGCTGACGGTCGTCGCGCGCCACGAAGGCCATACCGCCGCCGGGCGTTACCGGTGGCCGGTGATCCCGTGGATGCTTGCCGCGATGCCGCTCCTCGACGGCGTCGTGCTCGCCGTGCTGGCGGATCCCGCGTGGCTGCTTGTGGGCGTGGTCGGCACGGGACTGACCTGTGCGGGCCAGCGCTACGTTCGCGGCGACTGATCGTCGAGGCAAGAGAATCGTGGCCGCTTCCGGCACAGCGGCCCGATGTGAATCCGAAGTCATGATGCCGGTTGCGCATGAAGCCTCCAAACCAAGAAGGAGCACCATGAGTCGATCCATCCCCACCCCCGTCAGCCTGACATCGCGCTGGTTTATCCGGCTGGGATGCGAGCCAGCCGCCGACGCCGCGCTGCGCCAGCTCGCCGACGATGTCCTGCGGCTCGAGCCCGATACGCTGGCGTACCTGGTCCATACGCCCTACGGCGGCGACGCCCGCCTGCAATCGCTGCCTCCGGCCGATCCGCTTTCCGTCCTGTTCTTCGAGACATACCGCGACGCTGACGCTTTCCTGCGCCACGTCAACGGACCGGTGTTCACCGGCTTCGTGCGGCAGCATGGCGAGCTGTTTGTCGCGTCGAACGGCTCGCCGTTCACGTTCGTGGAATTCCTGCAAATGCGCGCGGGCTTCGTGCGGACCGCGACCGCGGCTGCCTCCATCGCCGCGCCGCAAGCCGATGCCGTCAATCAGCACCCGAGCGTGATGTTCGAGATCATCGCGAAGGACCAAGTCACGCTGAAGGCCTTCTACAGCAGCGTCTTCGGCTGGCACTACCAGACCGGCACCGCCGGCTTCGCCTACATCCCGTTCCAGGTGCAGACCTTGCCGCTGCTCGGCGGCATCGGCCAGACGGAACCGGACACCCCTGGCTACGAGCCGGGCAAGAACTTCTACCTTCGCGTTGACGACCTGGACGCAGCAATCAACCGTGCTTTGCAGAACGGCGGCAGCCGCTATGTCGATCCAGTCAGCGTCGATGGCTACCACTTCGCGATGATCAAGGATCCGGAAGGCAATCCGGTTGGCCTGATCAAGCCGTTCTGACGCGCCGCGGCAACGACGTCGCACCGTTAACAAGGAGGGACCTCATGAGCTATCTCAATCCGCTGCGCCTGCACTTCGCAGGCCAGTTCCAGGCCAATGTGTCGACGGTCAATAACGACCCCGGGCACTTCGACAACGCTGCGTTCGAACCAAGCTACCAGAAGCTGCAGGGACCGGGCATGAATCCGCCCAATGGCTGGTTCAATCCCACTGGCGACGCCTCCTGGCGGCTGCTCGGCTGCAAGGTCACGTCCGCCTGGCTGCCGTCGGGCCCTGCCAGTCCCGCCGATCCGATCCTGCAGTACCTGGTCGCCGACTCGGACGGCCGTGTCTGCGCCAAGATGGTCGATCTCGACAGCGAACAGCAACTGGTATCCGAAATCTGGGGCCTGCAGGTGCGGATCACCGATGCGAAGGGCAACACACTGCTGCGCGGCAGTTTCGACCCGGCACCGTTCCTGGACATCTGGGACCGCGCGACGGGCCAGACCTCCGGCGACGTGATTGCCGGCGCGATGTATCAGTCCGTGCTGGCCAGCCTGCAATGGGCAGACGTGTCGAACTCGCCGTTCCTGGCCGCGCTGCAGGCAACCGGCGACCGGCTCTCGATCAAGTTCAACGTGGACGGGATCAATCTCGACTACACGTCACCGCAGTTCATGTGCGGACGGATTGCCGGCACGATCGGCCCGTCAGCCGCGGGCGAGCCGAAGAGCATGGTGATCGGCCGGCAGTTCATGGCCGCCGCGGCGCAGGGTGGCAACTTCTTCAAGCCGCAAGGCGGCATCAACTTCCTCGCGGCGCAGGTCGACAATGCGTCCAGTTCCATCCTGCTTGACCTGGGCAACGCGCTGACTACCGGCAACCCGGGCGGCACGATGAATGACGTGGGCGACCTGACGCTCACTGTCGCCACGTCGACAGGACTGCTCGCACTGGGAACGATCCCGTCCACCGGGCAGAACGGCTACTCGGGCGACACGCCCTGGTACTCGACCACCGCGGGGGTGGTGCAGCTGCCTCTAAGCGCCCAACAGCTCGCCGCGGTGCAGAGTGCCCCGCTGACGTTGAGTGGAAGCCCGGGGATGACGATCAGCGAGTGGGAGAGCGGCGTGTTCGTGCGCGCGGATACATTCGTCTATCGTGCAAGTCCCGACGACAAGCTGCAGGTACCCGTCTACGCGATGCAATGGGGCGAGCCAATGGTCGAAGCGACATTGAGCGTCGTGCTGGATTCCTCCCAGCTTCAGCCAAGCAACCTGATCCATCCGCGCGACGTGCCGCCGGTCGCGACACCGCTGTCCGCGTTGAGCTTTGTCGATACAACGCAGCGGCCGCCGACGGTCACGCCGTTTTCCGAAGGCTTCAGCGGCACGCTGGTGACGGGCCAGAACGGTGTCGCGATGCTATCGCTCGTCACCAGCGACCCGGGCACGCCGCGCAATTTCAACCATGGCAAGGACTATGGCCTCGATGGCCAGGTGTACGGCATCCGCATCGGTTTTGCGGATACGGGGACCTATAGCGGGCCGGTGAACCAGTGGAATTTCATCAGCATCCTGCTGTGGAGCGGGTTCAGCCCCGCTCAGCCAGTCACGTGGACGTCGGTGCAACCGATCTTCCAGCAGTACGCGAACCTGTATCCGGTGATGGCGCGGTTTCTCGACATGGCCGACTACAAGCAGGTGGTCGCCAATGCACCGCTGCTGTCGCTCGCTTTCGGCCTCGATCCGGCGGATCCGAACTCGATGCCGGTCACACGCGACCTCTCGCCCGCGAAGCGCGCGGCGATCCAGTCGTTCCTCGCCAATCCTCAGTACGGCACCGGCGCGCCGGCTCCCGTTGCGCGCGCGCAGGCCGCCGCGCCCGTGTCGGATGCGATACGTCCCGCCGCGCAAGGCGGCAAGGCGGCGGCTAGCGCACGCCGCCTGATACTCCGCTGATGCCTGCGTGCCCTTTGATCATCCTCTTCGGAGATAGCCAACATGATTCGCCTTCAACGCTCCACACTGAAAGGGCTGCGGCCCGACCAGCCCTCGCTGCCGGCCATGTACGCAGCGCTGAACCAAGCCATCGAACTCGAGCATGCGACCATTCCGCTCTACCTTTATGCGCTCTATTCGCTCGACCCGACCAAGAACAAAGCCATTGCCGACATCATTTTCTCTGTGGTGATGGAAGAGATGCTGCACATGACGCTGGCGTCGAACGTGCTGAATGCACTTGGCGGGAAGCCGGCCATTGGCGGGAAGTATTTCGTCCCGAGCTACCCTGGTCCGCTGCCAGGCGGCGTCGAGCATGGCCTGACCTGCAATCTCGCGCCGTTCTCGCCAGCCCAGCTCGACACCTTCCTTGACATCGAGCAGCCGGAGGATCCGCTCGACTTTCCGACCGGCCGGGTGTTCGCGCTGGATACCTCCATCACGATCGGTGAGTTCTACGATGCCATATCGGTGGCGATCGGCGTGATTGGCGACGGTGCGTTCGTCAATCCGCCACGCAATCAGGTCGGTCCTGACCTGATGCAGGAGGCCGTGGTCGTGTACAACGTCGCAACCGCGCAGCAGGCAATCCGCACGATCGTCGAGCAGGGCGAAGGTACGTCGACGTCCCCCGAGGAGGTGGTCGGGGATGGCTACGCCCACTACTACCGCTTCATGCAGATCAAGAACGGCAGGACACTGGTGAAGAACCCGTCCGGCAACCCACCCTATTCGTATTCGGGCGAGCCGATTGTCGTCGATCCGAGCGGCGTCTATGCGCTGCCCACCAACCCGAAGATCGCGAACTATCCCCCCGGCTCGGCTCAGCGGCTGGCGTGCAACAACTTCAACTACACGTACACAAGCCTGCTGTCCGCCTTGAACTCGCTGTTCAACGGCAACGCCACCTCCTCCCAGATGAATATCGCGATCGGACTGATGATGTCGCTGAAGGGGCAGGCGAAGGCGATGATGTCGGGGATTCCAAACGCGGCCGTTCTGACCGGGCCGAGTTTCGAGTATCAGCCGGTCGATCCGGGCAGCGCCGCCGCCTGAGCGGGCGCCAGCGCGTTCCGTAGTGGTTCCGCGGAACGCGCTAGCTGCCGTCCCCACTCAGGGCGCCATGCTGGCAAACATCCGATCCCGCCGCACCCACTTAAGAAATTTGCTGGGAAGAAGAAGGCCTGATCGCTTTCGCCGACGACGGCACAATTCGCATCTCGCCGCGGTTGGACGACGCGGCACGCGCTCAGTTCGGGCTCTAGGCCGGTATGCAACTGCCCCACCCAGTTTCCGCGCGCCGTCAGCAATAGACGCTCGCCCCGGAGAAGCCGAGTAGTGGCGCCGGCCGACGTCAACGGCACCACCGCCACGTGGGGGGCATCGCTGCGTGCCGCTGCCACCCGCGTAGCTGGCTGGATGGCCGTATCGCCTATTGGGAACAATTGGCCGCGCACGAGGTGCGTCGCAAATTGAATGATCCCCTCGGCAACTTTGACAACAATAAGGCAACCTTCAGGCGGGACGCTTTGATATCGGGCGCGTTCGACGTTGAACCGGATTCGGCCATAAGCAGCCCTTCCTAGGGAAAGGATTGTGCGACACGTGCTGCTGCCCATAGCGTGTGGAACGCCAAGTAATAAGGACAGCAAAGCTCGTTGTCTTGTCGCATCCCAAGCGCCGAAGGAGGCAGCGTGAATCTAATCGTAGGTTTCCCAGAAGAGACCTCGCGCGAGGTCTCGCTCGAACTCGACTGTCCAGGACGTGCCGCTCCCGGCCGTGTAGGCCTGGCGGGCACCAGTAAGATTTGCAGCCACGGCCACCCGACGAGTACTGTGGCTTACGCCTTCCTTGTGAGGGCCGCCCTCATCAAAGGCGACCGTGAATTCTTCGCGGATCCGGCCATGCTTCTTGCATGCCGACTCGAAGTCCTTTTGCTCGTGCAGCGGTAGTTCTTCGAAGACCTTCTGACCCATGATATCTCCCGGCAACTCTTACTCTGGAACCCCAAAGATGACGTTCACCGCGGCCCTGCCCGCGACCTCCGCGACGAGATGCGCCCAGCGACGGGAGAATGCCCACCATGGACCTTGATTCGCTTGCCAAATTCCGCCGCGCCAGACGGCTTCACGGACCTTCGATTTGGAACAAGACATCGAACATGTCCTCAGCGGCGCTGACCAAGTCAACGCTACTCGCGAACCCGCGATATTCGGTAAAGCGATTCATGAGACTCTACTCATTTCTGAGATCCATCCCAAGGCCGCCCGCCAACTCACAGTCAATGACACCGGCTGCATATGCGAAAAGCCATGCTTCCGCTTCCTCGGCCGTCTTGGGTGGCTGAATCCAGTCCGGCGTAAATCGAACTCCGACACTCTGATCCGGACCCGAAATCTGCACCCGGCCAAAGTGTTCGCCAGCATTGACGCCATCGGGCATGACAAGCCGAACCTTGAACCCCTTGTACGACTGTTCTCTTTCGTGCATGTGAATCTCCAAGTAAGTGAGATGAGCCTAACACCAACATCAGGCGTGAAGTTGACCCGAGTCAAGACAAATCAAAGCCAGTTTGTGCTCGCTGCGGTACAACAGATCACCGATTTTCGCCGCCGGGTCCGGCGGATTAAAGAATGAGGTGAGCACGTCTCTCACTCTGAATGAGCTTGCAGAGCTAACGGGCTGCGGGTCGACGAGCCATGGCTGCATGAAGCGCTGGCTCTCAAGACGTGCCTGGCCGTTCGTCGAGAACATCGCAGGTGTGCCGCAGGGCGGCCGCGCGTACTATGCGGCGCGTATGACTGCCACGGTCGTTCCAGGCAGCACCGACCGGGACGGCGCGGAAAACGAACCTGACTTTGACGCTCTCCTCGCATGATCTCTCGACGCAAGACTCCTGACGGCCAGCCCTTCCCGCTCTACTGCCGAGTAGGGTAAATCCACGGTCAGCTACGACGACAAGCTGCCCAGCGGGAAATGGGCATTCCGGCTGTCCGCGCATTGTCGACACGAGTCACGCCCCAGCCTGGAGGCAGGAAGGCGAGCTGACTTTGCATGAGGGCCGATTGCTGGTGGGGCTCAAGCGCGCGCAGCTTCCGGTTGCGCAGACCTACAGTTATCGATATATTTTCTGGCACCGCGATTCCACCGACGAGGTACGCCCATGACCGTCTACGTCGCACACAATCGGACCAATGCGGTTGAACGCATCAATTCTCGGATGAAGGGCACGGTAGACCTCGACTACGAGACCGCCTGGGAAGATGCGTTCGAGCTTGGAAGGCTCGGCCAGCAATATGGCGTCGTCGTGCAGTTCCGAACCATTGAGCATGTCGCTGTGCGCTCTCCGGAAGCCCTGGTACGTGGATTACGAGCACCGAAACTCACATTCAGGCAGCGGCACCTATATTGCATGTTCGATTTGACCGCGCTGCCGGAGGTCTGCCTGTGCGAACTGGAAGCGCGTGCCATTGAGCACGGAGACTACATTCTGGCCGGCCACCTGCTGAAGGACTCTACGCTCACCTGGGAGTGATTAGAGAGCCCCGCTGGGCCGCCACCCGCGAACTGCGTAGCCTTCAGGCGCCCATCAGGCTTCGGAAGACCTTGGTCCGGCATCAATGGGGTTTTAAGCTCGCACTCACTGCAAATCACCACCTCAGCAACAATAATGCGGCACTCTCGGCACGCCTATTCATCTTCCTGCGATGGATAATCGAATCTACCTACGAACAATCCCTACGCGCTAAAGCGCGAGGACAAACGTAGGATACGGGGACGAGCTTGGCATGAAGGAGTGCCTCATGCGCCCCCGCTACGCAACTGAAAATGATTTCCCCGAGGTGGAGGCGCTCATGCGTGCTTGTGCACTACCCATCGAGGGCGTGCGTGCACATATCGAGCGGTACATTGTGGCCCGGGACAACGCGGGCCTTCTTGGATGTGCCGGTATTGAGCAATATGGCTCAGTCGGTCTCCTGCGAGGGTTAGCCGTTGCTCAGCGTGCGCGGTCTGCTGGCCTCGGAGAGCTTCTGATTTCCACCATCATCGCTGATGTCCGGCTACGCGGTGTCGAGTCGATTGTATTGCAAACGACGTCCGCTTCTGCCTACTTTGCGCGCCTCGGGTTCGCGCCAATCACCACATCAGAAGTGCCTCGTGCCTTGCTCCCATTGACGGAATTTCCGCTAGGCAATACGGCTGAAGGTATCGTGATGCAAACTGCCTTATAGGGAGTGCAAACACGATGTAGGCCAGCTTCCCGGCTTGTACTGCGAATTGCTTAACCTAGTCTGAGGGATATTGACCTAGCCGTTAACAAAATCTGTTGAAAACTACGCGGGTGCCACTCATGCGAGTCCATCGGCTGCCCACTTCCCTGGCAGGCTTTGTCCTAGTTGCCCTGCTTGGAGCGCTAGCGTCCTGGGCGCCGGTTGCTGTCGCGCCGCAAAAGCCTGCCTCCGCCTCGGCTACGGCAAGTTCCGCCGCCCCGCGTCCCCGCGCGGCCGACGAGACAACCAGGCGGCGGCTCAAGCTCGTTAACAAGCCGTCGAAAGGGGACTTCGACGCGATGCTCGAGCGTCGCACCATCCGTGTGTTGGTACCGTACAGCCGCACCCTTTACTTCAACGACCAAGGTCATGAGCGCGGACTGACCGCAGAGCTGGTGCGCGATTTTGAGCGATACCTGAACAAGACCTACGCCAAGCGCCTTGGCAACCGGCCGCTGACCATCTATATCATTCCCACCACGCGTGACCGCCTCCTTCCGGAGGTGGAGGCCGGCCTGGGTGACATTGCGGCGGGCAACCTGACAGAAACGGAGGAGCGGCTGAGATTGGTCGACTTTGCCGCCCCGCGTCACCAGAAGCCGGTGCGCGAGGTGGTGGTGACCGGACTCAGGGCGCCAGCCCTGAAGCACCTGAATGATCTCGCCGGCAAGACGGTACACGTGCGCAAGTCTAGCAGTTATTATGAAAGCCTGATCGCACTCAACAACAGCCTGCGCCGTACGGGCAAGGCGCCCGTAAAACTGGTGCTTCTACCCGACGAGGTGGAGGACGAGGACGCGATGGAAATGGTTAATGCCGGCCTGTTGTCCATCATGGTGGTAGACGATTGGAAAGCAAAGATGTGGGCACAGATCCTGCCTCATGTCAGGGTGCGTTACGACCTGGTGGTGCGCAACGAAGGCTACACAGGATGGGCCTTCCGGAAGAACAGCCCATTGCTTCGCCAGGCGCTCGATGATTTCGATGTCAATTACATGAAGAAGCTCGGCATCGCCGAATACCGGCTCAAGCAGTATATGCGTCGCATCAATCAGATTACCAACAATACAAATCGCGCCGAATACAAGCGATTTGAACAGACCCTACGCATCTTCGAGCAGTACGGCAAGGACTATCATTTTGACCCGCTGATGCTCGCCGCGCAGGGCTTCCAGGAGTCACGGCTGAACCAAAACGCCCGCAGCCATGTGGGCGCCATTGGCATCATGCAGATCATGCCCGCTACCGGCAAGGAGCTCAATGTCGGCGATATTCGCGTCACGACGCACAACATTCATGCCGGCGCCAAGTACATGGACTTGCTGATGACGCGGTATTTCCCAGGCGCGCACTTCTCCGATGCCGACCGGCCGCTATTTGCCTTCGCGAGCTACAACGCTGGCCCGGGCAACATCGCGAAAATGCGCACCGAAGCGGAAGAGCGCGGCCTGAATCCCGACAAGTGGTTCAATAACGTGGAGATCGTCGTGGCCGAAGAGATCGGCATCGAAACCACCACCTATGTCCGCAACATCTTCAAGTACTACACCGCCTACCGCCTGCTGCAGGAGCGGCACGCCGCGCGAGAGCAAGCACTCAAGGCATTCAAGGCCGGCGGTTAATGCTGGCGCGCGACACCCGGAGGCGACGGCCTGCTGGCCTGTATCGACTTGACGTACTCCTCCCGCGAGCCCGAGTGCAAAGCTTGACAATAGTGCATATCCCTGACCTATCCTAGTCGCATCATCACGAACCGGGTGGAGTCGTGAATGGCGATACTGCGCTGGCTGGCAACTCTGCTTCTGCCCCTGGCACTCACCATGGCAGGATGCGGCAATGGCGGCAACGGTACTGCCATGGCGCCTCCGGCCGGTCTGGTCGAGCGCGACGAATCGCCGATCTATGCGGTAGGCGTCACCATTATCCCAGAGACGGCAAGCAATAGCGGGGGCGCCATCTCGCAATGCTCGGTGTCACCTCCACTCCCGCCAGGCCTGAGCCTCGATCCGCAGAACTGCACGATCCGCGGCACGCCAACCGGGCTCAGCCATGCCGCGACCTACACGATCACGGCCAGCAACGGCGCCGGCACCACCACCACCCGGGTCGAAATCGAGGTCAAGGACGCTTCCACCGCGCCAGACGGCCTCGACTGTCTGGACAGGTCGGTCATCTATGTGACCACGGCCCCGATCACACCCAACACGCCGATCAGCACGGGCGGAGAGATCACGCAATACAGCGTGTCGCCAGCGCTGCCTGCGGGCCTTACCCTGGACCCACAGACCGGCATCATCACCGGCACGCCTACCGCAGTCACAGCACCGGCCGTCTATACGGTGACGGGTGCCAACAGCGTGGACAGCAGCCAAATCCACCTCACGATCGAAGTTCGGGCGCAGGTCGTGCCGCCGGCGGGCCTCATCTATTCGGACGCGCTGCCTGAATACATCATCGGGGTGCCCATCGTGTACAACGAGCCCGTGTTCTCAGGGGGCGAAGCCACCCACTTCTCGAACTTTCCTGCGCTGCCAGCAGGACTAAGCCTCAACACGCAGACCGGGGTGATGAGCGGCACGCCCACCGCAGCGCTACCCCAGACTACGTTCACCATTACCGCCAGCAATAGCGCCGGCAGTACTACCGCGCAGTTGACCATCACGGTGGCCACCGCCCAGGCCGGTGAGTGGCTGCCGGCCGACGCGATGAATCAGGGGCGCTTCCGGCACACGGCCACGCTGCTGGGCGACGGACGAGTCCTGGTGGCGGGGGGAAACCGCAAGCAGTCACTGTCCTCCGCCGAGCTGTTTGACCCGTCCACGAACGGCTGGACGCGGACCGGAAGCCTTGGGCGTAACCGGCAAGCGCACTCCGCCACGCTCCTACCCGACGGCCGCGTACTGGTGGCGGGAGGATTCGGCACCGGGGGCGGCAACGCGCTTGCTTCGGCGGAGTTATTTGACCCGGCCGCAGGTCGCTGGTCGCAGACCGGCAGCCTGGGCCAGCAGCGCGACAGCCACACTGCCACACTGCTACGCGATGGCCGCGTGCTGGTGGCTGGCGGCGAGGGCCAGGGCAGCAGCCAGGGCGCACTATCTTCCGCCGAACTCTATGATCCGGCCACGGGCACCTGGTCGCCGACCGGCAGCCTCGGCCAGGGGCGCAAGCAACACACCGCCACGCTACTGCCGGACGGCAGGGTCCTGGTGGCTGGCGGAGAAGATTCCGGCGACGCCGCGCTGGCTTCTGCCGAACTGTACGACCCATCCAGGGGGACCTGGTCCCCGACTGGCAGCATGAGCCAAGCTCGCAACGCGTATGCCGCAGCACAACTCGCCGACGGCCGTGCGCTCGCAGTCGGGGGATTCGATGGCACGCACGCGCTTGCCTCGGCCGAAATCTACGATCCGGCGGCGGGGACATGGTCACAGACGGGCAGCCTGGGACAGGCCCGGGACTTCCATACCGCCACGCGACTGGCCAACGGCCGCGTGCTGGTCGCTGGAGGTATCGAATCCAGCGACTTATTCGCGAGCGAGTTGTACGACCCGGCGACCGGGCGCTGGTCCCAGACCGGCAGTCTTGAGCAAGCGCGTGAACAACACACGGCAACGTTTCTGTCAGACGGCAGGATCCTCGTAGCGGGTGGAATTGGACGAGGCATCTTGTCGTACACGGAACTGTTCCACTAGCTTGCAGGGCGCCAAGAATTAGCGTGCGCGTGGGCACTCGGTGTGACTGCTGTAAGCCAGTCACCCGACATCGGGCCTCACAAAGCCGATGCTCGCATCTCGGCCGATTCGTCGGTTCAACGCAGAGCGGTCGAATGGCGGCGAAGGGTCGTTCAGCGACGCTCAGACCTCATACGAAGGGCAACTGCGCAAGCCGAAAAACGCGTGTGCAGTAAACGCCACGTTTCGACCATGCACCTCAGGAGAGGAAGGGTGGCTTTCTCCATCGCGGACTCTTGTTTACAGGCAAAAAGTACGGGCCCCATCTGAAAGACGGTAAGCGCGAAATTGACCCCACCTAGTATTTGCGGCTGAGAGTGGGCAGGCTTGCGTCCGCAACCACTATTTGCGGACGCAATCATGATGGAATCCGAGTTTGACGTTCCGCCGCTGAGGGTGATCCGTATTCGCTCCAACGGAAAGCGGGACTTTGACCGAAGGGACAAGCGCCAATTGGTCGAGGCGTGTCTGCGGCCTGGGGTATCGGTAGCCGGGATGGCTCTCAAGGTCGGTATCAATACGAACCAGTTGCGCAAGTGGATTCGGCTGCACCAGGTGGCAAATGAAGCCGCCGCGGTTACGGGGTCTACGCTGCCGGCGTTCGTGCCGGTCGTTGAGGTGAGCGACGGGATGCGCGTCACGGAATCGCCGGCGGTGCACGGATGTCTGCCGCCCCAGGCGCCTGCTCGCACGCGACCATCGCAGCGCCCGTCTCTGGCACCAGCGTTACTGAGGGCGCGGCTACCCAACGGCGTGACGGTCGAACTTGAATGCGGCGGGCAGGACGTTGCGCTGGTGAAGGCGATGATCGAAGCGTTGGGAGCGCGTTGATGTTCCGATTTGGCTCCGACGTGCGGGTCTACCTTCACCGCAATGCCGTGGATTTCCGTCTCGGGATCAACGGGTTGGTTGCGCTGGTCGAGCAGTCGATGCAGCTTGATCCCTTTGCCCGCGCCGTCTACGCCTTCCATAACCGTCGGCGCAACCGCGTCAAGCTGTTGCTGTGGGACCGCAATGGGTTCTGGTTGCTTCTCAAGCGCCTGGAGGAAGACCGCTTCGCGTGGCCACGGCGTCAGCAGCCGGTGATCGAGCTGACAACCGAGCAGTTGCACTGGCTGCTGGACGGTATCGATGTGGACGCCGTGCAGCGCCACCCGTCACGCCAATATCAGCACACGGCTTGATTGCTGTTCGGGGTGACGTATACCTATCTGCGCGGTAGCTGCACTATCGTGTCCAGCATGAACGAACACGACTTCTCGCGATTGCCGCCGGCCGCCCAGGCCTATATCCGCGAACTCGAAGCGCGGGCTGCCACCAACGCCCAGCACATCGCCGAGCTGACCGAGCGCATCAAGCTCCTCGAAGAGCAGTTCCGCCTCGCACAGTCCAAACGCTTCGCGCCGAGCAGCGAGAAGCTCAAAGACCGCCTGTTCGATGAAGCAGAGCAGATGGCTGCCGCGGCCCTGCCTGACGACGAGGATGACACGTTCGCGCTTCCGGACACGGAATTGCCGGAGCCTAATGCGTCTGCAGGCCGCAAACGTGGCCGAAAGCCGCTACCGGCAGAGCTGCCGCGCCAGCGCATCGAGTACGACCTGACCGAAGACCGGAAGATCTGCCCATGCTGTCAGGGCTCGATGCACCGCATGGGCGAGGAAGTCAGCGAGCAGTTGCACATCGAAGCAAAGGTCTCGGTGCTGCAGCACGTGCGCTTCAAATACGCGTGTCGGCACTGCGATCGCAATGCCGAACGCACGCCGGTGTTGACCGCGCCGATGCCAGCGCAACCACTGCCGGGCAGCAACGCAAGCCCGGCAATGCTGGCGACGGTGACCATCGGCAAGTACGTTGACGGCACGCCGCTGTACCGCATGGAAGATGCGCTGGGGCGCGCCGGCATCGCCGTTGGCCGTGGCACGCTGGCGAACTGGATCATCCGCCCTGCGCAATTGCACTACAGCCGGCTGTACGAGGCGCTACGCCGCACGCTGCTGTTGCAGCCACTGATCCATGCCGACGAGACGACGGTGCAAGTGCTCAAGGAGGAAGGCAAGGCTGCGCAGAGCAAATCGTATATGTGGGTCTACCGCAGCGCGGAGGACTGCGAGCATCCGGTGGTGCTGTTCGACTACCAGCCGGGGCGCGGACAAGAGTATCCGCAGGCGTTCCTCGCCGGCTACGAGGGTATGCTGATGACCGATGGCTACAGTGCCTGGCGCACCCTCAAAGACGTCACGCACTTCGGTTGTCTTGCTCATTCCAGACGGATGTTCGTTGATGCGCAAAAGGGCCAGAAGAAGCCCAGCGCTCGAGTGGTAAAGGCCCTCGAGTACTTCAAGGCCCTGTATCAGGTCGAAGCGCTCGCCAAGGAGGATCTGCCCAACGGCGAAACGCGCGCCAACTACACGTACCGGCTGCGTCAGCAGCACAGCGTACCGTTGCTGAAAGCCTTCAAGGCGTGGTTGGATGAGCAGGCGCCGCAGGTACTGCCTGAAAGCCTGCTGGGCAAGGCCATCGCCTACGCGCGCAACCAGTGGGAATACCTGAGTCGATATGCTATCGATGGACGGGCGCCGGTGGACAACAACGCGGTCGAACGCCTATGGATTCGAATCCATAGGGCAGAGGGTTTTTTGGTTAG
>JYOD01000155.1 GCA_000955785.1 Burkholderiaceae bacterium 16
AAATGGCAAAGGAAAAGTTCGAGCGGACTAAGCCGCACGTGAACGTTGGCACGATTGGTCACGTTGACCATGGCAAGACCACGCTGACGGCCGCGATTGCTACGGTGCTGGCAGCCAAGTTTGGCGGCGCCGCCAAGAAGTACGACGAAATTGACGCAGCACCGGAAGAAAAGGCTCGCGGTATTACCATCAATACCGCCCACGTCGAGTACGAAACGGCTAACCGTCACTACGCACACGTTGACTGCCCGGGCCACGCTGACTATGTGAAGAACATGATCACGGGCGCAGCGCAGATGGACGGCGCGATCCTGGTGTGCTCGGCCGCTGACGGCCCCATGCCGCAGACCCGCGAACACATCCTGCTGGCCCGCCAGGTTGGCGTGCCTTACATCATCGTGTTCCTGAACAAGTGCGACATGGTCGACGACGCCGAGCTGCTCGAGCTGGTCGAAATGGAAGTGCGCGAGCTCTTGTCCAAGTACGAATTCCCCGGCGACGACACCCCGATCATCAAGGGTTCGGCCAAGCTGGCACTGGAAGGCGACAAGGGCGAACTGGGCGAAGTGGCGATCCTGGCCCTGGCCGACGCGCTGGACACCTACATCCCGACGCCGGAACGTGCCATTGACGGTACCTTCCTGATGCCGGTGGAAGACGTGTTCTCGATCTCGGGCCGTGGCACGGTTGTGACCGGTCGTATCGAGCGCGGCATCATCAAGGTTGGTGAAGAAATCGAAATCGTTGGTATCAAGCCGACGGTCAAGACCATCTGCACCGGCGTGGAAATGTTCCGCAAGCTGCTGGACCAAGGTCAAGCCGGCGACAACGTGGGTCTGCTGCTGCGCGGCACGAAGCGCGAAGACGTCGAGCGCGGCCAAGTGCTGTGCAAGCCGGGTTCGATCAAGCCGCACACGCACTTCACCGGCGAGGTCTACATCTTGTCGAAGGACGAAGGCGGCCGTCACACTCCGTTCTTCAACAACTACCGCCCGCAGTTCTACTTCCGTACGACCGACGTGACTGGCTCGATCGAGCTGCCGAAGGACAAGGAAATGGTCATGCCGGGTGACAACGTGTCGATCACGGTCAAGCTGATTGCCCCGATCGCTATGGAAGAAGGCCTGCGTTTCGCCATCCGTGAAGGCGGTCGTACCGTCGGCGCCGGCGTCGTGGCAAAGATCCTCGACT
>JYOD01000156.1 GCA_000955785.1 Burkholderiaceae bacterium 16
AGGCGCGCTTCGGCAAGTGAACGGAAGTGCACCATGAGAGTCCCCGGTTCCATGGCGGTCCGCCCGTTCGCGCAAAACTTTTGTACGCGACTGTATCAAGCCGCCGCAACGATACGCGTACTGACGGAAACGGTCATTACGCGCTACAGGCACGATACATCGGTCTCCTTAAATACGTTCCGTAGCCCGCCGGCGAACAGCAACAATGCGATCCCGCGGCTGCCATATCCAACGCAGACTTTCAAGGAAACCGATCATGACTACCAACATCGCCAAGCGTTTTGTGTTCGCCATCGCCCTGGTTGCCGCCACTGCCGGTGCGCATGCCGCCGGTCTGTCCCATGTAGGCGCGCGGGACCCGTATACCGAGGGTGCCCGTTCGGTGCAGCAGTCGCGCGACGCATACACCGATGGCGCGCGGGCTGTCGATCCGTACACCGACGGTGCGCGCAACGTTGATCCGTTCACCGACGGTGCCCGCACCCTGGCCGGCATGGACCGTACGGGCGTCTCGGCGGACCCGGCGCGCAGTGTTGATCCCTATCTTGACGGCGCCTACGTCTGACGCTCCCCTTGCCGACCAGACAGGGAGCGCGACTGACAGCGCTCCCGCCCCCGATTTATGCGCGCGCTTCTTCACCCCGCACTAACTGCGGCCGTTCCGGTCGACAGATGCGTTCACCGGACGCCGGCCGAGAAACGATGAATCTGCGCTACCACGGCCGCGCCTTCGCCTACCGCCGACGCGACACGCTTGGTGGATCCCGAACGAACGTCGCCGATCGCGAAGACACCCTCCACACTCGTCTGCAAAAGCAGCGTTTGCACGGGAGCTTCGGCAACGTCGGTGCCGGTCAATACGAATCCTTTGCTGTCGAGCGACACGCCGCATGTCTTAAGCCAGCTCGTATTCGGTTCGGCGCCGATGAATACGAATAGATGATGTACCGTCATGCTTCCTTCAATGCCGCCGGCACCGCGGTAATACACGCGTTCGAGACGCCCATCCCCCTCGAGCGCAGTCAGTTCAATGCGCGTATGAAGCGTCACATTCGGTAGCGAGCCGATACGTTCGATCAGGTAGTGCGACATGCTTTGCTCAAGGCTCGCGCCGCGGATGAACATGTGCACATGCTCGGCGTGCGATGCCAGGAATACCACAGCCTGCCCCGCTGAGTTGCCGCCGCCGACCAGCAGCACCGGCTCCTTGCGGCATAGCCTGGCCTCGATTGGTGTAGCCCAGTAATAGACGCCGCAGCGCTCGAAGCGCGCAAGTCCCTCGACGACGGGACGCCGATACTCTGCGCCGCTGGCGATGACCACGGTGCGCGCGAGGATGCGCCGGGCATCGGCAAGCTCCACGACAAGCGGGTGCTTGTCGCAATACAAGGCCTTGACTTCGCACGGGATGCCGATATGTGCTCCGAACTTCTGCGCCTGAACGAACGCGCGGCCCGCCAGCGCGTGACCCGTGATGCCGGTGGGAAAGCCCAGATAGTTCTCGATGCGCGCACTCGTACCCGCCTGGCCACCGGGGGCACGACAGTCGAACACCGCGACCGACAGCCCTTCGGATGCCGCGTACACGGCCGTCGCAAGTCCTGCCGGGCCGGCGCCGATGATCGCCACATCGTAGACGTGCGTCGGATCGAACTCAGGAATCAGTCCCAAGCAGGAGGCGAGCTGTCCCACATCAGGGTTTCGCAGCACAGTGCCGTTCGGACAAACGACGAGCGGGAAGTCATCGGGCTGTGGCGTCAGGCGTTCAAGTAACGCGATGGCGTCGGCGTCCTGCTCCGCATCAAGCGCCATATTTGGAAAAGCGTTGCGGCGCAGAAAATCTTGCAATGCGAGGAGTCGATCATTGCCGGGGGCGCCGACCAGAACGGCACCCTGTCCGCGTTCAATCGCCAAGACGCGCCTCAGAATCAAGGCGCGCATGATCTTTTCGCCAAGATCGGCTTCACTGATCACCATGGCGCTTAGCTGGTTGGGCCGTACCAACACCGCTTCGACAGCTTCGATGACATGCGCATCTACAACTGCGGGCTTGCTCGAAAGCTGGGTGATGTCGGAGGTGAACTCGCCGCGTTGTGTATAGGTGTGGACAATCCGGTGGCCCAGGCCATCACGAATGACTATCCGCACTTTTCCCGACAGCAGGAGGAACATGCCCGGACAGATACTTCCGGCACGATAGAGCCATTCGCCTGTAGCGTAGTGGCACTGGCTGCCGAAGCGACGCACTTTGTCGACTTCAGCCTCCGTCAGGACCGGAAACATCTGGTGGTAGCGCGGATGGTCGCGCACGCTCGGGTCATCGACGATCGCGCCGTCGTCGATACGGCTCGCATCCTCTGCCACCTGATGCGCGAGCTTGTCGCCTTCCAGCCTTGACTCGTTGCTCATCGCCGATTCTCCTTGGTGGCAAATCGGCACCGCCACCGCCAGGTCGACTGTTGCCGATACCTGCAGCTAAAGCCTCCGCCCTGTCAAAAAGAATGGAGCGGCTACTGAATACTTCCGCTTGGCAGTTACCGGTGCGCAAGGGACTGTGCGCGACGGCCACCTTATGACGAGAGTAATCGAGTTGTCGATCCCAGCCAAGAAATCTTGCATTCGCTC
>JYOD01000157.1 GCA_000955785.1 Burkholderiaceae bacterium 16
CCAAGAAATCTTGCATTCGCTCATGTGCCCATAGGATTCGGCCAATAGCGCCAGGAAGTGCGACTGCCCTAATTTGGCTCCGGTGGCGTGATAGGCGGCAAGCCCGGCCTGCATCTGGGCGATGCCTTCTTCCCGGCATCCCATCTCAGCCTGTGCCCAACCCCGAAGCACGGTCGCCCATGCGAGCCAGAGCGGGAAGCCTTGTTCAGTCGAGAGCACGATCGCGGCGTCGGCGCAATCGTGCGTGAGTCGTGGATCACGGCGAAACTGATGCAGTTCGGCCACCAGGCACAGCGTATGCGCAAGGCTGAAGGGATGGGGTAGCTCCTGGGCGAGCGCAATCGCCTGCTGTCCCCTCGTTCTGGCCTGATCCGGATAGCCGAGACACCAGAGTAGCAGGGCCGACATAGAGAGTGCGCGGACCGCTGGATCCACGCCGTGAAAATTCGGGCGAAGCTGATGAGGTTCCGGGAGATAGAGCGCAAGTGCGCGCTTTAAATGGACGTCCGCGATCCTGAACCTTCCCGAGAAATAGAGGGTTGTGCCGAGCGAGACATGCGCCTCGCCGAGCCACTCCGGGTCGTTGGCGCGCTCGGCCAGGCTGACCAGGCCCTTGCCCACCTTGTACGCCTTCACGTGTTCCGCGCTCAGCGAGAAGTAAGTGCGCAACCCTACCTGTGTCGGAAAGATCTGAGATGTATCGACGAGCTGGCCGCACAGCGCCAGGGCCCGGCTGTAGGTCGCCTCGACCTCAGGCGAGGCGAAGCCCCTGGCCGCGATCAGGGCCGGCCCGATGGCAAGCTGCAAAGTGAGTTCCTGGCGCGCGCGGCCGGGCGTCTCGGGCTGGCGCTTCAGCAATTCCAGGGCTGCACTGAGTTGGCGTATTGCCTCGTGGTAGGCTGAGCGCTGGAGGGCCTGCTGCCCCGTGCAATGAAGGTACTCGACAGCCTTCGGATCATTGCCGCTTAAGCTGTAGTGCCGTGCGAGCTCGCTGTAATAGTCCTTCAGCCGATCCCGGAAGAGGGCTTCAATGGCCTGGGCCGTGCGTTCATGCAATGCGTTGCGCTGTTGTGTAAGCAGGGTGCTGCCAGCGACTTCCTGCGTCAGCGCATGCTTGAACGTATATTCAATGTCGGGGAATGCGGGGCGCTCGTAGATGAATTCGCCAGCCTCCAGGCGGGCCAGGAGCGGGCGCAAGATGTCCTGCGGCTGCGCGACCACCCGCTCGATCAGGCTCAAGGAAAATTCCTTGCCGATGACGGCAAGGCACTGCAGCAAGTCCTTCTCGGCGCGGGGAAGACGGTCGATGCGTGCCGCCAGCACGCCCTGCACCGTGGTCGGAATATGGAGGGCTAGCGGTGTCTTGTCGACGTGGTAGTGGCCAGGCTCTCCGAGCAGCGCATTTTCCTCGGTTAGCGTCTGCACTACCTCTTCCATGAAGAATGGGTTGCCTTCGGTCTTCTCCAGGATCAAGGTCTTGAGGGGATCGAGCGAGGGATGATCGCCAAGCAGGGCGGTCAGTAGCTCCTTGGCCTCAGCCTGGCCGAGTGGATCCAGCCGAAGCTGGGTGTAGCAGACCCGCTGGCTCCAGTCATGCTGATACTCCGGCCGGTAGTTCAGAAGCAGCAGAATTCTTGCGCCTGGCAGGTGCTCGATGAGGACATCGAGGAAGGCTTCGGTTTCGCTGTCCAGCCATTGCAGGTCCTCGAACACGAGTTCAAGCGGCTGATTGGCGCTTTCGCACACCAACAGCCGCGTGATCGCGTCAAAGGTACGCTGGCGCCTGATCTGCGGGTCCATGTTCGGCAACGCCGAACCGGCTTCGCTGATCCCAAGCAGATAGAGCAGGTAGGGCAGGAGGTCTTCGAGCGTGCGGTCCAGCATCAGCGTCCTGCCAGCGACCTTCTCACGGCGCCTCCGTTCATCATCCTGGTCCTGGATCTGGAAATAGTTCTTCACCAGCTCGATCAGTGGCAGATAGGCGAAGGACTTGGCATGCGAGAGCGAGAACGTCTCCAGTGTCATGCAGCCTCGCTGCGAGACCGCCTTGAACTCGTGGAAGAGCCGCGACTTGCCCACTCCGGCCTCGCCGACCACGGCAACGATCTGGCCCAGTCCCGCCTTGGCCTGTTCCAGCGCTCGGTGCAACTGCTCCAACTCCGCCTGCCGCCCGACAAAGCGTGCCAGTCCGCGGCGCTGCGCTACCTGCAGGCGCGTGCGCAGCACCCCGAGGCGCAGCACTTCATACACGGCAAGAGGTTCCGGAATGCCCTTTACCTGGGTCGCCCCGAGCGCCTTGAAGTCGAAATAGCCCTCTGTCAGCCTACAGGTGGACTCGCTGACCAGAATGGAAGAGGGTGTCGCGATGCTCGCCATCCGGGAAGCGACGTGCATCGTGTGCCCCACCGGACTTTGCGAGCAGATCAAAATGCAATTAATCGCCAGAATTCCTACTCCAACCTTAAACCGGGGTTTGGCAGCCCGCGCCACCTGCCAAGGGTGCAACGTGGGGGAATGAGGGGCCGGCCGCTAGGGCACACATGCATATCCCCCGGGACTGCCGGCACCGGGGGGACCCACGAAACCGCACGCATGCTTCGCATGGGAATGCTCCCGGTAGGCTTCCAGCCGTTGCGGTGGCGTTCCTGGCTGGTCAGGCGTAGCAGGTTTATCCCTAGCAGCGTAACCAATACGGCCATTGCCAACTTCGGCTGCAGACTCTCCCTTTCTGCGACCCGACCCTATCGGGTGCTCATGTATGCGGCAAACAGCGCCGGCTGCAGACCGCGCAATTCCTTGCGCCGTTCAACTAGCTCATGGTGGCGACCGTGCCGCTCCAGGTTCAGCAGTTCGAGCAGCAAGCGCATCGCACGCTCAGGCGAGCTTTGAGTCGACTGTTGTGTCTGACGCAATAGGTTCGCCAGGCCCGGCTTCTCGATCAATGCCCAGGCGGGAAACCACACCAGATCCTCGACGGCACCATCGCCCTCGAAGCGAGCGTCGAACGTCTTGCGCAGCGTAGTCAGACAGGAATCCTTCAGGCGGTGCATCAGTCCGTCAAGACGGCTTGCCGAAAGCCACGCGAGTTCGGCCAACAGCGGCCAGATGGCTTCCAGTCCGCGCTGGTGATATTGCGCCTCTGCCATCCAGCAAAGCGTAGTGGGAATGCGGCGCCACGATGCAATACGTGCGATGGCTTCTTGTGCCGCGACCCAGTCCCCGACCTTGATCCACAAGGGCACTGCATGGGTATCATGCTCGTTGCGGCACAACGGCAAGTGCTCAGCCGCATGCGCAAGCGCTCGCCAAAACGGCGCTAGCCATGCGCTGCCGACAGTGTCACCGAACACGCGGGCAGCAGCGGGCATGACCTCGCGGGTTATCTCGCCACACGCATGTTGCAGTGCATCGTGGTCGCCAAAGCGCTCTGGCCTTTGTTCCTCAAGGGCCCGAGTCAGCGTACTAAGAGCAGGAAGAAGATCGTCGGCAGGATGTTCGCTGAGCAATAGCAGCAACGCACCACGCGCAGCAACCGCATCGCGGCGCTGCAGGGCGTCGGCAACATCGTTGCGTAGCATCACATCGCGGCTGTCAGCAAAGATATCGAGTTGCATCGACTTCAACACCGAGAATAATGGGACCGTTCAAGGCATGAAGAGGGATTCTAGTCCATCTGGCAGTTGAAGAGCAGGAGTCCGGACTGCAATCCGGAAACGTCGACGCAGCCGGCCTGGTCATGCGGTGGCTGTGCATGGAGCTTGCCGGACTTGCGTAATCTGCAGGGAACGGGCTGTAGGTACCGATAACGTGTCGTGTGATGGCGGCGACGACATCAATTTCGCTGGCAAGTTGCCGTCGGCTACGGCGCGCGTGCTGGACTGGTTTCACCGCGGCGGAGGGATGCAGTACATTGCTGTGAAAATGGTCCCTTTGAAATCGGACTATTGCTATGCTTGGCGCGAGGTAACAAGCCGCAGTTATATGGTACCCAGGATTCAATGGTTCCCGCCGCTGGCCATGGTCCTTCTGAACGCTTGTTCGAAATGCGAACAACTATTGTCGAGCCTTCGTGGCCAGACTCGCTCACGCCGGCAACTCTCAACTGTGGCGGGTCACAGAGGTTTCAGTCAGGGAAATACCGGATGCCTTTAATTTTCGCCGGAAGAGGGCTGGCGTGATAACCTGCAGGTCTGGCGCGATAGCCGCCAAATGAGTCCTTCGCTGTAGTGCCGCATGCCACATGCCGGTAACAGCATCGTGTGTGTCATCACTGAAAAAAAGCAAGTTACAGCAAACGTAGTGCCCTTATGTAGGAGACACTGATGCTGAGTCCTCACGAACTCGCGACGCTGATGCTGGTGAAGCACGCCATTGACACAGTTGAACTTGATCCCGCCGATTTTAATGCCTTGCTCGAACGGGAACTCGCAACACGGGAGCGAGTCTCACCGGGACACCATCGTGCTCTGATTACCATTAATGGCCATGTTTTTCTCAAGGCTATGCAGCGGGACGGGCGTGGTGGTCATTAACGCGAGCTTTAGTTTTAAAGGCAACTTCGCGGTTGGAAGTTTTCCTCATATTGGGTTCGGCCTATTGTCTTGAATTTCCCCTGGACCGCAGGCGGCAGGACCTACCAGTATTCTCTTGCGGGCAGAATCCGCTGTCATTTGATTTCATGAGAGCAATCCAATCAGTACCTAACGAGACATTCCGGCGTTCAAGTCGGGACACGAACGCGGAGCCGCTGGGGACGGGCCGTCTATTTGTATCTGGCAGCAGAGAGTCTGCCGACAAGCAAGCCGCGATCTTGTGGGTCCGAATGCAGATGGTCCGAAACAGCAATTCCTTCGACGACCTCATGCGTGCTGGGTGTTTTGAGGATGCTACCAAACCGCAGGAAGTGCGCTACCGGAGTGCGGATGGTCGTGTTTGGGACGGTAAAGGCGAACTGCCAGATTGGCTGCAGAGGGCGGTGAATGCAGGGCAGAGCGTCGAACATTTCCGAGTGAAATAGGTTTCTCGTACCCACATTAGCAATTAGTGGGCACCATTAGCGGAAATAGTGACCGCTCAACAGCGACTGCCTAGCGTCGAACGCGGCTCTCCGCGAGTGTTCATCATCGTGCCGACGCAGGCATGCAATGCCGGGGTACGCTTCGTCGGCGCACGACGCCGCGCTGCAGGCGCGACACCCTATCACAGGTCAGTTGGGCTTCGGCGCCCCCGAGTTCGACAGTTCGAGCCCGATTTTCGCCATTTCTGACTGC
>JYOD01000158.1 GCA_000955785.1 Burkholderiaceae bacterium 16
CCGAGGCGGTCGACATCGCGCTGCCGGCAGCCAGGCAAGTCTCCGATCGCTGGCATCTGCTGTGCAACCTGCGCGACAACGTCGAGAGGCTGCTGTACCGACTCGGACCGCAACTGCGCCAAGCCGCGCAGCAAGTCGAGGTCGGTGGCGTGACCCTGGGCCGGCAGGGGGTGCTGAGCCGCACTTCACTCCGGTCATGGCAGCGCCTGAGCGATCAGCGACGCGCCACGCGGCTGGCGCTGTACGAGCGGGTGATGGCGCTACGCGCCCAGGGCGGCGCGATGAAAGGAATCGGGCGCGAGAGCTCTCAATCAACCATCAAACCGTGCGCAAGTTCGTCACCGCGGGGGCCTTCCCCGAGCGCGCACCCAAGGCGCGGGGTCCGACGCCTTTGGATCCCCCATCGCAGCTATATTGAGGAACGAATCGCCCAGGGCTGTCGCTTTCCTGAACTGATCTGGCAAGAACTCAAGCAGCGAGGCTATACGGGCAGTCGCGCCGCCGTGCAGAATTGCGTGGTCCGCCTCCTCTTTCCGCAGGGCAAGGCACCGCTTCTCCAGGCACCCGTGCGCACGATGCCGTGCCCGTCGGCCCGGCGCGTGTTCGGATGGCTTGTCGGATGGAGGAAGCTCGCCGTCGAGGAGCCCAGGAGTGTGGACCACGAGCGCTTCGTGCAGGCGCTGTGCAAGATCGAACCCGTCGTGGGCGAGGTCCGCAGCCTCGCGCGGGAGTTTCTCGGGCTCATGCACCGGCGAAGTTTGCGGCAGTTCGATAGATGGTTGAGGCGTCTGTCGCGCTGCGACGCTGCGGAAATGCGTAGGTTCGCGCAAAGCCTGCGCGTCGACTTACCGGCTGTGCGGGCGGCCTTCAAGCTGCCATGGAGCAATGGCCAGACCGAGGGTCACGTCAACCGGCTCAAGTTCCTCAAGCGCCAGATGTATGGCCGCGCGAACATCGAGCTTCTGCGGCTGCGGGTATTGAAGCCAAACTGAACGACCGGCCTGCTTGTCCTGCTGGACACGCTAGTCCGATCGCCATCGCAGGCGGTGCGGCCCGGCACGAGGCTTGCCGGCTCACCCACGTTCGTCAATAAGAAGAATGGTGGTGGTGGGCGGTGGAGACGACGGCCGTTCCCAGCTTTACTACACTTCACGACAACACACGCCGACGTCACACAAAGTGCGGAAG
>JYOD01000159.1 GCA_000955785.1 Burkholderiaceae bacterium 16
TGCACCGGCGCCTTGACCCCGAGCAGGATCGGCCCGATCGCCACATTGTTGCCCGCCGCGACCTTGAGCAGGTTGTAGGCGATGTTGGCCGCATCGATGTTCGGGCACACCAGCAGGTTGGCTTCGCCCTTGAGCGCGCCGTCCGGCACCAACGTGTCGCGCAGCTTCGGGTCGAGGGCGCAATCGCCGTGCATCTCGCCATCCACCTCGAGTTCCGGCGCGCGTTCGCGCAGGATCGCCAGCGTTTCGCGCATCTTCTGCGCCGACGGCGCTTCGGACGAGCCGAAGTTCGAGTGCGACACCAGCGCCACCTTGGGCACGATGCCGAAGCGCTTGAGCTCTTCGGCGGCCATCAGGGTGATCTCGGCCAGCTGGTGGGCGGTCGGGTCGATATTGACGTGCGTGTCGACCAGGAAAATCTGGCGGCCCGGCAGCACCAGCCCGTTCATCGCCGCGTACACCTCGTTGGCACCGCCGAGGATCTGGTCGATGTAGCGCAGGTGGGCGGCGGTGGTGCTGACGGTGCCGCAGATCATGCCGTCGGCCTCGCCCTGCTTGACCAGCATGGCGCCGATCAGCGTGGTACGGCGGCGCATTTCTAGCTTGGCGTACTGCTGGGTGACGCCCTTGCGGGCCATCATCTTGAAGTACGCCTCGGAGTAGTCGCGGAAGCGCGCGTCGTGTTCCGGGTTGACCACGGTGAAGTCGATGCCGCCGCGCAGGCGCAGGCCGAAGCGCTCGATGCGGTGGGCGATCACGGCCGGGCGGCCGATCAGGATCGGGTTGGCCAGCTTTTCATCGACGATCACCTGCACCGCGCGCAGCACACGCTCTTCCTCGCCCTCGGCGAAGACGATGCGCTTCTTCTCCATGTCGACCTGGCGGGCAGCCGCGTAGATCGGCTTCATCAGCGTGCCCGAGTGGTACACGAACTGCTGCAGCTGCAGGCGGTACGCGTCCATGTCCTTGATCGGGCGCGCGGCCACGCCGGACTGCATGGCGGCCTCGGCCACCGCCGGCGCGATCTTGACGATCAGGCGCGGGTCGAAGGGCTTGGGAATCAGGTACTCGGGGCCGAACGACAGGTCCTGGATGCCGTAGGCGGTGGCGACGATGTCGCTCTGCTCCTGGCGCGCCAGTTCCGCGATCGCATGCGCCGCGGCGACTTCCATCTCACGCGTGATGGTGGTCGCGCCGCAATCCAGCGCGCCGCGGAAGATGAAGGGGAAGCACAGGACGTTGTTGACCTGGTTCGGGTAGTCGGTACGGCCGGTGGCGATCACCGCATCCGGGCGCACTTCCTTGACCAGCTCCGGCAGGATTTCCGGGTTGGGGTTGGCCAGGGCCAGCACCAGCGGCTTGTCGGCCATGCGCTGAACCATGTCCTGCTTGAGCACGCCGGCGGCGGACAAGCCCAGGAAGATGTCGGCGCCGTCGATCACTTCGGCCAGCTTGCGCTTGTCGGTCTTTTGCGAGAAACGGGCCTTTTCCGGGTCCATCAGCTCGGTGCGGCCTTCGTAGACCACGCCGGCCAGGTCGGTCACCCAGATGTTTTCGAGCTTCATGCCCAGGTCGAGCAGCAGGTCCAGGCACGCCAGCGCCGCGGCGCCCGCGCCGGAAGCCACCAGCTTGACCTTGTCGATGTCCTTGCCGACCACCTTGAGGCCGTTGACGACGGCCGCGCCGACCACGATGGCGGTGCCATGCTGGTCATCGTGGAAGACGGGAATCTTCATGCGTTCGCGCAGCTTGCGCTCGACATAGAAGCACTCCGGTGCCTTGATGTCTTCCAGGTTGATGCCGCCGAAGGTGGGCTCGAGCGCGGCGATGATCTGCACCAGCTTCTCGGGGTCCTTCTCGTCGAGTTCGATGTCGAACACGTCGATGCCGGCGAACTTCTTGAACAGGCCCGCCTTGCCTTCCATGACCGGCTTGGAAGCCGCCGGGCCGATGTCGCCCAGGCCCAGCACGGCGGTGCCGTTGGTGATCACGCCGACCAGGTTGCCGCGCGCGGTGTAGCGGAAGGAATTGGCCGGATCGACCACGATTTCCTCGCACGCGGCGGCCACGCCCGGCGAGTAGGCCAGCGCCAGGTCACGCTGGTTGGACAGCGGCTTGGTCGGCGTGACCGAGATCTT
>JYOD01000016.1 GCA_000955785.1 Burkholderiaceae bacterium 16
TATTTCTGACTGATGAGTAAGATACCGTTTCTAACCTTTCAGAAGGTACTGTCACGCTGCGGCCCATCGGCCGCAGGCTACATCCGAGCGCGGGCAAGTCAGCATTACAGTCGCTGCGAGCCTATGAAGGCCTCTCTCGGGATTTTCCTTTGCAGCGACTGGTGTGGAGCGGCGCACGACTATATGCATAGTCTTTGGCGCTCACGTCGCCGTTACTTCCCGTCTCCGACGTTCACCCGCTTCGTGGAGAAGATGCCGCCGATCAGCAGATCCCCATCCTCGAGCAATGCGGTAATGCCGCCCCAGGCGTTCCATTTGCGGCTGTCATCCGGGAACGGCCAGCGGGCCTTGATGGCGCCGGTATCCCAGTCAAGGCCTACATACTCGTAGTTGCCATTTTCCTTGTTGGCGAGGTAGATCATGTTGCTTTTGGCGGAAATGACAGGGACCATCACATCCGTATTGTCGATCTCCTTGTTCACCCAGGCCTTCTCGAATGACTTCGTCCGAGTGTTCCAGTTGAACTTGACTACCCCACGCGGTGCGGGCCGGGTCACGCCGGGCGTTATCGCGTTGCCCCATATATCTGGCGCGGGCTTCGGGTAGGAGTTATTCAGCAGGGCGACGCCATAGCCCAGCACCTCCGGTGACGGCTCGACCGTGGCCTTGGATATTTCCAGCGGAATCTGATCAGCGATGCGTGCGGACTTGGTGCCCGGCTTCTGCTTGAATCCGGGCGGAATCCGGTCGCGCCAGAAAGCCACGAGGTTGGCTCCCTTTTCATCACCGTCGGCAATCACAACCAGCTTGTCGGGGTCGTTGCCGAAGCCCATCAGCGTCGGCGTGGTGCCGGATCCGCCAGAAGTCGTCAGAGCGCCGGCAGCGATGGCCTGCGCCCTGCTCATGGTGTTGTAGTCGGACTGCCAGCCACCATCGGCTTCATCATAGGACAGCTTGTTGCCAGTCCAGACGATCTTGAGCATGCGCTTGGAGGTGACCACATAGATGCCGCTATTCTCGTCAATGCAGATGCTGTTTTCGATCGCCTCGCCCGGCAGCAGCAGCGTGCTCTTGAGATTGAGGTCGCGGTCCAGCAGGAGCACTGCGCCATGCGCCGCGGCAACGACATCGCCGGCATAGGTCATGCCCATGCCGATGATGGCAGATTTGCGCATGTCTTCAGGCAATGCCTCCGAGAAGTCCCGGAATTTGACGACGCGCAGCGGCTTCTTCGGATCATTGTCGTCGGTGGACTTGAGGATCTTCAGGCCACCAAAGGCCGCATAGTGAACGCCGTCCTTGTCAATCATGTTGTAGGCGCCGTTGGCCAGCGACTGGCGCCTGAAGCCCAGTTCCTCCATCTTCCCCGACAGTGCCAGCAGCTTGGTGTCATCGTTCGCGCGCCGAGCGGCATCGACTTCCTCCAGTGCCGCCCGGATCTTCTCGCGATTGGCATTCGTGGCCAGTTTCTCCATTCCAGGGTAGGGCAGGAGTGAGACCAGGTCATAGGCCTCACCGGTCGCGTCGATCTTGCTGATGCCCTCGACGCCGGCAGCGAAGATGATCGTCTTGTCGCCGATCTTCTTCACTGTGGGATTCGAGGTAAAGACGGTCGGAACGGACTTCACATCGTCTGTCGACAGCCTGCGGCCCTTGGTTGGGCCGGCATGCGGGACGGAATCGGTCGCGGCCGGATTGTCGTGCGAAATGGGATAGACGCTGTCGGTCAGCCAGGGGTTGCGGCCCGGGAAGGTGGCGTTCTCTTGCTGGGCGGCTTGCGCGCACGTAAGGCTTGCTGTCGCAAGCGCAACCGCGGTCGACGCGAAGAGCAATGCTCTCATTGGGTAACTCCGTGGATAAGTATGGCTGTGATTGTGAGGTGAGGCTGACGAATTGAGGTTGTTCGGCGGAGCAATTCAATCGGCGGAATGCACGATGCGCTCAAGCGGGCGTGCCGCCCGGCGGCTTGCTGTGGCGACCAACGCCAATGTGAAGGTGGCGGGGACATTTGGGCGCAGCATCTTGCCGGCATTGCGGCACGGATCTGACCAGGCCCGTCGGCATGGAACGTACACTATGGGACGCTGCGGTGATTCAGGAGGGCAACTGCGGCAACCCCAATGCTCTGCCGGCAGGTGTCATCGCAAGACGCCTGCATGATAGCCGCGCCATTGGTTTCTTCGCCGGCCAGGTGTCCGTCGCGTCTGATCGCGCTCTCCGGATCAAAACCAGGCCGGGCAGACGGCAGGCCCTCAGCAAACGCAAGACCCAGGGCCACGGCCGCACCGGCCCCAAACAGACTACCCGCCCGCAACCATGCTCTCATCGCTGTCTCCTCTTGCTACTGCCCACCATGGGCAGATGCCGATTCCTGTTGTACCGTTAGGGCCGGTCTCTTGATCGAAGCATATTTGCGGAATCTGGAGTCAACATCGTCCAATCGGACTACACGCATATGTGCGCCATAGGTAGCTTTAAGGGGGGCTCTGCAAAGCCGTTCAGCCAACCGCGGCTCGGAAGTGTTTTTGTGGCAGCAAGAGGAGGGTTAGCCCGGATTGCGTATAGATCCCGCGGGGGTAAACGTTCCAGTTTTCCTCTGGTCGTTAAGCTCTGGGCAACGTCGGACTTCACGGTTTTCCTGCCCGTCTCAATCTACTTATGGGCGTGGATTGCCTCCGTTGATTTTCTCTGCCGCGATCTGATTCGCGGCGATGTAGCCAAAGGTCATCGCCGGCCCGATAGTCGAACCTGGTCCGGGATAGGTTTTTCCCATGACCGCGGCCGAGGTATTGCCGATCGCATAGCATCCCTCGATTACGCTGCCGTCGGGACGGAGGACGCGGGCATAGGCGTCAGTGCTCAATCCGCCCTTGGTGCCGATCTCGCCGGGATCGATCCGCAGCGCGTAGAAAGGGGCGCGGTCGATCGGGCCCAGGCACGGGTTCGGCTTGGAGGAGATGTCGCCATAGTAGCGGTCGAAGATATTGCTTCCCTTGCCGAACTCGAGGTCGGTACCATTCGACGCATAGGCGTTCATTTGAGCGACAGTCGTAGCAAGGCCGCGTGGATCGACGCCGATTTTTGCAGCCAGTTCGGCCAGCGTTCCGGCGCGATAGATGACATTGTCCAGCCAGCCATGCGGAATCCTGGAGTCGGGCTGTATGCTACCGGGAAGCAGCACGGCGCACGGATAGCGTTTTCTATACTCTGCATCGAACACGAGCCATGCCGGCACATTCGCATTTGTTTGCGCGTGGTCGGCATACATGGCGTGGACGATGTCCGGGTACGGCGCTGCTTCGTTGACGAATCGTCGACCGAGCCGATTGACCAGCACGCATCGCGGCAATGAACGCTCCATGAAAAGCCCGCGTTGTTTTTCCTCCCCTGGAACCCGTACTGTCGGCACACCCCATGTGTATCCCATCAGCGAAACGTTCGCGCCGAGCTTAAGACCGGCGCGAATTCCATCTCCGGTATTGATGGGCGGGGCGGCTGTCCATTCAGCTTGCGTGGGCTTCGGCAGGTATTGGTCGCGCATTTCCTGACTGGATTCAAAGCCTCCGCAGGCGAGCACCACCGCGCATCGCGCGCGAACGTTGTACTCGCGTCCCTGTCGCTCCACCGTCACGCCGGTCACGCGGGCATCGTGCGCGTGGAGCGTGCGCATTGGGGTGTCGAGCCACAGCGGTATGGACCGATGCGCGAGTGCCGCGCGCAGGCTCGCGACCAAGGCGTTGCCAAGCGTCAGCCGGCGGTCCCGGTGCGTTCGACAGCGCCAGCGCAAATCCGTTGCGTACCG
This sequence comes from Burkholderiaceae bacterium 16, assembly GCA_000955785.1. Taxonomy (GTDB): domain Bacteria; phylum Pseudomonadota; class Gammaproteobacteria; order Burkholderiales; family Burkholderiaceae; genus Cupriavidus. The sequence goes on from JYOD01000016.1 coordinate 3,803, forward strand.
GAACGCGAGGCGTGCCAACAAGCCGAGCCAGCCGGACTCCTTCGCTACGATCGTGTGGGCTTCGATCTGCGTCAGCGCTATGCGCCCGCCGACCAGGGTGGCGGGCGATGGGGCGCGGAGTTCGTCAAATGCATCGCCGAGCCGGCGCGCGTCGAATGCCGCTGGCTCCATGGTGCGGTAGCCCGGCTTTCCTCCCGTGCGGTCCGGATAGTAGTCAGGATAACGGGGCACCGCGTGGAAATGCGTCTGCGCCTGCGTGGCGAGATAGTGGACCATCTCCGGCCCGTTTTTGAGATAGGCATTGATTCTGTTCAGATCGAAATCTTCCCCTATGACATCCCGGAGATACGCCACCGCTTCCTCATAGGAGTCGTTGCCGCCGAGAGATTGGATCTGATCATTGCAAGGGATCCAGATTCCGCCGCCGGAAATAGCCGTCGTGCCCCCATAGTGCGGGCTTTTCTCGACGAGGAGCACGGTCAAGCCGAGATCGTATGCGCGCAGCGCGGTCGTCATCGCGCCTGCCCCGGAACCGACGACCACCACGTCGTACGATGTATTCCAATTCACGGCCGGATTGCTGTTGTTCATTGGCTTGCCTCCTACGTTAAATGTTTTCCAGGCGACCGGTTGTCTTGGGCGGCACTTCATTCGTCGTTGCGCCATCCCTCCCTATTTTTGGCGAACCGCTTGGGTAAGTTGCGGTGCGGGCAGGGTGGCATATCGGTGTAGCACTGCTTGTACCGGTCAGTGGTAAGCCGGGCCGAAGTACGCCGGGTCAGGTCAACAAGTTGCCCTTTTCCGAGCGCGGCACAAGCGCATCGGGTGCGGCCACTATGACACATAAATATAAAAATGAGTCACAACAATGGCACAAAAAATACTCTTTGTGCAATACTGGGCGAAGACGCCCCGGCAATGCCGGGATCACACTGCGATCAAGAGCGCATCACGCTGCAAGAGGCAAAATTCTGAATGAATAGACAACTTCGCTGGGGAGACGCCAGCCGAATAGACTGTCCCGAGCAAGGGCGTACCTTGATTTTGAGGTCCACGCTCGACTGCATGGCTGAGATGGGAATCGAGGGTTTCACCGTGGATGATGTGGCCAAGCGTGCCAACATTTCACGCAGAACCCTTTACCGCTACTACAGCACCCGGAATGAGCTGATCCAAGCCGCGATTGGCGCGGAGAATGGCGTCTTTTTCGAGGAGATGCAGCGCAGCTTGTCGAGCTACGAGGGGGATTTCGAGGGGTATCTCGAAGAGTGTGTGTGTTTCGCCGTGAAGTATCGGCAACGCCTCGCCGGGCTTCGTCAGGACTACCTGGCTAGAAGCGTTACGGCGGAGGTGTTTCCCTACATCCTCGAGAACATCAAGCCCATGTGGCACAAGGTGCTGGCTGAACGCTACCGCGATTACGTAGAGAAGTCAGGCGCGACGCCCGCGTCGCTGGACGACATCATTGCGCTGGCTAGCCGCATTGGACTTGCCTATAGCCTGGTTCCTGCGGACGAGGGTGCGATTCGCCGGCAGATGCGAATTCTCCGCGGCGTCCGGCATGGTTCGTCGGCGTGACCTTGCGCGGCATTCAGCGCGCATGACGGATTCGCACGTGAACGAATGAAGTTTCCCCCACCGCCCGCCTATCAGTGTGCAACTGGCGCCGATCGGGTGGTCAATGCAGAGTGACAGGTGGCACGCCTTGCGCTCCCGTGGCGCCGGCATGTCTATCAAGATGCAATCACAGGAGCCAGTCAATGAGTCGCACATCGTATCTCCACCTGCTGGCGCCTGGCCGAATCGGCACGATGGCACTACGCAACCGCATTGTCGTCACCGCGATGGGTGCGAGCCTTGCGGAGCCAGATGGTCATTGCGGTGAGCGCATCGTGCGCTATCACGAATCGCAGGCCAAAGGGGGGGCGGGGCTGATCATCACCGGCGTCGCCGGCGTGGCTTGGCCGACCGGTGCCAATCAGGTGAACCAGATCGCCATTTCGGACGATCGCTTTCTTCCCGGCCTGACCGCACTGACCGAAGCCGTCCACGCGCACGGCGCAAAGATCGCCGCGCAGCTGCACCATGGAGGGTTGATCGGCGTGGAGGATATGCTTGCGGGGCGGCCGGTGTGGGCGCCCTCCCTGCCTGAACCTCCCACTGGCGATTTCACCGAGGCGTTCTTGCTCGAAGAGTTGGCCGAGGCGCCGTTCGGCCGCATCACCAGCGTGACGATTCAGGTCATGACGAAGGCCGACATCGACACGCTGATCGCGCAATTTGCCGCCGCCGCGAGCCGGGCGCGGCGGGCCGGCTTTGACGGCGTCGAGATCCATGGTGGGCACGGCTATCTCCTGTCGTCGTTCATCTCGCCCACGACGAACCGGCGTACCGATGAATATGGTGGCCCGCTGGAAAATCGCGTCCGTCTCCTGGTCGAGGTGGTTCGGGCCGTGCGGACCGCGGTTGGCCCCGATTTCCCTGTGTGGTGCAAACTCGACTCGCGCGAGGAAGGCATTCCGGGCGGCATCACGATTGACGAGGCTGTGCGCACCGCGCAGATCGTCGAGGAGGAGGGGGCCAACGCGATCACCGTGAGCGCCTATCACGACGCGGGGAAGCCAAAGTTGCATTCGGCGTCGCATACCCCGCATGAGCCCGGGCTCAATCTTCCGTTTGCGGCGCGGATCAAGGCGGCGGTCGGCATTCCGGTCATAGCATCGGGCCGGATCGAGCCCGTTCTGGGCGACGAAAAGATTGCCGATGGCTCGATCGATTTCGTCTCAATGGGGAGGAAGCTGCTAGCCGATCCGTATCTGCCGCAAAAGCTTGCCGAAGGGCGGCCCAATGACGTGCTGCCCTGCATTTACTGCTACACGTGCATTAGCGCGATCTACGTTGGCAAGCCGCTGCGCTGCGCGGTCAACCCCGAAATCGGTTTCGAGTATTTGCATCGCCAATCGCCGAAGGGTGGCAAGCGAGTCGTGGTTATCGGCGGAGGCCCCGGTGGCATGGAGTCGGCGCGACGGCTACGGGCGGACGGGCATCAAGTAACGTTGCTGGAGCAGGCCAGCCAACTGGGCGGCACGTTGCGCATTGCCGCGCTCGCCTATCAGGCCAACGAGCCACTGCTCGACTGGCTCCGGCACCAGGTTGAATCGTCACGAATCGATGTGCGCCTGCGCACACGGGCGACACCTGAACTGCTGCGCACGCTATCCCCGGACGTCGTTGTCGTCGCAACCGGCGCGGTGCGCGGATTGCCGCCGATACCAGGCAATGACTTGCCGCACGTCATGAGCGGAGACGACATGCGTCGCTTGATGCTCGGTGAAGGCTCGCAGGAACTGGCGCGCAAGGTCGGGTGGGCGACACGCATGGCATCAAAGATTGGTGCGGCATCCGGCCTGACCTCGAATCTCGATTTCGTTCGCCAGGCGACCCGGCAATGGATGCCGCTGGGCAGGCGCGTCGTGATCATCGGTGGCGAACTGGTCGGTCTCGAACTGGCCGAGTTCCTGTCCGAGCGCGGGCGGATGGTGACAGTCGTCGATGAGGCGCCGCGGCTTGGCGCAGGACTGACGATAGTCCGCCGGATGCGGCTGCTTGCGGAGCTTAAGGAGCACGGCCTTGGTCTCTTTCCGGATGCCTCGGACATCCGGATCGAACCTGACAGGGTTTGCTTCACCGACCAGACAGGCAACGCGCAGGCAATCGATGCGAATAGTGTCATCGTGGCCAAAGGTGCGGCAGGTGACTCGACGCTTGCCAGGCAGTTAGAGGCCGAAGGCTTCAAGGTCCATGAAGTTGGCGATTGCACCGGCATCGGCTATATCGAAGGTGCTATGCGCGGTGCGGCGCGAGCGGCGAAGGAAATCTCGCAAATATGACTTCCCGCTTCAGGGCATTCGGTTAGGGGCGTCGAACAGCAAAGTCGCAAGCTTGTCGGGGCAACGAAATCCCGAAAGCGAGTCGCCGCCGTTGCCGCCCGAATTGCTGCGCTAAAAGCGCGCAGTCCCTGCACCTCGCCCCGGCGAGGCTTGCGCACCATGCCGGCGCCGCCTCTGGGCACGGTGTTGCGGGATTCCCCTTAGTCCGCTCAGACGAAGCGGCTTGCAGGACCGGTGGCTAGTATCCACAAGAAGCCAAAAAAGGTGGTCGGGAGACAGCGGGCGGACCCGGTGGCGGCCTTCACACTGACGAGGCCTGGCTTGTCTCGATTCTCTTCTTTTCGCTTTCCGCCTTTTTTTCCTCTTTTCCACACACGAAACCGAACACCATGACAACCACTATCATCACCGGCTCGGCCTCCGGCATGGGCGCGGCCGTACGCCGGCGCCTGCTGGCCGACGGCGAAAGGGTCATCGGCATCGACCTGCGCGATGCCGAGATCCACGCCGACCTCTCCACCCGGCACGGCCGCGAGGCCGCTATCGATGGCGCGCTGTCACAGTCCGGCGGCAGGATCGACAAGCTGATCTGCTGCGCTGGTTTGGGCCCGCATGTCGATCCTGCGACGCTGGTCGCCTCGGTCAACTACTTCGGCGTGGTAGCCATGCTGGACGGCTTGTTCGAGGCATTGCGGCAAGGCAAGGAGCCGTGCGCCGTGGTGGTGTCGTCCAATTCGGCCACGCTGCAGTCCTGGGCAGGCAGCCCGCTGCGCGACGCCTACCTGGCGGGCGATGAGGACGGCGTGCACGCCCTGGTGCGCGCGGCGCAGGAGGCGGGTGGTGAGCAGGCCGCCCAGGCGGGCTATCTGGCGTATGCGAGCGCGAAGAACGCCGTCGCGGCGGCGGCACGGCAACGCGCAGCCAGCTGGGGGCGGGCCGGGGTGCGCCTGAATGTGATTGCGCCCGGCGCGGTGGAAACGCCTATGCTGCAGGCTGGCCTGCGGGATCCGCGCTATGGCGATGCCATCCGCGACTTTCTGCCCCCCCTTGGGCGGCGCGCGCAGCCCGATGAGGTAGCCGCGCTGATCGCGTTCCTGTGCCGACCCGAGGCAGCATATCTACACGGCAATGTCGTGTTCATCGACGGTGGCGTCGACGCCGTGCAAAGGCCGCTGGAGTTCTGATTCGCACGGTCGCGCCGGGCCGGCATCCAAATTGGGGGGGGGGCGGCCCGGCCGGTTGTCGGAAAAGTCAGTCGAGTTAGCGGGTGGCACAGCTTATCCGAGGCGTGATGACGGCGCACTCGGCAAGCCGAAGTCACTCATCGCACCGCAGATAACAAAAATTCCACTGCCTTATCATGGGCCTCCGGCGCGCCGGCACAATTTATCTTGTCATCCCCGCCTTGCTTTTCGCTGTAGCGCTGTATGGTAGCGTGCAAGTAGGGCCCGCTGCGCCCACATTCGCAAGGGGCATCCCAGCCGCTCAAGGTAACTTCGTCGCCGGTGATCAAGCCCCCCCAGTAAGAATCAGGCAGCAGATCCACAAAGGCGAATCGGCCCGTGTGAGTACCTTCTCGCGGAAAGGGATGGCCGTTCTCGGGGTCGAGGACAAAAGGCACCAACACCGGTGGCACATGAAAGTGCCCGTGGCTGCAGCGAGGAAGGCTCACCATCAGCTCGCTCATGCCGTAGAACTCGAATACCCGGTCGAAGCCTAGAAATTCGAATATTCTTTCGCGATAGTTGTCCGCCAGTGCGCGCCCTTTGTTGCCCCCGCCACTCATCAGCACGCTGCCGGCGCCAAAGGCGTTACGCGTACCATTGGCCAGAGCTTCCTCGGCCCATTCGTACAGGATTGGCCATACCGCGAACAGGCAAATATCCTGCTTTCCGAATCGCTGGACTGCCGTATCCAGGAACCGCTTCATCTGTTCCGGGCGCTGCTGTTCCCGTGCGGCGAATTCCTCACGGCGGGACAGCAGCGCTGGTGATATCTCCAGCGTACCCTGTTCGCCCCGCGCTTCGGCTGCACGCAAGCGACCTGCCAGGGAGGCGATATCAGCACTGAAATAATCATTCGGATAGAGAAACAGCGCATTCTCATCGCCTCCAGCCCACCGTCTGACCATCTCTTCCACGCCCCGGTACGTTGCGCCGGCGCCGAAGCGGTAGCCCGGTTGCACCATTGGCATTCGTGCGCGCAGCAAGTCTGGCCCGCTGCCGGCGCCGTGCCAGTCACGCACGCAGTGCGCGGTGAGTGTATTCGATATTGCCCACTCTCTCGCGGTGCGCGGCACGAACGAAAGCTTGCCGCTCGTACCAAACGTATGCAGTATCCGCAATTCGCTGCAGTCATCAAGCCGTTTCACCCATGCATCAATGGTATTGATGTCTTGGGTATCCAGTTCGCTGAGATCCTGTCTTGTCAATCCGTTCAGCCAACGCGTCAGGCGGTCGAACTGACCGCGCTCCAGTAGCGACAGCGGGTAGGATTTGTAGGTTGTGTGGGGAAAGAGCAGGGGTACCACATCATTCAACCGTTCGATCTTCTCTATGCCTTGTTCGTCCGCCAGCCTTCTGAGCACTGGTATCTCATCACGCATGGTGTCGAACTTCTGCTGCACGCCACGCAGGTGAACCTGTTCGAGTTGTTCTCGCGACAGGAGAAATCCTTCGTCGTAGCGAGCGTTAACATAGCTCGAGGCGTCGTCGAGCAACTGTTCATAGATACGGGACATCGAACTGCTCCTTGAAGATCACGATCAATGCGACGCGCCTGCGGCCAGCGCTTCCAGGGCATTGCCATCCGAGGTCTGCTCCACAATCCACTTGCACATCCGCCGTACCGGCTCGATGCCGTCCTGTGGAATTGCCGCATCCTCGAAAAGTGCCGCGGCGCCGAGCGAAACGAGACGTTGTCCACCTTGATATGCGAGCCGGTCGCGCAGGCTATCCTTAAGCGATTCCGGGTAGAGGCCGATCGTCTGGGTATAGGCGCTGACGGACATCACTGCGGTATCCATGGAATCGATTGGCACGATATTGGCGACCCGGCAGGCGAGCTGCCGGGCGAAATCCACAGGGGTGTCGTTTTGCGAAACAATGATTGCGCCCTCGTTGGATCTACCCCCGTACACTCGGTATTCGTCGCCGGCGAGCCGTAGCCCGTCGATTTCATCTTTGAGCTCGCGACTGAAGGATTTGTGAGGTGTACTCAATGTGGTCGGCAGTTTCTGCAAGGCATCGAAGGTCAGCTTACCCAATTGATTGGCATTTTCAAGACCGGCCTCGTCCGTGCCGCACGCCACATAGACAACCCTCGCGTTTACGCAGCCTTCCTGGTTCATCACGCCGATGTCGAGTGCGAGCCTGCGTGCGACCGAGCGCATGGTATCTGCATCTGCAAAGGCTTCCGGGCCAATGATGGTAGCGCTGTGTTTCGGGTCAAGGGTGATCAGATCCAAGCCTGGCTGCAAGTATTGGGTGATGTGCCGGATGCTGGCGAAACCACCCCAGGCGACGACCTTTTCCACCAGGCGCGGGTCATAGATATGTCTTTCGATGGACTCGTCGCCACCTTTCCAATACACCACGCTCAGGTGCCTTGTCAGAGGGTGGTCAGGGTCCAGCTCGAGCATGGTGCGAGCGATGGCTGTAGCGGTAAGAGGGTCGTTCGAGGGGGTCTTGATGACGGCATCCGAGCGCGTAAAGGCGTTGCGGATAACCGTACCGACGCCAACCATCGGCACATTGCCTGCAATGACATGGACGCAGCGAGCACCGAAGGCGCGAATGCGGCTCGGTTTTCCCGTATGCACACGGGAGGGCTGCTCGACCCATTTTTCAAGATAATCAATGCCTACCAGGCGTTCCGCCGTTTCGCGCACGACGGCGGGCGAGAACATCTCCGGTATTGCCTCATAGAGATGCCGCAGAATGGAATCGGAAATCCCCGATGTCTGGCAGGAAAGATGGTAGGCGGCCTGTAGGTGAGGGTTTTCCGAAAGGACCAGTTTCTTTCCCGCTCGTGCCAGGAAGTCCACGATATCGTCGAAGGTCAATGCATAGAGGTCCGCCATCTTCGATGGCGCGTTTAGTGTGAGCCTGTCCAGATAATCCTGTAGATTCGGCGTGGAGAATGCGATATTTCCGCCACGCCCGCCAAATTCCAGTGTGCAGTTGTCAATCAGTTCACCGCGGATGATGAATGGTATCTGTAGTGGGGATCGCATGGGCAACTCTCCCGCCGTCGAGGCATTAGGAGGAAAGGAGAATAATTACTGGTATAGCGGATGGGGCAATGCAGACGCTCATGGGGCGCAAGACTCTTGCGCGTCGTTGCATGGCTCGCTCCGCCATTGCCCAGCTAAGAAGGACAAGCGTCTTCGCATGCGTCCAAGGAACGGTGGCGGACCTTGCCTTACCCATGACGGGGTCGGCGAGGCCGAGGTAGCGGGGATGCTCAGCGCAGGCGGATATCCACTCGCTCGATGACGCCGTTAAACGGATAACCCGCGGTGTAATGTCCGGCCGGTGAGCCGGTATCCATGCCAACGTCAAAGGTCTCGTCAGCGGAGAAGAAGCCTGGCGTGGTGACCGGCAGATGGCCACTGCCTATCGCCTTGCCGTTCACCTGAAGCGTGCCGGTGCCGCCCTTGGCATAACCTGGTCCCTCGTAAGCGAAGTCAAACTGCACCACGTTCCTACCCGGTGGTAGCGGCTTGCTGCCCGTAATCTCCATGCGCGCCACATTGAACACTTTCTGCACGTAGACCGGCTTGCCCTCATCGTCAAGGTAAAGGGACCAACCCGCGGTGGTGCCACCCATGGTGGCAATGACACCATGGGCGCCGCCCTTGGGAATATCCACTGTAGCCACGATGCTGTACGAGCGGTTCTTGATCGCTGGCGCTTCAGCCTCGGGGATGGCCACCGCTCCCGCGAAGTAGCTGAACTCTGTGCGCTTGCCAGTCAAGTTGGGGAGAGGCGTGCGCGAGCAGGCCGTATCCTGCATCGGTAATACTTGATTCTTTGCTGCCTCCGCCAGGAACAACGTCTGCATCTCCTTGAGTTTCTCCGGCAATTTGGCCGCCAGATCGGTGGACTGGCTGAAGTCCTCGTTCAGGTTGAAGAGAGCCCAGGTGTCGTCGGCGAGCCGTTTTCCCTGGCATATGCTTGCCCAGGGGGCTCGGTCCTTGTGCCGGGCCGAGGCCAACCAACCTTCGTGATAGATCGAACGGTTGCCGAATACTTCGAAGTACTGCGTGGTGTGCTTCTCCGGCGCGTCCTTATCAGCGAAGCTATAGATCAGGCTTGTGCCGTCCATTGGACGTTGCTTTACGCCATTGACATCTGCGGGGGCCTTCAGTCCAGCCGCCTCAAGGATGGTTGGCGCCAGATCGTTCACATGAGAGAACTGCCTGCGCAGACCACCATGATCCTGGATTCGTGCAGGCCAGGAAACCACCATGCCGTTACGAATTCCGCCCAGGTGCGAAGCAACCGTCTTGGCCCATGGCAGGGGAGAACTCATGGCCCAGGCCCAACCGGCCGGATACTGCACATAGCTGTTCGGGCCGCCCAGGCTGTCGAGGCGCTTCACCAGATCGGCAGCCGGTGTCTCAGGCATGCCTTGCAAATTACCCATGTAGCTATCCGCGCCGTGGATGCCGCCTTCAAGGCTCCCCCCGTTGTCGCCCATCACGTAGATAAACAGCGTGTTGTCAAATTGGCCGCTCTCCTTCAATGATTGCACCAGGCGGCCAATTTGCGCGTCGGTATGCGCGAGGAACCCTGCGTAGACTTCCATTAACCGTGCGGCAACCCGCTTCTGGTCTGTACTAAGGCTTTCCCAGGCGGGGAGTTCATCTGGCCGCGGTGTCAGCTTCGTATCCTGAGGTACGACGCCAAGGGACTTTTGTCGGGCCAGAATCTCTAGCCGCATATCGTCCCAGCCCTTGTCAAACCTGCCACGGTATTTCTCGATCCATGCCTTGGGTGCCTGGAGCGGAGCGTGGGTGCCGCCCGGGGCGAAGTACACGAAGAATGGCTTGTCAGGTGCGATTGAGTGTTGCGCGCGCATCCAGTTGACGGCGCGTGTCGACAGATCTTCGTTTAGGGTGTAGTCCTTCGAGGCCATCTTTAGTACTGGCGTGGTGCCATCGTATAGCGAAGGATTGAACTGATCGGTTTCGGCGCCGATAAACCCATAGAATTTTTCAAAGCCCTGGCCGGTCGGCCAACGGTCAAAAGGACCGATCTGTGACGCTTCCCAATCTGGTGTCAGATGCCACTTGCCAAAGGCCGCAGTGCTATAGCCCTGTTGACGCAGCAGTTCGGCAATTGTGGCGGAGTCCTTTTGCAGCATCCCCCGGTAACCCGGATAACTGCTTGGCGAGTTCAGCACTGCGCCGACACCTGCTGCGTGTGGATTGCGACCAGTAAGTAGCGAGGCGCGTGTCGGCGAACACACTGCAGTGGTATGAAATCGGTTATACCTCAAGCCCGCACTGGCCAGGCCATCCATCGCAGGTGTCGTGACCGGTCCGCCGAAGGTGGCGGCCGCGCCGAAACCTACGTCGTCAAGCAAGACCACTACCACATTTGGCGCACCGACCGGCGCGCGCAGCAGTTGCACTACTGGCGGTGTATCGCCAGGCTGCACCTCGTTGCTGGCAGCCCAGCCGAAGCCGGTCGCGGCGCAACTCAGGGCCAGGCACAACGCCGTGGCCAAACGCTTGCGTAGTCTGTTCATGATGGTCTCCCGCATCTCCTGTTGTTTTCGTTCTGACTGATGCTTATTGCGCTTTCGCGTGGGCGTGTGCCAGAATGTCCAAGCATTCGATTGAATCAAATGTTCGAATGGAATGTAGCAAGCGCCACGGATCGTCGTCAAGACAATATTTCACCGGCGACCGCTGTCGGTTGCACGCTGCCCGGAGCCTGTCGTAGCCTTGCGCACAGGAGTCCTCGTTGCCAGATTCATTCGATCACTCAAACCATCTTGACAGGAGACCCCAAATGAAATCATTACTCGAGTCGCCCAATACAGCCGTGATCGTCACCGGTGGGGCTTCCGGGCTTGGGCTTGCCTCGGCACGCGCAATAGCCGCCGTAGGTCGCGACGTTGCGCTGTGGGACATCCAGGCTGAGAAGGCGCAAAACCGGGCAGCAGAGATTGCCAAGGAATTTGGCGTTGCGGCGGTTGGCGTTGGCGTCGACCTGTGCGATCCCAGCGCGCTGCGGACTGCGCTGAGCGCAACCCGCGCGGTATTGCCCAGAATTGGTGGCTTGCTCCATGCTGCTGGTACGGTCGATACCGAGTCGCTCGAGGGCATCACTCCGGAAAAATGGGATGCTGGCATCAATGTTCACCTCCGCTCATTCGCACTGCTGGTGCAGGCGTTGTTGCCGGATCTCCGCGCCAATCCGGGCTCTGCGGTGGTCGGCATCGCGTCAATCAACGCTACCTTGGGCAATCATATCAACCCCATCTACAGCGCAGCGAAAGGCGGCATGTTGTCACTGATCCGGTCGCTGGCGGACGGCCTTGGGCGCGATAACATCCGTATCAACGCGATTTCCCCGGGCCAGATCCTGACGCCGATGCTCCAGCCGGCTGTGGACAGTTTGCCAGCAGGAACCTTCGAGCGCCGTATTCTCCTCGGCCGACTGGGTCAGCCGGAGGAAATTGGCCGTGTTGCGCGCTTCCTTTTGTCGGACGAGGCGAGTTACATTACTGCCGCGGAGATCGTTGTTGATGGCGGCAACATCTCATCGCAGCGTATGTGAGTCGGCAGTAGTGCTGAACGCATAGCCGGGCGCGCCAGGGCATTGAGCCGCATTGCTGCCCAATGCCCTGTCGCATTGTCTCAACGACCGCACGGAATATGGGGTTATTGGCGTCATTGGCCAATTGCCTCAGAGGGGGAGGCGGCACCCGTACTATCTGTAATCGATGACATTACCCACTGTAAAAGGCGAGGCCCGGGAACGCATTCTGCTGGCGGCTGAAGAACTGATGGCCAAGTACGGCGTGGACGGCGTATCTGCGCGCAGCATCAACGCAGCGGCCGGCGTTAGCGCCGGCATTCTCCACTATCACTTCGGCGGACTGGATAAGGTAGTGGACGCGCTGCTGGAACGCCATATGATGCCGTTGATGGCGCAACGCCGTGCAATGTACGATTCCCTTCAGGCGCAGCCACAGGTCACGCTCCGCGCCGTTGTGGAAATACTTGTCGTCCCGCTTGCCAGGAAGATCATTGAAGAAGGCAGTGCGGGTGCGCGCTATGTTCAATTCCTGGCGCGCCTCCATACGGACCGCAACCCGAAGATCGCCCGGATATTCGAACAGTCGTTTGGGGAGAACTCTTCCGCCTTGGTTGCAATGCTCCAGAGCATCCTGCCCGAAATTCCTATGCGAGTGCTCGGGCTGCGCCTGATCGTCTGTTCCCATGCGATGCTCCAGAGTCTCGCCGACATATCCGCTCGTCCCCAATTGCCGATACCTCCGGGGAGCCCTCCGCGGGAACAGGTACTGTGGGACCACGTGGAGATTCTGATCGAGTTTCTTTGTGGCGGGCTGGCGGCTCCAACCAACTTGCACAGTCAATTCAGCGACTGCGAGACATCGAGCGGGCGAAGTGTTCGATAGCCTGTTGGCGACGCAAGGATTGTGGGTTCAGTGACTAGGGGAATGGCGTAGCCAACGCAGCGGCATCCTGCCTTACGAGTTAAGGCGGCACACAGGGTTCTGTCCGACATGGCAGGCAAGGCGGCGGCGATCAAATACTGTAGTGCCGTATGCGAGTGTGCCGCCGCCAAGGGCGTGCGCTTCAGACTAGTCAGCCTAATAGCAGGCCGCGCGAGCGTGCCAAGGTCATTGCGGTGTCTTCAATCATGTCTTCCTGACCTCCGACCAGCCGTTGTCGCCCCAGCTCGACCAGGATCTCGCGCGCCGGAATGCCGTACTTGGCCTGGGCGCGCTTGGCGAACAGCAGGAACGAAGAGTACACGCCGGCGTAGCCCAGCGTGAGCGCATCGCGGTCGATGCGGATCGGCTGGTCCATGATGGGTACCACCAGGTCTTCGGCCACGTCCGCGATGCGGAACACATCCACGCCGGTCTCGATGCCCATGCGCTCGCAGACCGCCACGAAGACTTCCATCGGCGTATTGCCGGCGCCGGCGCCCAGCCCGGCGGCTGCCGCGTCGATGCGCGTGGCGCCGCAGGCCACGGCCGCCAGCGAGTTGGCAATCCCCATGGCCAGGTTGTGGTGGCCGTGGAAGCCCAGTTCGGTTTCCGGCTTGAGCGCCTGGCGCACGGCCGTCAGCTTGGCGGTGACGTCGTGCGGCAGCATATGTCCCGCCGAATCGGTGATGTAGAGGCAGTTTGCGCCATAGGACTCCATCAGCAGCGCCTGTTCCACCAGCGTCGCTTCTGGCGCCATGTGCGCCATCATCAGGAAGCCCACGGTGTCCATGCCAAGCTTGCGCGCCATGCCGATATGCTGCTCGGAGACATCGGCCTCGGTGCAGTGGGTGGCTACGCGGATGGTGTGCACGCCCAGTTCGTGCGCCATGCGCAGGTGGTCGATGGTGCCGATGCCGGGCAGCAGCAGGGCGGAGACCTTGGCTTGCTTCAGCTCGCCCAGCACGGCTTGCAGGTATTCCTCGTCGCTATGCGCGGGAAAGCCGTAGTTGACCGAGGCGCCGCCCAGGCCGTCGCCATGGGTTACTTCGATCAGCGGCACGCCGGCGTCGTCCAGCCCGCGGGCGATCGTCTTCATCTGGTCGAGCGAGATCTGGTGGCGCTTCGGGTGCATGCCGTCGCGCAGGGTCATGTCGTGCACGGTAATGCGTTGGTTCATATCGGGCTCCTTATGCGGTAGTGGCCACGGCGGGCAGCGCGCCGCGCAGCATGGCGGCGCCGATACGCTCGGCGGTACGGGCGGCGGCGGCGGTCATGATGTCGAGATTGCCGGCGTACTTGGGCAGGTAGTCGCCCAGGCCCTCGACTTCCATGAAGATGGAGACGCGCTTGCCGTCGAAGACAGGGCCGTTCTTGAGCGTGTAGCCGGGCACGTATTGCCGCACCTCGGCAATCATGTCGTGGACCGACGCCGTGATGGCGTCCACGTCCGGCTCGTCCTCGGTCAGGCAGTGGATGGTGTCGCGCATGATGAGCGGAGGCTCGGCCGGGTTGATGACGATGATGGCCTTGCCCTGCCGTGCGCCGCCCACTTGCTCGATGGCGCCGGCGGTGGTGCGGGTGAACTCGTCGATGTTCCGGCGCGTGCCAGGCCCGACCGAGCGCGAGGAAACGGTGGCGACGATCTCGCCATAGGCCACCGCCTGCACGCGCGACACGGCGTACACCATGGGAATGGTGGCCTGGCCGCCGCAGGTGACCATATTGACGTTCATCGCATTGCTGCCGAGATGTTCGTCCAGGTTGACCGGCGGCACGCAGAAGGGCCCGATGGCCGCCGGCGTGAGGTCGATCACGCGCACGCCGCGCGCGGTGAGCTGGTCGGAGTGCTGGCGGTGCACGTAGGCCGAGGTCGCATCGAAAGCGATGCGGATGTCGTCTGCGGCCAGGTGCGGCAGCAGGCCGTCGAGGCCCTGGTCGGTCGTCTTCAGGCCCAGTTCGCGGGCCCTGGCCAGGCCATCCGAATTCGGGTCGACGCCAACCATCCAGACGGGTTCCAGGACGGTGCTGCGGCGCAGCTTGTAAAGCAGATCAGTGCCAATATTGCCGGGGCCGATCAGGGCGCACTTGATTTTTGCCATGGGGCTTCTTGCCTGGTTTGGAGTTGTGGGTGAGTTCAGACGAATTCGGTGCTGCACGTGCCGATCCCGTCGATGCGCAGTCGCAGGCGGTCTCCGGCAGCGACCGGAATCAGCGCCGCAAGGGAGCCGGAAAGAATGGTCTCGCCGGCAAGCAGTGGAATGCCGAGTTCGCCGAGCGTGTTGGCCAGCCAGGCCACCGCTTCGGCGGGATGACCGAGGGCGGCGCTGCCCTGGCCTGTAGCGACAACGGCGCCGTTCTTTTCAAGCGCCATGGTGCAGGCGGCAAGGTCGAGGCCGGCCGGGCTCACGCGCTCCTCGCCAAGCACGTAGACCCCACAAGAGGCGTTGTCGGCCACCGTGTCCTGAATACGGATGCGCCAGTCGGTGATGCGTGAGTCTACGATCTCGAAGCAGGCCGAGACCGCCTCGGTGGCGGCCAGCACATCTGCGCGGGTCACACCGGGGCCGCGCAGGTCTCGTTTGAGGAAGAAGGCAATCTCGCCTTCGGCGCGTGGCTGGATCAGCGTGTTTGCGGGTATGGCCTTGCCGTCCGGGTATTCCATGCTGGCCAGCAGCATGCCGAAGTCGGGCTGGTGCACGTCCAGCATCTGCTGCACGGGCAAACTGGTAACGCCGATTTTCTTGCCGGTGACGCGGTCGCCTTGTGCCAGCCGCTGTGCAACGAAATGCTGCTGGATGTGATAGGCGTCGCGCACCGTGAGCGGGTGGCCACGTCCGCTCAATGGGGCGACTGGTACGCGGGCGGTCAGGGCTCGATGAAGTTCATCGCCGAATGCGGCGATCAGTTCGGGATCCATGGTCAGACTCGATGTCAGGCGGGGCAATGCGATGAAATTCGCCCCCTTGGCCGTAGCGGGAAGGGGGCGATTGAAGGCGTGCGGTCAGTGACCGGCACCTCGCGCCGCGTCGGGCGAGAAGTAGGTCTCGTTGAACTCGGGGCTGTTGTTGAGCACCGGCATCGGCCCCTCGTTGGTCAGGCGGTCGGCGAGATACGCACCCGAAATCAAGTCATGATATGTGGTTGTGGTCGGGTAGAGGTTTCGTGCGTCATAGGCATAGACGGTTGCCGCCAGGTTGGTTCGCCACAGCTGGCCGCGCGCATCATAGTTGTCGGCGGCGAGAGCGGTCCAGCTGTCCTCGTCCAGGTAAAGCACCCGCTTGGCGTACTGATGCCGGAAGCCCTCCTTGAGGGTGGCTTCCAGGACCCATACGCGATGCATTTCGTAGCGCATAAAGTCCGGGTTGAGGTGGCCTTTGCCCAAGATGTCCTGGTACTTGGCCGGGTTCATCAGCTTGTAGTTGTTGTACGGCACATAGATTTGCTTCTTGCCGACAATCTTCCAGTTGTAGCGTTCGCCCGAGCCGTTGAACAGGCGGTCGTCGTCGAGGGTGCGGATTCCGCCTGCGCCGGAGGGCTGATCGAAGCCAAATTCCGGGGCCTGCCGTACGCGCCGCGTACCGGGGTTGTACTGCCACGCGCGGCGGGTATCGGAGCCTTCCTTGTCATAGAATTCGTGGCCGACAGACAGCATGCCCCGGTCGCGCAGGGGCAGATCGGTCGCCGTGCGGAAAAAGCCCCTGGTGTCGCTCTTGAGGTCGAAGTTGGCGCCATTTCGCGGCGAAAGGATCGAATAGCGCACACGGCCCCAGGCAATGTTGCCGTCGCCGTATACGGCCGCCTGGTCATAGGTGGCGAATTCGGTATTCATCGATGGGGAGTAGCGCAGGTTCCACATCAGTTCGAGGCCGCTCTTCGGGATCGGGAAGGGGACGATAGGGGGGGCGTCCTTCAATCCGTTACCGTCGGCCGTCATTCTGGTGCCGGGCGCGTAGGTGCGGATGTTCTTGTAGGTCGCATCGTTGTAGCGGAAGTCGCGATGGGTCGGATATACCGGCATCTTGAAGGTATCCGGATACTTCTTGAACAGTGCCTTCTCGCCGTCGGTCAAGTGATCGGCGTACTTTTCCATGTTCTGCGCGGTGATCACCACGACCGGCTTTTCGCTGGCGTAAGGGTCGGGGTAGCGCTCTCCCCGCTTCCACTGCACTCCGGGGGGGGCGCCCAGCCATTTCCCGCCCCAGGCGGGGATCTGCCCGTCCTTGCTGGCGGCGCGCTCGGCGCCCATCGGGGTCAGGTCTCCATCGAGTTGCTTGAGTTCGTCCGGCGTCACCGAGGCGTACGAGGCTGCCGCCAGCAGCATGCTGCTGGCCAGCAACGTGCTACGGATCAAAAGATTTTTATGCTGTCGCATCACAGTCTCACTCCTTTAGATAAATCTGGCAATTGCGCGTGATATCGCTGCCAGGTCAAAACGAATACTTCGCATTGAATGCCACATAGTCGCGGTCGGCCAACGGTCGATTAACAATGTTCGCCTTGCCCAGGAACATCGCGTAAGTCAGGTTCAGTTCGAGGTTGTTCAAATATCTGAAGGTCACGCCGACGCTCGCGCGGCGGTCACCATATCCGGTCAGTGAACCGAAGCCGCCGGCCACTGCCGACTTCCCGCTGAATTCATGCGCATACGTCAGCGGCACCGTCATGTCCCAGCCGTTAAAGATGTTGAGATAGGAGAGTGACCAGCCAAGCTGCAGGGCCGCCGAGTTCCTGGTGTTGGTGAGTGTGCTGAAGCCATTGACCGGCGTGACGCTGAGCACATGCAGGTAGGCGATTTCGCCCACCAGGCTCTGGGAGCTGGCGAGGAATGTCGGCCCGATGGAGTAAATAGCCGACATCTGGCCCTGGACTGCCTTGCCGGGCGTTGCGGTGGCAGCACCGTTGACATTCACCAGCACCGGCACGCCGTCTTTGTAGCTGACTTCGCCCGCCACGTTGGCGCCGAGAAATTGCGTTGAGAAGCTTGCGCCGGTCAGATTTATGCCGCTGAAGAACTTCTGCTGGTACTGCAGCGTCGGGAACAGGGTTGTCACGACATTCGGATTTTTGTCGTGGTAGCGCAATTGGTACAAGCCAAACTCGGCGTCGAACGCGCGAAAGCGAGTACCTACGCCCCACTGGCCGGAGTTTGGTGGGTTGATATCCGAACCGCGCGGGATGTGTCTGCCACCGGGGCCGATGATGAATTCGGCACCCGGCCCAACGACGTCGGAGGTACTGAAGTAGGCGCCAGCGGGGTTGAGTTGGTTGGACTTGTAGGTGAACTGGTAATAGCCAAGCAGGCTGAAATTGGGATTCGCTTCCCACTGCAACGAGGCCTGTGGCACCGGCAGCAGGATGTCCTTGACTTCGGCCCCCGGCACAAACGACTTGGTGGCGTCCGCCGGCCCCTGCGCTCCGGCGATGTTGGGGAAGAACAGACTCTCGCCCCATGCCACTACCTGATTGCCGAGCTTGACGCTCAAACGCGTGCTGTCGATGTTGAAGGTGCCATAAGCGTAGGCATCCAGCAACTGGGCCCGCTGGCCGTTGTAGTAGCGCGCGGAATCCGTAAACTCATTGAAGGGGCCGGAGTGGTTGACGGTGGCGGGCGCATCGTTGGAATTGGAAGTGCGATAGGCCCGGTCGTAGAACACACTGCCGCGCAAGAAAGCACCAAACTCGCCGCGCTGGAGGTTGGCCTCGCCCAGCACGGTGGCACGGTTGGCGGTCATGTCGCCGCGCTTGAAGTTGCGGTCGCCGTCGTCGCCGTTGATATTGGCGGGTGCCAGCAGTGCACCGCTTTGTCCCTGCACCCGCACGGCCGCGGCATAGGTGGTGTTGAAGGAATAGCTAAGCGACGTATCGTTGCCGAGATCGATGGTATTGCCGGCCCAGGCGGACGGCGTGATCGCCGCGGCGATGGCCGAAACGATGGCGGCTGGCCGTAGCCTGCGTGTGCGATGCGGTGAACCCGTTTGTGACACTTGCACTTGTCTCCCCCCTATGGTGTTGGTGATGCATTGACCGAGCATGTCTTGTGGCTTCTTCTTTGATGAGAAGCGTAATGAGCGACGGTGGGCGCGGAATCGTCAGAACGGACTAGACGGTTTCCCCTATGCGATGGCGAACGGCCGGACTCGCGGGCACGCCGCTAGTCCGAACGGAGGATGAAGCGCGGCGGCATGCGCGATAGCGTCGGGCATCGCCCCGCGCGGCGAGATCGCGGCGCGGGAATCACTGAGGAGGAATGCGATGCGCATTGCAAAGGAATCCATCGTTGCGGTAGTCACGGGCGGCTCGCGTGGCGCGGGCAAGGGCATCGCGCTGGTGCTGGCGCAAGCCGGCGCGACGGTGTACGTCACCGGGCGCACCGAGCGCAACGGCGAGGCGCCGTTGCCCGGCACCATCCACGAGACCGCGCGCGAGATCGATGCGCGCGGCGGCAGGGGCATCGCGGTGGCCTGCGACCATCGCGACGATGCGCAGGTGCGCAGGCTGTTCGAGCAGGTGGGCGACGAATCGGGGCGGCTGGACATCCTGGTGAACAACGCTACCTTCCTGCATGACGAACTGATCGAGCCGGGCGGCTTCTGGGAGAAGCCGCTGGCCCTGGTCGACATCCTCGACGTCGGCCTGCGCTCGGCCTATGTGGCGAGCTGGCATGCGGCGCCCTTGATGGTGGCTGGCGGGCGCGGATTGATGGCGTTCACTTCGTCCTTCGGCGCGAGCTGCTATATGCACGGTCCGGCCTACGGCGCGCAGAAGGCCGGCGTGGACAAGTTTGCCAAGGACATGGCGGTCGATCTGCGCCCGCACGGCGTGGCCGCGGTATCGGTCTGGATGGGCCCGCTGCGCACCGAGCGCACCATGCGGGTCTGGGAGCGCGAGCCCGACAAATACGCCGCGTTTGCGCCGAGCGCGGAAAGCCCGGAGTTCACCGGCAAGGTCATACTCGCCTTGCATGGCGACGCCGCCGTCATGGAGAAATCCGGTCAGGTGCTGATCAGCGCCGAGATTGCCCAGGAGTACGGCATTCGTGATATCGACGGCAAGGTGCCCGTTTCCTATCGCTCGGTGCTGGGCGGGCCGGTGCAGGCGCATCCGGCCAAGGTCGAGTAGGCGCGCGCCGGGCGGGTCAGCCGGCCTGGTGGACTGCCGCGTCGAGGAAGACCGGGCGCTCGCCGCCACCGTCGATGACCAGGTTGGCGCCCGATACGTAAGCGGCATGCGGCGAGGCCAGGAACAGGCAGGCGTCGGCGATGTCGCGTGGCGTGGCAAGGCGTCCGAGCGGCACGGTATCGGCCACCTGCTGGAGCGCGGCCGGATCGCCGTAGTGTTGCTGCTGCGCGGCCTCGGTCAGCACCAGGCCTGGACTGACGGCCGTGACCCGCACGCGCGGGGCCCATTCCACCGCTAGCGAGCGGACTGCGTTCAGGATGCCCGCCTTGGCCGCGCCGTAGGCGGCGGTGCCGGGGGAGGGCCGCAGCGCGCTGACGCTGCCGATGAAGATCTGCGTGCCGCCGCTGGCCTGGGCCTGCATGCGCGCGTTGGCGCGTTGCGCCAACTGCAGCGGCGCCACCAGGTTCAGGCGGATGATCGATTCCATCAGGCGCGGCGAGGCGTCAGCGGCGAGCGCGAAGGGTGCGCCGCCGGCATTGTGGATCACGATATCGAGCGAGCCGGAGCTGTCGACGATCCGGGTCAGCAGGGCCTCTACCTGCTCGGCGTCGCGGATGTCGGCTGCTATGAACTCCGCCTGACGGTGCTGCGTCCCCTCAGGCGCCGGTGGCGTGCGCCCGCAGGTGAACACGCGGGCACCTGCTGCCAGGAAGCTCTCGGCAATGGCGCGGCCAATGCCGCGGGCGCCACCTGTCACCAATACCGTCTTGCCGCTGAAGTCGAATCCGGTCATCTCGTTCCTTTCCTGGTCTCGTTGCCTTGCTGGTCAGTGCGATCTTAGGGAAATCCACGGGACGCTTCGTAGTCCGAAAAGACGATGCCTGCCCCGTTGCGCATGCGCATGATTGGCCGGGTTCGTCATGACAACAGCGGAGACACCGATATGTCCAGTACGTCGCCTGCGGCATTACCAGCCGGCCAAACCATCACTACGCCAGACGGCCTGCGCCTGCACTACCTCGATGCAGGCACCGGCGAACCCGTGGTGTTCATCCACGGCAGCGGCCCGGGTGCCAGTGGCCACAGCAACTTCAAGCACAACGCACCGGCTTTTGCCGCGGCGGGCTTTCGCACCGTGGTGGTCGACCTGCCGGGCTACGGCCAGTCGTCGAAGCCGGCGGATGTGGAGTACACGCTGGACTTCTTCGTCGCCGCGCTGCGCGCGCAATTGCTGGCGCTGGAACTGCCGCGCTGCGTGCTGGTGGGCAACTCGCTGGGCGGCGCCATCGCGCTGAAGTACGCGCTGGACTACCCGGAACATGTCAGCCGCCTGGTGATGATGGCGCCGGGTGGCGTCGAAGACCGCGAGACTTATTTCCGCATGGAAGGCATCGAGAAGATGGTGTCGCTGTTCACCGGCGGGCATATGAACCCCGACACCATGCGCCAGCTGCTGAAATTGCTGGTGCATGACGCCACGCTGGTTACCGATGCGCTGGTGGATGAGCGCATGGCCGTGTGCAAGGAGCAGCCGCGCGAGGTGCTGGCCACCATGAAGGTGCCCAACCTGACCGAGCGCCTGGGCGAGATCGCGTGCCCGGTGCTGGGTTTCTGGGGCACGGAAGACCGCTTCAACCCCGCCGGCGGCGCCCTCAAGTTCCTGCAGGGCTGCCGCGATGCGCGCTTCGTGCTGATCAATCGCTGCGGCCACTGGGTGATGGTAGAGCACAGCGATTACTTCAACCGCGAATGCCTGGGCTTCCTGGCGGATACGGCCGAGGCCGCGCTGTAGCATGGCTGTCCGGCCGGCGTGCCGGCAGCGCAAGGATAAATAAATCTGGGAGACCACGTGGAATACCCGTTCAACCTGTTCGACCTGCGTGGCAAGGTGGCCGCCATCACCGGCGCCGCGCGCGGCATCGGCGCCGAGACCGCGCGTGTGCTGGCCGCTGCCGGCGCCAAGGTCGCAGTGCTCGATCTGCTGGAAGCGGACGGCCAGGCCACCGTGCAGCGCATCGAAGCGGAAGGCGGCCAGGCCGCCTACTGGAAGCTGGACGTGTCCAGCGAGGCTGAGGTGGGCAAGGTGTTCGGCGAGATCGCCGCCCGCTTCGGCCGCCTCGACATCCTGATCAACAACGCCGGCATCGATGGTGTCAACGCGCCCACCCACGAACTCGCCCTGGCGCAATGGCAGCGGGTGATGGACGTCAACGTCACCGGCACCTTCCTCTGCACCAAGCATGCAATCCCGCATCTTGAGCGTGCGGGTGGCGGCGCGATCGTCAATGTGTCGTCGATGTACGGCATCGTCGGCGGCGCCGACGTGCCGCCTTACCACGCCTCCAAGGCGGCGGTGCGGATGATGGCCAAGACCGATGCCATGCTCTACGCCGGCAAGAACATTCGTGCCAATTCCGTCCACCCGGGCTATATCCGCACGCCGATGATGGAGGAAGTTGCGCATGCCTCGGGGCAGGGCGATGGCCTGTTTGCCTATCTCGGCTCGCAGGCGCCGATGGGTCGCCTTGGCGAGCCGCGCGATATTGCCGCGGGCATCCTCTACCTGGTGTCCGACGCGGCCCGCTACGTGACCGGCGCGGAGCTGGTGATCGACGGCGGCTATACGGCGCGTTGAGCGCCTTCATCTTCAACGAGGAAGGGAATGCCCATCGACATGACCATGACCACGACCACGACCACGAAAAAGAGCGCCGCCATGAAGGCCGCCCTGCTCGACTACGTGGCCGCTTTCAATGCGGCTGACGCCGAGCGCGTGGTGGCGCTGTTTGCCGACGACGCGACCGTCGAGGATCCCGTTGGCAGCCCGGTGATAGCAGGGCGGGAGAGCATTCTCGCCTTCTACCGGCACGCGACGTCGCTCGGCGCACACCTGGAAGTGGTGGCGGCGCCCCGGGGTTCGCACGGCAATGCCGCGGCCTTGTGTTTCACCGTGTACGCGCAGTTGCAGGGGCGGTCGGTACGCATCGACGTGACCGATGTGATGACCTTCGGTGCTGACGGGCGCATTACCGGGATGCGCGCCTTCTGGGGGCCGGATGACGTGCAACCGCAGTGAGGCGCGTGCCGCGCGGCCATGGTGAGACGTTGCCCGCGTGATGCGGCCATCACGCGCGAGCGCATCCTTGCCAGCGCTGAGCTGCTGTTCGAGCACCATGGCGTGCAAAGCGTCACGCTGGAGCAGGTGGCCGGTGCCATCGCCATGACACGCGGCGCGATCTACGGGCATTTCCATAGCCGCGCCGACCTGCTGGCTGCCGTCATGGCGCGGGCGGAGGCGCATCTGGCCGGCCTGCTCCCACCCTTCGCCGGTAACGGCCGAGGCCTCGCCCGCCCGGATCTGGAGCGCGCGCTTGCGACGATGTTGCAGGATGAGGCTGTGCTGCGCTATGCGGGCATCGTCCTCGGCTTGCTGCACCACGCTTGCACGCCTGCGTGCAAGCTTTGCCACCTCACGGTCCACATCCGTTCCCGCGGCAGGGCGTTGTGCGACGGCCTTGGCAGGCTGCTGGGCGAGCAGGGCAAGGGCGCGCTGCTGGCGGCGCATCTATGGGGCCTGCTGTGCGCCCGCTCGCTGCGGCTGGCGCCGGTGGACCTGGCCGGATGCGTCGGGCCACTGCTGCAACTCTATGGGGAATAGCCGGGAATATCCGGTTATTCCAGGGGCGCTTTGCCGGTATCTCGCTGTGAATTGCGCACGCCATTCGCGTATTCCCCTTTCTATCGCCGATCCAATCCTGCAGTACGCAGCGCCCACGGGCGTGCGGGATCGACCCTAGTCTGCACGGACGAGGAAGTTTTCTCCTCTGGTGCTTACCTTTGCGTTCAGCAGACCGTGCTGGCGCAACTGCATCGCCCCAGCGCCACAAGAGCACGGCTGGGGAAGAAAAGGGATATACGCAGAGAGGAGACAGTCGTGAAGGCTCGATATCGCATCACATGCCTGTTGGGCGCCGTGCTGGCGCTGGGCTTCGCCGCCGGCCTGATTACGGGATCGCCTCCCGCCAGGGAGGACAGTGCGCGCGAGCGCGTAACGGCGGCCGCGAGCGCCGCGACGGATATCCGGGTGGCCGCGGACGCCGCGCTGAGCGATTGCGACGATGCCTGCCGGCAGAGCCGGGGCGTCGCGGCCGTGACGGCGCTGGGTCATCGCCCGCCACCCTAGTACCCAGGCCGCCCCGCAGGCTTGCCCTGGAGCACTGCCTGCTGCTTCAAGCCGCTTCCGCCACCCGTATCTCCGCCAGCAGCTTCTTCAGCTCCGGCACGCAAGACCCGCAATTGCCGCCCGCCTTCACGCAGGCGGTCACTTCGGCCGGCGTCTTCAGGTCGTGCTTGCGCACCGCGTCGCAGATGGTGTTGCGCCCCACGCCGAAGCAGGAGCACACAGTGGGGCCGGCGTCGGCGCCTTTTTCCATCGGCTGGCCCAGCAGCAGGCCGATTCGATCGGCGTCTTCCAGGCGGTCCTTGGCGAACAGCGTGGACAGCCACGCGCGCGAGGGCAGTTCGGGGCGCGTGCACACATAGATGCAGGCCTGGAGGCGGTCGTCGACCACATGGCCGGCATGGTAGACGCCGGCGGTGCGGTCTTCGTACTCGATCCAGTCCGCATTGGAGTCGTCGATGCCGAGCAACTGGCGGGCCCACGCGGCGCGGTCGGCGATAGTCTCGCGGCCGGCGAACTCGTAGCGCTGGAACTTGCGGCCCTGGATGCGCGTCCAGTAGGTCAGCGCGTCAGCCTGGAGGTCCTCGCGGCTCAACACGAAGCCATGCCACGACACGCGGAACTCTTCCACGCGCACCGGCGTGTGCTTGAACTCGGGCTCGCCCGAGACCGGGTCCACCACCGGATTGACCAGCGCGCCTACGCGCGCATCGGAGCTGAACTGGCTGTTCCAGTGGATCGGCACGAATACGCTGCCGCGCGCAATGCCGCCGCCGTGCTGCACCCGCGCCACCATGGCGCCCCAGCGCGTGGTCACGCGAGCCAGCTTGCCTTCGCTGACGCCGCATAGCAGGGCGTCCTGCGGGTGCATGTCGACGAAGGGCTCGGCGATGTGGTCGGCCAGCTTTGGCGATTTGCCTGTGCGGGTCATGGTGTGCCACTGGTCGCGTACGCGGCCCGTGTTGAGCACCAGCGGGAACTCGTCGTCGGTGGCGTGGAACGGCGCGCGCGGCGCGGTGGCGATAAAGCGGGCGCGGCCATCGGGATGGGCGAAACGGCCGTCGGTGAACAGCCGGGCAGTGCCGCCGGACGCGTTGGCGAAGCTCCCGGAGGGCGCGGCCGTCACCGGCCATTGCACCGGCGAGAGCGCGTCGAATTGCTGCTGGCTCATGCCAGCCAGCCCGGCGAGGTCGAACAGGCGTGGGGCGTGGGCCTGATCGCCGCTGCCCGCGTTCCGGTACGCGCTCAGCCGTGCGTGCTCGTCGAAGATCTCGTGCGGTCCGGCAAAGCGGAATCCCTCAAAGCCCATGCGCGTGGCAACGTCGCACAGGATCCGCCAGTCGGCGCGGGCTTCGCCGGGCGCCGGCAGGAAGGCGCGCTGGCGCGAGACGCGGCGCTCGGAACTGGTGACGGTGCCGTCCTTCTCGCCCCAGCCAAGCGCCGGCAGCAGGACGTGCGCTGCGTCGTTGGTATCCGTGCGCAGCATGATGTCGGAGCTGACTACCAGTTGGCATCTGGCCAGCGCGCGGCGGGCCTGGTCGGCATCGGGCAGGCTGACGACCGGGTTGGTGGCGATCACCCACACGGCCTTGACGCGGCCTTGCTCGATGGCCTCGAACAGCTCCACCGCCTTCAGGCCAGGCTTGTCCGCGATGGCGGGCGAGCTCCAGAACGATTGCACGATCTCGCGGTGCAGCGGGTCGGCCAGCTCCATGTGCGCGGCCAGCATATTGGCCAGGCCGCCGACTTCCCGGCCGCCCATCGCGTTAGGCTGCCCCGTCAGCGAGAAGGGGCCCATGCCCGGCTTGCCCAGCCGGCCAGTGGCCAGGTGGCAGTTGATGATGCTGTTGACCTTGTCGGTGCCTGCCGAGGATTGGTTCACGCCCTGGGAGAAGCCGGTCACCACCTTCGGCGTGGCGGCGAACAGCGCATAGAAACCACGCAGGGCTTCGGGGTCCAGCTTGCAGGCCTTGGCCACCTTTGCGACATCGGTGCAGTCCGGGCCAGCCGCGGCCAGCGCGGCATCCAGGCCGCTGGTATGGGCATCGATGAACGACTGGTCCAGCGCGCCGTGCTGCGCCAGGTAGTGCAGCAGGCCATTGAACAGCCACACATCGGTGCCCGGCTTGACCGGCAGGTGCAGGTCGGCCAGCTCGCACGTTGCGGTGCGGCGCGGGTCGATCACCACCAGCTTCATCCCGGGGCGGGCTTCCTTGGCTTTCAACAGCCGCTGGAACAGGATCGGGTGGCACCACGCGGTGTTGGAGCCGACCAGTACCACCAGGTCGGCCAGTTCCAGGTCTTCGTAGTTGCCCGGCACCAGGTCCTCGCCAAAGGCGCGCTTGTGCCCGGCCACCGCCGACGACATGCACAGCCGCGAGTTGGTGTCGATATTGGCGCTGCCGATAAAGCCCTTCATCAGCTTGTTGGCGACGTAGTAGTCCTCGGTCAGCAACTGGCCGGAGACGTAGAGCGCAACGGCATCGGGGCCGTGCTCGGCGATGATGTCCTTGAAGCCCTGGGCGACCTTGTCCAGCGCGTGGTCCCAGGACACTTGCTGCAAGGCGCCGTCGGCCCCGCGTACTTGCGGGTGCAGCAAGCGGCCTTCCTGGCCAACGGTTTCCGCCAGGGCCGAGCCCTTCACGCACAGGCGGCCCTGGTTGGAGCCGTGGCTGGCGTCGCCGGCCACCTCCACGCTGCCGTCGGCATGGCGGGTGGCGCGCACGCCGCAGCCCACGCCGCAATACGGGCAGGTGGTATCGGTGACGGTGACTGAGGCGTCGGCGGACAGCAGGGCGGGCGAACCGGTTGAGAGGATGATGGGGATATCGGACAGGTTCACGTTAGCGCTCGTTGCTGGCGGTCAATCGGGGACTGGATCGTTCAAGCGTTGAATCGTTCAAGCGTTAGATCGGTCAGGCTGCCATGGCCTCGCACTGCGCCTTGCCGAACAGCAGCCGCTGGCGCATGGCGCCCACCGGGGCGCCGCTCTGGATCAGGTCGAAGTACCAGGGGCCGTCCTGCACGTCGCCGTACAGTACCGCCCCGACCAGCCGCCCGCCTTGCAGCACCAGCCGCTTGTACATGCCGCGGCGAGGATCTCGCATGACGAGATCCTCGCTGCCTTCGCCGCCGATGAAGTCGCCGGCGGAGTAAAGATCCACGCCAGTCACTTTGAGCTTGGTGGCCGTGGCCTGCTGCACATAGCGGCGATGCCCGGCGCCCGCCAGGTGCGCGGCGGCCACGCGCGCCTGTTCCCAGATCGGCGCGACCAGCCCGAATGTGGCCTGCCGGTGCTGCACGCATTCGCCTACGGCGTACACGCGCGGATCGAAGGTCTGCAAGGTGTCGTCCACCACGATGGCGCGCTCGCAGCGCAACCCGGCCTGCTGGGCCAGTTCGATATTGGGGCGTACGCCGGCGGTCATCACCACCAGGTCGGCGGGGATCTGGGTACCGTCTTTAAAGCATACGCCGGTCACGCGGTCTTCCCCAAGGATGCCGCTGGTATTGGCATTGAGCAGGAAGCGCAGGCCCTTGCGCTCCAGCGCCTGCTTGAGCAACGCGGCGGCGGGCTTGTCGAGCTGGCGCTCCATCAGGCTGTCGGCCACGTGCACTACGCTGACCTCCATGCCCTGGCGCATCAGGCCGTTGGCGGCTTCCAGGCCGAGCAGGCCGCCGCCGATCACCACGGCGTGGCGATGGTTGCGGGCCGCCGCCAGCATGGTTTCCACGTCCTGGATGTCGCGAAAGGCGATCACGCCGTCGAGCTGGTGGCCCGGCACGGGGATGATGAAAGGCTTGGAGCCGGTCGCCAGCAGCAGGCGGTCGTAGCCCACTTCCCGCCCGGACTGCGAGCGCACCAGCCGGCGGCGGCGGTCGATCGCCACCACCGAATCGCCCGCCAGCAGTTCGATACCGTTCTGTTCGTACCAGTCGCGGGTGTTGAGCATGATGTCCGCGACCGTCTTCTCGCCCGCCAGCACCGGCGAGAGCAGGATGCGATTGTAATTGCCGTGCGGCTCGGCGCCGAACACGGTGATGTCATAGAGGTCGGGCGCGAGCTTGAGCAACTCCTCGACCGTACGCATGCCGGCCATGCCGTTGCCGACCACGACCAGTCGGGGTTTGGGGGGCGTGGTCATGCGGCCACCCAGACTTTGCCGTCATAGACGCGGGCCGGATACGCCGCGATGGAGTGCTCGGGCGCTTCCAGGCATTCGCCGGTCTGCAGATCGAAGTGATGCTTGTAGATCGGCGACGCCACCACGATGCGCTCGCCCAGGCTGCCCACCAGGCCGCGCGACAGCACGGCGGCGTTGGAATTGGGATCGTAATTGGAGATGGCGAACACCTGGTCGCCGTTGCCGCCCTGATCGTCGCTGTGGCCGGGGCCGACCCGGAACACGGCGATCTGTGCCTTGTCCACCAGTGCGCACACGCCGGTATTGGGCACGATGTCGCGCAGGCTGCAAACGGCGGTCCAGGCTTCGGTATGGTGGGTGTGGCTCATGATGTCTTCCTTGGGCATTGGCGCGAGATGTTGGGTCGGGACGGTTCAGGCTGCCTTGACGATCACGGGGATCTGCTCAAGCCGGGATTTACGCAAGTTCCGTTCCTCCGGCGTGGCCGGGCGGATCTGGCCGCGCTCTTCCATAAAGACCAGGTTGTCGTCGCGCATGTCGCTGTTAACGAATTGGCGGAAGCGCTTGCGGGTTTCCGGGTTGGTCACGGCGGCCTTCCATTCGTCTTCGTAGGTGTCCACTACATGCTGCATCTGCGCTTCCAGTTCGGCGCCGATGCCCAGGCTGTCTTCCAGCACCACGGCCTTGAGGTAGTCCAGGCCGCCTTCGAGGTTGTCGCGCCAAACGCTGGTGCGTTGCAGGCGGTCGGCGGTACGCACGTAGAACATCAGGAAGCGGTCCACATAGCGCAGCAGGGTTTCGCGGTCCAGGTCGCTGGCCAGCAGTTCGGCGTGGCGGGGCTTCATGCCGCCGTTGCCGCACACGTACAGGTTCCAGCCGCGTTCCGTGGCGATGATGCCCACGTCCTTGCCCTGGGCTTCGGCGCACTCGCGGGTGCAGCCGGAAACACCAAACTTGATCTTGTGCGGCGCGCGCAGGCCCTTGTAGCGGTTTTCGATCTCGATGGCCAGGCCGACCGAGTCGTCCACGCCGTAACGGCACCAGGTGGAGCCCACGCAGGATTTCACGGTGCGCAGGGACTTGCCGTACGCATGGCCGGATTCGAAGCCGGCGGCGATCAGTTCTTCCCAGATCATCGGCAGCTCTTCCACGCGGGCGCCGAACATATCGACCCGGGCGCCGCCCGTGATCTTGGTGTAGAGGCCGTACTTCTTGGCTACCTGGCCCACCGCGATCAGGCCGTCGGGCGTGACTTCGCCGCCCGGCATGCGCGGCACCACGGAGTAGGTGCCGTCCTTCTGGATATTGCCCAGGAAGTAATCGTTCGAGTCCTGCAGGCTGGCGTGCTCTTCCTTGAGCACGAACTCGTTCCAGCAGGAGGCGAGGATGCTCGCCACGGTCGGCTTGCAGACGTCGCAGCCCAGGCCCTTGCCATGCGCCGCCAGCAGATCGCCAAAGGTCTTGAAGCCGCCCACGCGGACCAGGTGGTAAAGCTCCTGGCGCGAGTAGGCGAAGTGTTCGCACAGGTGGTTGTTGACCGCCAGGCCTTGCTTCTTCATCTCGGCCTTCATCACCTGCGTGACCAGCGGTACGCAGCCGCCGCAGGTGCTGCCGGCCTTGGTGCAGCGCTTCAGCTCGCCGATGGTGGTGGCGCCATCGCAGACGGCAGCGCAGATATCGCCCTTGGAAACGTTGTTGCACGAGCAGATCTGCGCGGACTCCGGCAGCGCGTCGGCGCCCAGACCTGGCTTGGCCTGGCCATCGGAGGACGGCAGGATCAGGAATTCCGGCGACTCGGGCAACTCGATCTTGTTGAGCATCATCTGCAGCAGGGTGCCGTATTCCTCGGCATCGCCGACCAGCACGCCGCCCAGCAGGTACTTGCCGCATTCGGACACCACCAGCTTCTTGTAGACCTGCTTGCGCTCGTCGGTGAACTGGTAGGAACGGCTGCCGGGTGCGTTGCCGTGCGGGTCGCCCAGGCTGGCCACGTCCACGCCCATCAGCTTGAGCTTGGTGCTCATGTCGGCGCCGGCGAACTCGGCCTGGTGGCCCAGCAGGTGCTTGGCGGCCACGCGGGCCATTTCATAGCCGGGTGCGACCAGGCCATAGATCTTGCCGTCCCACAGCGCGCATTCGCCGATGGCGTACACGTCGGGGTCTGAGGTCAGGCACTGGTTGTCCACCGTGATGCCGCCGCGCTCGCCAATGGCCAGGCCGCTGGCGCGGGCCAGTTCGTCGCGCGGACGGATGCCGGCGGAGAACACGATCATGTCGGTGTCGAGGTGGCTGCCATCGGCAAAGTTCATGCGATGGGTGCCGTCTTCGCCGTCGACGATTTCCACGGTGTTCTTGCGGGTGTGCGCGGTGACGCCGAGTTCTTCGATCTTCCGGCGCAACATGGCGCCGCCGCCGTCGTCCACCTGTACCGCCATCAGGCGCGGAGCGAATTCCACCACATGGGTTTGCAGGCCCATGTCGCGCAGCGCCTTGGCGCATTCCAGGCCCAGCAGGCCGCCGCCGATGACCACGCCGGTCTTCGAGCGCGCGCCGCACTCCTGCATGGCTTCCAGGTCTTCGATGGTGCGGTAGACGAAGCAATCCTTGCGGTCCTTGCCCGGCAGCGGTGGCACGAAGGGGTAGGAGCCGGTGGCGATGATCAGCTTATCGTAGGACAGCGTCTCGCCGGTGGAAACCGTCACGGTCCTGGCGGCACGGTCAATGCCGGTGGCGCGGGCGTTCAGGCGCAGAAGCATATTGCTGCGTTCGAAGAAGCCGGTTTCCACCAACGAGAGATCTTCAGCGGACTTGCCGGCGAAGAATTCGGAGAGATGCACGCGGTCATAGGCCGGGCGCGCCTCCTCGCACAGCACGGTGACTTCGATATCTTGCGAGCCTGCCTCGGCCAGGCATTCCAGGAATTTGTGGCCGACCATGCCGTGGCCGATGATGATCAGTTTCATGATGATTTCCTTGTTCTGTGTGGCCGCTGTGCTTGTGCTTTTGAGGAGTGGTTGCGCCGTGGGAGGCTCAGGAGCCGGAGCCGGCCAGCGCGTTGTCGAACAGCGCCTGCTCGCTGGCCTTGTGCTCGGCCGAGAAACGCACGGCGATGGCGCACAGGGCTGAGACGATGGCCACCGCGCCCAGCACGGTCAGCGTTTGCTGCAGGTTGCCCAGGCCTTTCATCAGGAAGCCCGCCGCCACCGCGCCCACATTGCCGCCGGCGCCGATGATCCCGGCCACGCCGCCGAGCGCCTTGCGGTCGATAAAGGGCACCAGCGCGTAGGTGGCGCCGCAGGCCATGTGGGTGAACAGGCCGAAGGCCAGCATGGCAACGATGGCCGCCGCGACGCTATGCGCCTGGGCGAACCACAGCAGGCCCAGGCCTTCGCCCAGGATCAGCGCGAACAGCAGCGTGGAGCGTGCGTCCAGGCCCCGGCGCAGCGCTGCCTTGTCCGACAGCCAGCCGCCAAGGGCGCGGGCGAACAGGGCGAGCAGGCCGAAGCTGGCGGCGGCCAGGCCGGCGCTGCTGAGCGACAAGCCGAAGCGATCCACGTAATAGGTGGCGGCCACGTTGTGGATGAAGATCTCCACGCCGAAGCAGGCGCCGTAGGTGATGAACAGCATCCACACACGGTAGTTGGCGGCAGCGGCGACAAAGCTGGCCCAGCCGCCTTTCTTGCCGCTGTCGATGGCGATGCCGCGAGCGCGCAGGTCCTTGAAGTCGCCTTGCGGGCAGTCCTGCGTGAAGCGCCAGTAGACCACCGCCATGATCAGCATCAGCACGCCCGGCACCAGCAACGCCAGGCGCCAGCCCATGGTGTGGCTAACGCCCAGCATCAGGACGCCGCCCAGCAGCAGCGGCATCAGCGCCTGCGCGGCGCCGCCGCCGGCATTGCCCCAGCCAGCCGCAGCCGCGTTTGCGGTGCCCACCACGTTGGGGGCGAACATGACGGAGGTGTGGTACTGCGTGATGACGAAGCTGGCACCCACCGCGCCGATCAGCAGGCGGAAGAACAGGAAGGCTTCGTAGCTCTGCGCCATCGCCACGCCCAGCACGGGGATCGCGCCCAGCGCGAGCAGGCCGGTATAGGCGCGGCGGGGGCCGAAGCGGTCGCACAGCGGGCCGATGGCCAGGCGCACGAGGATGGTCACCGCGACTGCGGCGATATTGATATTGGCAATCTGGTCGGGGGTCAGGCCGAACTCGCCCTTGAGGACGGGCATCAGCGGCGCGCAAGCGAACCACGCGAAGAAGCACACGAAGAACGCCATCCACGTCAGGTGGAAGGCACGCATCTGCGGGGTGCGCAGGGTTAGCAGTTCGATGCGGGTGGCTTTGCCGGTCATCATGGCTCCATAAAAACAAATGGCGTCCCGCGAGCCGGTCATAAGACCGGGTCAGGGGACGCCGTTGTCCTGGTGGCAGCGGTGAAGACCGCTGCCACCCTGTGTGGGGTGAGCGGGCCGCCGTTGGTCCGCTCGGGTCTTGTTACGCAAGCGGTGTGCCAGGGCGGTTTGTGATGGATGCAGGGGGTTTTGCGCTGCGAGGGCGCATCAGGCGGGGACCGGATGCGCCGAGGTGGGGCGGGGCGGCACGGTCATGGTGCAGTGCAATGGGCGGGGCGGTGCGTGGGGATGGTGCAGGGGATGGTGCAGGGGATGGGCGGCTTGAGGCCGTCCAGGCTCATTTCAGCGCTGGAGCGGGGCGGTGCGGCCCCTGCGCGGCGCGCAAAGGCGGAAATGATGTTCCAGTCGCCCGACGGTGCTATACATCATGTGTTGTTTAGTTCTCATTCCCCGCTTTTGCAGGCACCGCTGTCAAGCCGAGGCCGAATGACACACCGCCTCTACGCGATTGCCCGCCGGATCGAAGAGAAATGCTGCGTAGTATTCGCTATGGTAGTGAGGCCGGAGGCCTGGATCGCCATCCGAACGTCCCCCGGCGGCGATGCCTGCCGCGAAGAATTCGTCCACCTGTCGGCGGGACGCGGCCTTGAAGCACCAGTGCCGCTTGTTTACTTCGATCCTGCCCGGGTCCAGATAGACCGCAACGCACGTCGATACCGTATCGCCGGACGTGCAGCGCTCGCCGTAGCCAAGCGCATCAGGGCGGTCATAGACCTTCCTTGCCCCCAACGCTTGCATGACCGAGTCGTAGAAGGGACGCGCTGCGGCCAGGTCGGGCACGCCTATCGAAACATGATCGAGAAGTTGCATTGNNTCCTCGGGCGGTTATTCTAGCCCCCCCCCCCCCCCCGTGAATTGCTGGCAATCGTTTTTTGAAGCGTCGCCAGTCACGAATCCTCCTCGGTTATCCTGGTGCCCGTGAGCAGATCCGGAAGTTTCAATGCCGAGAATGGAGGAGTGCCATGCACCTCAATCCCGACCACTACTTGCAGACCGATGCCGGCCGGGTGTTTACAGCCGAACGCAACGCTGCGGCCTGGGAGCAGTTGTATGTGGATTTGTCCACGGCGATCAACGCCCGCCCGCGACGGATCGTCATGGTCGTAGGTGTGCAGGGGGCGGGGAAGTCTACGTGGACCAACAAATGCCTCACCGAGTCCGACGATACCGTCTACGTCGATTCAACATTCGCAACTGCTACCCGCCGCACACGAGTCATTGAGATCGCCAAAAAGGCTGGGATTCCGGTCTCTGCCGTGTGGGTAAAAGTCTCGTTAGAATCCGCGCTTCGACGGAACAAGGCTCGTCCTGCCGACGAGGTCGTCCCTGATGAGGCAGTGGAGAACGTCTTCAGAATCGTCGAGCCGCCATCGCTCTCGGAAGGGTTCCAGGAGGTGATTATCGTTGACAACGATTCTGGTACGGTTCATCGGGCCAGTACCTCGCCGTCTGACTGGCTGCGGAATGTCCACTTTCTGGAGAGCTGATTGTCTCTTGTGGTAGCGAACCGCCGCTGGATCGACCGGTTGAATCCGCAGCCAGTTTGAGACATTCGTGCCCAAGGCCTGGATTGCTGGCAATTGCCGAGTACAGGCGCGGTGTTCACCTCAGCATTGCCGAATCAACGAACGTGGCACCTTCCTTGACCATCTAGCGCTCTCAAAGGTCGTCGAGCTTATTAGCATCGACAAATGCGCGTAGCGCGGCTCGAACAGGAGACGCGTTTGTCGCAATCGTGCCGCGCGGCGAGCAGGGTTGAGGCGCAGTGTTCCCTTCGGAACCCAATGAACGCCGACGTATTGGCAAGGTGTCGCTATTTCTTGGATTCGTATGCCATCCGCACCGCCAGACCTGTCAGAACGCTTCCCATCAGCCAGCGCTGCACCAATAGCCACAGCGGGCGTCCTGACAGGAAGGTAGATATCGATCCGGCCGTCACGGCGATAAGTGCATTCACAGCGAGGCTGATCGAAATCTGAACGCTGCCGAGCGCCAGCGATTGGGTAAGAACACTGCCGTGTCCTGGCGTAATAAATTGGGGAAGCAGAGACAGATACATGACGGCGATTTTGGGATTCGCCAGGTTAGTGATAAACCCCATGCTAAAGAGCTTCATTGGGGAATCGACCGGTAGGTCGCGCACTGCAAACGCGGACCGTCCGCCCGGTTTGACCGTTTGCCAGGCAAGATATAGAAGGTACAAAGCGCCGCCAAAGCGAAGCGTGTCGTATGCGTAAGGTACCGCAAATACGAAAGCCGTAATTCCGAATGCCGCACAGAGCATATAGAACAC
Organism: Burkholderiaceae bacterium 16; assembly: GCA_000955785.1. GTDB lineage: Bacteria > Pseudomonadota > Gammaproteobacteria > Burkholderiales > Burkholderiaceae > Cupriavidus. The sequence continues at coordinate 38,537 of JYOD01000016.1, forward strand.
AAAGCCCAGAGCAACACCTCCCAACGAAATGAGGCCTGCGCGTCTACCTTGGCAAATTGAGCGGGAAATTATATAAACCATGTTCGGCCCCGGCGTTAGAACCATTCCCAACGCCACAAGAGCGAACATGAGTAAATGTGCGAAATCAGGCATAACCCATCTCCAAGGATAGTAGGTAATGCCCAGGCGCGCGGCGGCTAGCAACCTCACGCTCCCCGATAGTGCTCTATCTGTATGCGCCAGTCACATGAGTGCAAAGATCATAGCACAGGAGAAAATGCTCCAGGCTCGGAGGAGTTGTAGTTGTGCGCTTACAGGCAAGCAGCGAACATGGGATGATCACTGGCGTCCGTCGGACTGACAAAATGGACCGATCGGCTTTCCGGACTTCAGATTTTCTGCCGAGGAACTAGCCGGAAATGCGCGGTTCCTGCCAGAATGGCCTGATACTAACGGTGCCCAAAACAGCGTCTTGGCAACCAGAGGCGTCGACTTTCTAATCGCGGTGTACTGATGGCTGCGGCGGTAATCGTGTGTTGTCGTCGATCTATGGTGCAATGTCTTACCACGCTCTATTCCCGATCATCGGATCGCCCGGCAGACGAACGTCCGCTAGCCGGAATGTTGAAAGACTGTTGTGGGGCGCCAGTAAGGCGACCGTCTAGCATTCCGCTGCCTACAAGAAAATCTAATTCTGTCCGCGAAAACGCTAACTACGGGCTACTTCGTCATCGGGTACGCTCATGGATGATTGCCAGTTCGCTCCGCCGCTGCCTCCGGCGGATGTGTTTTGGTCGCTGACGATGTATGACGGCAAATCGAAGCTTCTTGTCGACAATCCTCTCAATCGATATCTGCTCAACTCTCGCATGCTCGGCCGGCTCCAGCGAGACGCCGACGGAGGCCTTACGTTCTACGTCCAGCACGATTCCCCTGGCAAGGCCAAGGAAAGCAACTGGCTACCGGCGCCTGCCGGACCGTTCTACGCAATCATGCGGATCTATATGCCGAAGCCGGTGGTAGCGTCAGGCCAATGGCAGCGGCCACAGCTAAAGCGGGTCGATTGATGAGACGTGACCAGGTTCGATAGTGGCGCTGCCGTTAAGTAAATGTACGATCGCGAACAAACGAATGGAATCTTTCATGAGAGCAACACTAACCTCCGCCTGCGCCATATGCGCCACCCTCGCCACGCTTGGCACCGCGCAATCGCAGCCTGCGGCGACGCCGCCCGGTGGCGCCCCTGTTCCCGTTACGGTCGACAACTTCATCCGTGCGGAGACCGATATGTATGTCGGGGGACTTGCCAGGCAGGGCGGTGTGGGCAAGCTGCTTCATCGCCGGGAGCCTGCGTCGATCGACCATCAGACGGTGATCCGCCTCAATCGCGACACCCTCTATTCGTCCGGCGTCTTTGACCTTGACGCCGGCCCTGTGACCATCACCCTGCCGGACCCGGGCAAGCGCTTCATGTCCATGCAGGTCATCAATGAGAACCACTACGTGCCGAACGTGTTTTACGGCGCGGGCACCCATACCCTGACTCGCGAGAACGTCGGCACGCGCTACGTGGTCACCGCGATCCGCACACTCGTCGACCCCAACAGCCCGAACGACATCAAGCAAGTCCACGCCCTGCAGGACGCCATCAAGGTCAGCCAGAAAGCGCCCGGCAAGCTCGAAACGCCCAGCTGGGATCCGGTCAGCCAGAAGAAGGTCCGCGATGCCCTCTTGGTACTGTCTTCGACGATGCCGGACTTCAAGAAGGCGTTCGGCACAAAGGAGGAGGTCGATCCGGTACGGCGCCTGATCGGCACAGCGGCAGCCTGGGGCGGCAATCCCGACAAGGACGCCACCTATCTCAACATCACCCCCGCCAGGAATGACGGCGGGACCGTCTATCAGCTCAATGTCAAGGATGTCCCAGTGGATGCGTTCTGGTCGGTGAGCGTCGACAACGCCGAGGGCTACTTCCAGAAGAATCCCGCCAGCGCCTATACGATCAACAACCTCACGGCGAAGAAAGGCAGCGATGGTTCGATCCCGATCCAGTTCGGCGGCTGCGACACACAGGTGCCCAACTGCGTGCCGATTGTCGCTGGCTGGAACTACACGGTGCGCCTGTACCGGCCTCGCGCGGAGATTCTCTCGGGTGCCTGGACCTTCCCCGAGCCCCGGCCGGTCAACTGAGCTGGCAACTTGACTATCGGCTCTACCGAAGGCGACAGCGGCTCGTCGACCTGGGCAGCCGCTTGATCCGTGCAGTTAAAACGGAATGAATCGAATCGGCGATGTCTTTGACCGGTTTCGCGAGCAGACCGGGATTCAGTGGTACTACGCGAACATCTACAGGAATCTCGACGATCCCGAGGACGAAACGCTATTGGACTGGTGGCTGAAGGATTGATGGCTGACGCTGCTGACCGGGCCGCTTTCCCAGCGCCAGGAGCCAAGGCCTACGCCCGCGCTGCTGGCGTTTCCAGGGATTCGTCGTCAGCTGCAGACTCTGCCTGCCGGCTGGTGCGCGAAATCTCGATATCGTTGGGCCGCACCAGTTGGTCCGCGTCATCCACCAGCGCGGCACGCACCTGACGCCGCTCCGGGCGGGTGTGCAACTCCACCGGCCCCTTGCCGCTGGCGGCCATGTGACGATCGCCCCACTGCATCAGCCCAATGATCACCGGCAGCAACTCCACCGCAGCGCGCGTGGGCCGGTATTCAAATCGTTCGCGCTCGCCGGGTTCCCGATAGCTCACTTTGCGCAGGATGCCTGCCTCGGTCAGCGTCTTAAGCCTTGCGGACAGCACGGCGGGGGAGCATTGCAGGCGCTCCAGGAATTCGTCGAAGCGCCGGACGCCGTGGAAGACGTCGCGCAAGATCAGGATCGTCCACTTCTCTCCAATCAGCGAGAGGGTCGCGGCAATCGAGCAGTTGCGGAGTTCTTGGGCGGTGAGATCCATGGATTCAGCATAGCAGGCTAACTTCATTTGCAATAGTCAGGGTATTGCCTATACTCCTGGATATGAAATATGAAGTCAGGAGCCGTACATGCAACCCATCCACCACCTCAGCCTGGCCAGCCAAGCCCTCCCGTCCGTGACCGGTTCGCACGCAGCCTGCCCGGAATGCGCGGAAACCTGGCTGCTGAGCGGCGGTGAACGGGTGGTGGTTCGCGCGGTGCGCGCAGGCGATGCGGAGCGGGAGAGGGCCTTTGTCCAGGCCTTGTCGCGGGAGAGCCGGTATTACCGCTTCCTCACCGGCGGACGCGTGTCGGATGCGGTGATCGACCTGTTCCTCGAAAATGAGGCCGGCCTGGCGCTGGTGGTCACGGCGGAAGTGGACGGGTTGCCGGTGATCGTCGCCAATGGCAACTACGTGGTGACGGGTGAAGAGGTTGGCGAGTTCGCCGTCGCGGTGGCCGACGACTGGCAGGGCAAGGGCATCGGCCGCCGGCTGATCCAGCGCCTGCGGGATGCCGCCATTGGCGCCGGCCTGCGCTTGCTGCGCGGCGACGTGCTGAGCGAGAACCGCCGCATGCTGGCGCTGATGCGTGAGTTCGGTTTCTCCGCCCGGCGCAATCCGGAGGACAGCCTGCTCTACGAGGTGCGCCTGGCGCTAAGCGGGCAGGCTGTCGGCGAGCCGCGGGTGATGGCGGCCTGATCTACGCCTCGGCGGTGGCGGGCTTGCGCGAGCCCGCCGTCAGTGTGCAGCCGATCGAAGCTGTGATGATGCTGGCAATGGCCAGCCATTGCTGCGCGTTCAAGGTCTCATGCAGGAACGCCAGCCCGGCGAGCGCGCCCATGGCCGGTTCCATGCTGAGCAGGATGCCGAAAGTCCGGCGCGGCAACCGCTTGAGCGCCACCATCTCCAGCGAATAGGGGATGGCGCTGGAGAGCAGGCCCACGGCCAGTCCGGCCAGCAGCAGCGAGGGGCTGAACATGGCCGTGCCGGCATGCGCCAGCCCGAAGGGCAGCACCACCAGCGATGCCATGGTCAGCCCCAGCGAAGTGGCCTGCCCGCCGTGCGCGTTGCCGGCCATCTGCCCGAAGATGATGTACAGCGCCCAGCCCACGCCCGCTGCCAGCGCGTAGCCAATGCCGACGGGGTCCAGGATGGCCACGTTCTGCCCGAGCGGCAACAGCAGCAGCAGGCCCGCCACGGCGAAGGCGATCCAGAGGAAGTCGATGGCCCGCCGCGACGACGATACCGCCACCGCCAGCGGCCCGGTGAACTCGATGGCGATCGCCAGCCCGAGCGGGACGGTGCGCAGCGACATATAGAACAGCAGGTTGGTGGCGCCCAGCGCGGCGCCGTATAGCGCGATCACGCGCGCATTGGCCAGGCTCAGCGGCATTCGCCAGGGCCGCCACACGCACAGGAGGATTAACGCAGAAAAGCTGACCCGCAGCGCCGTGGTGCCCTGCGCGCCCACGGCGCTGAACAGGCTCTTGGCAAACGACGTGCCGATGCAAAGCGAGGCCATCGACCCGATCAGCGCCAGCACGGCGATCAGGGTGGCACTCTGTTTCAGGCGGTTCAGCGGCAATTGCGACTCTCAGGCGTTCAAGCGTGCCAACAAGCGGGCGGGCGAGGGCGATCCCTGCCGCCGGCCCGCGTCGTTGGGGGTAGGGGGAATTGCCGCCCGTACGCTACGGCGGGCGGCGAGCCCGCATCTTGAACGAACTTGGGCCCGCTGGCTAGGCGGCTCTGCACCGGGACGGGGCATCCGCCCCGCACCCGAAATCCCACTGGTCCAATCGTGCCGCGTAGCATTCGCCCGCGGCCGCCAGCGCATCGCTGCCCAGCTTGCCGGCCTCGAACAGCAGGAATGGCTCCGCCCACGGCAGGCCGCAGCGATGCGCGGTTGCCTGCAAGGGACGCATCAGTTCTGCAAGCGGGAAGAGGTTCACGCCGGCAGGCGTATAAGCCTGCGGCACATTGCCGGCGGTAGCCGCCACCAGCAGGGGCTTGCCTTCGAGCGCGCGGCCTTCGGTGTCGTAGGCGAGATAGAACATGCGGGTCAGCACGGCATCCTGCCAGGCCTTTAGCAGCGCGGGCGTGGCGTACCACTGGACCGGGAACTGGAACACGATGCGGTCCGCGTCGCGCAGCCGGCGTACCTCGGCGTCCACGTCGATGACGCCGTCCGGGTAGCAGGCGTAGAGGTCGGCGATTTCCACGCCGGGGACCGTGGCGGCGGCAGCGCACAAGGCGCGATTGGTCTTGGAATGGGCAAAGCGGGGGTGGAACAGGAGAATCAGGGTCTTGGGCATGGTTGGCTCCGGTTGGTCCTGCCGTGGTGATGAAGTGGCGATGCCTCAAGGATGGCGCCCGGAGTGAAATTACTCCAATGGATAATCTATATGCTCTATTATCCGTTTCATGAATTTACGCGCGATCGATCTCAACCTGCTAACGGTGCTGGATGCGTTGCTCGACGAGGCTCACGTCTCGCGGGCCGCCCAGCGCGTTGGCCTGTCCCAGCCAGCTGCCTCCAGCGCATTGGAGCGTTGCCGCCACCTGTTCAAGGACCGTTTGCTGGAGCGTGCGCCCGGCGGCATGCAACTGACGCCCAGGGCGCAGGCCTTGCGGGCGCCGCTGAAGCAGGCGCTGGCGTCGGTGGCCGCGGTGATCGGCGTGCCGGAGGTGGATCTGGCGAGCTTGTCGCAGACCGTGCGCGTACGCATGGCGGACCATCCCGCCGTGCTGGTGGCGAGGCAGTTGCATCGTCAGCTGGCCGCGAGCGCGCCGGGCCTGAACCTGGTGCTCCAGCCCTGGCAGGGCGCGGACGCCGCGCTTGAATCCCTGGCACGCGGTGAGAGCGACCTGGCCGTATCGGTGTTTCCCGCGCCGGGCACGGATTTCCGGTGTCGCCCGTTATTGCACGAGCACTATGTAGTAGCCATGCGTGCTGGCCATCCGGCCGCCGCCGGCTTCAGCCTGGCTCGCTGGCTGGACTTTCCGCACGTGCTGGTATCCGGCCGTGGCGAGAGCCGCACGCCGCTGGACGATGCGCTGGCCGCGCTGGGCCTGTCGCGGCGCGTCGGCATGGTGGTGCCGAGTTTCATGATGGTGCCGCCGCTGCTGTCGGATTCCGACCTGATCGCCATGCTGCCCAGCCGCTGCCTGCCGGCGGATCCTGCGCAGGCGCTGGCAACCTTCGCGCCGCCGGTGGCGGTGGAGGGGTTTGCCCTCCACCTCGCCTGGCATATCCGCCGCGACGACGATGTGGCCGTGCGGCATGTGGCGGGCCTGATCGAAAACCTGCTGGCGGCGTAGCGCTCGCTTAGTAGTAGAGCCCGATGTTGAGCATGACCGTGCGGGGATTGCCCACCGGCAGCACATTGTTGTTGAGACCGCCGGCATAGTACGCCTTGTCGAATACGTTCTTGACGTTGAGCGCGGCCTTCCAGTGCGATGCCGCATAGCCCACGGCAAGGTCCGCCACCGCATAGCCGGGCACCGTGTGGTTGAAGCTGTAGCCGCGCTTGGTGCTCTCGGCGCGGATGCCGGCGCCGGCGTACCAGCCCGCCAGCGCCCCGCGGAAATGCTTGGTGCCCCACAGGGAAACGCTATGCCGCGGCACATTGTTGAGCGGTTGGCCCACATTGGCCGCGACCGTGTCTTCCGTCACCTCGCTGGTGATATAGGCATAGGCCCCGGCCAGGCTCCAGCCGCCGCCGAGATCGGCGGTCAGCTCGGCCTCCAGCCCGCGCGTGCGCTGCTCGCCCGTGGCAATGCTGAAGCCGGTGTTGACCGGGTCGGAGCTCAGTACGTTGCGCCGTGTCAGGTCGAATGCCGCCAGCGTCAGCAGTCCGCTCTTGTTGGGCAGGTCGAACTTGATGCCAAGCTCGGCCTGCCGGCCGGTCTCGGGCTTGAAGGTGCCGCCGTTGACGTCGGTGCCGCTGTTCGGCAGGAAGGAGGTGGCGTAGCTGATATAGGGGCGCGCCCAGGTGGTCAGGTCGAACATCAGGCCAGCGTTGCCGGTGACAGCGCGCGCGGTGTCTTCCGTGCGTGCGCCGAGCAGGCGGTCGGTACTGCTGGTGCGGGCCGTGTCGTGGCGCAGGCCGGCCGTCAGCAGCCAGCGCCCGGCAAACCGCATCTGGTCGCGCACGTAGAATCCGAGCGCGCTGACGTTGTCTTCAGCGCTCAGGCTATAGGCGCTGGGGCAATTGACGGCCGCGCCATAGACCGGCCGGTAGACGTTCAGCGCCGCGACCTTGCAGGTGCGCTGCAGTCGGCTCTCGGTGCTGCGGTTGTAGTCCACGCCCAGCGTGATCTCGTGCTGCGTGCCGGCCAGGTCGAAGCGCCGCTGCAGGTTGGTATCCACGCCGATGGTGGTGCCGGAGAAGTCCTGCTGCGTGCCGCTGCGGTTCAGCAACTGGCTGTTGACAGCCATGGTCCCGGCCGTGACCAGCGTGCCGGTCAGCGACAGCGTCTGCCAGCGGAAATTCTGGTTCAGCGTCCAGCCGGAATCGAAGCGGTGGGTCAGCGCATAGCCGAGCCGGTTCTGTTCGCCGTCGTATGGGGCCAGCCCGGGCTCGCCGATAAAGCGGCTGTTGGGCAGGGTGCCGTTGCGGTTGGCGGTCAGCGTGCCGTTCACGGGCAAGCCTTGCTGGCGCACGTATTGCCGCTCGTTATGGCTTGCCAGCAGGGTCAGGTCAGTGCGCGCGCCAAGGTCCAGCGACAGCGACGGCGCGATATAGCGGTTGCGGTAGTACACGTAGTCGGTCGGGTCGGCGCTGTTCATCGCCAGGGCGTTTACGCGCAGCGCGGCCTTGCCGTTATCCGAGAAGGGCGTACCGACCTCCGCCGTGACCTGGCGCAGGCCGTGGTTGCCGACCGTGAGCCCCAGCTCGCCGAACAGCTCGGGCCTGGGGCGCTTGCTGACGATGTTGACCATGCCGCCCGGCTGCACCTTGCCGAACAGCACCGAGGCCGGGCCTTTCAGCACTTCCACGCGCTCGGCGCCGAACAGTTCCTGCGCCACGCGGTTGTTGCTCTCGACCAGCAGGCCATCGACGAACACGGATTCCGAGGCGCGCTGGCCACGGATGATGAAGTCGTCCCAGCCGCGCCGGCCGTAGACGTTGGTGACCACGCCGGCGGAATTGCCCAGCGCGTCGCCAAGGGTTTGCGCCTGCTGGCTGTCCATCAGGTCGCGCGTGATGATGGTGATCGATTGCGCGCTGTCTGCCGCCGAAGTGCCGGACTTGGTCACGCTCGCCGCCCTGCGCGTGGCAAAACCGGTATCGGTGCGCGGATCTTCGGCGGCGCTGACCGTGACGGATGGCAAGGTGGTCACGGCGTCCGTGGCGGTCCACGCCATGGCGGGGGAGAGCAGGCAACCCAGGGTAACGAGGGCAATCAGTTGGCGAGAGAGCATCGTACTGCGGGAGTGGCTAAAACGGCGGATTGTAAATGATAATTATTAGCGTTTGTAAGATTTTGCAACGTTTCCGGATAGGGTTGTCCTGTGGCGTCCGGACCGCCTGCCAGGGGGCGGGCACGCCGAATGTGCAGAGCCGGGTTTCCAGGCGAAGGCCGGCGGTCTATGGTGACTAGGTGGCTGGAGAGGGCGCGCGGAGCCGGTGCCGGTCCGGCCAGGGCATGCCCTTGGCATCTCGCTCTCTGTCTGTCTCTATCCGTTACCCGACGACACAGGAGAACACCATGGATTCGTCAGCATCCCCGCGCCGCATCGTGATCACGGGCGCAGCCGGTGCGCTAGGCCGGGCCGTCACCCAGGCGTTCGCGGACGAGGGGGCCCGGCTGGCCCTGATCGACCGGGGCGTGGACGCCCTGCGGGCGCAGGCACCGGTGCCTGAGGCTGTCGACTGGCATTTGCTGCTGGCGGCCGACGTGACCTCGCCGGACAGCATGGCGGTGGCTGCACGCACCATCCTCGATGCGTTTGGGGGTGTCGACGTACTGGTGCACGTGGCTGGCGGCTTCGAGATGGGAGAGTCCGTCCATGCGCTCAGCCGGGAGTCCTGGATGCGGATGATGGATCTCAACGCCTGGTCGCTGGTGGCCGTCACGCAGCACCTGGTGCCCGCCATGCTCGCCCAGGGCGCCGGCAAGGTGGTGGCGGTCACGGCGCGCGGCGCGGCCAGCGGGGCTGCCGCGATGGGGGCCTATTGCGCGTCCAAGAGCGCGCTGCAGCGTCTGGTGGAAAGCTTGTCGCACGAGGTGCGCAGGGGCGGCGTCAACGTCAACAGCATCGCTCCGAGCATCCTCGACACCCATGCCAACCGCGCGGCCATGCCGGCCGCCGACCCGAGCGACTGGGTCTCGACCGCGGCGGCGGCACGCGCCATTGCCTTCCTCGCCTCGGACGCCGCGCAGGCCATCCATGGACAGCACCTGGTGCTGGACGGGTTGAGTTAGCGCGGCCAGCGCGGTCGCCGGCGTCAGAACCTGTACCTGAGCGTCGCCATGGCATTGCGCGGCTCGCCGTAGAACCCCGTCCCGAACAGGCCCAGCCCGGTGTAGTACTTCTTGTTGAACACGTTGTTGAGGTTGAGGCTGAGCGAGACTGCTTGCCGTTCGACCAGATCGCGTGCGAGAGTGCGCGCCGCGGGCTGCCGTTCGACTATGTCTGCCTGGGCGTGAGCCGTCTCGCCAATACCCCGGCCCTGTTTGCCCGGGCCGACGAACTGGGCGTGTCTTACGTCGAGGATGTCGACTTGCAGGAACGGCATCTCGATGCTCGCCTGGCCGCGTTGAGGGAGCGCATGGCCCTGGCCGGGCATGTCTATCTCACCATCGATCTGGATGCGCTGCCGGCCGCCGTCATGCCAGGGGTCTCGGCGCCCGCCGCCTTTGGCGTGCCGCTGGCGGTAGTCGAGGCGCTGGTGGGCGAGGTGCTGCGCAGCGGCAAGTTGCGTGTGGCTGACCTGGCCGAATACAACCCCAACTACGACCGCGATCATCAGGGCGCGCGGGTGGCGGCACGGCTGGCGTACCGGCTGCTGGCCTGAGGCGGGGTCCGCTTTTCCGGGGTCCGTCTATTTGCGCCGTGCCAGCGGTAGCGTCGCAAGCCGCTCCAGCACCACCGCGCGCATGCCCGCCGGAGCCGGTAGTTGTTCCAGCAAGGCTGGCCATCGCTCGTGGGCCATGGCCACCGCATCTTTGACGGCGGCGGTGGCGATGCGCCCGGCGATTTTCGCCTCGCGCGCGAACTCGCGGTAGGTCTGCAGGGTTTGCTCGCGCTGCTGGCGGTCGATGGCGACGTTCTGGCCGAAGCCGGCAAAGCCCGGCAGGGCCGCCACGCTGACGATGTCGTAGGCAGGCGACAGCTCTGGCGCGATGCCGTTGCGGTACAGGAAGGAGAAGTTCTTCAGGTGGGCGTCGCTGTTGCCCAGCAGGGTGTTGACGGCCTGCCGGATAAAGAACTGCCGCACATCCTCGATCCCGCGCACGCTCAGCCGCTCCAGCAATTGCACCAGCACGGCGTAGGCGTCGCGGCCGGCGTACTTGCGATTGGGCATGCGGGTCAGCAATTGGCAACCGTCCTCGGCATGCACGCGTCCGCCCGGCGCGCGGTCGAAGCGGTCCACGGCTAGGAAGTGCAGATCCGCGCCAAGGGCTTCGGCCATGCCTTCCACCTCGATGGCGGCCAGCGGCGCGGGCCGGCACGGCGCGACCGCCACGCCGGCGGCCTGTGCCAACTGCATTGACACGTATTCGTTGAAGACCTGGCTGTCGTCGTTGCGCGCGGGCAGCTTGGCGATCAGGTCCGACAGGTGCCCATGGGTGGGCATGGTGTAGCGCTTGCCGGCATGCGCGGTGGAAAGCGCAATCTTGTTCTGCACGCCCGAGACCGAGGCCGCGCCTTCGGTGGCGCCTTCGATCACGGCAATTTCCAGGTTGTCCGCGCCACCCGTCACGCCAACCGTGCGTACGTGCGCGGGCAGGGCGTCGATGGGCGCGGGGCGCACCACCACCGCGCCGGGCAGGTCCTCGCCGGCGGCGGCCAGGATGCCGAAGTCGTCGCGGTCCTCGGGATGATGGCGCGTGGCTTCCAGCCGCTTGCGCAATTCGCTTTCGGGCAGCAGCCCGGCGAAGTACGGCGGCAGCGCGGCGTTGGTGTTGTAGAGCGCGGGGTGGAAGGGGTTGGAAAGCACCGCCGCGGTCAGCGTGTCATTGCCGGGGAAGGTCAGCGACAGGCTGAGCGTGGGCCGCAGAGGGTCGGCCCGGAAGGCTTCGGCGGGTACGAAGCGGCAGGTGCGCTCGACTTCGCACAGGTAGCCGCACAGTACGCCGTGCAGGTGTACTTCCAGGTAACGGGGGCGCAGTCCGGTGTTCATGGTTCCTGCTCCAGGAACATCTCGACCGATGTCCTGGCTTCACGGTCGGGGCCGCTGTCCTTGCCTTCGATCAGGCGCCGCACGGCGAGCAGGTGCTCGCGGGGCACCAGCACCCATTCCGCATCCAGCGCGGCGCCCACGGCTTCGAGTGTGGAGGCGCGCACATCGTGCCGGCCGCTCAGTGCCGTGGTGAGATTGGACGGCGCCATGCCAATCAGCCGCGCCACGTCCCCAAGCGAGGACTTCCGTGCGGCGCGGCGGGCCTGAAGCTGGTCGTAGAAGGATGGCATAGCATAGTTTCACATCAAAAGATATGAAATAGCATAGCACAAGCTATCTACGTATTATGATATTACATAATTTATTGGTAATTATTATGAAATAACAATGGCAGGCGAGTTGTCCGCGAGTCGACAACAACGCCCGAGAGCAACGCTTCCGGGATGGCCAAAGCCAATGGCGAACGATTTCACGCGGCCTTGTGACGGGCCGGCGCCAGCGCGGCGGGCGCCGGGATCCGGAAGCGGCCGATCTCATCCGGTGCGCACTGGGCGATCAGTCCCGTTTCCCAGGCCAGGTAGGCGCGGGCGGCGTCCTTGTTGCCTTCGTGGCGGTCGTGCACGAAGAACAGGTAGTCGATGCGCGTCTCGGGGGGCAGCGGCGCGGGTTCTGCTGCTTCGGGCAGGCCCGCGGCTTGCCAGGTACGGTAGCCGTCGGCCAGGCGATACACGCGCCGGTGGCCTTCGGCCAGCAGGTCCAGACCGGCCAGGTTGGCGATATGCGGCTCGCTGGCGATCAGGATGACCGGGTGGTCGTGCGTGGCGCCGAGGCGGTCGAGCGTGGCCGGCAGGCGCGGGCGGATCGACCAGGCCGCGCCTTCGGCATGGCCGCGGGCGTATTCGGCGCTGTCGCGCAGGTCGATGCGCAGCGCATCGGGCGCTTCGGCATACAGGGCGCGCAGCAGGTTGGCGTCGAGCACCGGCAGGGCGTGGGCGGGCAGGGTGCGCGGCGGCGCGGGTGCCTTGATGGCGGCATTAACGCCATGGGCCAGCACGGCGCTCTCGTAGCCGAGCTGGTGCAGCCAGCTCGCCACCACGGGCGCCCGCACACCGTCGTCGTCGAACACGATCACGCGGCCGCCGCGTACGCCGATGTACTGGTCGGTGGCCTGCACCAGCTGGCCACCGGGCGCATGCTGTGCGCCGTCGATCGATCCCTGGGCGAATTCCTCCGCGGTGCGGATGTCGAGCAGGTAGGTGGTGCGGCGGTCGTCGTCCAGCCACTGCTGCGCCTGCGTGGCCGACAGCGCGGGCAGCCCGTCGCGCTGCAGCAGCCGGGCCGAGCGCGCACGCGCCTCGGCCAGCTCGCCGGCTGCCGGGGCGGGCGGGTAGCGGCGCTGGCTGCCGTGCTCCAGCGCGTAGTCGGCCAGGTACCAGCCCTGCGTGCCGTTTTCCAGCGCCAGCACCGGATTGGGCAGGCCGAGGTTGCGCAGCGTCTGGGCCCCGATGATGCTGCGCGTGCGCCCGGCGCAGTGCACCACCACGGTGGTCCGTGCATCCGGCAGCAGGGCGGACAGGCGCAAGGCCAGCTCGCCGTTGGGCAGGCTGTGTGCGCCGGGGATGGTCATCTTCTGGTGTTCTTCGAAGGTGCGGCCGTCCACCAGCACCAGCGGCTCGCCGGCGGCGCGGCGCGCCACCAGTTCCGCGGCGCTCAGGCGCGGCGTTTCCTGCAGGTGTTCCACCAGTTCGCCAAACGTCTTGGACGGCACGTTGACGCCCTTGAACAAAGTGAAGCCAGCCAGAGCCCAGGCCGGAGCGCCGCCGGCCAGCAGCGTGACGTCCCGGTAGCCCAGCGCCGCCAGCCGTTGCGCCGCGCGCCCGGCCACGCCGTCGCCGTCGTCGAGCAGCACGATGCGCTCGCCCAGGCGCGGCGCCAGGCGCGCCACGTCCAGTTCCAGCCGGCTGTAGGGCAGCGGCACGGCGAAGAAGGGATGGCCCTCGCCATACTGCCCGTGCTCGCGCACGTCGAACAGCGCCAGCGGCTGGCCGTCGTTAAGCCAGCCGCGCAAGGCGACGGCGTCGAAGGATCGGGTCATGAATTGCTCTGCGTGAAGAAGGGTGTTGGGGCGCCGTCCATTGCAGCCTCAGGTGGCGATCTTTTCGCTGCGGTTCAACTGGGTGGCGTTGTAGTTGACGATGTGCCCGGTTTCCGGCTCGATACCGATGCGGCCCGTCAGGGTTTCGAGCGGACGGCCGTAGAGGTGGAAATGCAGCGTCGGCGCGTCGCCGACCACGTGAATGCTGTGGATGTCTTGCGGCAGGAAGCTGATCGGCGTGCCCGGGCGCACCACCAGTTCGCGCTCCAGTTCGATGCTGGCTCGCTCGGGGTTGCTGCCGTCGTCGGTGCGGCGGTAGACGCGGTTGAGTTCATCGCCCTGCACCGCCACGATCACGGCCCAAGTGTCGTGGTTGTGCGGGATGGTTTTCTTGCCCGGCACGATGGAGTTGAGGTAGAGCGCCGGCAACTGGCCTTCTTCGCTCAACCGGTAGCGGGTGGAGGTGGTGGCGCCATCGCCGGGCGGCGGAAAGTCGGCAAAGCCGAACAGGTCCTTGCGGCTGGCCAGGTTCTGCAGGACCGCGGCGACCTGTGCCAGCGTGGCGCGGTCGATGTCGCGCCGCGCGGTCAGTGCGCGGACCTCGGCAAGGGTAGTGGCAATGGCGGCAGTGCGTTGGTTCTGGGTCGTCATGGGGGAGTCCTTGGTCGGTGCGAAGCCGCGGCGGGTGGCGGCAGGCCTTCACTCTAAGGAATACGCGGCTGCGCAAGAACGAACAATATCGACGATGCATATGCGAAGCCGTGCCGGCGGGCGAAGCGCGCCCATGCGCGGCGGCCACGGCATAACGATCTGCGATCTGATTCGTTAGCCGGCGGCGCAACTTCTCTTAGGCTCTAGCGTCCGGTGCGCGTGCAAGCCGCAGGCCGCGCAAGCCGCGCACTGTCCCCGCACTCTCCCAGCATTCACGAGAATTCCTCGCCATGACCATTACCGACCTGACCCAGACCTTTGTCGATGACGCGGCCGCCGGCGACGTAAGCGATGCCCGCGCCGCTGCGGTCGCGGCCTTTATCGCCCGCGCCCGCAAGATCGCCGCCCGCCAGGCCGCCGACAGGGCGCCGCTGGCCGTGCTGGCCGACGAACTGGTGGCGCTGGCCGGCCAGGCGCACCTGTTCCCGCCCGAGCACTTCCCCGTGGACGCGGCACGGCCCGCCGCGATCTACCGGCTGGCCGAAGATCCGGACGGCGGCTTCGCGCTGTTCGCTTCCGCCGGCCTGCCCGGCAAGGCGCAGCCGCCGCACGACCACACCACCTGGGCGGTGATCGCCGGGGTGCGCGGCGTCGAGCGCAATGTCATCTTCCACCGCAGCCAGGGCAGCAAGCCCGGCCAGGACACGCTGGAGCCTCTGCGCCAGCTCGATGTGCGGGCGGGCAATGCCATCACGTTGTCGCCAGCCGACGTGCATACCATCGAGCTGACCGGCGACACGCCCGGGCTGCACCTGCACTTCTACGGTCTCACGCTGACCCGCCTCGCCGCTCGCGTGAAGTTCGATCCCGTGCCCGAGGACGGCACCCAGTACACCTACCGCACCTTTGCCGCGCCGGCGCTGATCCGCCATCCGCTGGTGAGCCCGGCCGCGCTCAAGCGCGCCATTGCAGCGGGCGAGGAACTGGCCGTGCTGGACGCGCGCGAAGAAGGTGCTTTCTCGCGCGAGCACCTGCTGTTCGCGGTGCCCGCGCCGCTGGGCCGGCTCGAGACCACGATCGACCGCCTGGTGCCGCGCCGGACCACGCGCATCGTGGTGACGGACCTGGCGGAAGATATCGCCCACGCGGCCGCGGCCAAGCTGCTGCGTTTCGGCTATACGAACGTCTCCGTGCTGGAAGGCGGCACGCGTGCCTGGCAGGCGGCGGGCTATGAGGTATTCAGCGGCACCAACGTGCCAAGCAAGGCCTTCGGCGAGGTGATCGAGCATGAGCTGCGCACGCCGTGGATCACCGCCGAGACCCTCAGGCTCTACCAGGAGCGCGGCGACAACGTGGTGGTGGTGGACAGCCGCCCCTTCACGGAATTCCAGAACATGAGCATTCCCGGCGCGGTCGACTGCCCCGGCGCGGAACTGGTCTTCCGCATTGGTGAGATCGCGCCCGATCCCGACACGCTGGTGGTGGTCAATTGCGCCGGCCGCACGCGCAGCATCGTGGGCGCGCAGACGCTGATCAACGCGGGTATTCCCAACCGCGTGGTGTCGCTCAAGGACGGCACCATGGCCTGGCTGCTGGCCGGCTACAAGCTGGATCACGGCCAGACCCGCTTCGCGCCGCAGCCGGGCGATGCGGCCCAGGCGGCCGCGCGCGAGCGTGCGGCGCGGGTGGCCGAACGCGCCGGCGTGCGGCATATCGATGCGGCGCAGCTGGCCAACTTCGAGCAGCAAGCCGGCGCACGCACGCTGTACCGCTTTGACGTTCGCTCGCCTGAGGAATACGCGGCAGGGCACCTGCCCGGCTGGCGCAGCGCGCCCGGCGGGCAACTGGTGCAGGCCACCGACGCCTACGCCGGCACCCGCCGCGCCCGCATCGTGCTGGCCGATTGGGATGGCGTGCGCGCGCAGATCACGGCCGCGTGGCTGGCGCAGTTCAGCGGGCATGAGGTCTACCTGTTCCGTCCCGCGCCGCTGGCGCCGCGCGAGTCCGGGCCGGAGCCCGTGCGCGTGCTGCGTGCCTCCGAGGTGGAGGCGCCATGGATCGAGGCGGCATCGCTCGCCGCGCTGCAAGCGCGGGGCGGGGTGAGCGTGGCTGACGTGGACAGCAGCCTTGCGTTCCGCCGCGGCCATGTGCCTGGCGCCTGGTTTGCCACACCGGAGAAGGTGGTGCTGGTGCTGGAGCATGGGGGTGCCGAAGACATCATCGTCGTGACGTCATCGGATGGCGTGCTGGCACAGGCGGTTGCGGCAGAGTTGCGCCGCACCAGCGGGCGCGACGTGCGGGCGCTGCTCGGCGGCAATGCGCGCTGGCAGGCGTTGGGCCTGCCTGTTGAACCGGCCGGAGCGGGTACCGCTGCCGCGGCGCGCGTGCTGACCGGTGACGAAGACGCGTGGTACAGCGCTTATGCCTATGAGGACGAGAACCGCCGCAAGGCGGAGATGCATGCCTACCTGAACTGGGAGATCGGCCTGGTCGATCAGCTGGAACGCGATGGCGATCTGCCGGTGCGGCTGGTGGACTATCAGCAGGGCTGAGCGCGGGGAGAGGGCGCGCGCGCCATACCGATAGCGCTTACATCACGTGAGCGCTTTCCCTCCCGCCTCAACGCAACGAAATCCCCGAAGCCGCGATCACGGAAGCGTACTTCGGCAAATCGCGCGACAGCGTAGCGTCCAGCTCCTGCGCCGACGAACCCACCACCACATATCCCGCATCCTCCAACTGCCCACGCGTGGCTGGTACATTGAGCACCGCCGCCACATCGCGGCTGATGCGCTCCACCACCTGCGTCGGCGTGGCCGAGGGCGCGATCAGCCCCTGCCAGCTCTCCACCGCAAAGCCGGCGGCCCCGGCTTCCGCCATGGTCGGCACTTGCGGCAGCGCCTTCGAGCGATAAGGCGTAGTGACCGCCAGTGCCGTCAGGCGCCCTGAGCGCACGTAGTCCGTGACCGCCGCCAGCGTAATCAGCGTGGCATCGATATGCCCGCCCAGCAGGTCCACCGTGGCGGGTGCGCCGCCGGCATAAGGAATGTAGTTGACCTTGATGCCGACCTGCCGCGACAGCATTTCATGCGCGACGTGGGCTATGCCGCCATTGCCCGGCAGGCCCAGCGCCAGTTCGCCGGGTTTCTTGCGCGCGAGCGCGATGTAATCCTGGAGACTGCGCACGCCCAGGTCCGGCCGCGCCACCAGGATCTGCGGATTGACCACCGCCTTGCTCACGCCGCGAAACGCATGGCCGGTGTCATAGGGCAGCGTCTTGAACAGCGAGGCATTCAGCGTCACGCCTTCCCCGCCGAGCAGCAGCGTATGGCCGTCAGGCCTGGCCCGCGCCACCTGTGCCGCGCCCAGGGTGCCGCTGGCGCCAACCACGTTTTCCACCAGCACCGGCTGGCCCCATTTCCCGCTGAGCTTGAGGGCCAGCGTGCGCGCGAGCTTGTCGGCGCTGCCGCCGGGGGCTACCGGCACCACGATGCGTACGGGGCGCGCGGGAAAGGTCTCTGCCGCTTCCGTGGCATGGCTGTGGAACGGAACGCCTGCGATGGCTGTCACGCCGGCGGCGGCAGGAAGGCAGAAGAGGGTGCGTAGCAGGGTGCGGCGTTGCATGGGATGAGGCTGGAGACAAATCGAGCGCAAAGCTTAGAAAGCGCGGCAGGCACGGCCAACGAATCTTTCCGCGCATGGATATACGGTCTCTCACGCCCCGGCGGCGCTGCGGTTTGCAACGCGCAGCGCATAACGATTGGCTCATTTATTCGTTCCGCGTTCATCGGCGCATGCGTACAGTTTGCTGACCGCATGGCGCACCGGCCGCCCCAGCCAGCCCCTCCGGCGGCATGCCATCAGTGCAAAACACGACTTCGCCTGCAAGAACCCGAAATACTCGAACACACCATGACCCGCATTGTTTCCCCGCGTCCCCTCGTTCTCGCCGCTGCCGTGCTGGCGAGTACCTTCCTCACCGGCGCCGCCCATGCCGACGCCACGCTCGACAAGATCCGCCAGCGCGGCAAGATCGTGGTCGGCGTCATGCTGTCCGGCAGCGCCTTCGGCTCGATCGATCCCGCCACGCAGAAACCCGTGGGCTTTAACGCGGAACTCGCGCAGGACCTCGCCAGGCAACTCAACGTGGAGCTGGAAACGGTGCAGGTGCAGCCCTCCAACCGCGTGCAGTTCCTGCAGCAAGGCAAGGTCGATGTGCTGATCGCATCAATGGAATACAACGCAGATCGCGGCGAGCAACTCGGCCACGTGCCCACGCCCTACTACCGCGTGGGCGGCGCCGTGATCGTGCCCAAGCAGAGCGATATCCGCCGCTGGGAAGACCTCAAGGGCAAGACGGTCTGCATCTCGCAGGGCAGCAGCTATACGCGGCCGGTGCGGGTGGAATACGGCGCCATCCCGAAGGGCTTCAAGGGCTCGGCGGAATCGCTGCTGGCCCTGCGCGGCGACAACTGCGCCGGCGCCGTGCACGACAACACGCTGCTGCAACCGCTGGTGCGCAGTAATCCCGAGTGGCAGAACTACCGCATCGTGCTGCCGGAGCTGAACCCCGCGCCTACCGTGATCTGGACCCGCAAGGGCGAGCAGGACACCATCCAGGCCGTCGACCGCATCGTGCAGAACTGGCACCGCAGTGGCTGGCTGGTGGCGACCGAGAAGAAGGCCGGCATCCAGCCGCCGTCGCCGGCGCTGACCGAACTGCACGACAAGTTCAAGGGCGGCCGTTCCTGATGGATCCAGCGATTGCCTGGGGGATCGAGGCGGCGCGCGGCCTCGGCCTGAATTACGCATTTCTCACCGATGCCTATGACCGCGCCTCCTTCGTGCATGGCGCATGGATCACGGTGCAACTGGTGGTCTGCACGCTGGCTGGCAGCCTGGTGGCGGGGGTGGCCATGGCGGCGTTGCTGACGTCGCGCCGGCCATTGCTGGCCGGTGCCACGCGCGCCTTTGTGGAGGTCACGCGCAATACGCCCACGCTGGTGCAGCTCTATTGCGCCTTCCTCGTGCTCAATATGCTGATCACGCATGCCTTGCAGGATGCGCAGCGGAGCAATCCGCTCACGCCGTTCCTGTGGGTGGTGTTGGTGCTGTCGCTGCACAAGGGCGTGTTCCATGCCGAGGCCTTGCGCGCGGGCATCGAAGCCGTGCCCAGTGTCACGCTGGAGGCGGCGGCGTCGCTCGGCTTCGACCGCCGCACCTTGCTGTGGCGCGTGCAATTGCCGCTGGCGGTGCGCTTCGCGCTGCCTGCCCTGGTCAACAATTCCGTGGACCTGGTCAAGGCCACGGCGGTCGCGTCGGCCATTGCCGTGGGCGATATCACCTATGCCTCCATCATGATCTGGACCCAGCGCGATAACGTGCTGGAACTGATGGTGCTGTTGCTGCTGTTTTTCGGCCTGCTGACCTGGGTGGTTAGCCAGGCCGGCAACTGGCTGGAACTTCGGCTGAGGATGCCCGGCTATGGCGACCGCTGATTCCACTTTCCGCGGCGTGCCGGCATGGCCGCGCGTGGGCCGCTTCGCCAGCCTGCTGTGGCTCCTGCCGCTCGTGGCGCTGGCCGCCACCCGCCATCCGGACCTGGCGCGGGCGCTGGCCAGCGCGTGGCAATGGTCGCCGGCGCTGCTGCACGGCGTCCTGGTCAATGTCGGCGTGAGCCTGCTGGCGATCGCGCTGGGCACCGTGGGCGGGCTGCTGGTCGGCGCGCTGCGGCTGTCGCCGCTGGCGCTGCTGTGGCGCCCGGCGCAGCTTTATGTGCAGGTGTTCCGCAATGCGCCGTGGCTGGTGCTGATCTACTTCTCCACCTATGTCTTTCCGTTCGAGGTGAGTATCGGCAGCCATATCGTGCCGTTCCCGGACTGGCTCAAGGTGGTGGTGGGACTGGCGCTGCCGGCCAGCGCCAATGTGGCCGAGGTGCTGCGTGGCGCGGTGCAGTCGATCCCGCTCACGCAGTGGGAGGCGGCCAGCTCGATGGCGTTCTCGCGCTGGCAGATCCTGCGGCTGATCATCGTGCCGCAGTGCGTGCGCCGCATGCTGCCGCCATGGATGAACCTGTACGCCACACTTACCATGAGCACCGCGCTGGCTTCGCTGGTGGGCGTGCACGATTTGCTCGACACCGCGCAGATCGCCAGCAATACCGTCAACCAGACTGCTTTTACCGTGCTGATCTACTTCATCGTGCTGGCGATGTTCTTTGCCTGGTGCTACCCGATCTCGCGCTTCACCCGTCTCCTGGAACAAAAACATGCTGTTGCCTGAACATAGCGGCGGACCCGCATTGTCCGCGGTCCCCACGCCAGCGCCGCTGGTTGCGCTACGCGACGTGCACCTCGCGTTCGGCGGCAACGCGGTGCTCAAGGGCATCGACCTGGAAGTGCGGCGCGGGCAGGCGGTGTCCATCATCGGCCCGTCCGGCTCGGGCAAGTCCACCATCCTGCGTTGCATTACGGGCCTGCTGGCGCCGCAGCAGGGCACGGTGACGGTGGGCGGCGTGGCGGTGCGCGATCTGCGCAGCGAGGCCGAGCGTATCGCGCTGCGCAAGCGGGTGGGCTTTGTCTTCCAGCAGTACAACCTGTTTCCGCACCTGACCGTGCTGCAGAACCTCACCATCGCGCCGCTGCGCGTGCTGGGGCGCGGCCGGGCCGAGGCCGAGGCTACCGCCATCGAACTGCTGCGCAAGGTGCGCCTGGCCGACAAGGCGGGCGCCTATCCGGGCGAGCTTTCCGGTGGCCAGCAGCAGCGCGTGGCGATTGCCCGCGCGCTGGCGATGGAGCCCGAGCTGATCCTGTTCGATGAGGTGACTTCTGCGCTGGACCCGGAAACGGTAGGCGAGGTGCTGAACGTGATCGGCGACCTGGTGGCGGAGGGCCTGACCTGCCTGCTGGTCACGCATGAAATGCGCTTTGCCGAGGAGATCAGCGACGAAGTGTATTTCACCGAGAGCGGGCGGATCGTCGAGCATGGCCCGGCGCGCCGCATCTTCAGCGAACCGCGCAGCGAGCGCACGCGCGCCTTTCTCAACCGCGCGCTGGGCGCCGCGCCGCGCGTGGCGGCCGCTTTCGACAAGCTGCGCTTTGCCGTTTGAGCGCCGCCCGGTCCAATCCCTATCGAAGAACCATGAGCCATCATCGCGATACCCAACTGATCCACGCCGGCACGCCGCCCTTCAGCCAGGGCCACGGCCCGGTCAATGTGCCGGTGGTGCGGACCAGCACCGTGCGCTTCGAGAATACCGACGCCTACGACGATATCCGTGCCCGCCATGCGCGCGGCGAGCGCGTCAGTTCCTACGGCCGGCAGGGCATGGACACGCATCGCGCGCTGGAAGACGCGATTGCCGCGCTGGAAGGCGGCAACCGTACCTTCCTTGCGCCTTCCGGGCTGGCGGCGATCTCGCTGACGTTCCTGGCGCTGCTCTCGCCCGGCGATCATGCGCTGGTGGCGGACAGCGTCTACGCGCCGGTGCGCCGGCTGGAGCAGACGCTGCTGCGCCGCCTGGGCATCGAGGTCAGCTATTTCTCGCCCAGCCAGGACGATGTGGATGCGCTGATCCGGCCGAATACACGCCTGCTTTACCTGGAGTCGCCCAGTTCGCTGTTGTATGAGGTGCTGGACCTGCCGCGCCTGTCGCAGATCGCGCACCGGCATGGGGTGGTGGTTGCCGCCGACAATACCTGGGCGTCCGGTCACGTGCTGCAGCCGCTGGCGCTGGGCGTGGATATATCGATCCTGGCCTCGACCAAATACATCAGCGGCCATTCCGACCTGATGCAGGGCGCGGTGGTGGTCAGGGACGAAGCGCTGGCGCGCCGGATTGCCGATACCCATGATGGCTTCGGGCTGGCCATTGGCGCGGACGATGCCTACCTGGCGCTGCGCGGCATTCGCACGCTGGCGGTACGGCTGGCGCAGCATCATCGCAATGCGCTGGCGGTGGCGCGGTTCCTGGAAGTGCACGAGGCGGTGGGGCGGGTCTTCTACCCGGCCTTGCCCTCGGACCCCGGCCATGCGCTGTGGCAGCGGGATTTCTCGGGCGCCAACGGGCTGGTGTCGTTCTCGCTGCCCGGCGCTGATGCGGCGGCGGCGCGCAAGCTGGTGGATTCGCTGCGCTTGTTCGGGCTGGGGGCTTCCTGGGGCGGGTATGAAAGCCTGGTGCAGGTGGCCGCGCCGGAACGGCTGGCGACGCATTCATACTGGCGTGGCACCGAGCCGGTGATCCGCCTGCACATTGGCCTGGAAGCGTCGGGGGATTTGATTGCCGATCTGGAGCAGGGGCTGGCAACGGCGCTGCGGGCGACATTGCCGCAACGGCGCGCGGCGGCCTGAGCCTGGCGGCCAGCGCCTTGCGCGCGGTCACGCGGTCATTCGGGGCGAGGCTTCGCAAAAAAAGAAGCGGGACGGGAATTTGCCCGCTTCGCAAAAAAAGCCAGTGTCATCGTTGCGCTGGCTTTCAGTACCCACTGGCGTGGCGGCACCGCGCGGCCATCAGCCCGCGCGGTGCCGCCTGCATCATCGGCCGCGGCGCGCGCCGCGGCCGTCATGCCTCAGATGGCCCATCCGCCGCCGTAGAACACGGCCAGTGCCAGCGCGATGCTGACGGTTCCCACATTGAGCTTTCGGAACTCGCCGGCCACGACGCGGCCGATCACCAGGGTGCAGAAGCCCAGCATGATGCCGGTGACGATATTGCAGGTCAGCACGATAAAGACCGCGCATACCAGCCCGGCCATGGCGTCGACCATGTCGTCCATATGCAGCTTGCTGACGCTGCTGAGCATCAGCAGTCCCACGTACATCAGCGCGGGAGCGGTGGCGTACGAAGGCACCAGTCCGGCCAGCGGCGAGAAGAAGATCACTGCCAGGAAGAGCAGGCCCACTACCACCGCGGCCAGGCCGGTCTTGGCGCCGGCGGCTACGCCTACGCTCGATTCGATGTAGGCCGCGGCGGGCGCGCCACCGAAAAAGGCCGAGAAGATCGAGCTCAGCGAATCCGTGGTCAGGGCACGGCCGCCGTTGGGGATCTGGCCTTTCGCATCGAGCTGGCCGGCCTGTCCGGCAACCGCGCGGATGGTGCCGGTGGCATCGAACACGGCGGTCATCACCAGTGCCAGCACGCTGGGCAGCACCGCCAGCGACAACGCGCCCTTGATGTCCATGGAGCCGATCAGCGAGGCATGGCCCGGCGCGCTCAGCGCGGGCAGGGCGAACACGCCGGAGAACTTGACGGCAGGGTCGAAGGCCAGGCCCAGCGCGGAGATCGCGACGATCACCAGCAGGATGCCGCCGGGCACCTTGCGGCGTTCGAGCCCGAAGATCGCGGCCAGGCCAAGGATCGACATCACCACCGGGAACGCCGTGATCTTGCCCAGCGCAACGGGCAGGCCGGCGCCCGGATTCTTGATCACGAGCCCCACGTCGTTGGACGCGATCAGCAGCAGGAACAGACCGATGCCGATCCCCGTGCCGTGCGCCACGCCGGACGGCAGGTTGCGCAGGATCCAGGAGCGCACCCCGGTCACGGAAATGGCGGTGAACACCACGCCCATCAGGAAGATCGCACCCAGCGCGACGGCCGGGGAGAGACCCTGCCCGAGCACCAGCCCGAAGGCCGTGAACGCGGTCAGCGAAATGGCGCAGCCGATGGCAATCGGCAGCTTGGCCCACATGCCCATCAGCAAGGAGCCGAAGGCGGCGGTCAGGCAGGTGGCGACGAATACGGCACTGGTGTCGAAGCCCGCCTTGCCGAGCATGCCCGGCACCACGAACACGGAATACACCATGGCCATGAACGTGGTGACGCCGGCAAGCGCCTCGCGCCGGCCAGTGCTGCCGCGCGCACTGACCTGGAAGTAGCGGTCAAGGAAGCCATTGACTTCGATGGCCTCGATGGTGTCGATGGCCTTGGCCTCGATCGCTTCGGTGCCGGGGGCGGTGGCACGGCCGGGGAACGGCTGTTCAAGCATGGCGGAGTGTCTCCTTTGTGGTGCGCTGGGGCGGCGGCTACGTCGCTCGGACCCAGGCTGTCTCGCTTTTTCGTTTGTTGTTACCGGGGCGGGCACGCGGGCCGCCGCGCACTGGTCTGTGTCGCGGGCAGCACTGCATTTGCCCTGGTATGCCGCTGTCGGCCGGGTCTTCGCCACTCCGTGCTGGCGGTGCCGGTCCGACATGGCGCAAGACTAAGGGAGGTGCGGGATTCGTTCATAACGGCGCAGACATGCCTGTTATTGGGATTTTGATATATGGGAGGTGTCCCGCGAAAACCGGTGGTACGGGCGCAAGTCCGTGGATTGGGGCTGCTGGCGGGTGGGCGGGTGACGATGAATGCGGTGGGGGTGGGGATGGTGCTCTATTAGTTAGGAGTGCACTGACGTGCGGTATTGGAATTGCTGGATTTTGGTTGCGGGGGGCGATTCTACCAGCGGGTGCAGGGGTTTCCGTTGGGGCGGTGTCGGCTTTTGAGTATAAAAGCCATACGGCATCCCCCTGCGGGGGCTGCCGGTCACTTCTTTTGCGTTGGCGCGTTGGCGAAAAGAGAGACGACCCTGCCGGGGGCACGGGCTGTACAGTTCGATTCTCTCAGCATCCGCATTGGAAGCCTGGCACCAGACCGGCATCTGGTACTACAAGTTCGTCGAACTGGACGCGTGCGTGAAGAAAGGCTACGGGACGATTCGCTTCGTAGCCGACACCGACTCGAACAAGGTGCCGACGCCCATAGATGCGTTCGCCGTGGCGCTCAAACCATCACCGCGAAAGCGCGCCTGACGCCTGTCGGCCGCACGTGCCGGGGAACCGGGATCAATTTCTCGAACACGTCCAGATGGTCAGATCGACGTCGAAACAACGCGTCTCGCGAGTGATTCGCCCGCCGACGAAGGCCATTGCCCTATCTCAAAAAAATAGGGAAGCAAGTCAGGTTCGGACTTGTCCGATAGACATCCCTTGAGTTGGTGAGCTACGACTGGACCGGGCTGGACGACAACGCAAAGCGCTTAGCGGCGATCCGCCACGTATGGATTGAGCAGCAGAGAGTTCTCCGGAAAGGAGGCATGCTGCGGGAGTTCGCCATTCACGTGGAGATTGATCCGGCAGGCTTCGCCGGCCCAGGCGACGTGGCGCTGTTTGGTGACGTCCTGAGCCACTTCGTGGGTCGCTACGCCAGTTATCACTATTCGGTACGGCTCGTGCTTGTCGCGAACGGCAAGGAGAGGGGGTATCCCGCCACCGACTTCACCGTATCGGGGTTCTGATGGAAGTGAAACACATACCGTTGCGATGGGGGCGGCGATCAGCGTCCTCCCTGGCGTTGACAGGGCTGGTCACTCTGCTGGCCGGCTACGGTGCCTGGCAGTCGGTCAAAGACACGACGGTGGAGGCGACGAGTGCGGTCTTCATCGCGAAGGTCAAGCAGATGGACCTCGTGATCGTGAGCCGCAGCGCGCTCAATCCGGATGAGCGCGGCGTATCGTTGCCGATTGTGCTGCGTATTTACCAGTTGAAGGACTCGAAAGCGTTTGAAACAGCCACCTACGCGCAACTGCTCGCAGGTGCCAGCGACCCGCTGAAGGCGGATATCCTCGGCCGCACGGAAGTGACGCTTGGCCCCGCCGCAACGGTCAGGCTGTCCGAGCCGATGGCTGATGACGCGCAATACGTCGGCGTCGTGGCGTTTTTCCGTGAGCAGTCGAACGCCGAATGGCAACTGGTGATTCCGAAGGCGCGATGGAAGAAAGTCGATCCGGTGAAGCTCGGCGTCACAGACAACCGGCTCGAACTGGAGGCAACGCATTGAACGCCTCGAAGCTGATGCGAGGCCTCGTATGAATCACCGGTTCCGTTGTACGGCTTGCAGCGTCGGGGCGTGAGTGGCCGCGTCACCGCGGCCGGCGCTGGTTTCGTGGTTTTGTCTCTGGCGGCAGGCGCCTGCTCGTTTCAGCCCGCCTCGGCGTGCTGGCCAAATTCCTCCAGGAGTCGATGGCGATGCTCGTCCAGCCTGGGCGAGCGCCGGAAGCCGCTCGCGCCTGCCTGGCTGCCGATCTTGATCGGGTTGCCGGCCAGGGTGATCGGGCGGTCCTCGCCGATGCTGGCTTGCAGCAGCATGCCGCGCGCTTGCACGTGTGGGTCCTGCACGATGTCGGCCACGCTTTGCAGCGGGCCGTGCGGCACGCCGGCGCCTTCCAGCGTGGCCGACCAGGTGGCGCTGTCCGCATCAGCCAGGCGCGCTTCCATGCAAGTCTTGAGTTCGGCGTGGTGCTGGTTGCGCGCCACCACGGTGGCAAAGCGCGGGTCGGCAGCCAGTTCCGGCAGGCCGAGCGCGGCGCAGAGTTTCTGGAACAGGGTGTCGTTGCCCGCCGCAATCACGATGAAGCCGTCAGCGGTCTTGAACATGTCGAACGGCGTGATGGAGGGATGGCGCGTGCCCAGCGGCGCGGGCACGGCGCCAGTGGCGGAGTGGCGCACGATGGCGTTTTCCAGCAGTGCGACCTGGCAGTCGAGCATGCCGATATCGACGCGTTCGCCAAGCCCGGTGCGGCTGCGCTTGAGCAGCGCGGACTGGATGCCGATGGCGGCGTACAGCCCGGCACCCAGGTCGCCGATGGATACGCCGACCCGCACCGGGTCGCCGCCGGTCTGGCCGGTCACGCTCATCAGGCCGCCCATCGCCTGCACCACCATGTCGTAGGCGGGGCGGTCGCGGTATGGGCCGGTCTGGCCGAAGCCCGAGATTGAGGCATAGACCAGGCGCGGGTTTGCCGCATGCAGGGCCTCCCAGGTAAAGCCGAGTTTTTCCATCACGCCGGCGCGGAAATTTTCCACCAGCACGTCGGCGCTGGCGATCATGGCCGCCAGCACTTCGCGGTCGCGCGGGGCTTTCAGGTCGAGCGCGATGGATTCCTTGTTGCGGTTGACCGAGGCGAAGTAAGCCGACTCGCCATCCACGAACGGGCCTACATGCCGGGAGTCGTCACCGCCTGCCGGGTTCTCGATCTTGATCACGCGCGCGCCGAGGTCGGCCAGCATCATGGTGCAGTAGGGACCGGCCAGCACGCGGGTCAGGTCCACCACGGTGAAGCCCGCGAGCGGGAGGTCTGCGGCATTGCGATTCATGGAAATCCTTTTTGGGCCGGGAGGCCGCGGGTTCATCGAACGAGTGGGGGGAGGGCGTGCGGCTCAGTCGATCCTGGCGCCGCTGCTCAGCGTCAGGTCTGCCACGATCTTGCCTTCGCGCTGCGCGAACTGGCGGAACTCCGCGGGCGATGCGGACGGCGAGACTTCCTCGCCGCGGCCGGCCAGCCTGGCCCGCAATTCCGGCTTGGCCAGTGCCTTGGCCGACGCGGCGAAGAGTTTTTCGATCACGGCGGGCGGTGTTTGCGCCGGGGCAAACAGGCCATACCAGTTGGTCACGTCGTAGCCCTTGATGCCGGCTTCGGCGATGGTCGGGTAGTTCGGCAGCACCGTCGAACGCCTGGCTGAAGTCACGGCGATGCCGATTACCTTGCCGGTGTCGATCATGGCCTGCACGGAGGCCGGCGTGGCGAAGGTGAGTTGCGCGTCGCCGCCGGCTACCGCCTGCGCGGAGGGCGCGCCGCCCTTGTACGGCACGTGGGTGAGTTGTACATCCGCCAGCCTGGTGAATTGCACGCCGGCCAGATGCGTGATCACACCGTTGCCGGAAGAGGAGTAGTTGAGCGTGCCGGGATGCTGGCGGGCTTTCGCCACCAGGTCGGCAACGCTGCCGATCCCGGATGCCTTATTGGCCGCGAGCAGCAGCGGCGAGACCGTCAGGCGCGTGATGGGCGCGAAATCCGTGGGCTCGTAGCGAATGTTCTTGTACAGCACCTTGTCGCCGCCCATCAAGCTGGCGCCGGCGATGTACAACGTGTAGCCATCGGCGGGCGCTTTGGCCACGGTCTCGGCGGCAATGGTGGTGCCGGCGCCGGGCTTGTTGTCGACGATGACCGGCTGCCCCAGTTCCTTCGACAGTGCGTCTCCATACAGCCGCGCTACATTGTCGGCGCCGCCGCCGGCAGGGAAGCCGATCACCAGGCGGATCGGCTTGGACGGGAAGGCGTCCGCCGCCAGCGCGGGGCCAGCCAGTGCGGATGCAAGCAGGAACAGCAGGGTTGGGTGTCGCTTGGTCATCGTTGTCTCCTGATTCTGTGTTTTGTATTGATCGCGCCGGCCTCTGCGCGCCTACCTGCCGCTGAACACCGCGGCGCGCTTCTCGCGCCAGGCGGCTGCGCCCTCGCGCAAATCCGCCGACGCTTCGGCCCGCGCGATCTCGCGTTCCAGCGCGGCCGTGTCCAGCGCGCCGCGCGCGATCTGGTTCAGGGCCTGCTTCATCCCCAGCAGTGCGATGGGTGCCATGCCGGCGAGCGTGGCACTGAGCGTATCCACGCGCTGCGCCAGGGCGTCGGCCGCGACGATCTCGGTCAGGAAGCCCACCTTGAGCATTTCAGCCGCATCGAGCCGGTCGGCCGTCAGGAAGAGGCGCTTGGCGGTGTCCACGCCCAGCCGGCTGACATAGCGCTCCAGTCCGCCCCGGTAGAAATGCAGGCCGAGCCTGGCCGCCGGCATGAACATGTCGCAGTGGGGCACGCCCACGCGGAAGTCGCAGGCCAGGCAGAGATCCGTGGCGCCGCCATAGACGCCGCCGTTGACCGCCGCGATGGTGACCGGGCGAGCGGCTTCGATCAGGTCGATCATCTCGCCGAAGGCCGGCGCCCCCGCCTCGTCGGCATTGGCCAGCGCGCCGATGTCGTAGCCGCTGCAGAAATACTTGCCGGTGCCGGTGAAGCGCAGTACCAAAACAGTCTCCATCGCATTGACGGAGTTGATATGCTCGCGAAGTACCTGCAAATCACGCGGACTTAGCCGATTCGCTACTTCGGGACGTTCAAAGGTGATGGTTGCAACGCTTCCATCGATACTGAGCCGGGGTTCGCCGTGTTTGTGCATATGAGTTTTGTATTTAGATATATTGAAATTGATTTTAGATATGCCCAAAGAACCATCAAATCGAGGTTTACCCGTGCAATCGCTCCAGGACCGGATCCGGGAGGCGATTGAGGAAGAGATTCACGCCGGCAAACTGAAGCCCGGATCGCAGCTGGACGAGCGTGCGCTGGCCGAGCAATTCGACAGTTCGCGCACGCCGGTGCGGGAGGCATTGCTGATGCTGGCGGCGCAAGGCCTGGTGACGATCGTGCCGCGCGCGGGGATCTTCGTGCACAAGCCGACCGTGGCTGAACTGGTGGCGATGTTCGAGACGCTGGCCGAGATGGAGGGCGTGGCGGCGCGGC
Organism: Burkholderiaceae bacterium 16; assembly: GCA_000955785.1. Classification (GTDB taxonomy): domain Bacteria; phylum Pseudomonadota; class Gammaproteobacteria; order Burkholderiales; family Burkholderiaceae; genus Cupriavidus. Next base: position 67,921 of record JYOD01000016.1, read on the forward strand.
TGGCAACGCAGCGCATCACCGAGGCGGGCAGGGCGGCGCTGTCGTCGGCGTTCGAGCATGGCCGGGCCTTCGTGGAGGCGGCCGATACGCCGGGCTATGTGGATGCCAACCGTGATTTCCACGATGTGCTCTATCAGGCTACAGCCAACCCTTACCTGGCGGAGCAGATTCGCATGCTGCGGCGGCGGCTGGCGATCTACTGGCGCCATCGCGGACTCATCAACCCCGCTCGCGTGCCGAGTTCCTTCCAGGAGCATGGCGTGATCGTGGCGGCGGTGCTGGCGGGCGACGCGGACGCGGCGGCTGCCGCGATGCGCGCGCATCTTTCGGCGGGTGGCAAGGCCGTCGCCGATCTGGTGCTGCTGGCGCAGGACGCTTATGACGAGCCTGCCGCCGGCGCGGGAGGGCGCTGAGGCAACCGCGCCGCGCCGAACGCGCTGGCGCGGCAACTGGTAGCATCGCAGGCAGCTTGTCGGGCGCCCAAGGGTGCCCGACATCCCTGGATGAAGGGGGCTGCGCCGCTGCCTCCATTTTTCAACGCTGTTTTCCTGAGTCTCCCGCCTCGTGTCCGCCGATACCTATTTCTACGAGCCTGCCAACGGGCATGGCCTGCCGCACGATCCCTTCAATGCCATCGTCGGGCCGCGACCGATCGGCTGGATCTCCTCGCGCGGTGCCGATGGCATTGTCAACCTGGCGCCCTATAGCTTTTTCAACGCCTTCAACTACACGCCGCCCATCGTGGGTTTTTCCAGCATTGGCTACAAGGACAGCGTGCGCAATATCGAGCAGACCGGCGAGTTTTGCTGGAACCTCGCCACGCGGCCGCTGGCGGAGGCCATGAACGCGAGTTGCGCCGCCGTGCCGCCGGAGGTCGACGAGTTCGTGCTGTCCGGCCTCACGCCCGTGGCATCGCGCGCGATTGCCGTGCCGCGCGTGGCGGAAAGCCCGGTCTCGTTCGAATGCAAGCTCACGCAACTGATCCAGCTCGAAGGCGTCAACGGCGAGAAGGTGCCGACCTGGCTGGTGCTGGGCGAGGTGGTGGGCGTGCATGTCGACAAGGCACTGCTAAAGGACGGCATTTATGACACCGCCGCTGCCCGGCCGATCCTGCGCGGTGGCGGCCCGGCCGATTACTTCGAGATCGGGCCCGAGGCACTGTTCCACATGCGGCGCCCGCGCTGAGCGCTGAAGGCGCTGCCGCCCGAGGTTCCTGCCGGCTGATCGCCGGCTTTTTTCCGCCTGTGAAATCCACCTTGACAGACAGACCTGTCTACACAAATAATGTAGACAGGTCTGTATCATTTTGTCCGTTCCCGATGGGTCGCGCGAACCCGCCGGGCCGTGAAGGATGTGCTGCGGACCCGCTTTCCGATTCCTAAAATCCGTCGCTGCCATTCCGGCCGCCGGGTTCATTCACAGCCAGGAGCAACCGATGTCGTCCAACCCCGAAGTCCGCCCCCCCTTGCCCCCGTTCACCCGTGAAACCGCCATCCAGAAAGTGCGCGGCGCCGAAGACGGCTGGAACAGCCGCGACCCCGAGCGCGTGGCGCTCGCCTATACCGTCGACAGCGCCTGGCGCAACCGTGCCGAGTTCGTCAACGGCCGGGAGGCCATCGTCGCCATGCTCACGCGCAAATGGCAGAAGGAGCTGGACTATCGCCTGATCAAGGAGTTGTGGGCCTTCGACGGCAACCGCATCGCAGTGCGCTTTGCCTACGAATGGCACGATGATTCCGGCAACTGGTATCGCTCCTATGGCAACGAGAACTGGGAGTTCAACGAGGCCGGCCTGATGCAGCGGCGTTTTGCCTGCATCAACGACGCGCCAATCAAGGAGGCCGACCGCAAGTTCTTCTGGCCCCTGGGCCGGCGCCCCGACGATCACCCGAGCCTGAGCGATCTCGGCTTGTAAGGCGCACGGCCTGCCGCGGCGGCGCTTGCCGTACGCGACAGGCCGAAGCTTGATCAGGGATAATCCGCCCAACTTTGCACATCCAAGGAAACTTTCAGCCATGGCCACGCCTTCCGCCCGCGAGCGCATCCTGGATACCGCGGCCCGCCTGTTCTACCAGGATGGCCTGCGCGCTACCGGCATCGACAAGATCATTGCCGAATCCGGCGTGGCCAAGATGTCGCTGTACCGGCATTTCGCCTCGAAAAACGAACTAATCTCCGCCTTCCTGGACCGTCGCCACGACAACTGGATGGCATGGTTCGAGCAGGACGTGGAAGCGCGTTTCGCCGCCACGCCGGGGCTGGAAGTCATTGCCGATGCGCTGGCCGACTGGTTCACCGACGGCGAATTTCGCGGCTGCGCCTTTATCAATGCGGTGGCCGAAGCGGGAGCCTCCGGCGAGGGCACGCAGGTCGAGCAATCGGTGGCGCACAAGGCGGCGCTCGCCGCGTTTATCGGCACGCTGGTCAGGCGGCTCGGCCTGCCGGAGCCCGACGCGATTACCGAAGAGGCGATGCTTTGCGTGGAGGGCATGATCGTGCGCTACCAGATGACGGCCGATCCTGGCGTCGTCGATGCCGGGCGCCGCCTGCTGCGCCGCCTTCAGCAAGTGCACTGAAAGTCAGCGCCGGCCTGTTGACGACCTGTTGCCGGACTATTGCCGCAGTGAGGTGATCAGCCGGATGCCGAGCAGCGCCATCACGCCGCCGGCGGCGCGGTCGAGCCAGAGCTTGAAGCGCAGGTAGAAGGCGCGCGGCGCTGCCGACGACAACGCCACCGCCACGATGGCGTACCAGCCAGCCTCGATCGCAAAGACCATCACCGGCAGCGCGAGCAGCAGGGACGGCGGCACCTCGGCCGGCAGCAACGCGGCAAAGACGCTTGCGTAGACCACTGCCGTCTTGGGGTTGCTCAGCTGCGTGGCGCATCCGCTCAGCAGAGCGCGGCCGCGTCCCGGCGCTTGTGCGCCGTTGGCTGCCTGCGAACCGGCAGCCATCGCAAGGGGCTCGCTGGCGCCGCGCCAGATGCGCACGCCCAGGTAGACAAGATAAAGGCCGCCGCCCACCTTCATCGCCATGTAGAGCCACGGCACCGCCGTCAGCAGGAGCTTGAGCCCGAGCAGCGCGGCCGCGGCAAACACCACGCCGCCCAGCCCCATGCCAAGCGCCATGTGGAGCGCATCCGCGCGCGAGCGGGCAATGGCGGCGCGGGCCACCATGACGAAGCTTGGGCCGGGGCTGACAGCGCCGAGCGCCAGTGCGCCGCCAATGGCCAATGTCGAGGTGAAAGCGTCCATGCGTCTGTCTTGTCGGGAGGGGAAGGGAGATGCGCCGCGGGCCGGCACGATGCCGATGCGCAATGTTAGCAACAAGACGCCCGCCCTCAGCGTTTCTCCCGTTCAGTCGCCGCCGGACGCCATCCGGCTCAGCCCTCCAATGGCCTCTGCCAGTTCCGCGCGCAGTACCGCCATCAGTTCGGTTGCCGGCAAGGCGCGCGATAGTTGCGCGGCCTGGCCGGCCCATTGCGCCGCAAACTCGGCATTGCCGCGTGCCTTGGCAGCCGCGTGCAGCGCCTTGCCGGCATCATAGGTGATGGGGTAATCGGGAATCGGCGGGCAGTCCGGCGCCTCGCCCAGTTTGGTGAGACGGTTCACGAAGCCGCGCGCTCGGCGGCCGGAGATGGAGCGGGTCAGCGTCGTGGGGGACGGCTCGCCTGCCAGCAGCGCGGCCCGGTAAGGCGCGTCGGCCGCGGTTTCCGGGGAGGCGACGAATGCCGTGCCCAGTTGCGCTGCCTGCGCACCCAGAGCCAGCGCGGCGGCAATGCCGGCGCCGTCCATGATGCCGCCGGCGGCGACCACCGGCAGGGCAGTGTTGCGGACCAGCAGGCGCACCAGGGCCATGGTGCCAAGCCCTTCGTCATGCCCCTCGGTCTTGAATGTGCCGCGGTGGCCGCCGGCTTCCACGCCCTGCGCCACGATAGCGTCGATGCGCGCATCGGCGATCTGCCGCGCTTCAGCGAGATTGGTGGCCGTGGCCATCAGGAAGATGCCGGCCTCATGCAGTGCGTCGATCCAGGCCTGCGCCGGCAAGCCGAAATGGAAGCTCACCACCGCCGGCCGCTCATCCAGCAGCATCGCGTGCATGGCGTCGTCGGCAACAAAGCTCTTGTAGATCTCGCGCAGCGATGCGGGTGGCGTGGCGCCGAACTCGGCGAAGCTCGGCGCCAGATAGGCCAGCCATTGCGCTTCGCGTGCAGGATTGGCGGCGGCGGGAGCGTGGCAGAACAGGTTGACGTTGAACGGCTTGTCCGTCAGTGCGCGGGTCTCGCGGATGGCCTTGCGAGCGCCTTCGGCGTCCGTGGCGCCGACGCCAAGCGAGCCGAGGCCACCGGCATTCGATACCGCCGCGGCCAGCGCCGGCGTGCCAACGCCGGCCATCGGTGCCTGGATGATGGGGGTAGCGATGCCGAGCCGGGCTAGCAGCGTGCGTGGCTGCGTGGCTTGGGTGGGGGTGTTCATTTGCAGGCTCCTTCGAGAGAGGTTGGATCTGTGCGGTGTGCGCTCAGGCTACGCGTGGAGGTAGCCAGCGGAGCGGGTATGCAATGGCATGGCCTTCAGAGAAAGCACGCGGCGGTCGAGGCCAGCAATGCGACCGCGGCAGCGGCAAGGGGGCCGCTGAAGCTATGGCTGTGCGCCATCAGCGCATCGGACACCAGCGGGCCGGCGATCTGGCCCACGCCATAGGCAGCGGTCATGATGGCCAGCAGGTTGAACTTCACGCGATGGGCCACGCGTTTTGCCGCCGGCATGGCGATGGTCACCGTGCCCACGAAGGTGCCGCCCACCAGCAGGGCGCTGGCCAGGTAGGCCACCGGCGAATGGCTGAGCGCGGGCAGGATCACGCCCGCTGCCTGCACCAGCAGGTTGAGCGCGAGCGCGCGCCGTGTGCCAAGGCGGCCGTGCAGCGCATGCCAGAGAAAACAGGAGGGCGCCGCGCCAAGGCCGAAGGCGGCCCAGATATGGATCGGGTCGATGTGACCGAGCGCATCGCGCACGAACAGCGGCAGGTAGGTGGCGGTGACGATATAGCCGAATCCCGCGAGACCGTAGCTGACCACGAGCGGCCATGGCCCGGGGCCGTTGGCATGGGCCAGGGCATCGCCGGCCCCGGCGGCATCGGGCAACGCCGCGCGGTGGCTGCCAAGCTGTGGCCAGGCCAGCAAGGCCAGTACGGCGGCACCGCCGCCAATCGCAATCCACAGCAACGGGCTATGCCAGCCGGCGAGGTTGCCGGCGGCGATCAGTTCGGCGGAGAGCAGGATGCCAGCGCCGACGCCCGAGAACAACAGCGGTGCGCCATGCGGATGGCCGACCACATGGAACAGCCAAACGGAGGCGCTGATCAGTGCGATGGCGCTGAGAACGCCGGCCAGGAAGCGCACCGCGATAAAGAACCACGGCGCGGCGGGCAGTGCCAGCACCAGCAGGCATACGGCCGTACCGAGCAGGGCGATGCGGCAGAGTTGCGGTGCCGCGCGTTCCGGCATGCGGGTGACGGCAAGGGCGCCGGCCAGGTAGCCCGCATAGTTCGCGGATGCCGCCAGCGAGCCGGCGCTGACGCTCAGCAAGCCGTCGCGCACCATCAGCGGATACATGCCGGTGAAGGCGAAACGCCCGAAGCCCATGCCGACCGCAAGCACCAGCGCGGCGGCAAGCGATGGCATCCAGGGCGCCATCCTCTGGCGCAGGGCGGCATCCCCGCTCGCGGGGACCGGCTGGATCCTAGCCATGCTGCAACTCCTGCAAGAAGGCCGCGTAAGCCGAGGTCATAAAGCCCGGGCGGCGCACCAGGAAGGTGTGCGCCGTACGTACCGGCACGGTCTGCAGGTTCGCCGCGCCGGGGTGGAGCGCCAGCAGCGATCTTGGCAGGATGGCCACTGCCGATCCCGCCGTCACGCAGGCAAGGATGGCGTGGTACGAAGCCAGTTCCAGCACATTCAGCGCCAACTGCGGGCCTTTGCCGCTGGCAAGCCAGGTTTCGGCGCACATGCGATAGGTGCAGCCACGCGCGAACGTGGCCAGGCTGCGCAGGGTGATGTCTTGTGGCGTGCGCACCGGCGGATGGCTGGGCGGCAGCACCAGCAGGAGTTCTTCGGAAAACAGGAAGGTGCCTTCCAGGCCGGGGCCGAGTACGTCCATGTCGAGTGCATCCGGCGCGCCTTCCGACGGATGGGCCACCAAGGCGCAATCGATGCGATGCGCCAGCAGGGAATCGACCAGGGCCTGCGTGGTGCCGGTCTGGATCTCGATCCGCACATCCGGCCACTTGCTGTGGTAGCGCGCCAGCGGCCGGGGCAGGCGGCTGGCGGCCGAGCTTTCCATGGAGCCCACGCGCAGCGTGCCGGAGGGCACATCGCCGCGCATCGATTGCCGGGCTTCCTCGGCGAGCGCCAGTAGCCGCTCGGTATAGCCCAGGAAACGCTGGCCCTCGGGCGTCAGCGTCATGCGCTTGCTGTCGCGCAGGAACAAGGCGACGCCCAGTTCCTCCTCAAGCTGCTTGACGCGGGTGGTCACATTCGATTGCACGCGGTCCAGGGCCTTGGCGGCCCGGGTCACGCTTTCCTCCAGCGCAACGGCCCGGAATATCTCAAGTTCGGCCAGATCCACGGCAATCCTTTTACTAAGCTTGTTCTCAAAAAGAGAATATATTAAAGATAACTATCATTGATGAGGATGCATAAGTCAAGAAATCCCTGATGCTGGCAGGGTGGACGCGCCGGGAAGGTCCCGAGGGCTGGCGGCCAGCCCTGGCGCTCAGCGGCGCGTGGCCGGGCGCTTGCGGCCTGGGGAGGCAGCCGGCGCAGGACGGTAGCGGGCGCGCAGGGTTTCCAGGAGCAGCGGCAGCGCGGGGGCCGGATTGCTGGCGGCATAGACCACGGCCACGCCGATCCGCAGGTCTGCCCGCTCCTTGAGTTCCTTGTAGACCACACCGGCGCGCGCCATCGCCTGCAGCGAGGAAGGCACCAGCGCCACGCCCTGCCCATCTGCGATCAGGCCCAGCAGCACGTGGTGGTCCGCCGGTTCCGGCACTCGCTGCGGTGCATAGTCCAGTGCGCGAAAGACGGCCTCGTAGTGGTCGAAGTAGGCGGGATTCAGCCGCCGCTGGCCCCAGAACAACGGATCGGCTTGCAGTTCCGGCAGTGAGATGCGCTTGCGCCTGGCGAGCCGGTGCGCGGCCGGCAACGCCACCACCAGCGGGTCGTCGAACAAGTGTTCCACCGCCAGTTCGCCGGTGGCGGACGGCAGGCCGATCAGCGCCGCGTCGAGCGCGCCACGGCGCAGGTCGGCGATCGATTGCTGCGAGATCTGGCGTTTCTGCAGCAGCCTGATCTCCGGCGCCTGTGCCTGCAATGCCGGCGCGAGCCAGGTGAACAGGGCGGCATCGAACACGGTGGTGATGCCCAGCCTCAGGCCGTGGTTGCGCGTGGCGCGCTGCCGGGCGCGGGCGAGCAGGGCGTCGGCGCTGGCGAGCAGCTCGCGCGCCTCGGGCAGCAGGCGGCTGCCCGCGGGCGTCAGTGCTACGCCATTGCGATCCCGCTCGAACAGGCGCGCACCGATGGTTTCCTCCAGCGCCTGGATCTGCCGCGTCAGCGGAGGCTGCGTGATCGACAGCCGTTCCGCCGCGCGGCGAAAGCTCAGTTCGTCCGCGACGGCCACGAAATAGTTCAACTGCCAGAGTTCCAGGCGGCTTTGCATCGGATGTCCTTGTGATGCGCCAAAGGTATCACTCCGAAGGCATTGGCGGCGCGCGAACGCGCTCGCTAAGCTTGCCTCACTGTCCTGCCGACGGCACCGCGCCAGCCAGGACCTCCCGATGCGAATCAAAAAAGGAAACCGCATGAACACGCAGACCATGACACTTGGCCGCGCCCAACTTTCCGCCATTGAACAGACGGACGAGCCCTCCCTGGTCGAGGCCTTGCGTGACATCGCCCCTGACCTGGCCAGCCTGGCGATCGGTTTCGTCTACGGCGAGATCTACCCGCGGCCAGGACTCGACCTGCGGCACCGGCAACTCGTTACCGTCGCGGCGCTTGCGGCCATGGGCGGGCTTGAGCCACAGCTCAGGTTCCATCTGGCCGGGGCGCTGCATGTCGGTTGCACGCCGGTCGAACTGGTCGAACTGATGAATCATCTCGTGGTGTATGCCGGGTTTCCCGCGGCGCTCAATGGCATCGCCGCCGCAAGGGAAGTCTTCGCGAAGCAGGGCGTTGCCGTGAATGCCGGCACTCCCGCGCCGGACCAGGGCGGATCGCGCTTCGAGGCGGGGCTTGCCCGCTTGCGCGAGATCGACGGCGAAGTGGGCGAGCGCGTGCTTGCCTCGCTCGAGGACATTGCGCCCGACCTCGGCCGCTTCATCATCGAGTTTGCCTTCGGCGATATCTATACCCGGCCCGGCCTCGACCTGGTCTCGCGGGAACTGGTGACCGTGGCCGCGCTGGCGGCCATTGGCTCGGCCACGCCACAGCTCAAGGTGCATATGCACGGCTTGCTGAACGTGGGTGGCTCGCGTGAGCAAATGGTGGAGGCCATCATTCATCTCGCGGCATATGCGGGTTTTCCACGCGCGATCAATGCCGCGCTGGCGGCCAAGGCGGTGCTGACAGAGCGCCCGCCGGAGCGGCATTGACGGGTGAGCTGCGCTAACGCGGTGCGGGCCTCGGCACGGCCTGCTTAAACGGCTTCAACAAGCTCGGACGGACTGCGGCTGCGGGGACCGCGCCGGTGCCGGCCGCGCCAGCAGTTGCCGGATCGAGGCAAGGTAGCGGTCCCCGACCTCCCGGCTGGCGCGGCTGGACTGGGCGCGCAGGGTGCGCCGGGACGGCGGCGCGATATTCAGGCTGCGGCAGATCGTGGAGAGATACGGCTTGCGTTCTCCCGCCAGCCGCTGCGCGGCTGCTTGCACCACCGCATCGCCGACGCGGGCGCGCAGCCACGCCAGGACCTGCCTGTCGTATTCGTTCTGTACCCGGACCAGGTGTTCCATGATGGGCTCCCGTGAATACTGTTCATCCATACAGTTACTGTAAATATATACAGTAATCTGCGTTTTTCAAGGATGAGATGCGGGCAGCCCGCTTCGGGCGGAGCAGATTCGCCTGGCAGAGCGCAGGGCGCACTACAGCACCATGCAGGCAGCCGCGCTTGCGCCAGGACGTTGCGGCACCCCTGCCTGCCCGGCGGGCCGCGTCTCGTGACGGCGGCGCTGGCTAGCTTGCTGGTTCCTTTCCGGGGCCTCGCGACGTGCGTCCGCACCCGGTTTGGGCGCATGGGTGTCTCGCAGCGCCGATGGTGTTTGTCCACCCAGCGGGCCGCCCGCCATAGCGCGAAGATGCAGGCAATCGCGTAGCTGCAGTAAATGAGGGTGAGCACAGGCACCTCGCTCCGCGTCCGTCTGTGGGCGAGTGGTTTTGGAAGGTGCGAGTATGCGCAAGATCACTATCGCAGGGATATCACTCGATTGGGGGGCTGGACGCAGCACTTGCCGCAAAGCCAGCCTGCTGGCCGTACCAGAGCAAATGCGGATGCCGGGCGCGACAATTGTTTGCAGTTAGCCCGGCGCGGCTGGCGGGTTTTCTATGCCTGGTCTTCCTCAGGCGGATCGGCGCGGTACTCCAGTAGGTCCCCCGGCTGGCACTGCAGCGCCTCGCAGATTTTCTCCAGCGTATCGAAACGGATACCTTTGACCTTGCCGGATTTCAGTAGGGAGAGATTGGGCTCGGTGACGCCGATGTACTGGGCGAGCCCGCGCGATTTCAACTTGCGCTCGGCAAGCAGGACATCAAGTCTGACGAGAATGGTCATGGGGGCAGGGTGCCTGCCTTGACCGCCAATGTGGTGGGCCACTTGCCACTGACCGAGCGCTTCTCGCTGCCGGGCATTGCCGGCGTCAGCTACATGCACGGGAGGCGCAGGGGCGCAGGGCCTGCTCAACCTGGGTGTGGGCGCGTCGTCTTATGCGGTCACGCAGAACTGGCGCGTGCGGATGCAGTACGTGAACTACGACACGCTGAAATGGAAGGGGGATAACCAGGCGTCGGTGAAGAGCCAGACATTGTCGGTCGGCGTGGACTACATGTTCCGCTGAGACTGCAGATAGAGGCCGAAGACGATGAACACCGCCACCACTACCGCCACCAACAACACCGCAGCCATCACAGTCGTCGCATGGATTGCGGCGGGCATTCTGCTTGCCGGCTGTGCGCCGACGCAGCTTGCCAGCCCGGCCGCCACGGTGGTCAGGATCACCCACAACGAGCACGGCGGCGGATGTGACGCAGCGCGCCGGCCGGACCGGCAGCGGCATCACGCCAGTGCGACGATCAGCGCGCTCTGGGCAGAGACCAGGTGGCGGCCACGGCGGCGGCGGTAGTTGCCATCCGAGTCCATCTCCCAGGTGTCGCGGTTGTCCTTCAGGTAGGCCTTCAGGCCTTCCTCGATCACTCGTTTCTTGAGCGATTTGTCCAGCACGGGGAAGCACACTTCGATGCGCCGGTAGAAGTCGCGTTCCATCCAGTCGGCGCTGGACAACCGCACGTCCTCGGCCTTGTCGTTATAGAAGTAGAAAATCCGCGCGTGTTCGAGGAACTGGCCAAGTACCGAACGCACCCGGATATTCTCCGACAGGCCGGGTATGCCGGGCCGCAAGGCGCAGCCGCCGCGCACGATGAGTTCGATCCGCACGCCGTCGCAGGATGCCTGGTAGAGCGCCTGGATGATAGTCGGGTCCATCAGGGCGTTCATCTTGGCAATGATCAGTCCCTTGCGGCCAGCCTTGGCGTGCTTGCCTTCACGGCGGATGGCGTCGAGCAATGCCGAATGCAGGGTGAACGGCGCCTGCCAGAAGTGGGTAAGCGTGCCGGGATGGCCCAGGCCGGTCAGCTGGGAGAACACGTTCGCCACATCCTCGACCATGGCTTCCTTGCACGTGAACAAGCCGAAGTCCGTGAAATTCCTGGCGGTCTGCGAATGGTAGTTGCCTGTGGAGAGATGCGCGTAACGCCTGAGTTTTTTTCCTTCGCGCCGCACCACCATGGCCATCTTGGCATGCGACTTGTAGCCGACCACGCCGTACACCACATGGGCACCGGCTTCTTCCAGCTGCGCCGCCCAGTTGATGTTGGCCTCCTCGTCGAAGCGGGCCAGCAGTTCCACCACCACGCTGACTTCCTTGCCCCTGCGTGCGGCGCCGATCAGTGCCTGCAGCAGCGCCGAGTCGTTGCCGGCGCGGTACACCGTCTGCTTGATGGCCATCACATCAGGGTCTTCCGCGGCCTGGCGGATAAAATCCACCACCGGGGCAAACGACTGGTACGGATGGTGCAGCAGGATATCGCCGTCGCGGATGGCGCGGAACATGTCCGGCTGGCCCTGCAGCGCCTTCGGCAAGCCTGGCCGGCATGGCGGATATTTCAGGTCCTCGCGGTCCACGCTGTCGGGCACCGGCAGCAGCCGCACGAGGTTGACCGGGCCATTCACGGAAAACACCTCGGTGTCCTCCAGCCCGAACTGGTTCTGCAGGAACCTGGTCATCTCATCGGAGCAGTTGTCCGCGACCTCAAGCCGTACCGCATCGCCGAAATGCCGCTGTGGCAGTTCACCCTGCAGCGCATCGCGCAGGTTCTTGATTTCTTCCTCGTCGACGAACAGTTCGCTGTTGCGGGTGACCCGGAACTGGTAGCAGCCGCGCACATGCATGCCGGGAAACAGTTCGCAGACGTGGGCATGCAGGATGGAAGACAGGAACACAAAGCCGTGTTTGCAGCCGGAGATCTCTTCCGGCAGCAGGATCACGCGGGGCAGGGAGCGGGGCGCTTGTACGATGGCCGCGCCAGCCTCCCGGCCGAAGGCGTCCTTGCCTTCGAGTTCCACCGCGAAGTTCAGGCTCTTGTTGAGCACTCTCGGGAAAGGATGCGCGGGATCGAGGCCGATGGGGGTCAGCACCGGCATCAGCTCGCGGAAGAAAAAGGCGCGAATCCATTCGGCCTGTTCCGGCGTCCAGTGCGGCCGGCGCAGGAAGCGGATCTCCTGCCGGTCCAGCTCGGGAATCAGCACATCATTGAACAGGTGGTATTGCTCCGCGACCAGCTTATGCGTGCGTGCGCTGACCAGCGCATAGACCTGCCGCGTGTCCAGCCCGTCCGGCCCGCTGGCGATCGCCTGCAGCTTGATCTGTTCCTTGAGGCCGGCAACGCGGATCTCGAAGAACTCGTCGAGGTTGCTGCTGAAGATGCATAGGAAGCGCAAGCGTTCCAGCAACGGGATGTCGCGATTCTCCGCCTGGGCGAGCACGCGCCGGTTGAACTCCAGCTGGCTCGCTTCTCGATTCAGGAAGAGCTGCAGCGCGTTGGCGCCGATGTTGGCGCTCGCGCTGGCAACGAAGTCCGACGGAACGCCGCGAACATCACTTGGTGCGAGAGGGAGGGAAGGGGCGATCTCTAGTGGAGCAGCCGAGCCTTCTTCCATGATGCGCTTGAATCCTTCTTTGGAATGGGCCATCGCGCGCCGATGACCAGTTGGATAGATATTACCGCGCCGCGCGGCGATTGAGGAGTGGAACTGTGGGCGAAACGTCTCACAGGCGTTCCTGTCATCGGCGGGAATGTCAAAACCGCGTAAGCAAGACTTGTTCCATGTTCCCTGGCTTTGCGGCGGCAATGGATTGCGGCCAGGGGCGCTCACATGCATGATGGAGCCGTTGCCTGGCAACGTTGCGGCGCGCATTGCCCGCTTCACTGCCTGGAAAGTCAAAGCCTGGAACCCAAATGGAACTGATCTACGTTGCGGACCCGATGTGCTCGTGGTGCTACGGCTTCGGCAAGGAATTGTCCGCGCTGGTGGCGCGTTTCCCGGATCTGCCGCTGGGCGTGGTGGTCGGGGGCCTGCGCGCGGGGGCCACGGACATCACGGACGATGCGGCACGGAATGTGCGCCTGCAACACTGGGCCCGGGTCGAGCAAGCCAGCGGCATGCCGTTCAACCGCGAAGGCCTGCTGGCGCGCGAAGATTTCGTCTACGACACGGAGCCGGTGTGCCGGGCGGTCGTCACCGCGCGCATCCTCGCCGGGCAGGACAACCTCCTCGCCGTATTCGATGCGCTGCAGCATGCGTTCTACATGGATGCCCTGGATACGACCGATGGTGGCGTGCTGGCCGGCATCGCATCGCAAGCGCTGACGCGGCTCGGGTACGGCATCGATGCCGCTACGTTCGAGGCGGCATGGCGCGCACCTGCGACCATCACCGAGACGCACGCGGACTTTGCCCTGGCACGTTCGTGGGGCGTCACCAGTTTCCCCACGCTGCTGTTGCGCGTTGGTAGCGAACTCCACGGCATCACGACCGGGTACGCTAGTGCCGGCATGATCGAGCACCGCCTGGCGTCCGTGCTGGAGCAAATGGCGGCGCGCGCCTGACGCAGGCCTGCCTGTCACCACCACGGTGACGCTTGGCTACGATGATCTATTGCCTGGGCGGCTGCTAATTCCCTTCGGCGCCATTCTCCACTGCCGGCGCCTGTTGCCTTGTCTATCCGGCCGCCAAGCGGAACGACCCCAAGAGCGGGCCAGTCTAGCTTGTTAGCGGGCAGGGTCCAGCAGGTTGGCCCGCGGTTCGCCGAAGTTGCCCAGCCCGGGCTCATTTCCTTCATCCGTTACCCAATACTGGTGGCAATGTCGGTTTGTGCTTTTTGGGTATCATTTTCGAGTGATTCTGGTGAAGCAGCGCCTCTGTTGGCATCTTGCATACGTACTATCACCTAATGCTGCGATGCGTCATTCCTTTTGCTATACTAGGGAAAACCCGATGAGGGTTATCCCTGAAAGGAAGAAAGCCATGAACTCGCAATCCGATATCAAGATGACCGACCAACTCGAACGCGAACTGATTGAACGCGAACTCGGTCCCCGCAGCCCGGCCTTTATCGATGACGTGAAGAGCGCCATCGCCGCCGTGCAAGACGTGTTTGGCCGCCTGCAAAGCCAGGCTCGCAAGGCAAAGATCGTTTTCGCGAACGGCTGATTGCCGAATTGCCAGAGCATCGACATCAAGAAGCGCGAATCAAGAGTAATTGCTGCTGTAGTGCACTGTAGTTAGCTATTGTTTGTTGTTGATGTGTGTAGTCTTGGTTTGACGGCTGTATCACTGCCGCTCGCGCGGCGCCCCGGCGCGCGTTGAAAAGCGAGGGCAGGCACTACGTGAAACCGGCGTGGATGTTTCCACGCGGCAAGCCCGGCCAACGCGTCGCTCCATGGAGCGCAACGCTTCTTGGCCGGTTTTTTTATTTGATACTCACCGGGCCGCGGTTAGCGCTCATCGGCTTCCACTTTCGGCTGCTGCCATCCGGGTAGACCAGTCTCTCCGTCTTGTGAGTTTGCCTAACAACGCTTGCCAGGCGTTTTCCTTTTGAAGCCGTGCGAGATGGCGTTATCGTGGGGGCCCCTGTCTTCTGCGGCACTCCGCGCTCGCCATGCTGTCGCCCCGCCTCGTCCTTTGCCTGCTGATCACCTATCTGGTCTGGGGCACGACCTATCTCGCAATCCGCTTCACGCTGGAGAGCTTCCCGCCGTTCCTGATGATGGGCTCGCGCTTTGTCTGCGCGGGCCTGCTGCTGGCGTTGTGGCTGCGGTATCGCGGTGCTGCGATGCCGACGCTGCGCCAGTTGCGCAATTGCGCCGTGCTGGCGGGTTTCCTGCTGGTCGGCGGCATGGGGCTGACTGCGGTGGCCGAGCAGACCATTTCCTCCGGAGCGACCACCGTGATGATCGGCGCGATGCCTATCTTTGGTTTGTTCTGGGGATTCTGCTTCGGCGGGCGGCCGCACTGGTATGAGGGGCTGGCCATCGCGCTGGGCAGCCTGGGCATCCTGGTGCTGACCGGCGGCGCGGAATTCCGCGCGAGTGCCACCGGGGTTGTGGCATTGCTGACGGCCATTGCCAGCTGGTCGTTCGGCTCGCAGCTCGCCAGGCACCTGGACCTGCCACGCGGCGCGGTGGCGTTTGCCGCGGAGATGCTGTTGGGCGGGGCCATCCTGCTGGCGATTTCCGCTGCGCTCGGCGAACCCTGGCCGCGTACCGTCAGCAGCCAGGCGTGGTGGGCCTGGGTTTATCTGGTGGTGGCGGGATCCCTGGTGGCGTTTTCCGCTTATATGTATCTGGTGGCGAACGTCTCGCCGACGATTTCCAGCAGCTATGTCTATGTCAACCCGCCGGTGGCCCTGGCTGTAGGCGCCTGGCTGGGCAGCGAGCAGATCGCGCCGCAGACCCTGGGTGCGGTGGCGCTGATCCTGGGGGCGCTTGCGGTGCTTAGCCTGGGTACCTGGCGCGGCGCGCGGGCGGTCGCGGCGACGTGACTTCCGGAGGCCGCCCGAGGCAACTGGCGGGGCGGCGGCTCAGGATTCGGATTGTTCTTCGATCCACATCGACAGGCGTGCCTTGTAGGCCTGCTGGATATGCCGGCGCGTGATTTGCTCGGCGAGCGCTGCGTCGCGCTGTTCCAGGGCTTCCACCAGTGCGATGTGGTCATCGTAGGAAACCTGCGCGCGTCCCGGCAGCGCCAGCGTGGTGCGGCCCAGCAGCGCCATCGACTCGTGCAGGGAGCGTAGCGTCTTGAGCAGGTAGCGGTTGTGCGCGCAACGGTGCAGGGTTTCGTGGAAGAGCCGGTTGTTGGCGGCGAGCTTGTCGGGCTGGTCGGCGATGGCGAGGTCGCGCTGGACGATATCGCGCAGCAGCGAGATTTCCACATCGGTGGCATGGCGCGCGGCGAGCGCGGCGGCGGTGCCTTCCAGCACCTCGCGCATGACATAGAGCTCGCTGACCATGCTGGCGTCGAGTCGCGTCACCATCATGCCGCGGTTGGGCTCGTTGACGACGAGGCCTTCGGACTCCAGGCGCGATAGCGCTTCGCGCACCGGCGTGCGCGACAGTCCCAGCGTGGCCGCCAGCTCCACTTCGCGCAGGCGGGTGCCGGAGGGCAGTTGCCCAGCCTGGATGGCGTTGCGCAGGTGCTGGTAGGCCCGCTCGGCGCGGGGCAGGGAATCGTCGGGACCGGTGCCGGCAGCGCCGGCGAGATCTGCGGAAATCATGGGAGCGGTCGAAACCGTGGTCGTTATGTGTTGTTGTCGTAATGGCGCAAGGCGCGGCAGCCGGGGAGGGTGGACAGCCGGCTGCCTGGTTGCCGTGATGATACCCGCTCCACGCCCGGCAACATCATGCCAGCAGTATGTCCGTCACCAGCCTGCTCAGAGCGGCAGGCATCGCCCGGCCATCGTGCGGGATGCCGTCAACGCTCAAGTGCCATGGCCAGTCGGCGAGTTGAACGGGTGGTACTGGTAAAGCCAGGTTTCCGACAGCGGCTTGCCGTCCAGGCGCAGGAACAGGCGCAGGTCGACCGGTTCCTTGCCTTCGGCGGTGAGATCGAACTGGGCACGCCAGTGCCCGGCGACGCCATTGGGCACTGCTTCGGTAAATATATAGGAAAAGGTGCCGCGCGAACTGCTCAGTACCGCTTCCGGCTTGGTGCCGTAGGGCAGTTTCTCCAGCGGCGCCCCCTTGAACTCCACCATGAACTTGCGCACGCCTTGCGGGCGTGCCTGTCCGGGCTGCCCGCCGTTGCCCAGCCGGGTAGCCACGCAACGCGCCAGCTGGCTGGGGTAGGGCTCGTCGGCCAGCCAGTGCAGCCGGTAGCGCAAGCGGAAGTTGCTGCCGGACTTGGCCGGCGCCTTGGGCACCCACATCGCGACGATGTTGTCGTGGATCTCGTCGTCGGTGGGAATCTCGATCAGTTGCACCGCGCCCGCGCCCCAGCCGTCGCGCGGCTCGACCCACAGGCTGGGCCGCCGCTCGTAATGGACGCCGTCCTGGTAGTGATCGAAGTTGCGATCGCGCTGCAGCAGGCCGAAGCCGCGCGGATTGTCATCGCCAAAGCTCGAAGCCATGGTGCGCGGCGGGTTGTTGAGCGGGCGCCAGATATGTTCGCCGGCCCCGTTCCAGATCGCCAGGCCGTCGGAATCGTGCACTTCAGGGCGCCAGTCCACGGCAGTGCCCTTGCTGGCTTCCGAGAACCAGCACATCGACGTCAGCGGCGTCAGGCCCAGGCGCGCCACATCCTTGCGCAGGAACAGCGCGCTATCGATATCCATCAGCACGCCTTTGCCGCGCTGCATGACGAAGCGGTACGCGCCGGCCACGCTGGGGCCATCGAGCAGGGCGTAGACCGTGACGCTGTCGCCATTGCCCGCGGGCGTCTCGAAATAGAAATGCGTGAAGTTCGGAAACTCCTCCGGCTTGCCAGTCTCGGCCACGTCGATGGCAATGCCGCGCGCGGACAGGCCGTACTGGTAGAGCTCGCCGATGGCGCGGAAATACGAGGCGCCAAGGAAGGCTACCCAGTCGTTCTTCTTCCAGTCGAGTTTCTTCTGGTCAGCCAGACGGCTTTCCTGGAAGCGGAAGCCGGCAAAGCCGCTGCCGCGCGCCAGCTTGCGCGCAGGGCTGTCGGCCGGCATGTCGAAATACGACTCGTCATACACGATCTCGCGCGCCGCCGGCGCGCCCTTGGCGCTGTCGATCACGTGCATGCGCACCGGCTGGCGGAAGAAGGTGCCCAGGTGGAAGAAGGTCACCGGGAACTGGCCGGGCCCGTCCGCGAACAGCGCGTCATCGGTCTTGAAGCGAATCTTGCCGTGTGCTTCGTAGTCGATCCTGGCGAGGATGTCGGCCGACGCCGTGGCGGGGGGCGCATAAGCCTGGCCTGCCAGGGTGTGGGCTCGCTCAATCAGGGTGTCGAAGCTGAAGGGGCGGGCGTCGCCCAGCTTGATCTTGCCGGCCGCCAGCACGGATGGTGTGATGCCGAGGGCCGCCAGGGCGGCGGAAGCGGTCGCGGAAACGAGCAGGGTGCGGCGATTCATCATCGAGGGCAGGGGTCCTTGGCGCAACACGCCGGAATGGGCAGAACTCTAAATGACGCTGGGGGTGAAGGAAAGTTCGGAAAAGGGTGATTGAAAGTGCTGTAAATGGCGTTTTTTGGCTTAAACGGCCAACGAGATCCCGCGCAGTGTAGATGGCGGTGCCACACGTGTCCGGGGCGCCGCCCCGGCAAGATTGGGGTTGTACTCTTTTTCTGTGGGATATAGTATGTGATATATCAATGGATGTACCCATAAAACCACTGGGAGACAACTGATGAAAGTATGTATCTATGGTGCCGGCGCCATCGGCGGCTATATCGGCGTTCAGCTTGCCCTGGCGGGCGCCGAAGTCAGCCTGGTCGCACGCGGCCCCCACCTCGCCGCGATGAAGGCCAACGGCCTGCGCCTGCTGAGCGACGGCGAGGAGCGGGTGGCCAGGGTCAACTGCACTGACGACCCCGCCCAGCTGGGGCCGCAGGATTACGTCTTCATCACCTTGAAGGCGCATTCCGTGCCGGGCGTGGTGGACCTGATGCAGCCCTTGCTCGGGCCGAAGACGGCCATCGTGACTGGCGTGAACGGCATTCCCTACTGGTACTTCCATCAGCATGGCGGCCCGCTGGCCGGAACCACGCTGGAAAGCGTGGACCCGGGCGGGCGCCAGTGGCGCGGCCTGGGTCCCGAGCGTGCGATCGGCTGCGTGCTGTATCCCGCCGCGGAGATTGCCGAGCCCGGCGTCATTCGCCATGTCTACGGCAAGAAGTTCCCGCTCGGCGAGCCCGACGGCAGCAAGTCGGCGCGCGTCAGCCACCTGAGTGAAATGATGGTGGCCGCCGGGCTGGACGCGCCCATCCGCGACAATATCCGCGACGAGATCTGGCTCAAGCTGTGGGGCAACCTGTGCTTCAATCCGATCAGCGCGCTTACGCACGCCACGCTGGATATCATCACTTCCGATCCCGCCACCCGCGGGCTGTCGCGCGCGATGATGCTGGAAGCCCAGGCGATTGCCGAGCGCTTCGGTGTGCATTTCCGCGTCGATGTGGAGCGCCGCATCGACGGCGCCGGCGCGGTGGGCGCGCACAAGACTTCCATGCTGCAGGATCTGGAAGCGGGGCGCGCGATGGAGATCGACCCCTTGCTGACCGTGGTGCAGGAAATGGGGCGGCTGTTGCGGCAGCCCACGCCGATGGTGGACACGGTGCTGGGCCTGATCAAGCAGCGCGAAAGGATGGCGCAGGCGGCTTGAGCGGGATTGCCGGGCAGGCATTCCGGGAGGACATGGCCGCGCCGGCCCACTACGGCGGCGCACCATGTGATATACCATATACGTAAAACCGCCGTCCCCGGCAGCCGATTTATGTCAATTGTGCATTTCGCCATGCATTCGACTCATGTGATGGCTGCTTTTGGTAAGCTAGGCGGCAAGCTGCCGGCCACTGCCCTGTGCGCCGAGGCGCTGGTATCAACAAGAGCCCATTCATGTCTGTGCAAAGCCCATCCGCCGTTCAGCCAGCTGGACTGACCCTGTCCCTGCAACCCATCAATGCGGGCGCCAGCCTGCGCGACCAGGCGTACGCCATGCTGCGCCAGGCCATTGCCGACGCCGATATCTATCAGTCGACCGAGGAAATCCGGCTGGACGAGCGTGTCCTGAGCGAAGCGCTGGGCGTGAGCCGCACCCCCATCCGCGAAGCCATGACGCTCCTGGAGCAGGAGGGTTTCCTGCGCACGGTGCCGCGGCGCGGCATCTACATCATGCGCAAGACCAAGCGCGAGATCGTGGAAATGATCCAGGTGTGGGCGGCGCTGGAGAGCATGGCCGCGCGCCTCGCCACCTTGCATGCCAGCGACGCGGAGATCGCGCAGTTGCGCCATATGTTCGACAGCTTCCGCGATGCGACCCCGGCTGAGCATATCGAGGAGTACTCCGACGCGAATATCGCCTTTCACCAGGCGATCGTGCAGTTGTCGAAGTCGCAGATCATCATGGACTCGATCAAGAATATCTTTGTCCATGTGCGCGCGATACGGAAGATGACGATCTCGCAGAGTGACCGTGCCTCGCGCTCCATCGTCGATCATTTGCGGATTATCGAGGCGCTGGAGAAGCGCGATACCGAGCTGGCGGAGAAGCTGGTGCGCCAGCATTCGCTGGACCTCGCCGACTATGTCGAAAAGCACTGCGATTTCCTCGATTGAGCAGCAAGCGTCCTGGACGCCATGGCAACAAGAAAAACGCCGGATATTGTCCGCCGTTTTTCATTGACAACGCCAACGTGCTACGCGCCCATCGCCGCCACCATGGTTTTGCCCAGTTCGGCCGGCGAACGCGCTACCCGGATGCCGGCGGCGCGCATGGCGTCGATCTTTGCCTCGGCGGTCCCCATGCCGCCGGAGATGATGGCTCCTGCATGCCCCATGCGCCGGCCCGGCGGGGCGGTGGTGCCGGCAATAAAGCCGACCACAGGTTTGGCCTGCCCGCCGCTGCGCGCATCGCGCAGGAACTGCGCGGCTTCTTCCTCGGCAGAGCCGCCGATCTCGCCGATCATGATGATACCTTCGGTGTCGTCGTCGGCCAGGAACATCTGCAGGCAATCGACAAAGTTGGTGCCGTTGACCGGATCGCCGCCGATGCCGATGCAGGTGCTCTGCCCGAGCCCGGCGGCCGTGGTTTGCGCCACCGCTTCATAAGTCAGCGTGCCGGAACGGGACACCACGCCGATCTTGCCGGGGCGATGGATATGGCCCGGCATGATGCCGATCTTGCATTGTCCCGGCGTGATCACGCCCGGGCAATTTGGCCCGACCAGACGGCTGCCCGAACCGGATAGCGCGCGCTTGACCCGCACCATATCGATCACCGGGATGCCTTCGGTAATGCACACGATCAGGCCGATGCCCGCGTCCACGGCTTCCAGTATGGCGTCGGCAGCGAAGGGCGGGGGCACGTAGATGACCGAGGCGTCGGCGCCCGTGCGCTCCACCGCGGCGGCTACGGTGTCGAACACCGGGAGCCCGAGATGCGTCTCGCCGCCCTTGCCGGGGGTGACGCCGCCGACCATGCGCGTGCCGTAGGCCAGCGCCTGTTCAGAGTGGAAGGTACCTTGCGCGCCGGTGAAGCCCTGGCAGATTACCTTGGTGTCTTGATGGATCAGTACGGCCATGTCATTTCCCTCCCTTATCGCCGTTATTGCCAGCTTGCACGCGCGCTTGAACTGCCTTGACCACTTTCTCCGCGGCGTCGGCAAGGTGATCGGCCGACAGGATCGGCAAGCCGGAGTCGCGCAGGATGGCCTTGCCGAGTTCCACGTTGGTGCCTTCCAGCCGGACCACCAGCGGGACCGTCAGGTCGATCTCGCGCGCGGCGGCCACCACGCCTTCGGCGATCACGTCGCAGCGCATGATGCCGCCGAAGATATTGACCAGGATGCCCTTGACCTTGGGGTCGTCGAGGATCAGGCGGAAGGCCGCCGTCACACGTTCCCTGGTGGCGCCGCCACCCACGTCGAGGAAGTTGGCCGGCTCCCCGCCGTAGAGCTTGATGATGTCCATGGTGGCCATGGCCAGCCCGGCGCCGTTGACCATGCAGCCGATGCTGCCGTCGAGCTTGACGTAGTTCAGCCCATGGCGGGCCGCCGCGGATTCGGCGGGATCTTCCTCGGTTTCGTCGCGCAAGGCTTCGATGTCCGGATGGCGGTACAGCGCGTTGTCGTCGAAGTTGAACTTGGCGTCGAGCGCGATCACGTCGCCAGCGCGCGTCACCACCAGCGGGTTGATTTCGACCACCGACGCGTCCAGCTCGGTAAAGGCACGGTAGGCCGAGAGGATAAAGCGCGATGCCGCGCCGACCTGCTTGCCGGTCAGCCCCAGCCCAAAGGCCAGGCGGCGCGCGTGGAAGGGCTGGATGCCGCTGGCCGGGTCGATCGCGAACTTCAGGATTTTCTCCGGCGTGCGGGCCGCGACTTCCTCGATTTCCATGCCGCCTTCGGTGGAGGCCATCAGCGTGACGCGGGAGGTGGCGCGGTCGATCAGCATGCCCAGGTAAAGCTCGCGGGCAATCTCGCAGCCTTCTTCTACATATAGGCGGCGCACTTCGCGGCCGGCTTCTCCGGTCTGCTTGGTGACCAGCACTTCGCCGAACATCTGTTCGGCCTGTGTACGCACGGCATCGACTGACTTGACCACGCGCACGCCGCCCTTGCCGCCCGGATCGCCGGCAAAGCGGCCGGCGCCGCGGCCGCCGGCATGGATCTGGGACTTCACCACCCAGACCGATCCGCCGATCTTACGTGCCGCGCTGGCGGCTTCCTCCGGGGTAAACGCAACGGCCCCGCGCGGCACGGCCACGTCGAAGCGCCTGAGCAATTCCTTGGCCTGATATTCGTGAATGTTCACAAGTCTCCTCGCTCTTGGTGATGCGCGTGCCGGCGAGCCGCGAAACCGGATGGTCCGGCAAGTAGCGTTGTGAAATATGGTATGTAATATATCATAGATAAACAAGGGGGTTTTCCACGAAGCGGAGGCCGAGGCCGGGGCATCCATCAGCTATGCGCAAACGGAATGAATCGGCTCGTATTCAGCAATTGTGCTTATCTGTCCTCCATCTTGCGGCGATTTGCTGCATCGCATCGTTGAAACTCCTGCGCAAGCATCCAAATTTCCCTTGAGCTTCGTTGATATATCACATACCGTATGTCATCAAGATCCTTCGAAATGGATGGATGGTGTCGTAGGGCCGGTGACATGCAGGGTAGGCACTGGCCAGGCAGCAAAGCAGCAAAGGGCGAACGGGTGTCGTGACAACGGGCCAGGTCCGCGTCACAGCTTGTCGCAACCCAGTCAACGAGGAGACCAAGACATGTCTGCAGTCGCACCCACGCGGTCCGAATCCACCACGGCCGAAGACACCCTGAAGCAGAAGACCCGCGATGCCGGCGTTATTTCCGGCGGCCACCTGGTAGCGCGGGCCCTGAAGAACGAAGGCGTCGACACCATCTTCACGCTCTGTGGCGGCCATATCATCGACATTTACGACGGCTGCGTGGACGAGGGCATCCGCATCATCGACGTGCGCCACGAGCAGGTAGCCGCTCATGCGGCGGACGGCTACGCGCGCCAGACCGGCAAGCTGGGCTGCGTGGTGACCACCGCAGGTCCAGGCTGCACCAACGCCGTGACCGGCGTGGCGACGGCCTTTCGCTCGGAAAGCCCGATCATCCACATCGGCGGGCAGGGTGCCCTGTCCCAGCACAAGATGGGTTCGCTGCAGGACCTGCCGCACGTTGACATGATGTCGCCCATCACCAAGTTCGCGGCCACCATCCCCAGCACCGAGCGCGTGGCGGACATGATCTCGATGGCGGCGCGCGAGTGCTTCAATGGCGCGCCCGGCCCGTCGTACCTGGAAATCCCGCGCGACGTGCTCGACCGCGAAGTCGATGCGGCGCGCGCGGTGATTCCGCGCCCCGGCCACTATCGCGCTTCCACTAAATCGATTGGCGACCCGAAGGATATCGAGCGCCTGGCCGACATCCTGGTCAATGCCGAACGCCCGGCGATTCTCTGCGGCCAGCAGGTCTGGACCGCGCGCGGGCACGAGGAGGCCATCGCGTTGCTCAAGGGCCTGGATATTCCAGGCTACTTCAACGGCGCCAGCCGCGGCCTGCTGCCGTCGGGCGATCCGCACCATTTCGACCGCACCCGTACGCAAGCCTTCGCCAATGCCGACGTACTGATCATCGTGGGCACGCCGTTCGACTTCCGCATGGGCTATGGCAAGCGCATCAGCAAGGAACTGACGCTGGTGCAGATCGACATGGATTACCGCACGGTCGGCAAGAACCGCGAGATCGACCTTGGCCTGGTGGGCGACCCCGGCGCCATCCTCGGTGCGGTGCTGCAGGCCGCCAGCGGCCGCATCAAGAGCGACAAGCGCCAGGCGCGGCAGAAATGGATGGGCCAGTTGACCGAAGCCGAGGCCGTGGCCACCGCCAAGCTGATGCCGCTGTTCCGCTCGGAAAACACGCCGATCCATCCGTACCGCGTGGCCTATGAACTGAATGAGTTCCTGTCGGACGACACGGTCTACATCGGCGACGGCGGCGACGTGGTGACCATTTCCGCGCAGGCGGTGCGTCCGCGCCGTCCCGGGCAGTGGATGGACCCGGGCGCGCTGGGCTCGCTGGGCGTCGGCACCGGCTTTGCCATCGCCGCCGGCCTGGCCAACCCGAACAAGGAAATCCTCTGCTACTACGGTGACGGCTCGTTCGGCATGACGGCGTTCGACATGGAAACCGCCAACCGTTTCGGCGTCCCCTACCTGGCGGTGATCGGCAACAACTCCGCCATGAACCAGATCCGCTACGGCCAGCTCGCCAAGTACGGCGACGAGCGCGGCAACGTCGGCAACCTGCTGTCGGACGTGCCGTTCTCCAAGTTCGCCGAAATGCTGGGCGGCTATGGCGAGGAAGTGCGCGAGCCGGGCAAGATCGCCGGCGCATTGCAGCGCGGACGCGAGGCGGTGCAGCGCACCGGAAAATCGGCCGTGATCAATATTTGGGTGGACCCGCGCGAGTACGCGCCGGGCACCAAGAACCAGACCATGTACAAATAACCGGTGGCGAGGAGACAAACCATGAACAAGGCACTGGACGGTGTGCGGATCCTGGACATGACCCATGTGCAGGCCGGCCCTTCGGCCACCCAGCTGATGGCATGGCTGGGGGCCGACGTGATCAAGGTGGAGTTGCCGGGGCGCGGCGACATCACGCGCAGCCAGCTGCGCGATGTGCCCAACGCAGACAGCCTGTACTTCACCATGCTGAACTCCAACAAGCGCAGCCTCACGCTCAATATGAAGACGCCGGAGGGCAAGGCGCTGCTGGAAGACTTGGTGCAGCGCTGCGACGTGCTGGTGGAGAACTTCGGCCCCGGCGTGCTGGACCGCGCCGGCTTCGACTGGGACCGCCTGCAGACGCTGAACCCGCGGCTGATCTACGCGTCGATCAAGGGCTTCGGCCCGGGACCGTTCGCGGACTGCAAGGCCTATGAGAACGTGGCCCAGTGCATGGGCGGCTCGGCCAGCACCACCGGCACGGCGGATGGCGCGCCCACCGTCACCGGCGCGCAGATCGGCGACTCCGGCACGGGCATCCACTGCGTGGTGGGCATCCTGGCGGCACTGCTGCAACGCGAGCATTCCGGGCGTGGCCAGCGGGTGGAAGTGGCGATGCAGGACTCCGTGCTCAACCTGTGCCGGGTCAAGCTGCGCGACCAGCAGCGCCTGGCCGCCGGGCCGATGCGCGAGTACCCCAACCAGGAGTTCGACGACTTCGTGCCGCGCGCGGGCAATGCATCTGGCGGCGGCCAGCCCGGCGCAGCGCTGCGCTGCGCGCCCGGCGGCGCCAACGATTACGTCTACGTGATCGTGCAGCCGCAAGGCTGGGAGCCGCTGATGCGCTTGTGCGGCAGGGAGGAGCTGATCACCCATCCGCAGTTCGCCTCGCCGGAGGCCCGCCTCAAATGCCTGGAAGAGTGTTTCTCTATCATCGAGAAATGGACGCGCACGCGCACCAAGTTCGAAGTGATGGATGCCCTCAACGAGGTCGACGTGCCGTGCGGGCCGATCCTGTCGATGAAGGACCTGATCGAGGACAAGTCACTGTACGAGCGCGGCTACCTGGTGGAACTGGATCACCCGGAACGCGGCCAGTACGTGCAGCTCGGCTGCCCGATCACCTTGTCGGCATCGCCGGTGGAGGTCGAGCGTTCGCCGCTGCTGGGCGAGCATACCGAAGAGATCCTCGACTGGCTGGGCCGCACGCCCGCGCAGATCGAAGCCTTGCGCGCCGCCGGGGCAGTCTGATGCCCTGAACGTACCCGAGGCACTTCAAGCAATTCCCGCAGTGAGTTTGCAAGCCGCCCGCCCTCGCGCTTTCGCGCAAGGGCGCGGACCGGCTCATCCCTACGCAATCCATGAACAGATGGAGACCTGACATGGCACACAACAAGGACGCGGTGCGGAAGATCCTCGCCGCCGTGAAGGAAGAAGGCCGCAATGCACTGACTGCGCCCGAAGGCAAGCTGGTGTGCGACGCCTACGGCATCTCGGTGCCGGACGAGGGCGTGGCCAGGACGCCGACCGGCGCAGTCGAGCTGGCTGACAAGATGGGATATCCGGTAGTGCTCAAGATCGTCTCGCCCGACATCCTGCACAAGACCGAGGCCGGTGGCGTGCTGGTGGGCATGAAAAGCGCGCGGATGTGGAGCGCGGCTACCTGACCATCGTCGGGAATGCGAAGAAGTACGACCCCAACGGCAATATCGTCGGCGTGCAGGTGCAGCAGATGATTACCGGCGGGCAGGAGGTCATCATCGGCGCCGTCACCGATCCGTCCTTCGGCAACCTGGTGGCCTTCGGCCTGGGCGGCGTGCTGGTGGAAGTGCTAAAGGACATTACCTTCCGCATGGCCCCGGCCAGCAAGGAGGATGCGCTGTCGATGCTCGACGGCATTGCCGCCGCCGAAGTGCTCAAAGGCGTGCGCGGCGCCGATCCGGCCAATCGCGAGGCGCTGGCCGGCATGATCCAGCGCGTGTCCGAACTGGTGAACGATTTCCCGGAGATTTCCGAGCTTGACCTTATCCCGGTATTCGCCAGCAAGGACGGCGCCATTGCCGCCGACGTGCGCATCGTGGTGGACTTCGCGCCGCAGCCGGAGCGCTACCGACCCAGTCAGGAAGAGATCGTCCGGCAGATGAACCGCATCATGCGGCCCGACAGCGTGGCGGTGATCGGCGCCTCGTCCGAGGATGGCAAGATCGGGAACTCGGTGATGAAGAACCTGATCAACGGCGGCTACCAGGGCAAGATCTACCCGATCCATCCCAAGGCCGGCGAGATCATGGGCATGACCGCGTACAAGAGTGTGCTCGATGTGCCGGGCGGGGTGGACGTGGCCGTGTTCGCCATTCCTGCCAAGCTGGTGGCGGGGGCGCTCGAAGAGGTGGGCAAGAAGGGCATTCCGGGGGCGGTGCTGATTCCTTCGGGTTTTGCCGAGACCGGCAACGTGGAAGGGCAGGACGAGATCGTGGCGATCGCGCGCAAGCATGGCGTGCGGCTGATGGGGCCGAATATCTACGGCTTCTACTACACGCCGAAGAACCTGTGCGCCACGTTCTGCACGCCTTACGACGTCAAGGGCAAGGCGGCGCTGTCGTCGCAGTCCGGCAGCATCGGCATGGCCATCATCGGCTTCTCGCGCTCGGCCAAAATGGGCGTTTCGGCCATTGTCGGGCTGGGCAACTAGTCCGACATCGATGAGGACGACCTGCTCACCTTCTTCGAGCAGGACGACAACACCGAGATCATCGCCCAGCACTGCGACGACCTGAAGGACGGCCGCGCCTTCGCCGAGGCCGCAAAGCGGGTGTCGAAGAAGAAGTCGGTGGTGGTGCTCAAGGCCGGGCGCACTAGCATGGGCGCGCGCGCCGCCAGTTCGCACACCGGCGCGCTGGCCGGCAACGACAAGATCTACGAGGACGTGTTCAGGCAGTGCGGCGTGATCCGTGCGCCGGCAAGATCTGAGGGCAAGACCCAGCGGTAAAGCCGGGCTCGCCGCGTGCGGGCCCGGCTTTCGACAATGCGGGACAAGGGTGGGCGCGGGCAGCATGCCGCGCCCGCCGGAGGAGTTGACTGTGCAAACGTGGATTCGCTTCCAGACCGGGGACGGGGAGATCGGTTTTGGCCGTATCGAGGGGGATCATGTCATCGAGTACGACGGCCCCGGCTACGCGCGGCCGGAACCCACCGGCGCGGCTTTGCCGCGCGAGGGGCTGCGCCTGCTGAGCCCGTGCGACCCGGGCACGATCGTGGCGCTATGGAACAACTTCCATGCGCTGGCGCGCAAGCTGGAAAAACCGGCGCCGGCGCACCCGCTGTTCCTGATCAAACCGGCGAGTTCGGTGGCGGGCCCGGGCGATGCCATCCTGCGGCCGCGCAGCTACGGGGGCAAGATCGTCTACGAGGGCGAGCTGGGCATCGTGATCGGGCGCCGTTGCCGCAACGTGTCGCCGGAAGATGCCGCCTCGCATATCTTTGGCTATACCGTGGTCAACGACGTGACCGCCGGAGAGATCATTGCCGAGGATCCCGGTTTCCCGCAGTGGTGCCGCGCCAAGGGCTTCGATACCTTTGGCTGCCTGGGGCCGGCCATCGTCACGGATTTCGACTGGCGTGC
Organism: Burkholderiaceae bacterium 16; assembly: GCA_000955785.1. Classification (GTDB taxonomy): domain Bacteria; phylum Pseudomonadota; class Gammaproteobacteria; order Burkholderiales; family Burkholderiaceae; genus Cupriavidus. Next base: position 96,078 of record JYOD01000016.1, read on the forward strand.
CGCGTGCGTGGCGACGCGGCTGGACGGGGCGGAGCGGCAGAACTACCCGCTGTCGGACCTGATCTTCTCGCCCGAGCAGCAGGTCAGCCTGATCTCGCAGGATCTCACGCTGATGCCTGGCGACGTGATCGCCTGCGGCACTTCGCTCGGTGTCGGCCCGATGAAGGATGGCGCCGTGGTCGAGGTGACGATTGAGGGCATTGGTTCGCTGGTCAACCACATGCGCGGCTGAGCGGGCGCGCGGGCACGGGCAAGGCCCGCGCCCGGCAGGGGTCAGAGCGGCAGTGTCAGCAACAGGGTCAGGGCGGAGGTGTCGCGCAGCCGGATGCGCCCGGCCAGCCTGCATAATGCGTTGCATGCCTTGCGCAGGTGGCGGCTGAGCCTCAGCCGTGCAAGAACCCGCAGGGGGACATTCAGCACCAGTGGCACATGCTTGCGGCAGAAGGCGATTTTGCGCACATAGTCATCGACTTCCCACAGCCAGGTGGTGTCGGCGGGGAAATAGCCGATGTCGCCGGCCTTGAGCACATGTACCTGGCCGCCCGGGCTGGTGACCTTCACCTGGCCCTCCAGGATAAACACGGTTTCCTCCCAGCCGTAGTACCACTCGAAGGTGCCAGTGGTGCATTCCCAGATATTGGTGGATGCCAGGCCATCGATCGCGCCAGAGTGCTGGGCGGCATGCGTCCGCGGGGCACCGGTACGGATCCAGGATGGTTCGATCGGACAGTTCTGCAATGCAAGCGCACGGGAGCTGGCGAACGTCCCCTCGCGGCGCTGGGCGCGGGCACCGGCTGGTGCGCCGGCTTCGAACATGTTCTGTCCCATGCCAGTCTCCGTTCTAGTGCGTAGTGGGCAGACCATAGCGCGCCACGTTCGCCGGCGGAAGTGCGCTGGCGCACATTCGGCGCGCGCGGATGGCTGTACCCATGGTCCTGGAGGCGCGTCTGCGTTGGCGCCATGGCGCGGCCGCAATACGGCACGCGGCAGGAGAATAGGGCGCTTTCCCGCACCCATTCTTCCTGCCGCGTCCTCTCGGGCTTCCGATGTCTCAGTTGGCTTTCTGGTCCATCGCGCGAAGGTAATCGCACTTCTTGTCGAGAATCAGGCGGCTGAGGAAATCAGCATCGTAGGCGTTGAGCAGGTGCGCGTGGTACTGCTCGATATAGCGCGCAATCCGGCTCTGTTCGCATTCGATGCCGCACAGCCACGCGTACATCTCGCTGTCCCAGCGAAAGCGCAGGCCTAGCTCGGTGAATGCGGCGTTGTAGGCTGCGAGTTGCGATTCGTCGTGGGCGCGCGGGGCTACGGCGTCGGCATGGGAGGCGGGGCGGGCTTCGAACTGGACCTGGTTCATGATCGGACTCCTCGGGCGGCTATCAAAGGTGGGCCTGAGCTGAGGATAGGTTCGCCGATCAATTAACGATAATTAAAGTTTAACTGAATAATCATAACCTATCGTTTATGCTTTATGAGGCTGTCCACGCCGGTGATGCGCTGGATCAGGCTGGCACCTTCTTCCATCAGGAAATGCTTGAAGGCGAGCGCCACAGGTGGCAGCCGCTTGTTCTTGCGGTGCACCACATACCAGTTGAGCATCACCGGGAACCCCTCGATATCCAGCACGGCGAGATTGCCTGTCTGCAGTTCCAGCCCCACGGTATGCGCCGACAGGAAGGCGATGCCCATGTTGGCGATCACGGCCTGCTTGATGGTTTCGGTGCTCTTGATCTCCATGGCGATGCGCAGGTTGGACAGGCGTCCGGCGAAGCCTTCCTGCATGGAGTTCCAGGTGTCGGACCCTTTCTCGCGCGCAACGAAGGCTTCGTCTGCCAGGGCCGCGAGCGGGACGTTGCGCTCGCCCACCAGGCGGTGGTTGGGCGCGGCAACGATGACATAGGGGTGGGGCGCGAACGATTCGCTGATGGTGTCCATGCCTTCCGGCGGGCGAACCATCACTGCCAGGTCGGTCAGGTTGCCCGCAAGCTGGTGCAGCAATTCCTCGCGATTGTGCACTGCGAGATTGAGCGTCACGCCGGCATGCCGTTGCATGAACTCCGCCAGCAACCGCGGAAAAAAGTAATCGCCTGCGCTGATCACGGCCACATTGAGCCGCCCGCCGGAGATGCCTTTGAGCTGCGACATGGCGTCTTCCGCTTCGCGGAATTGCTGCATGATGCTGCGGCTGTAGTGCAGCATTTCAATCCCGGCCGGCGTGAGGTAGATCTTCTTCCCAAGCTGTTCGAACAGCGGGAGTCCGACATGGCCTTCGAGCTGCCGCACCTGCGTCGATACCGCCGGCTGCGTCAGGTGTAGCTCTTCCGCCGCCCGCGAAAAACTCAGGTGCCGGGCAACCGTCTCGAAAACCTTGAGCTGGCGCAGCGTCGCGTTCTTCATGCACTCATCCGTCCAATCTATAAAGGATCGTAAATGATCATAATAAAAAACTTTATGCTTAGCCGAACTTAGTTTGAACTAGCATCAGTCCACGGATGCACGTGCCGCAATGTCAGGCGCGCTCAATCAAGTAGTGACCAAGGGCTCCCCCTCACAGAGAAGCCTACCCGTCGCGCCGCAGAGCGCGATACGCACTATGCAGGAGACACGACATGGCGCATGACAATATCGCGGCCCCGGGCCGTTCGGGCTGGCTTGGAAATCGCTGGTTCCAGCTGGCAATCGGTGTGGTCTGCATGGGGCTGGTAGCGAACCTGCAGTATGGCTGGACTTTATTCGTGGGCCCGATGAATGCCAAGCACCACTGGGGCGAGTCCGCCATCCAGGTGGCCTTTTCCATCTTCATCGTGACCGAGACCTGGCTGGTGCCGCTGGAAGGCTGGCTGGTCGACAAGATCGGGCCGCGCCCGGTGGTGGCGGGCGGCGCGCTGTGCGCGGGGCTGGCCTGGGTCATCAACGCCTATGCGACGAGCCTGCCGCAGCTTTACCTCGCAGCGGTGATTGCCGGCATCGGCGCAGGTGGCGTCTACGGTACCTGTGTGGGCAACGCGCTCAAGTGGTTTCCGGACAAGCGCGGGCTGGCCGCTGGCCTGACCGCTGCCGGCTTCGGCGCAGGCTCGGCGCTCACCGTGATCCCCATCGCCAACATGATCCAGCGCTCCGGCTACGAGCATGCCTTTATCACCTTCGGCATCCTGCAAGGCGTCTGCATCCTGCTGATGGCCTTGCTGCTGGTCAAGCCGCGTCCGCCCGCCGGTGCCGTGGCCGCCAAGGCGGTGCTGACCAATCCCATCGAGTTCACGCCGGGGCGGATGGTCAAGACGCCTGTGTTCTGGGTCATCTATGCGTCCTTTGTGGCGGTAGCGGCGGGCGGCATCATGGCCACCGCGCAGTTGGGACCGATCGCCCGGGACTTCGGTTTCGCATCGATGCCGGTGACGATGGTGGGATTCACGCTGCCGCTGCTTACCATGACGCTATCGATCGATAACCTGTGCAATGGCCTGACACGGCCGCTGTGCGGATTCATCTCGGACCGCATCGGACGCGAGAACACCATGTTCTTTATCTTCATCGGCGAGGGGCTGTCGCTGCTCGGCCTGATGCAGTTCGGCCACAACCCGTACTGGTTCATGACGTTCGCGGCACTCACCTTCCTGTTCTGGGGCGAGATTTTCTCGATCTTTCCCGCGCTGTGCGCCGACACCTTTGGCAGCAAGTTCGCTGCGGCCAACGCGGGCACCCTGTACACCGCCAAGGGCACGGCCGCGATGCTGGTGCCGCTGGCCTCGGTCCTGTCGGCGCGGGGCGGGTGGGACGCGGTCTTTACGGTAGCGGCGGCGGTGACCATCGCCGCCGGACTGTCCGCCAAGTTCGTGCTGGCCCCGATGCGAAAGCGGTTTATCACCGGGCATGTCGAGTCCCTGGTGCCGGCGGCCGACAGCCCGGCCTACCTGGCGGGACTATCCCCCCGCAAGAGCGACTGAATCCCCAGCCGGGCCCGGACCGCGTCAAGCGAATCCGGGCCCGATTGCCATCACGATGCGCCGCGCCGGGCAACGCAAGGCTGTTCGCCGCGCCTCATGCATACAGAAGGGGTAATCATGAATATTTCGCTTCCGCAGTTGAAGGCCTTTGCCGCCGTGGCGCGACAGAAGAGCTTTACCCGCGCCGCAGCCGAGCTTGGACTCACGCAGTCCGCCATCAGCCGCAGCGTGCGCGAGCTGGAAGACGAGATCGACCAGCGCCTGTTCGACCGCACCACGCGCCAGGTCGAACTCACCGATGCCGGCGAGCACCTGTCGCAGCGCATCTGCCACCTGATCGAAGAAGTCGAGCAGACGCTGCGCGAGAGCCAGGGTACTGGCAAGCCGTGCCAGGGCACGGTCCAGATTGCGTCCGATCCGGTCTTGTCGTCGATGTCGCTGCCAGGCTGGCTGGCGGGTTGCCGCGCGGCATGGCCAGGGATTGGCATCTGCCTGAAGGACCGCTCGCATGAGTCCGTGCTGCAATGCGTGCGCAGCGGCGAGGTGGACTTCGGCATCTCCACCAATCCGGAGGCGGGCGACGATCTGTATTGCGAAGCGCTGTGTTCGGATCCGTTTCATGCCGTGCTGCCGTCGCAGCATCCGCTGGCCTCGCGGGAGACGGTAGGGTGGGGTGATCTCAACGATGCCAATGTGTTGATGCTGGACCAGCACTCTGGGATCCAGCCGGCCGTGGAGCAGGCGTTTGGCGTTTATCACGTGCGGGCGGGGTCGCTGCAGGCGCTGGGGCATTTCGCTGCGATTTTCGGCATGGTGGCGCTGGGGCTCGGCATCGGGATCGTGCCGTCGCGGGCCAATTCGGCTGGCTTGAGCCCGGCTGCGGTGATGAGGCCATTGCGGCCGCAGGTCACGTCTTCGGTGATGCTGGTGCGGCGCAAGAGCCGTTCGCTCAAGCCTAATGCTGCCGCTATCTGGGATGCGCTGCGGGGGATGGAGTATGAGCAGGCGTTGGTGGCGAGGGTGGGGTAGGGTGAAGCGGCCACCCCCTGCGGGGAGCGGCACAGGGCTGTTGTGGAGATGTCAAACTTCTTCTGATATATTACATACAGGATATTTACACATAGTGCGCCGCAGCATATAATGAAAACTCCTACCCACCATCCTTACTGGAGTTTTCTGATGGACAGCGCCCTTCTTCTCGGTCTCGCCCTTGGCCTGGTTTCCTTTGGCGTCGGTGTCACCTTCCTGATCGCCACCCGCGTGCCGACCCTCGTGCTGGTCCGCGCCCAGGAGCACGGTCGATTTGCCGGCCTCGGCGCGTCGCAGGAAACTGCCGGTGTTGGCCACGCCAGTCCCGCCGCAACCGGCGTGAGTGTGCAACCTCGACTGGCCCGCGCCTGATGTTGGCGTGGTGTGATCGGCGGAGCCCGGCTGCCGATCGCTGCCACTACGCTTTGGTTGAGGCCCTACCCGCCAAGTATGCCTTTTGGCTTGTCTGCAGAGCCACCCCGGGTTCCGTTATCCACTTTGTTCGGTCCGCTATCCTGGCGTGCCGGTTGGTTGCGACCGCCGCTACTTGCGCACTGGTCTGAACGCAGCCTGCGCTACAGGCACGCGTATGCATCAAGCTTGCGCCTCTCCGCTCTTCTTTCCTGAAGGGCCAGACATTCAGCACATTCACCCGGCGCGAGCCTGCCTTTATCTAGGGACTTTCCCGAGGGTGGGTCTTGATGCTTTGGGCCCGAGCACTCCGCACGCCCCGTTTCCAATTGCGTTTACCGCTATTCCCCGCGCCCCATTGATGTGGGGCGGCGCTCTAAGTCATTGATCCGTCAGCAGGCCATTCTGGCGTGGCCGCCTGCTTTGATGCGCGTGGCGCACGAGTAACCTGCGTGCCGCTTTCTGGTGCGCCGCCGCGGCGCTTGCCACACGATTTCAGTGGATTCCGAGTCGCCCAAAAGCGTCTTGACTATATTGATATATCACATACTGTATAGCACTGAAACGACGTATCTGGAATGGCGCACAGGAGCGCCATCCCGAAGAGGTGTCCGAAGACGCCCTTTCCACATAAGGCGGCCCTGCCCGCCGCAAGGAGACACCAATGGAACATCAGCAAAACGCGCCCGAATCACGCTTTGCCTCACCTTGGGTACAGCTCGTTTTTGGCGTGATCTGCATGGCGATGATCGCCAATATGCAGTACGGCTGGACGCTGTTCGTCAATCCGATCGACGACAAGTACCACTGGGGCCGCACGGCGATCCAGGTGGCGTTCACCATCTTCGTCGTCACCGAAACCTGGCTGGTGCCGATCGAAGGCTACCTGGTCGACAAGTACGGTCCGCGTCCCGTGGTGGTGGGTGGCGGCCTGCTCTGCGCGATAGCCTGGGCGTTGAACTCCGTGGCTTCGTCGCTGCCGATGCTGTACTTCGCTGCGGCGGTTGGCGGGGTAGGGGCGGGCGCGGTCTACGGGACCTGCGTGGGCAATGCGCTCAAGTGGTTCCCCAACCGGCGCGGGCTGGCTGCGGGGATCACCGCTGCCGGCTTTGGCGCGGGCTCGGCGCTCACCGTGGTGCCGATCGCCAACATGATCAAGAGCAGCGGCTATGAGGCCACCTTCCTGTGGTTCGGACTGGGCCAGGGCCTGATCGTGTTCTTCCTGGGCATGGCGCTCTATCCGCCTTCGGCCAAGGTGCTGAACCAGGTCACGAGCGCGGTCAAGACCGCCGCCTACAACGCCTCGCCGCGCCAGGTCCTGTCGTCGCCGATCTTCTGGGTGATGTACGCCATGTTCGTGATGATGGCGGCTGGTGGCCTGATGGCTACCGCGCAGCTCGGCCCGATCGCCAAGGACTTCGGGCTGGATGGCGTGCCGGTTTCGCTGCTCGGCCTCACGTTGCCGGCCCTGACCTTTGCCCTGACCATCGACCGCGTGCTCAATGGCCTGACCCGTCCGTTCTTCGGCTGGATCTCGGACAACATCGGCCGCGAGAACACCATGTGCCTGGCCTTTGCCGTCGAAGCGGTCGGCATCCTGCTGCTGGCCAGGTACGGGCAGGATCCCATCGCATTCGTGGTGCTGACCGGCGTCGTGTTCTTCGCCTGGGGTGAAATCTACAGCCTGTTCCCCGCGACCTGCGGCGATACCTTCGGTCCCAAGTTCGCTGCCACCAATGCCGGGCTGCTATACACCGCCAAGGGCACGGCGGCGCTGCTGGTGCCGTTCTCCAGCGTCATCACCGCCGCCACCGGCGACTGGCACGCGGTCTTCATGCTTGCGTCCGGCATGGCAGGGCTGTCCGCCTTTCTCGCCCTGTTCGTGCTCAAGCCGATGCGGCAGGCGCACGCCCGGAAGTACGTGCATGCTAATACCGCGGCGCCGATGGGATACCGCGCGGTGCCGGAGGACCTCACCTGAGAGGCGCGTTGGGCCGGCTGTAGCCGGCCTGCGCGTGGCGCGAATAGGGATATGATCGAAGGCAACGTCCCGCCCGCCCCGCCGGCAGCGCGGCTGCCGGGCGGGCACGGCAAGATAAAACCAGAGCGGCGGGCAAGCGTGTCAAGCGCTTGCCCAACTGCCATTCGGCACCCACGAGAGACAGTCACCGAGATTGCCATGAACCAGGTCGTCATTCCCATCGCGGTCCAGGATATCGGCAAGCAGCGCAAGCGCCGCCAACCCAAGGGGCGGCAGGCCGATCCGGCCGCGCTGGACGAGGTGAGAGCCTTGCTGGGCGATGCCTCCCGCCGGCGCGACCTGCTGATCGAACACCTGCACGCCATCAACGACCATTACGGCCAGCTCGCCATCCCGCACCTGGTGGCACTGGCGCACGAGATGCGGCTGTCGCAGGCCGAGGTCTACGAGGTCGCCACTTTCTATCACCACTTCGACGTGGTGCGCGAGGATCCGGATGGCGCGATCCGGCCGCCGGCGGCCGTGACGGTGCGCGTGTGCGAAGGCATCGCCTGCGAGCTTGCGGGTGCCCGCGACCTGCTCGCCAGGTTGCCGGCCCTGCTGGGCAGCGAGGTCAAGGTCGTGGCGGCGCCGTGCATCGGCCGGTGCGAGCGCGCGCCCGCGGCGCTGGTCGGACAGAATCCCGTCGATTTCGCCAGCGCGCCAGCCATTGCCGGCACGGTGGCCGCGCGCGCCGTGCGGCATGAGCCGGAAGCCTATCTGGGCTACGACGACTATCGCGCGCAGGGCGGCTACCAGTTGCTGCGGGCCTTGGCCGCGGGCGAGCGCGATTGCGAATCCGTGCTTCGCACGATGGAGGATTCCGGCCTGCGCGGGCTGGGCGGCGCGGGTTTCCCCACCGGGCGCAAATGGCGCATCGTGATGGCCGAGGCGGCGCCGCGCCTGATGGCGGTCAACCTGGACGAGGGCGAGCCAGGTACCTTCAAGGATCGCGTCTACCTGGAGCGGGATCCGCATCGCTTCCTGGAAGGCATGCTGATCGCCGCCGCAGTGACGCAGGTCTCGGCGATCTACCTCTACCTTCGCGACGAGTATGCCGGTTGCCGGGCGGTGCTTGGCGAGGAACTGCGCCGCCTGCATGCCGATCCGCCGGTGCCGGGTTTGCCTGAAATCCAGCTGCGCCGCGGCGCCGGTGCGTATATCTGCGGCGAAGAGTCGGCCATGATCGAATCGATCGAAGGCAAGCGCGGCATGCCCAGGCTGCGTCCGCCTTACGTGGCGCAGGTTGGCCTGTTCGGCCGGCCCACGCTGGAGCACAACTTCGAGACGCTCTACTGGGTGCGCGAGCTCCTGGAGAAGGGCGCGGAATGGTTCTCCGCGCAGGGGCGCAATGGCCGGCATGGCCTGCGCTCCTTTTCGGTGTCGGGGCGGGTGAGGCGGCCGGGCGTGCATCTGGCGCCGGCGGGCATCACCGTGAGGGAACTGATCGAGGAGTACTGCGGCGGCATGCAGGACGGCCACGCTTTCTACGGCTACCTGCCGGGCGGCGCCTCCGGCGGCATCTTGCCGGCGTCGCTGGGCGACATCCCGCTGGATTTCGATACGCTGCAGCCCTACGGCTGCTTTATCGGCTCGGCCGCTATCGTGGTGTTCTCCGAGCAGGACAGCGCCATTGCCGTGGCGCGCAACCTGATGCATTTCTTCAAGCATGAATCCTGTGGACAGTGCACGCCATGCCGCGTGGGCACCGCCAAGGCGCTGGATGTGATCGGGCAGCCGAAGTGGGACCTGGCCGCGCTGGCGGACCTGTCCGCGGTGATGCGCGACGCCTCGATCTGTGGGCTGGGGCAGGCCGCGCCCAACCCGGTGGACTGCGTGATCAAGTATTTCCCCCAGGAACTGGCCTGAGCCGCGAGGACGATATGAATGCACTGACCCGCGCCGAACGTGCGCAAGTCGAAGCCTCCTCCGGCACCACGGTGACTTTTCGCCTGAATGGCCGGGAAGTCTCCGCAAGGCCCGGCGAGAGCCTGCTCAAGGTGGCGCAGCGCGAGGGCTTTGACGTGCCGCACCTGTGCTACAAAGACGGCCTGGACACCGCCGGCAACTGCCGCGCCTGCATGGTGGAGATCAAGGGCGAGCGCGTGCTGGCGCCGTCCTGCTGCCGTTACCCGGCTCAGGGCATGGACGTCGAGACCGGCTCGGAGCGCGCGGTGCGCGCGCAGCGCATGGTGCTGGAGTTGCTGCAGTCCGATATGCCCGAGGCGCACTACACGCGCAACAACGAACTGGACCAGTGGTCCGCGCGGCTGGCAGTCGGAAAGCCGCGCTTTGCGCCGCGCGCCGCGGTGCCGGCGGACTTGTCCCATCCGGCCATCGCCGTCAATCTCGATGCCTGCATCCAGTGCACCCGCTGCGTGCGCGCCTGCCGCGACGAGCAGGTCAACGATGTGATCGGCCTGGCTTTTCGCGGCGATCACGCCGCGATTGTGTTCGACATGGAAGATCCGATGGGCGCTTCCACCTGCGTGGCCTGCGGGGAGTGCGTGCAGGCCTGTCCGACCGGCGCGCTGATGCCCGCGCGCGACGCGGCGCTGCCGGTGCCGGATCGCCAGGTGGAGTCGGTCTGCCCGTATTGCGGCGTGGGCTGCCAGCTCACCTACAACGTCAAGGACAACCGCATCCTGTTTGTCGAGGGACGCGACGGCCCGGCCAACCAGAAGCGCCTGTGCGTGAAGGGCCGTTACGGTTTCGATTACGCGCAGCATCCGCACCGGCTCACCGTGCCGCTGGTGCGGCGCGAGGGTGTCCCCAAGCGCGGCGATTTCGTGATGGACCCCGAACGCGTGATGGACGTATTCCGCGAAGCCAGCTGGGAAGAGGCGCTCGCGCTCGCGGGCGGCAAGCTGGCCGGCATTCGCGATACGCACGGCAAGCGCGCGCTGGCCGGCTTCGGTTCCGCCAAGGGCAGCAACGAAGAGGCTTACCTGTTCCAGAAGCTGGTGCGCACCGGCTTCGGCAGCAATAACGTGGACCATTGCACGCGGCTTTGCCATGCCTCGTCGGTGGCGGCGCTGCTTGAAGGGATCGGCTCGGGCGCGGTGTCCAACCCGGTGATGGATGTGGCCCGCGCCGAGGTGGTGATCGTAATCGGCGCCAATCCCTCCGTCAATCATCCGGTGGCGGCGAGCTGGATCAAGAACGCGGTGAAAAACGGCACCAGGCTGATCGTGGCCGATCCGCGCCGCTCCGACCTGGCCCGCTTCGCCCATCGCTTCCTGCAATTCCAGCCCGATACCGACGTGGCGCTGCTCAACGCGATGATGCATGTGATCGTGGATGAAGGACTGGTCGACAAGGCGTTCATCGCCAGCCGCACCATCGGCTACGACGAACTGCTGCGCAACGTGGCCGCCTACAGCCCGGAGGCGATGGCGCCCATCTGCGGCATCGATGCCGACACCATCCGTTATGTGGCGCGCATGTATGCCACTGCCAAAGCCTCGATGATCCTCTGGGGGATGGGCATCTCCCAGCACGTGCACGGCACCGACAATGCCCGTTGCCTGATCGCGCTGGCGCTGATGACGGGGCAGATCGGCCGGCCGGGCACGGGGCTGCATCCGCTGCGCGGGCAGAACAACGTGCAGGGCGCCTCCGACGCCGGCCTGATCCCGATGATGTACCCGGACTACCGGCGCGTCGACGATCCCGAGGCCATCACCCGTTTCGAGTCGCTGTGGGGCATGCCGCTGGACCACCAGCCGGGGCTGACCGTTGTCGAAGTCATGCAGGCCATCGAGCGCGGCGAAGTGCGCGGCATGTACATCATGGGCGAGAACCCGGCCATGTCCGATCCCGACGCCCGCCATGCGCGCGAGGCGCTGGCGGCGCTGGACCACCTGGTGGTGCAGGATATCTTCCTGACGGAGACGGCCTACCTGGCCGACGTGGTGCTGCCGGCATCGGCGTTTCCGGAAAAAACCGGCACCTTTACCAACACGGACCGCACCGTGCAGCTGGGGCGCCAGGCGATCGATCCGCCAGGGCAGGCGCGCCAGGACCTGTGGATCATCCAGCAGATGGCGGCCAGGCTTGGGCTGGACTGGCCGTACGCGAGCGTGGCCGATGTGTTCGATGAGATGCGCCACGCGATGCCCAGCATCGGCGGCATTACCTGGGAGCGCCTGCAGCGCGAGAACGCGGTGACCTACCCCTGCCGTGCCGAAGGCGATCCCGGCGAGCCCGTGATCTTCACCGACGGGTTTCCTACCGCGACGGGCAAGGCCCGCTTCGTGCCCGCCGACATCATTCCCGCCGCCGAGCGGCCCGACGAGGAATACCCGACGGTGCTGATCACCGGGCGGCAACTGGAGCACTGGCACACCGGCAGCATGACGCGGCGCGCCGGCGTGCTGGACGCGATCGAGCCGGAACCGGTGGCGCTGGTGCATCCGCTCGACCTCGCCGCGCTCGGCGGCCAGCCCGGCGACTTGGTGACGCTGGCTTCGCGCCGGGGGCAGGTATCGCTGTTCGCGCGGGCGGATGATGGCACCCCGCGCGGTGCCGTGTTCGTGCCGTTCTGCTACTACGAGGCCGCCATCAACAAACTCACCAATGCGGCGCTGGATCCTTTCGGCAAGATCCCCGAGTTCAAGTACTGCGCGATCCGGATGACGCTGGGCGGAGAGATGCCGCGGCAGTCCAGCTACGGCGGCGGGCAGATCCTGGCGGGGACGATTCCGGGGATGACGCGATAGGGCGACGCCTTGCCATTTTCCGGTTTTTCGGGAAATTGATTGTTGTATTTTCCGGCTAATCAATGCAGGCAGACGGGACTACGCTATGGTCATGGCGCGGTCCCGCGCCGCCGAGAACCTGCTCGATGGAGCCGTGCAATGAAAGCTGTTGGCCTGACCCGTTATCTTCCGATCGACGATCCGCAATCCCTGGTCGATGTCGAGATCGCAACCCCCGTGCCCGAAGGCCGTGACCTGTTGGTCAAGGTGGCGGCGATTTCAGTCAATCCCGTGGATACCAAGGTACGGGCCCCGAAAGACAAGGTGGAGCCCGCCGTGCGCGTCCTTGGGTGGGATGCCGCCGGCACGGTCGCCGCGGTCGGGCCGGATGTGACGCTGTTCAAGGCGGGCGATCCGGTCTTCTACGCCGGCAGTATTACCCGGCCCGGCGCCAATAGCGAGTTCCACCTCGTCGACGAGCGCATCGTCGGCCATAAGCCCGCCTCGCTCGACTTTGCTCATGCCGCGGCCTTGCCGCTGACCGCGATCACGGCCTGGGAAGCCTTGTTCGATCGCCTGGGTGTGTCGCCCCGGGGCGAGCACGCGGGGCGTTCCGTGCTCGTAATCGGCGGGGCAGGGGGCGTGGGCTCCATCGGCATCCAGTTGGCCAAGACCCTGGCGGGGCTGACCGTCATCGCCACGGCGTCGCGGCCCGAGTCGGCCGCCTGGTGCCGCAGGCTCGGTGCCGACCACACCATCGACCATCGCGGCGACATGCCCGCGCAACTGCGCAGCCTAGGGTTTGCCGACGTCGATTACATCCTTTGCTTCAACGATACCGACCGCCACTTTGGCGCCATGGCAAGCGTGATTGCCCCGCAAGGCAAGATCTGCTCGATCGTGGAGAACAACGGCGAACTGGCCGTGGGCGACCTGAAGAGCAAGAGCGCCACGTTTGTGTGGGAGTTCATGTTCACCCGCTCGATGTTCGGCACGCCGGACATGGTCGAGCAGCACCGCCTGCTTAACGAGGTAGCGCGGCTGGTCGATGCCGGCCGGTTGGAGACCACGCTGGGGGAACACCTCGGGCGTATCGATGCGGCCAACCTGCGCCGGGCCCACGCCATCCTGGAGAGCGGGCAGACGATAGGCAAGCTGGTGCTGGAAGGGTTCTGAGCCTCCCAAGCCCATGCATGCGCCCGGCGTTCCCGAAGAAACGAATGCGGCGGGGATCGATATTGGGGCATCGAGCCACTGGGTGGCGGTGCCGCGACATCTGGCCGAGCAAGCCGACTGCGAGCCGGTGCGCGAAGTCGGGGCCAATACTGCCACCGCGCACAAGCTCGCGCGGATAGTGTACTTCATGTTGACCCGCGGTGAGGCCTTCGTCGATCAGGGCCAGCAGCGTTACGAGGAACAACAACACCAGCGCAGCGTCGCCGCCCTCAAACGCCGCGCCGCCGCGCTGGGCTTCCAGATCAATCCCGTGGGGACAGCCGCATGACAGGGGCCGTCTTCAGGTCTGTTTCTTGAGGCGAGGCTGGCGGGCGGAATGCCCGGCAACCGGGAGGCTGGCCGGCACGCAGGCCAGTATTTTCTGTCTAATAAGCAATTAACCGCCAGAAAATTCCCCAACCACCAATGGTGGGTATGTGGCGTGCCACATACCCACTTGGCTGGCAGGATTGCGGCGCCAAATTGCCGAGGCGGGTACGTTTCGCGCGAGTCTGGCCGGTCCAGGCTCATGCATGGACCTCGACCAGGGCCATGCGCGTTGGCACACCGCGGGACAATGTGCCGGCAGCGCCGCCAATGAACGACACGGTGCGCGCGATTACCGCTGCGTCATGCAGCACGCGGCGATGCCCGAGTCCGTCCGTGGTCATCAGTTGCGCACCGGGCCACGCGCCGGCAATCGCTGCACCGTTTTCCCAACCCACTTCCTTGTCCTGGCGGTCGTGGATCACCAGGGTCGGCGGTACCGGCAGGGCGTTGCCGAGCGCCGGGACGTTGAAGGCGGACCACGGCATGCCCAGCCAGCGCTCGCTGCTGCGCTGCATGCGGGCGAGCACACCTGGGCCAATGCCCAACTGCCAGGCCAAGGCCGCGGCGGCGTTGTGCATATCCGCCGGCGGGCCGATCATCACGGCAGCCTGCAGGTGCAGGCCTTCGCGCACGGCCAGCGCCAGTGCGGCGCTGCCGAGCGAATGCGCGATTACGGCGTGGACCGGTCCGGCGTGCCACGCCGTGGCCAGCAGCGCGCGCGACATTTCCACGACGGAGCTCTGGCCGGTGCCACGCGCGCCCGCGTCGGAGCCGCCGTGCGATAGCGCGTCGAAGGCCACCACGCGCATGCCTGCGGCCAGCAGCGGCGCGACCAGGGGCTGCCATTGCGCCGCTTGGCCGCCCCAGCCGTGGGCCAGCAACACCGTCGGGCCCTCGCTGCCCCAACGATAGACACGCACACGCCGGCTCGCTCCCTGGCCGGTCACCAATGCCCAGTCAACGCGGGCACGGGCAAGCAACTCCCGGCCCGCGCCGTCGGGGGCTTTGCCATGGGGTGGGCGGAACCAGGCGCGTTCCAGCGCGCGCGCGGCGCCGGCTGGGTAGAGGAGGCCGGCCAGTTGCCAGCCAAGGCGAGCCCAGCGCATCGGGGTCCTCTGTACCGGCGCGGCTTGCCGGGTTTTCGTGGATGGGTAAGTCGCTTGCGTCACGGCGGGTACCTCCAGCAAAAATTTGCAATGTCCTGAGCAGGGTCTGCGGTTTTGGGTGCCATGGCATCCGGTAAGACCGACCAGTCGTGCTATTTTTTATTTCAAAAAAAGACGACGTCCGGTCGTCCCGTATTTCGCCCTGATTTATCTCATGCAGCGTCGCGGCGTCTCGCAGGCGTTCCCATAAGTGCCGCGCTACTTGCGCTCCGGTTGCGCCACCTCGGCACGCCTGAGCAGGGCTTCGAAGGCGCGGCGCGCCATGATCTCGGTGTCCTCACGGCCCAGCAGCTTGAAAGACTGCTGAAACGACATGCCGATGCCAACCATCTCGAAGGCGAACTGCCGCGCGTCTTGCGCGGGGGAAAGGTCGCCTTCCTCGATGGCGTCGGTCACGGCCCGGGCAATGAGGCTGTGCCAGTCCTTCAGCGACTGCACCACCTGATCCCTGATGGTGCCTGGGCGGTCGCGGTATTCCTGGCCCAGCGCCATGAACAGGCAGCGGCCCCTGTTGACGGGGCCGCCAAGCCAGTGCATGTAGCCTTCGAATAGGGCTTGCACCCGTCGCGTGCCCCTCGGCTGGCGCATGGCCGGCCGGATGACGACGTCGGAGAAACGCTCGAGGGCCAACCCCAGGACGGCTTCCTGCAATGCCTCCTTGGACTTGAAGTGGGCATACAACCCACTTTTCGACATACTGGTGTCGGCCGCCAGCGTGGCGAGCGACAACTGCTCGAACCCGACCTGCGCGGCCGTGTCCAGGGCTTGCTCGATGATGGCTGTGCGGGTGAGTTGACCTTTTTGCATTCGACGAGAATAGCACGACCGGTCGGTTTGTCAATATTGTGTTAGTGCGCTCTCGTCAACCTAAATCCCGGCCGTCCGTTATGTCACCACGGAGGCAGATAATTGTGCTTTATTGGACCTATTGACAGGCGTGGATATGCCTGCTTCGGGTACTCTCAAGAAATCTGCACAAAGTGTTGCGCTGATTACATACGGAACGCTTTGCGTGCTCTATACTCGAATGCACGTCCGCGCACTTTTTTTTCACTGGTGACTGGAGACCGACATGAACAGTACAGCCGTGCCTAGAGGCGCTAGCGAACCGTTCCGGCAACTGCGGGCGTTGCGCCGAGCGCGAAAGCTCAAGCAGGAAGACGTCGCCCGTAAGGCCGGGATCTCCCGGGAAGCTTACTTGCGGGCCGAATCGGGTCAAGCCGACCCCCGCATGTCGACTTTCCTAGCGGCTTGCGAGGCGCTGGGCCTGGAAGTGGTGCTGGCTCCCCAGCATCTTGCAGCAGACGTCAACGCATTTATTGCCAGCCGCAATGGCGGCGTCACGGCCGCTTCCATGGCCGGACAGGCGCCTGCCGCGACACCCACCGCCGCCACCAGCCCTGCACCGGCCACCCCGGTCAGCACGGGCTTCGCGTCGGGCCCGGGCGAAGGTCACAAGCCAGCCTGAGTGTTCGTGCTGGTCCCGCTTTCGGGACGGGCCGGCGCACGCTTGCCATACCTTCAGCGGGCACACCCCCATGTGCCCGCTGAAGGAGTTTTGCCCGCCTGCCTGGCATGGCCTGGTGCCAGCCTGGCTGGCTGACGCTTGCCCTCTTTTGACGGCTTCGGCCCCTGCGCCGTGGCTGGCCTGCCTGCTATTGCCCGCCGCCCTCCCGGCGTTTTCCCCGTGTTCTCCATTACGCCTGAGCATCTCCGCGCAGCGCCTCGTCATGTGCTGTCTCGTGTCGCGTCATGCTCCCGTCGCTGTATTTCACGCCTAACCTAGAAGCCTGAGCCATCCGGGTTTCGCGGCCGTCAGCCGGTCTGCGAGCAGGATGCGGGTTTGACACGTCCGTAGGCTGGGATTACGATATGGGAAATGAATTACGGATTGTGTAATTTAAGGTGATGCTACCAGCCCGCCAGAATGCTGGAAGCGCACCGGCGGTGTGATTCACCGGGCGCCACAGTCCCCTGCGGTGCTGCCTGCCGGCTGGCGGCAAGGCGGCACTGCATCCCGTCGGGCGCCGGTTCCACTAGAAAGAATGAGACAGGAGCAGCCATGAGCAAGGCCTTTGCGTCGCAGGCGGATCTGCAGGAAAAGCAGGTCACCTTCACCAAGCTGTCGGAGAACGCTTACGCGTATACCGCGGAAGGCGACCCGAATTCCGGCGTGATCATCGGCGACGACAGCGTGCTGATCGTGGACACAACCGCTACGCCGGCAATGGCGCAGGACCTGATTGCCCGCATCCGCGCCGTTACCGACAAGCCCATCAAGCATGTGGTTCTGTCGCACTATCACGCTGTGCGGGTGCTGGGCGCTTCGGCTTACTTCAGGGAAGGTGCGCAAAACGTGATCGCCAGCCGCGGTACCTACGAGATGATCGTGGAGCGCGGCGAAGCCGACATGAAGTCCGAGATCGAGCGTTTCCCGCGCCTGTTCGCGGGTGTCGAAACCGTGCCTGGACTGACCTGGCCCAACGTGGTGTTCGAGCGCGAGCTGACGCTGTACCTGGGCACGCTCGAAGTCAAGGTCATGCACCTCGGAGCCGGTCACACCAAAGGCGATACCGTGGTGTGGATTCCGTCGCAGAAGATCCTGTTTTCCGGCGACCTCGTCGAGTACGACGCAGCCTGCTATTGCGGCGACGCGCAGCTCGAGGAATGGCCGGCTACGCTGGAAGCGCTGCGCGCACTGGACCCGGTGGCACTGATCCCCGGCCGTGGCCCGGCACTGACCGATCCCGAGCTGGTGGGGTGCGGCCTGGACTATACGCGCGACTTCGTCAGCACGCTGCTGCAGCGAGGCAAGGAAGCCGTGGCGCAGAAGCTCGACCTGAAGGGCGCCATGGCGCATACCCGCGCTGCCATGGACGAGAAGTTCGGGCAGGTCTTTATCTACGAGCACTGCCTGCCCTTTGACGTGGCGCGTGCCTACGACGAGGCCAGCGGCATCAAGCATCCGCGTATCTGGACCGCGCAGCGTGACAAGGATATGTGGGCGGCGCTGCAGGAGTAGCGCGCGGCTGGGAGGATAGCATGCCGGCAGTGCGGCCACCCGCCGCGTTGCCGAGAGAACCGCACCAGCGGTCATGGCTGGAGGATGGAGACAAGATGGAAACCAATTACCAGGCCTGTACCTTTGCGTACCAGCCTTGCGCAGAGCAGAGTGCGCCGCGGCCAAGTGCCGGTGGCCATCCGGTCCATCCCGTCGTGGTGGTCGGGGCCGGCCCGGTCGGGTTGGCCACGGCAGTCGACCTGGCTCAGCAGGGTGTGCCTGTCGTGCTGCTAGACGACGACTGCACGCTGTCCGCTGGTTCTCGTGCGATCTGCTTCGCCAAGCGCACGCTGGAAATCTTCGACCGCCTCGGTTGCGGCCAGCGCATGGTGGACAAGGGCGTGAGCTGGAACGTCGGCAAGATCTTCTTCGACCGGGAGCTGGTCTACAGCTTCGACCTGCTGCCCGAGCGCGGGCATGGCAGGCCGGCCTTTATCAACCTGCAGCAATACTATGTGGAAGGTTTTCTGGTGGAGCGCGCGGCCGAACTGGCCAATCTGGCGATCCGCTGGAAGCATCGCGTGGGGGGCCTCACGCAAGATGGCGACGTGGTGACGCTGGATGTGGAAACGCCCGATGGCAACTATGCCCTGCAGGCCCGCTACGTGGTGGTGGCCGACGGCGCACGCAGCCCGGTCCGCCATGCGATGGGCCTGGAAAGCAAGGGGCGCGTTTTCCATGACCGCTTCCTGATTGCCGATGTGAAGATGGCGGCGCCCTTCCCGAGCGAGCGCTGGTTCTGGTTCGATCCGCCGTTCAACCGCAACCAGTCGGTGCTGGTGCATCGACAGCCGGACAATGTCTGGCGCATCGATTTCCAGCTTGGCTGGGACGCCGATCCCGAGCTGGAAAAGCAGCCGGAACGGGTGATCCCCCGCATCCAGGCGTTGCTGGGCGATGGTGTCGAATTTGCACTGGAGTGGGTCAGTGTCTATACCTTCTCCTGCCAGCGCATGGATAGCTTCCGCCATGGCCGCGTGCTGTTCGCGGGCGATGCCGCGCACCGCGTTTCCCCCTTCGGGGCGCGTGGCGCCAACAGCGGCGTGCAGGACGCGGAAAACCTCGCCTGGAAGCTTGGGCTGGTGCTGGCGGGCAGCGCGCCGGATGCCTTGCTGGATAGCTACGCCAGCGAGCGCGAGCACGCCGCCGACGAGAATATCCGCCACTCGACTCGCTCTACCGATTTCATCACGCCCAAGACACCCGTAAGCCGCGTCTTCCGCGACGCCGTGCTGACGCTCGCGCGGCGGCACGGTTTTGCCCGCCAGCTCGTCAACAGCGGGCGGCTGTCGGTGCCGGCGGTGTTGCACGCGTCCCTGCTCAACACGCCGGATGCGGCCGACGAGCAGGGCGAGGCGAAGTTCACGGGGCTGATGGTGCCAGGCACGTCGTGCGTCGATGCGCCGGTGAAGGTGGACGGCCAGGCCGCGTGGCTTTTGCGTCAGATGGGCAGCCAGTTCACCGCCTTGGTCTTCGCGGGCGCGGGCGCTTTGCCGGCACCGGCGCTGACTGCCTTGCAGGCGCTGGCTTGCGGACCGGTCCGGCTGGCAGTGCTGTGCGTGGTCCCGGCAGGTGGAGGCGAGACGCCCGGCGCACCCGCCGGCGTACGCTTGATTGAAGACAGCGAAGGCCTGCTGGCGCGCCGCTACGACGGGCGGCCGGGCACGGTTTACCTGCTGCGGCCTGACCAGCACGTATGCGCGCGCTGGCGGGGATTCGATGCCGGCCGCGTGCAAGCCGCGCTGCGGCGGGCGCTCGGCTGGCAGGAAGGCGGCGCCGCCGGTGACGAACGTATTGCCGCGGCCACGGCCGTGGCCTGAGTCGTTAGGGAGACATGCTGATGCCGCTGAACACCGAACCCAACCTGACCCGGCCGGACGACTTCTACGAGGCGCTGATCGACATGCATCGCGACCTGTCAGACGCCCAGAGCCAGTCCGCCAACGCGCAGCTCATCCTGCTGCTGGCCAACCACATCGGCGACCTTGCCATCCTGCAGGAAGCCATGGAGCTCGCCCGTGCGGGCGTGCTCGCACGGGCTGTCGTCCAGCCCGCCACCGACCCGGCGGCCGCAGCCTGACGCTGCGCCCAGCCGCATTTCAAGAAACCAAGAGTCATCGTAAATCGTAAGCGCAAGAGGAAGCACAAGACATGACGCAGACGCAACTGAACGTTCCGGGCAAAGCGCCGGACCACGGTACGCCCGGCTACCAGTCGGGTTTTGCCAACGAGTTTGCCACCGAGGCTTTGCCCGGTGCATTGCCGGTGGCGCAGAACTCACCCCAGCGCGCGCCCTATGGCCTCTATGCCGAACAGATATCAGGCACCGCCTTTACGGCGCCGCGCGCGCACAACCGGCGCAGCTGGTGCTATCGCATCCGCCCGGCGGCCATGCACGAGCCGTTCACGCTGGTCGAGCAGTCGCGCATCGTCAGCCGCTTCGATGCCGTGCAGCCGTCGCCCAACCAGATGCGCTGGAGCCCGCCGGCCATGCCCACCGAGCCGACCGACTTTGTCGACGGCATCGTCACCATGGCCGGCAACGGCAGCCCGGAGGCCATGTCGGGTTGCGGCATCCACCTGTATCTGGCCAACCGGTCGATGACGGATCGCTTCTTCTATAACGCCGACGGCGAAATGCTGATCGTGCCGCAGCAGGGCAGGCTGCGCGTGGCCACCGAGATGGGCGTGCTGGACGTGGAGCCACAGGAGATCGTGGTAGTGCCGCGCGGCGTGCGTTTCCGTGTGGAGTTGCCGGACGGCGAAGCGCGCGGCTATATCTGCGAGAACTACGGTGCCTTGTTCCGCCTGCCGGACCTGGGCGTGATCGGCTCCAACGGCCTGGCCAATCCGCGCGACTTCCTGACACCGCACGCCTGGTATGAGGATCGCGAAGGCGATTTCGAGCTGGTGGCGAAATTCCAGGGCAACCTGTGGCGCGCATCGATCGGGCACTCGCCGCTGGACGTGGTGGCCTGGCACGGCAACTACGCGCCGTACAAGTACGACCTGCGCCACTTCAACACGATCGGCTCGATCAGCTTCGACCACCCGGATCCGTCGATCTTCCTGGTGCTGCAAAGCCCCTCCGACACGCCGGGCGTGGATACCATCGATTTCGTCATCTTCGGCCCGCGCTGGCTGGCGGCGCAGAACACTTTCCGCCCGCCCTGGTTCCACCGCAATATCGCCAGCGAATTCATGGGCCTGGTCGAGGGCGTCTACGACGCCAAGGCCGATGGCTTCGCACCCGGCGGCGCCAGCCTGCACAACTGCATGACCGGTCACGGTCCGGATGCCGAGACCTTCGCCAAGGCCACCACCGGGGATACTGCGCGGCCGCACCACATCAGCGATACCATGGCCTTCATGTTCGAGACCCCGGCCGTGATCCGGCCGACGCCGTATGCGGCGAAGTCGGCCCAGTTGCAGGCCGACTACTACACGTGCTGGCAAGGATTGAAGAAGCATTTCAACCCCAGCCAGCGTTGATTCCGACCAACGATTTTGTCTTTCGGGTGCGCGCGCGGCCAAAGCCGCCGGCACCTTTTGTCATTCCCTTCCGGAGCCCCCGATGACTACCGTCCAGCAGAGTTGGATCGATTCCGCCAACGATGGCGTTACGCATTTCCCGCTGCAGAACCTTCCCTACGGCATCTTTTCCCCGAACGGGCAGGGCCCGCGCGTGGGTGTCGCCATTGGCGACCTGATTCTCGACCTGTCCGTGCTGGACGCGGAAGGCCTGTTGCCAGCCGCGGTGAAGGGCGTGTTCGGCGGCGCCACGCTTAACGCCTTCATCGCGCTCGGCAAGCCGGCCTGGACCGAAACCCGACAGCGCCTGACGGCCTTGCTGTCGGCGGACGACACCATCTTGCGTCCCAAATCCGCCCTGCACGAGCAAGCCCTGGTGCCGATGGCCTGGGCCACTTTGCACTTGCCCGTGGACATCCCCGGCTATACGGATTTCTACTCCTCGCGCGAGCACGCCACCAACGTTGGCCGCATGTTCCGCGATCCGGACAATGCGCTGCTGCCCAACTGGCTGGAGATTCCCATCGGCTACAACGGCCGCGCCAGTTCGGTGGTGGTGAGCGGCACGACGCTGCACCGTCCCAAGGGGCAGATCAAGCCTCCCAACGCGCCGCGCCCGATCTTCACGGCCTGCCAGAAGCTCGATTACGAACTGGAAATGGCCTTTATCGTCGGCAAACCGTCGACGCTTGGCGAGCCGGTCACCACCGCCGCTGCGGCCGGGCATATCTTCGGCATGGTGATCCTCAACGACTGGAGCGCGCGCGACATCCAGCAGTGGGAATATGTGCCGCTGGGCCCGTTCAACAGCAAAGGCTTCGGCACCTCGATCTCGCCGTGGGTGGTGACGATGGACGCGCTCGAGCCGTTCCGCCGCGACAATCCGGTGCAGTCGCCCGAGCCGCTGGAATACCTGCAGCAGCCGGAGCGCAATGCCTACGACATCGCGCTGGAAGTCTCCCTGCGCCCGGAAGGCGCCGAGCAAGCCACCACCGTCTGCCGCACCAACTTCAAGGCCATGTACTGGACCATGGTGCAGCAACTGGCCCACCACACGGTGTCGGGCTGCAATATCCGCGTGGGGGACCTGATGGGCTCCGGCACCATCAGCGGCACCACGCCGGATTCCTATGGCAGCCTGCTGGAGCTGACCCGCAACGGTGCTGAGCCGGTAGCGCTGGCCGACGGCGGCAAGCGTGGCTTCCTGGAAGACGGCGACGAAGTGGTCATGGCCGGCTGGTGCCAGGGCGACGGTTATCGGGTCGGGTTTGGCGAAGTGGCAGGCAAGATCCTGCCGGCGCGCTAAGCGGCCGGGCTCAGAGGGACATCCAGGATGACCGCGGCGCGGCCGGCCAGCAGCAACTGGCCGGCCGCGCTGACTTCAAAGGCATAGAGGATGTTGTTCTCGCTGCCGCTGATGCGGTGGGCCTCCACCTGCAGCGGTGCGGCGATGTCGTCAAGGCGCGCCACGCGCAGGTCCAGCTTGCGCACGCTGGCGAGGTAGCCCACGCGTGGGCGCTGCGCCGGCTGTTGCAAGGCGGCGCCGTGCGCGGCCATGGCCTGCGCGGCGTATTCGATGCCGCAAACGGCCGCCAGGCGTCCGTGGGCACGCAGTGGATTCTCGGGGTGGGTATGGCTGCTGGCTTCGCAGCGGATGAACTCCGGGCTCCAGTCGAGCACTGCGTCCAGCAGGCACATGGTGCCCTGATGCGGTATATGCGCCGCGATCCACGCGCGCCCCAGCGGTGCCGCGTCGGGATGCATGACGTTATGCCGCCGCGGCCGGGGTAACGGCCACCCGCAGGCGCAGATCATCCAGATAGTCGATCACCACCTCGCGCGGGCCGCCCAGCGCTAGCGCTTGCAGCAGGGGCAGGGCCCGCGCCGCGGGCACGCCCTGGCGCAACCGTTCCAGCGCGGGGTCCGCCATCCGGCTGGCCGGGGCTTCGGCCAGCGTGACGTCGAGGCGCGCGAGGGAACGCGGGGTCGGCTCGGGCAGCAGCACCAGCGCCAGGCCGAACGCGTCCGGGATCGGCCGGTGGCTGCGCAGCGGCTCCGGGTAGTCCGTGTCGTAGGCGATCAGCATGCACGCTTCGCGGTCCACCGCCACCTGGCACAGGGCGTCCAGCATGCCGGCGCCGAAACTGCCGTCGCGGGCGCACAGCACATTGGACGCTGCCATGGCACCGGAGGCGATGCCCCAGTAGCCCGCCGCCGCGTTATGCACTGAGTTGTGAAATCGCGTCGGCGAGATCAGCGGATCATCGCTGGCCAGTGCCTCGCAGATCACGTGATAGTTGTAGCCGTCGCCGCTGGATGCGGTGAATACGGTCGGCAGGGCCGCCGCATCCATGCCGCTGGCCGCAGCGGCTTGCTGGCCAAGCCCCAGCGCCAGCTTGACGCTGGGGCCGGTGCGGCGCCGTTCGGCCGGTGGCAGGCCGGCCGGTGGTGGCAGCCCTGTCGATTCGCTGACATAAGGCAGCGTGCCGGCAAGTACGGCGGCACCTTGCGGCCAGTCCTTGAAACCGGGTCCGAGCAGGCCGATGCCTTCGATGAATGCGCTCACTTGCATGGGTAGGTTCAACCTGGCGAATCGGCGCGCCCGAACAACAGGCTGCAGTTGGAGCCGCCAAAGCCAAAGGCGTTGCTCAGTACGCGGTGCACGGGCCGCTCGCGGTTTTCAAGCAGGTAGTCGAGCGGCAACTCGGGATCCGGCTCGGTGGTGTTAATGCCCGCCGGCAGCAGGCCGTGACGCAGCGCCAGCGCGCAGATCACCGCCTCGATGGCGCCGGCCGCGCCCAGTGTGTGGCCGGTTGCGCCCTTGGTCGAACTGCACGGCGCGGCGGGCAGCAGGTCCAGCATGGCCTTGCCTTCGGCCGCGTCATTGCTGCGCGTGGCGGTGCCGTGCAGGTTGACGTAGTCGATCTGCGCCGGCGTCACGCCAGCGCTGGACAGCGCCTGCGCCATCGCCATGCGGGCGCCCAGGCCCTGCGGGTGCGGCGCTGACATATGGTGGGCATCGCTGGATTCGCCGATGCCCAGCAGCAGGATGTCTTCGCCCGCGCGCGCGGCGCTTGCCGCGGGAAGGCGCTCCAGCAGGCCGAACGCGGCGCCTTCGCCGATCGAGATGCCATTGCGGTGCGCGTCGTAGGGGCGGCATGGCTGGCTGGATACCAGTTCCAGCGAATTGAATCCGTACAGCGTGGTGTGGCACAGCGAATCGACGCCACCCACCACGGCAGCATCGATCAGTCCCGCCTCGATCATGCGGCGTGCCGAGGCGAACACCTTGGCACCGGACGAGCAGGCCGAGGAGATCGACGCCGCGGGTCCACGCAGGCCGAAGTAGCACCGCACGAATTCCGCCAGGGAGTAGGGGCTGTGGCTGCCGCGGTAATGAAAATCCGCAGGCAGCGCGCCGGTGTCGGGGTCGCGCCGGCGGTACGCAAGCTCGGTCTGCAGGATGCCGGCAGTGCTGGTGCCAAGGAACACACCGATCCGGTGCGCGCCGTAGCGGGCCACGGTTGCGCGAACCTGCTCCGCAAAGCCGTCCTGTTCCAGCCCCAGTTGCGCCAGCCGGTTGTTGCGGCAGTCGAACTCAGCCAGCACCGCGGGCAGCGACGTCTCGTCCACCTGTGCGACTTCGCCAATATACGTATCCAGCTTGATATCGCTGAACTCGCAAGGAATCAGCCCGCCGCGTTGTGCGCGCAAGGCCGCCAGTGTGGCGTCGAGGCCATGCCCTAGGCAACTGGTGGCGGTGTAGTGCGAGAAAAGAAGGGGGGACACTGCTTTGTGGATCCGTTTGCGCGGTGCGCCGATTGTATCAAATGGCCTGTCTCAGCAAGCCGCATGGGGCACGGCGTCACGCAGCATCGCGCAGCGTTACGCAACGCAGCCCGGCGCTGTCGATGGCCCGCAGCACACGCGGCAGCACCTCCAGCACCAGCGGCCGGCCGGCGCGATCATGGCCTGGGTTGCCGTCGTGCAGCAGCAGGATGTCGCGCTCGGCCAGGCCAGTCAGCAAGCGGCGCGCGACATGATCGGCATCGCCGGCGGCGGTGGTGTCGAAGCCCCGCCGCGTCCAACTGGCCAGGTGCAGGCCCAGCCGGCACAGCACGGGTTCGAGGAAGGGGTTGCGCAGCCCGGCCGGCGCCCGGAAGAAGCGCGGCGCGGTGCCGGTCAGTTCCGTCAGCACCTGCTGTGCCGTGGCGATATCGCGCATCTGCCGGGCCGGGCCGAACAGGGAGAAGTGATGGCGATGGTCCTGGCTGTGGTTCTCCACCACGTGTCCGCGCTGCACGATTTCGCGGACCAGCGCGGGGTGCTGCGCCGCGCGCGCGCCGATGCAGAAGAAAGTGGCCTGCACACAGTGCTGGTCCAGCAGGTCCAGCACGCGTGGTGTCACCTCGGGATTGGGACCATCGTCGAAGCTCAGGGCCACACAACCCTGTGCCGATGGCGGGAGGCGCCGCAGGTTGGGTCCCAGCCAGTTACTGCGCGGCCACAGCCCGGCCGCCGTCAGCAGCAGATGCGAGGCAATCACGCCGCCGGCAGCCCATGGCAGGGACGCAGGCTGTGCCACGATGGCCGCGGCGGCGCCGGCATGTACTGCCACCGTACCGCTGACCAGGGCGCCGGGACGCCACTGGCGGGCGCCCTGGATGGCGGCCGGGGCCGCTTGCAGGCGAGGGGTCGGGGTCATGCGGCTCATGGTTGGCTCCTGGCCGGCGTGGACAGCAGTGCCGGCGGCGCCAGGATAGCGGAAAACAACAGCGCGAGCACCGCGCCGGGGCCCACTGTCATGCCGAACGCTTGCAGCAAGGGCAGGCTCGAGAAGGCGAGCAGTCCGAAAGCCGCCACGGTGGTCATGTTGGCCAGCATCAGGGATACCAGTGTATGTGGCGAAATAGCGGCAGCCTGCCGGCCGCTGCCGTTGAAGAACAGCGCGTAGTTCGATCCCACCGCGATCAGTAGCAGCATGCCGACCAGGTGCAGGATGGTGAGTTGCCGCCCGCTGGCGGCGAGCCCCGCAACTACCGCTAGCGTGGCGGCGGCCAGTGGCAGCAAGGTGCTCAGCACGCGGCGCGGCGAGCGCAGCGCGATCGTCAGCAGCACGGCGATGGCGGCGAGCCCGCCGAGCGACAAGCGCAGCGCTTCGTGCATATAGCTGGCATACAGGTGGTCGGATTCGTTCTTCAGGTCGACAAAGAGCGTGTCGTCCAGGGCCGCGCGCGCAATGGCGGCGCGGATCGGAGCGGCGTCGAGGCTCGGCCCCGCTGCCGGACCCGCATTGCCCTGTGGCGTCGCCGTGGGCGCACGCAGCGGCAGCGTGGCGCTCCAGCGCTCGCCGTGGCGGGTCAGCAGCCCGTCGACCGCGAGGGCCATCGAGGTGCCGCGCAGGTCTTCCCGGCGCAGAGGCGCCGCGCCGCGCGCTTGCTCGGCTTCGTCCAGGAATGGCGTAAACAGGCCTGGCTTCACGGGTTGATGCGCTACCGCGGCCTGCAGCCGTTGCGCCAGTTCAGGCCGCGGCGGCAGGCTGGCTTGCCGGGCGCGCTGGGTGGCCAGGCTGGGCAGGTAGCGCGCCGGGCTCTCATAGCCCGCGATGACGCCTTGCGCCACCAGGGGATCCAGCTCTCGTGCCACCCGCTCGGCACCCTGCAGCACGCTCTCCTGGTCGGGGCCGGACAAGACCACCAGGTAGCGCACGTCCGGCGCGCCGAGGTCGGCGCGCAACGCGGCGTCGAGTGCCTGTTCCCGCTCGGGCACAGGACTTAGCGAGGCGAGTTCCTGGCTCCACAGCGGGCCGCGCTGCATCAGCAGCACCGCGCCGGCTGCCAGCAGCAACGCGGCCATCGGCCAGCGCAGCCGGTGGGCTTGGGCGGCTGCGCGGGCCAGGCGCGTGCCCAGCGGCGTGACATCGCGCATGCGCAGGTTGGCCGGCGCCAGCCGCGGCAGCACAAAGCGCGTGACCAGCGCTGCCGTAGTCAGCCCGGCGATGGAATACAGCCCCAGTTGGGCGAGCCCGGGAAAGCCCGAAAGCAGCAGCGAAGCAAAACCGCAGACCGACGTCAAAACGCCCAGCCGCACCGTGGGCCAGAACGCGCCGACCCAGGCCCGTTCGTCGCGCCGGCCGGCATGTGTGTACTGGGCGGATTGCACGAACAGGTAGATGGAGTAGTCGACCGCCTCGCCAATCAGCGTGGTGCCGAAGCCAAGCGTCAGCCCATGCACCATGCCACCAAAGCCGAGGCTGACCGCGGCCACGCCGGCCAGCGCGCCAGATATCACCGGCACCAGCCCGAGCAGCAACGTGGGCACCGAGCGGTACACCACCAGCAGCAGCGTGACGATGAGGCAGATGCCCAGCGTGGACAGGCGCTCCACTTCCCGCTTGATGGTGTCGCGAGTGCTGACGGAGAACACGCCCGGGCCGGTCATCACAAGGCGGTAAGCTGCGGCGCCGGCCTGCGCTGGCTGTGCCTGCCGGGCTTGCCCGAAGGCCTGGCGGATGGCCGCGATGGCATCTGCCTGCCCGTCGGTGTCGGAGCCGGCGCTGGCGGTCTGTGCCAGCAGCACGGCGCGCTGGCCGTTGCGCGAGATCCATGCGCCGTCGCGCAGCGGCACGCGCTGGCTGCTATCGAGCTGGCCCAGCACGGAGGTGATCTCGCCGGTGGGATCGCGCGGCAAGAGCGTTTTGGTGAAGAGTCCCGCCGGCGAGGCGAGCAGGTCAAAGCTCTCGCCCACCGCCGCCTTGAGCCCGTCTGGCGAAAAGCGCTCGGGCGTGACCGTGGGGCTGAGCAGGTAGCGATGCGCATAGAGGAAACGCTGGTCGCTGGCCTGGTTGACCGGCTCGCCATTGTTGACCGAAGAAAAGCGCGGGTCGGCCCGCAACGTTGCAGCCACGGCCCTGGAGAGCGCGGCCCGCCCGGCGGCGTCGCCGCCTTCGATGCCAAGCAGGATCAGCCTGGACACCAGCCCCTCGCGCAACTGGTCCACCAGCAACTGCTGCTCTGCGCTCGGGCTGCGCGGCAGGAAAGCAGACAAGTCCGCCGTGAAGCTGGTGCGCGCAACCACCGCGGCGCAGGCCAGCAGGAACACCATCCACAGGCCGACGGCCATGCGCGCCGGCCGCTCGGCCAAGCGCTGGCGCCAGCTGTCGCGGCGAGCCTGTCCGGTCATGGGGCGCCGGCCGTCTTGATCTTCATCACCGAGCGGTCACCGTCTGCCTGCACGATTTCCACGCTCTCGAGCGTGTCCCGTGCGCCATCGATGCGGATCTGCCTGACGATGCCCGCCATGCGCGAATCGGCCGGCGTCAGGGTCAGCGTCCAGCGGGTAGCGCGGCCCTCGATGCCGAGGCGATAGTAACGCTCCAGCGCATTGCGGTTGCCCGCCAGGGTGCCACGGATGCTCTCGATAAAGGCTGCGATTTCCGGGTAGTTTTGCAGCGGCATCACGAACCGCTTGCCGCCGCGCTCCACCGTCATCATGTCGCCGTCGAGCACGAGGTTCTCCGGCTTGGGCGCAACGGTACGCTTTTCCAGGTGATCCGGCGCCACGAATACCAGCTCCCCCGATGACTCCACCGGACGTTCGAGTATGGCGAGATATTTCGTCTCGGTAAAGCGCACGCGCCCGGATTTGCGCTGCGCCAGCGCGGACATCAACTGGTCCACGCCCCAGGTCGCGGATGCGGTGGCGGGCGGTTCGGCGGCCTGGGCCGCAGGCGGGGCTGCCAGGATAAGCGCGCCGCCCAGGCAGGCAAGCATGGACAGGCGCGCAAGAACACGCAGGCAGTAAGGCGCGAGGGCGGCGGGGGATCGAGGCATGCGTCAGGGCTCGTTGCCGGGAGGCGGCTGGCTGGAAAGCGGCGGGCCGGACTGCCAGAAGTCGTAGAAGTTGAACCAGTTGTATGGCGCGTCGTGGCAGTGGCGTTCCAGCATGCCGACATAGCGTGTCAGTGCAGCCTGGACTTCCTGCTCACGCTGGCCGCGTGCCACTTGGGAGAAATCCGCCAGCGCCTCGAAGTGGATGTCGTAGCGGTTGCCGCCGCGATACAGCCCGGTCATGAAGATCACAGGCCGGCGCAGCATGGCCGCCATGCGCAGCGGGCCAGTGGGAAAGCCCGCCGGCGCACCCAGGAAATCGCACTGCTGCACGGGATCGGTGGCGCGTTGCGAGAGCGTGCGATCGGCCAGCATGCCGATCATGAAGCCGCGTTCCAGGTATTCGCGTGCCTTCAGCATGGCATCGATGCGGCCGAGTGAAATCACGTCCTGGCGCATGGCCGGGTTGATGGCTTCAAGCACGTCATTCAGCTTGCGCGCGTTCTCCTCGTACATGGTGATCGCGACCCGCAGGCCGGGCCGTTGGCGGCCCACGGCGCGGATCACTTCGAAACTGCCCAGGTGCGCACCCAGCAGGAAGGCGCCGCCGCCTCGCGCCATGGCCTCGTCCACCAGCTCGCCGCCATGCACGCGGATATCGAACAGGTCAAAGCGTTCGTTGAGCAGGTAGATGCGGTCGTGGATGGTCGAGGCGAAGGTGAAGACATGTTTGAAACCGTCGCTCCAACCCGCGTAGCGTCCCAGCACGCGGTCCAGGTAGGCGCGCGAGGCATAGCGTGCGGTCGGGGAAAACAGCACGAAGTACGCGGTGATCAGACGCAGCACGGCGCGGCCGAACCGGCGCCCGAGGCGCAAGGAGAGCCAGCTCATGATGCGCAGCAGCGTGGTGTTGCTGCGTTCCTGACGGCTGGACCAGTCGGCGCTGGCGGCTCGCTTGGCAGGCCACGTCATGCGCGGATTTCCCCTGACGGCGCCGCCGCCGGGGTCAGCGTGCCGCTTGCCACGTCCCGGCCGCTGGCGCTGAGCGTGAAGCGGATCGTGCCGCGTGCATCGGCTTCGTGCGTGACCGTCACCGGTTCGCCGGGCAACACCGGGCTCAGGAACTTGACCCAGCCGAGCTGGAAGATCTCCAGCGGTTGCGCCAGCGCCGCGCCGATCAGCGCGATCGCGTGATCCAGCAGCACCACCCCCGGCACCACCGGATGGCCGGGGAAGTGGCCGGCCAGCGCGGGATGATCGGGCGCAATGACGAAGCCAGCGGTGGTGCGCGCTTCGCCTTGTTCGAGGTGGGCCTTGCGCATCATGCGCCTTCTCCGGGCGGTTGGGACTGCCGGGCCGCCTGCAGCCTTGCCACCAGTGGCGCCAGGATCTCGTGCGGAAGCTTGCCTGTGGCGTTGCGCGGCAGCGTGTCGACGAATAGCAGCGGGCGTGGCAGGAAGGCCGGGTCGATGCGCTCGCGCAGCGCGTGCAGGATCTGCGCGGCCTGCAGGCGCGGCGCCATCACTAGCGCAACCAGGCGCCGCACATGGCCTTCGGCCTGCTCGCCCGGCGGCGCATCCGGCATGAAGAAGACACCGTCCTCCACGCCCTCGATGGCGTTGAGCTGGTGGTTGAGGTAAGCCAGCGAGGTGCGCTTGCCGGCGATATTGATCAGGTCCGCCTTGCGGCCGTGCAACAGGAAGCGGGTTTCGTCCAGCAGTTCCAGCGCGTCGCCCATGGCAACGGGTTGTTCCACATGGCCGCCCGCTGCCCAGACCTGGTCCTGGTCCTCTGCGCCGCTTTCGCCGCTTTCGCCGCCGGTTTGCCGCCGCGCTTCCAGCTTCACTCCAGGGAACAGTTCCCAGGCGCTGGTCTGCGCGGTGCGGCGCGTAGCCAGCTGGCCCGTTTCGGTGCTGCCGTAGATTTCCATCAGCGGCGCCGCCAGGCGTGCCTCCGCCTCGCATGCCAGCTTCTCCGACAGGGGCGCGGTGGCAGACAGGATGAGGTCTGCCGGGGGCAGCCTGGCGGGAGAGAGCAGCAGCGCGCGCAGGTGCACCGGCGAGGTCACCAGCACGCGCGGCCGCGGCACGGCTTCCAGCGCATCGCAGATGTCCGCGGGGTAGAAGGTATGCGCTGCGCTCAGGGCGATACCGCCCTGCAAGGCCAGCAGTACCGTCGACTCGAAACCATACATGTGCTGGGGCGGCACGGTGCCCACCAGCGTATAGGCGCGGCCGTCCTGCAAGCCCAGCCGTGCCGCCGCGGCGCGTACGTTGCTGACCAGGAAGCCCCAGGTCTTGCGGTGCGGCACCGGTTGCCCCGTCGAACCGGAGGTGAACACATAGGCCATGACGCGCTCGCCGGGGATGGACGGTATGCGCGGCTCAGGCAGGGTGGCAGCGGCGGCTTGCCCGACGAACCCGGGGATGCGGAAGCGTGGCAGCGCGATATCGCAATCCGGCGTGTCGTGCAGGCAGAAGGCGTCGGGCGCGAACGATGCGAGCTGGCGCACCATTTCAGGCGTATGGGTGGACGGCAGCAGGCTGATCTTGCCGGCCACCAGTGCAGCGCACAGGCCTACGGTGAAGCGATAACGGTCGGCGCAGACATTGAAGATATGGCCGCCCGGCGGCAACTCGGCGGCCAGCCGCATGACGTCGGCCAGGAAGCGGCGCACCGTCACTGCCTGGCCGAGATGCCAGGCAATGATGCTATCCGGCGAGGTATGTGAAACCAGCGGATAGGCGCGTCCGTTGCCGGGCTGCCGATGGGTAGGGGCGGCCGGCATCAACGCGACAACCCCGCGCGCGCAGCCATGGCCGCGCGGTAGCCCTGGATCGCTTCGCGAACGCCGGCATGGGCCACTCCCGGCAGCGCAAAACGGCGGCAGCCCGCTTCCACCACGAACATCAGTGCCACCAGTACGGGGCTGCACAGGTTGGCGAAGGTGGACCAGGTGGCGATAGGCGCAAGCGCGAACAGGACTGTGGATACCGTCGCCATGATGGCGAAGAAGAGCGTCCACGCCAGCGTGACGGCGCGTGTGTAGCGTTGCAGCGCGGGGGAAAGCGCTCCCCGCACGATGGCGGCGAACTGGGTGCACAGCGGCGTTTGCCCGCGCCGCAAGCTGCGGCCGAACATCAATCCGAGCGCGGTGTTCGCACCCATGTGCTGGATGTAGTAGGTCCATCCGAAATGCTGCGAGAGCGGTGCGCGCATCAGCCACAGGCCGACGCAGGCCAGCGCCAGCAGCACAAGCAAGGAGAACCGCCGGCCTGAGCGCCAGCTGAGACTCAGCCCCAGCAGGATAAAAGGAGCTGCCCCCAGCAGCAGGCCCGCCACCTGTGCGCCCGGCTGCTGGGCCACATGGTGCAAGGCGTACTCATACAATGCAAAAAGTGCGGCAACGATCACCCAACCGTGACGGCGCAGCGGGTGCTGGCCGGCGGCATGTGCCGTGACCGGCATTTGTTTGGGCGAGGCGGTGGAGTTACTGGTGTGACAGTCGTCCGCCGGCCTGGCGGGCAGGCGAACGGGACGGCAGGTCGTGGATGGATCACAAGATGACATTTGGTGCTATATCGGGACGGCTGTGGCGCTTGGCTTGTCTTGCCGCATGCAAGGGTCTCGTGCCCTGCACTGGCGTCCGGCAGGATGGCCCGGCACCGATCTGGGCGCCGGGAAGCAAGACGAGAGCATATAGCGTGAAGACTGCTGAAGTGGAGCGATGTTTCAGGAAGCGGCGAACAATGTTGTTACTAAACTTCTCATTTCTAGTGGGATTTACCCCAGCTTGGTAGCATCTGCCCCAAAGACGATGCCGGAGTATACGATAGCCGTCTGAATTCACGCATGCCCCGGGCTGCCCATCATGTGCAGGAGACGACTACCGTAGCGTGCATGCGGAACCCTTCGATATTTGCAACGTTGCGACGATGACCGAACTGGAACATGAACTCGCCGAGTTGATCATCGGCGAACTCGATATCTCCGACATCAAGCCGGAAGATGTCTCTGCCGAAACGCCTCTGTATGGCGAGGGCTTTGGCCTGGATTCCATCGACATCCTGGAGATTGCCCTGCTGATCTCGAAGAAGTACGGGTTCGAGTTGCGCTCCGACAATCCCGACAACCACGAGATTTTCGCCTCGCTCGGCAGTCTCGTCGCCTATGCGGCAGCGAACCGGACGCGTTGATGCCTCCGGCTGGCCGCCTGGCCTTGTCCGGATGTCAGAAGCCGTAGGACAGGCAAGGGATACCGAAGAGGGGCATCAATGGTAGTCATCGGGAAGGTGACTGTGATGCGCTGCGGGGCCCTGTCAACGTAACGAAGCAGCCGCTTGTGGGAGCGTGAATGGAGCAACAAGAGAGGCGCAAGCTGGCGCTTGTCACCGGCGGCAGCGGTGCGCTTGGACAGGCTATCTGCCTGGCGATGGCGCAGGCGGGCCATGAGGTATGGGTCCATGCCAACCGCCATCTTGCCCAGGCCGAGGCGGTAGCCGCGACGATTCGCGCCGCCGGTGGCCACGCGCATGCCATCGCCTTCGATGTCACCGATGCCGATGCCACCGACGCTGCGTTGCAGCGCATCCTGGCGCACGGGCCGGTGCAGATACTCGTCAACAATGCCGGCATCCATGACGACGCACCGATGGTCGGCATGACGCGTCAGCAGTGGCGCAGTGTCATCGACGTCTCGCTGAACGGATTTTTCAATGTCACCCAGCCCCTGCTGATGCCGATGATGCGCACCCGATGGGGCCGCATCGTCAGCATGGCTTCGGTGGCGGCGCTGGTCGGCAACCGTGGCCAGGCCAACTACGCTGCCGCCAAGGCCGGGATCATCGCAGCCACGCGGTCCCTGGCCATCGAGATGGCTTCGCGCGGTGTCACCGTCAATGCCGTGGCGCCCGGCGTCATCGAGTCGCCCATGACCGGCGAGGCGTTTCCGGTTGAGCGCATCCGGCAACTGGTGCCGGCACAGCGCGCCGGCAGCCCACAGGAGGTCGCCGGCATGATCGCCTACCTCGTGTCGGACGCGGCGGCCTACGTCACTGGCCAGACGCTCTCCATCAATGGCGGCATGGCCTAGTGCGGCCGCGGGATTCCAGGAAACATGATGGATAACAATGCTCCTTGCAGCACCGCTGGCGCAACGCCGGCCGCGTTGCCGCCGTCCGGCCTGCGCCAGTGCGATGTGCTGGTGATCGGCGGGGGCCCCGCCGGGTCCACCGCCGCGGCCTTGCTGGCCGAGCGCGGATTCCAGGTCACTCTGCTGGAGAAGGAGCGCCATCCGCGTTTCCATATCGGCGAATCCTTGCTGCCCGCCAACCTGCCGCTGTTCGAGCGCCTGGGCGTGGCAGATGAAGTGCGGGCCATCTCCATCGAGAAGTGGGCTGCCGAGTTTGTCTCCCCGTGGCACGAAGGCGGCCAGGCATTCGAGTTCGCCGATGCCTGGGACAAGTCGATGCCATACGCCTACCATGTGCGCCGCTCTGCCTTTGACGAACTGCTGTTCCGCAATGCGGCGCGCAAGGGCGCGCGGGTGATCGAACAATGCCGGGTGCGGGAAGTGGAGTTCCTTGCGCAGGAATCGGGCGCCGTGGTGCATGCGGTACGGGACGACGGCAGCCGGGAGGACTGGCAGGCACGCTTCGTAGTCGACGCATCCGGCCGCGATACGTTTCTTGCCAACCGCTTCAAGACCAAGCTGCGCAATCCCAAGCACAACAGCTCCGCGCTGTACGGGCACTTTCGCGGCGCGCGGCGCCATCCTGGCAAGAACGAGGGCAACATCACCATTTTCTGGTTCGAACACGGCTGGTTCTGGTTCATCCCGCTCTCGGACGGGACCACCAGCGTGGGCGCCGTGACCTGGCCGTATTACCTGAAACGCCGCGACAAGCCGCTCAGGGATTTCTTCGCCGACACCATCGCGCTGTGCCCGGCCCTGGCGGAGCGGCTGGCGGGCGCGGAACTGGTGGCGGACGTGGAGGCCACCGGCAATTATTCCTATGTGACCGAGCAGACCTTTGGCCCGAACTACGTGCTGCTTGGCGACGCCTATGCCTTTATCGACCCGGTGTTCTCATCGGGCGTGATGCTGGCAATGACCAGCGCCTTTGCCGCCGCCGATGCCATCGAAACCTGCCTGCGCGAGCCGGCCAAGGCGCAGGTTGCGCTGCAACGCTTCGACAAGGTAGTGCGCCACGGTCCCAGGCAGTTCTCCTGGTTCATCTACCGCATTACGACGCCGACCATGCGCGACCTGTTCATGGGGCCGCGCAATGTGTTGCGCATGAAGGAGGCGTTGCTCTCCGTGCTGGCCGGCGACATCTACGGCAAGACGCCGATCTGGCGCTCGCTGCTGGCCTTCAAGGTGCTCTACTACGGCGTGGCGCTGTTCAACCTGCGGCGCTCATTGGGCGCATGGCGTCAACGCCGCCGCAATATCCGCCCGCTCGACGACGCCGGCACGGTGGCCAGCTGATGAGGCGCGACGCCATGAACGCGACACCGCTGCGGCTGGCGCAGTACTCGGCCCGTGGACTGGCGGCGGTACGGCCGGGCTGGCTGGATGGCGCGTTGGGGGCCGTGTGGTATGGCGGCGGTTCGCCGCCGGCGATGCTTGCCGGGACGGACTTGCCGCTAGCGCGCGTGGCCACGCCGCCACTGGGCGAGGACCCCGTCGTATGCGAGGTCTGGCACGGCAGCAATGCTGCCTGGGACACCATGGGCGAGCCTGCCACCGGCCGGCACGGCGTGGTGGATTTCCGCACGGATGCCACGCTGGGCCTGATCTTCGGCAGCGTCACGCTGCGCGAGGCGGACTTTGCCGCCGCGCAGGGGAGCCTGCTCCAGTCGGCGACCGAGCGCGCCTATCGCGACATCTTCGGCTTGCTGGATGCGAAGGGCTATCCCTATCTCGTGCGGGTGTGGAATTACGTGGCCGACATCAATGCGGAGGAGTCGGGCATGGAGCGGTATCGCCAGTTCAATATCGGGCGGCAGGATGCCTTCACGGCTTGCCGCCGGGAAATCGTGGGCAATGTGCCGGCGGCCTGCGCGCTAGGCGCGGTGGGCCAGCCCGTGGCGCAGCGCACGCTCTCGGTCGGCTTCCTGGCCAGCCCGCGCGCGCCGGTCGCGGTGGAGAATCCGCGCCAGGTCAGCGCCTATCACTATCCTGCCCAATACGGCCCGCGCAGCCCTACCTTTGCACGCGCCGGCGTGTGGCAGGCCGGGGTGCACGACGAATGCGCCGCTCCCGTGCTGTTCGTGTCCGGCACCGCCAGCATTGTCGGGCATCGCACGGTGCATGCCGGCGATGTAGCCGCGCAGACGCGCGAGAGCATTGCCAATATTGCCGCCGTCCTGGAGCAGGCCGCGCGCGATGGACATGCAGGTATCGGTCTGCCGGAACTCGCCTACCGGGTTTACGTGCGCCATCCGCAGGAACGTGGCACCCTCGCCAGCGTGCGCGCGGCACTGGAGAGTACGGTCGGGCACGGCGTGGTGGCCGCCTATGTGCAGGCCGACATTTGCCGCGGCGATCTCCTGGTGGAAATCGAGGCATCGGCCGGCCATGGGCTGGAAGTGCTGGCGTGAGCGCGACATGACACTGCATCCCCCAGGCCGCCGGGGCGGCCTTGACCCCGATATTCGCGGAATCCGCCATCCGCGCGGAAAGCGGGGAATGCGCGCGTCCGTGGAGGTGGCCTGATGCTGCGTCAACTACGCGGAACCTTGCTTGGCCTGGCTGCGGTGGCAGCTGAATATGCCGTGTTCTATGCAGGCCTGCTGTTGCTGGCGCTGGTGTCCCTGCTGTGGGCACCCTTCGCCGCGGCCTGCTACTGGCTGCTGCCGGCCGGGTTGGGGCGGCGCTTCGGCCGTTTCGTGATCATGTGCATATTCCGCTTCTATCTGTGGGCCCTGGAGAGCATGGGCGCCTGCCGCTTCGACCTGCGCGAACTGGACAGCCTGCGTGGCGGGCCGCCCCTCGTGCTGGCGGCGAATCATCCTGGCTTGCTGGATGCCTTGCTGGTGTTGTCGCGGCTGCCCGGGGCGGCCTGCATCATGAAAGCCGATGTGGTGGACAATCCCTTCCTCGGTGCCGCTGCCAGGCTGGCGCGCTATATCCGTAACGACACGCTGGCCGGCATGATCCGCTGTGCCGTGCAGGAACTGCGGCGTGGCGGCCAGGTGCTGGTATTCCCTGAAGGCACGCGCACCACCCGCCGTCCGGTCAATGCCTTCAAGGGCGGCGTCGGGCTGATTGCCAAGCGTGCGGGCGTGCCGGTGCAGACGCTGTTTATCGAGACCGATTCGCCGTTCCTCGGGAAGGGCTGGCCGATTTTTCGCAAGCCCGATATGCCGGTCTGCTATCGTGTCCGGCTGGGGCGGCGCTTCGACGCGCCCGACAGCGAGCGCGCTTTCATGGCCGAGCTGGCGCAATACTATGAGGCGGAGCTGTCGCTCCCGGAAAGAGAGCCGCTTCGTCCGGGCGCCGCGGGCTGCGCCGCGGTGCACAACGTTTAAGCGGCGAGGTTTGCGCGGCCGGGCTAGCCGGCGGGTTGCCGGGCATGCCTCCTGCCTCCTGTTCTTGCTGTTTTTGTTTTTTCACTGTTTCCAGATCCGCCTTCGCATGATCAAGCCTTCCAACACCCATCTCGTCCTGATTCCCAGCTACAACCCTGGGGCCAAGGTTCGCGACACGGTGCGCGAGGCGCGGCGCCATTGGTCGCCGGTGTGGGTGGTGGTGGATGGCAGCACCGACGGCAGCACGCAATGGCTGCAGCAAGAGGCGGCAGCCGACCCGGGCTT
This sequence comes from Burkholderiaceae bacterium 16, assembly GCA_000955785.1. Lineage (GTDB taxonomy): Bacteria > Pseudomonadota > Gammaproteobacteria > Burkholderiales > Burkholderiaceae > Cupriavidus. The sequence continues at coordinate 134,134 of JYOD01000016.1, forward strand.
GCGGGTGCTCGTGCTGCCCCGGAACCAGGGTAAGGGGGCTGCGGTGCTGCAGGGGCTGGAGCAGGCCGCGGCGCAAGGGTTCACCCACGTGCTGACCATGGATTCCGACGGCCAGCACCCGGCCGGCCTGATCGCCCCCTTCATGGCGGCATCGCAACGCGATCCGGGAGCCATGCTGCTCGGCCGCCCCGTCTTCGATGCCAGCGCGCCGAAGGCCCGGGTCTACGGGCGGCGTATCTCCAACGCCTGGGCCAACCTGGAAACGCTCTGGGCCGGCATCGGCGATTCGCTCTATGGTTTTCGCGTTTACCCGATCGCGCCGCTGCGTGCTGTCATGCACAAGCAGCGCTGGATGCGGCGTTTCGATTTCGATCCCGAGGCGGTGGTGCGCATGTGCTGGCATGGTGTGCGGCCGCTGAACATGGACGCGCCGGTGCGTTATTTCAGCGCCGAGGAAGGCGGCGTCTCGCACTTCAACTACGTGCGCGACAACCTCTTGCTGAGCGGGATGCATGCGCGCCTGCTCGCCGGCTTCCTGCTTCGCCTGCCGCTGCTGGCCTGCCGCCGCCTGTGCGCCCGGGACGGTGCGGCGTCCCGCATCACCGCGCCCTGACGGCGCCTCCTTCAAGCATGGCGTTTCTGTCGAGCGCTGCCCGTCCGGCGGCGTTCGCTTGCCGTCGGCTGTGTCCGGCCGCACATGCTTCGGCTTGCCTTCAGGTAGACTGATCTCTGTGTGAGTTCCAGCCCATGCAGTCGGCCAATCGAGATTCCAGTCTTGCAAGGAGAAGTCCCCCATGCATGCAGTCCCGTTGCTAGATGGCAGTGCCAACGGTAGTCCCGCCGAAGTACCGATCCGCGACCTGCGTCGCGTCACCATTCATCCCGATTACTGGTATCCGCTAGCCTGGTCGCGCGAAGTCAAGCGTGGCAAGGCGCATGGCGTGCGCTTCGCGGGCGAGCCGATCGTGCTGGTGCGCACGGAATCCGGCGCGGTGTTCGCGCTGGAGGATCGCTGCGCGCACCGGCAGGTGCCGCTGCATGCGGGCGTGGTCGATGGCGAATCGATTCGCTGCTGCTATCACGGGTGGACCTACGACTGCACGGGCCGCTGTATCGATGTGCCTTACCTGGGCCGCGAGCGGCTGCCCAACGGGGTGCGCTCCTATCCTTGCCGCGAGGTGGAGGGCCTGATTTTCGTTTTCCCCGGCAGCGCGGTGCTCGCCGACGAAACGCCGCTGCCCGACCTTGGCTCGGTGGCCAACAAGGCGTACAAGACGCGCCGCTTCGGCCGCGAGGTCAAATGCCATTACTCGTTCATGCACGAGAACCTGATGGATATGAACCATCAGTTCCTGCACCGCCGGCAGATGGGCCAGATGCGCGCGCGCTCGCTCGGGCGCCGGCGGGGTGAGGGGTGGGTCGAGGTCGACTACACCTTCTCGCGGGAAGAGGGCAAGCAGCCGGTGGGCGAAGCGCTGGTGTTCGGCGGCGGCAAGAACGGCGGGCAGAGCGGCAAGGATGTAATGACGGTCCGTACCTGCTATCCCTACCAGACATTGCAGATCCGCACCTCGGAAGGGACGCTGGTGATGGATTTGTGGATCGTCTATGTGCCGCTCGACGCGGCGCAGCGCACCAACCGCACCTTCGGATTGCTGTCGATCAAGAAGCCCGGCATTCCCGGCGTGCTCAACCTGGCGTGGCCGCTGCTGGTGTGGTTCACCGAGCGGATCTTCAAGGAAGACCGCTGGATCGTGGAGGCGGAACAGGAAGCGCACGACAAGCAGGGCGCGGACTGGAACCACGAGGTGTTCCCGGTCATCAACGAGTTGCGCGACCTGCTGCGCGAGTGCGGCGAGCCGGAAGCGCCCGGCCCGGCCTGATAGCGAATTCCTGCCGGGCTATCGGTCTATCGGGCTTTTCAGCTATTGGGCGAACCGGCTGCGCTCGTCGCGTTCCAGCGCCGAGCAGGCCGTCCTGAGCATGGCCGAGAAGCGCGTCAGCGCGGGTTCGATGCGATAGACCGGGCCCGCAATGGAAATCCCATAGCATTCGCCAGACAGCCGCACCGGCCAGGCCAGCGCGCCAACATCGGGCATCGACTCGCCCAGGTTGATAAAGCAGCCCTGCTGGGCGGACTTCTCCAATTCGGCTTCCAGCTGCGCCACGCCCGATATCGTGCGGGGCGTAAACCGCTCGAAGCTGAGCTGCGCCATCAGTGCGCGGCGCTCGTCCTCCGGCATGACGGACAGCAACGCCTTGCCGATGGAGTTCGCGTGGAGTTCGCGCCGCTCGCCCGCGGTGGCGATATAGCGGATCGCGTGCGGGGATTCGAGCACGTCGAGGTACACCACCCACCGGCCTTCATGCAGCTTGCCGATCACCACGGTTTCGCCGGTGGCGGCCCGCAGCTCGTTCATGGTGCCGTGCACGCGGTCCAGTACCGGATCGTGGCGCGCGATCTGCTGCGCCATGGCGAGCAGCCGGCCGGTGGGGTAATAGCCCTGGCGGCGGCCGGTCTCGTAGAGATAGCCCAGCGAAGTCAGGGTGCGGATCAGCGCCAGGCAGCTTGATGTCGGCACCGCCAGCAGGCGGGCCAGTTCCGATAGCGAGAGCGCGCGCCGCTCGCGGGCAAAGGTCTCGATGATCTCGAGCACGCGCAGCGCCGTCTTCACGTTCATGGGCGGCGCTTTGTTGTCGTTGGCGGTCATGTGTGGTCAGGCCGCGCGTCTGGGGGGAGGACGCGGGCCGGGTTGGCCGGAAGATAAGCGATCATCATAGTCTATCGGCCCGCGACATCCTTCCTCCCGGCCCGGGGCGCATCAGTAGCTGACGTTCAGCCCCAGGCGGAAGCTGCGCGGCGTGCCGTAGAACGACGAACTGGTGCTGGTGTAGTAGCGCTTGTCGAACAGGTTGTAGAGGTTGAACGTCGCTGAGACATTCCTGATGATGGCATAACGTGCCATCAGGTCCACCACCGAGTAGCTCCCCTGCGTGAAGCGCACCCCGAGCGACCCCTGGTTGTCGCTGTGGGTCTGCTTCTGCCAGCGCAAGCCTCCACCTACCGTCAGGCCGTTGCCAATGGCGGCAATGCGGTATGTGGTGAACAGCTTGAGGGTGTCCTGCGGGATATTGGTGTTGAGCGCCTTGCCGTCTTTATCCGTGCTGAGGTTGCGTGCGAGGGCAGCGGCGGGGCGGCCGGCACGAAGCTCGCCGATCCTCTCTTCCGCATCGCGGGCTTGTATGGGCAGCACGCGATGGGAGACGTCACACGGGAGCCCTCGACTACTGGATGATTGCCGGGCCGGTACTCCCTGATCTGACATTGAATTCCTACGGTGGATTGCCGCTTACCAAGCTGGCGTTGTCCGGGGGAATGTTAGGGTTCGCCGCGGCAAACCGGGCAGCGCCTGGAGCCGGCCGCTTGGTAGCCGCTCACGCCAGTTCGGCTGTCCCTCCAGATTCACACCATGGCGATGCTCGACCAAAAAGCTTGCCTACACGGCTATGACCTCCCGGCCGGACCAGTTTTGTCTCAAGCCTTGACCGCAAAGGGGGCAACGTAGCCGCGCAGCCGCAGCGCGTTGGTAAGGACAAACACGCTGGACAAGGCCATGGCGCCTGCCGCAAACACGGGCGAAAGCAAGTTGCCGTTGACCGGGTACAGCAGGCCAGCCGCGACCGGGATCAAGGCAGCGTTGTAGGCAAACGCCCAGAACAGGTTCTGCTTGATGTTGCGGATCGTGGCCTTCGACAATGCAATCGCGTTGGGCACGCCACCCAGGTCGCCGGACATCAGCACCACGTCCGCTGCCTCGATGGCAATGTCCGTGCCTGTACCGATAGCGAGTCCCACGTCGGCCTCGGCCAGCGCCGGCGCGTCATTGATGCCATCGCCCACATACGCGATAGGACCGTACCGCTTCTTCAGTCGCTGTACCGCCTCGACCTTGCCGTCGGGCAGTACTTCGGCAACCACCTCATCAATGCCCAGCTGGCGGGCGATTGCCTCGCCGGTGCGACGGTTGTCGCCGGTGATCATGGCAACCTTCAGGCCAAGGCCGTGCAAGGCCTGGATGGCGGCCGCCGTAGTTTCCTTGATCGGGTCGGCCACGGCAATCATGGCGGCAAGCCGGCCATTGATAGCTGCGTACAAAGGTGTCTTGCCTTCGTCGCCCAGACGTGCCGCATCCGCGCTGAACGCTTCGACATCCAAGCCCAGCTCCCGCATGAAGCGATCGGCGCCAATCTCGACCACATCGCCATCCACCCGGGCGCTGACCCCAAAGCCCGTAATCGACTCGAACTGCTCGATGGCGCCCAGGGCGATCTTTTGCGCCTTGGCTGCGTCGACGATGGCCTGTGCAATCGGGTGTTCGGACTTCGCTTCGACAGTGGCTACCTTGCCCAGCACCACTGACCGTTCGAACCCCGGGGCAACGATCAGATCCGTCAGCTCGGGACGCCCTTTGGTCAGCGTTCCAGTCTTGTCCACGGCCACCACCCTGGCGTCCTTCAGGGATTGCAGTGCCTCGCCCTTGCGGAACAACACGCCCATTTGCGCCGCGCGCCCGGTTCCCACCATGATTGACGTCGGCGTCGCCAGGCCCATCGCGCACGGGCAGGCAATAATCAACACGGCAACCGCGTTGACAAGCGCGAATGTCAGGGCGGGGTCCGGCCCGAAACTCAGCCAGATAACGAACGTCAGCGCGGCGGCGGCCATGACTGCCGGCACGAACCACATGGTGATGCGATCAACCATCGCCTGGATCGGCAGCTTGGAGCCTTGCGCCTGCTCGACCATGCGGATGATCTGCGCCAGCACGGTGTCGTTGCCGACTTTGGTGGCGCGGAACGTCAGCGCCCCGTTCTGGTTGACAGTGCCCCCCACCACTTCTGAGCCGGGCTTCTTCTCCACGGGTACCGGTTCGCCACTGATCATGGATTCGTCGATGAAGCTATTGCCGTCCACGACTTCGCCGTCGACAGGAATACGCTCGCCGGGACGAACTTCGATCAGCTCGCCTGCGACCACCTCTTCGATAGGAACCTCAAGCGTCGCGGCATCACGCATCACACGCGCAGTCTTGGCCTGCAAACCGAGCAGCCGCTTGATCGCTTCAGAGGTGTTGCCCTTGGCGCGGGCTTCCATATAGCGGCCAAGCAGGATCAGCGCCACGATGACAGCGGCGGCTTCGTAGTAGACATTGACCGTGCCGGCGGGAAGCAGGCCCGACGCAAAGGTAGCCACGACCGAGTAGGTATAGGCGGCGGAGGTACCTACCGCCACCAGTGAATTCATATCCGGCGCACCCCGCAGCAGCGCCGGGATGCCCTTCCTGAAGAAACGCAGCCCCGGCCCGAACAGCACGATGCTAGAGAGCACGAACTGGATATACCAGCTGTTCTGCGTGCCGATGCTCTTTGCAATCACGTGGTGAAACGCCGGAACCAGATGCGCGCCCATCTCCATGATGAAAACGGGGAGGGCGAAAAGCGTGGCAATCGTCAGGGCGCGCCGGAGCGATTTCAGTTCGACAGCCTGGCGCTCGGCCACGGCATCGGTGTTGCTGGTGTCGCCCGAGATGACCTGCGCCTCGTAGCCTGCCCTGGCAACGGCCTGGATCAGGGCTTCGGGCGAGGTTCCGCCAGCGGCGCTGATCTGCGCGCGCTCAGTCGCGAGGTTGACGGTTGCATTGCTGACGCCCGGTACGGCTTTCAGGGCCTTTTCGACGCGGCCCACGCACGAGGCGCAGGTCATGCCCGTTACCGATAACTCAATGGTGCTCGAAGCTACGCTATAGCCGGACTTCTGCACCGCCTGCACAGCGGCCTCGACATTCGGTACCCCGTCAAAAGTGATGTCGGCGCGCTCGGTCGCGAGGTTGACGCTGGCCTTGTTCACGCCTGGCACTGCCTTCAGGGCCTTTTCGACGCGGCCCACGCACGAAGCGCAAGTCATACCTTCGATCGGGATGCTGATTGCAACACTGCCTGTCGGGCTGGAACTCATCACTGCTCCTTGAAAAATTGGGAAGCTCCTTCATAACGGTGGCTACTTTAAAGCTTCCGATTATGTCAAGGTCAAGTATCCGGACGGAGTATTTAGTCGAATCCGCCGAAGACAGTACCAAGCGAACGCACCGATGCTCAGGAATACTATGATTGCAACCAACAATATTGTGCCAATGACAGAGTGCGGGACATCAAATATCGTGATGCGGTCCATAGAGGATAAAGAGATTGCGCCCAGGTGAAGGCCACGATTCCGACGCGTTAAATGGATGCTGCGGAGAAATGATGTTGTGGCCTATGCTACGGAGATAGGCGAGCGTTGCAATCCCTACCGGCAATAACACAGAAAAACACAGAGACAGAGCCGAAATTCAAGGAGCGCTTGTGGACACCTCTGTAGACATCGAATCCCGCCGCGAACGCGGCAAGGGCACGCGCAAACACGTTCCCCGCAGCGCGCATGTCGCGGTCGGCAACGTCGAACGAGATCCCGTCGAGTTGCTGGAGATCAACAGCGCCGGCCGTGTCGAACGGCTGGTGCCGCTGCGCTATGGCCGCATGATCGAATCGCCTTTCACCTTCTACCGTGGCAGCGCCATCATCCAGGCGCATGACCTGGCCGGTACGCCGAATTCCGATCTCCCCATCCAGATCTGCGGCGACTGCCACCTGGCCAATTTCGGCGGGTTTGCCAGCCCTGAACGCTCGCTGCTGTTCGACCTCAATGATTTCGACGAGACCAGCCTCGGGCCCTGGGAATGGGACCTGAAGCGGCTTACCGCCAGCTTCGTGGTGGCGGGCCGGCATCTGCGCCACAAGCGGGGCGTGATCGACGACCTGGTCTATCGGGTCGTGCGTAGCTATCAGGAGCGCATGGCCACCTATGCCGGGATGGGCATCCTCGACACCTGGTACGACTGCATTACCTTCGAGCGCCTGATGGCCGAGACGCCTTCATCGCAGATCCGCCAGCGCCTGGAGCGCGGCATAGCGCGCGCAACCAAGCGCGCCAGCGAGGCGCTGTTGCCGAAGCTGTCGGAGCGGGTTGGCGAGCGCTGGGTTATCCGCGACGCACCGCCGGCCATCTTCCATCTACACGGCCAGAACACGCTGTTCTCCCCCGACGACGACTGGATGAAGATCGACGACGCCGGAAAGGCACTCGACAAGTCTTTCGAGGAGTACCTGGGCACCCTGTCGCCCGACCGGCGCCAGTTGCTCAGCCATTTCACGCGCCATGATGCCGCCTTCAAGGTGGTGGGGGTGGGCAGCGTCGGCACGCGCTGCCTGATCATCCTGATGATCGACAAGCACGGCAAGCCGCTGTTCCTGCAAAGCAAGCAGGCCACACAGTCGGTAGTGGCGCGCTATTTCAAGTCGCCGCCCGTGACGCATGAAGGCCGGCGCGTGGTGGAGGGCCAGCGGCTGATGCAGGCGGCTAGCGATGTGTTCCTTGGCTGGAACAACGGGCCGTCAGGCCGGCATTTCTATCTGCGGCAACTGCGCGATATGAAACTGTCGCCCGAGATCGAGCTGATGGATCATGAATTGCTGGGCAGGTTCGCGGCGCTGTGTGGCTGGGTGCTGGCGCGGGCCCATGCCAAGGCCAGCGGGATGGCGCTGGAGATCAGCGGCTACCTTGGCAACAGCGATGCGATGGCCGATGCGCTGTTGGCGTATTCGAACGCGTATGCGGATCAGGTCGAGCGCGACTACGACGTGTTTGTCGGCGCCTGCCGCTCTGGCCG
>JYOD01000160.1 GCA_000955785.1 Burkholderiaceae bacterium 16
GCGGCTGGATCACCTCCTTTCAAGAGCGTGCATCTAAAGTCGAGCGTTCACACTTATCGGTTTGTTTGCTGTTACAGCCAAGGGTCTGTAGCTCAGGTGGTTAGAGCACCGTCTTGATAAGGCGGGGGTCGTAGGTTCAAGTCCTACCAGACCCACCAAGTTACGGACGGTGGTTCGACGCTGAACCTCCGGACAGAAGTACATGGGGGATTAGCTCAGCTGGGAGAGCACCTGCTTTGCAAGCAGGGGGTCGTCGGTTCGATCCCGTCATCCTCCACCATTTACCGCGCACTTCGGTGTGCACCTTGGATTGGTCGTCAAAGGCAAGCGCTTAGGATTGAGCGTTTGCCTTTGGCCTTGGCCAAGACGTTGCGAGACCAAGTTTCGCACGGCTGTTCTTTAACAATATGGGATGTAGTAAAGGTGTCGTGAGCGTTGATGAGACGCTGAAGTAACACACGATACCGGGTTGTGATTGTATCAACCAAAATGTATTTAAGTGATCGAAAGATGACTTGGAATACGGCACAAATGCGAGAACTCATCCTGTAGCGAGCACGGCTTGAACGCAAGTTTGAGACACACTCGTTATAGGGTCAAGCGAACAAGTGCATGTGGTGGATGCCTTGGCGATCACAGGCGATGAAGGACGCGGTAGCCTGCGAAAAGCTTCGGGGAGCTGGCAAACAAGCTTTGATCCGGAGATGTCCGAATGGGGAAACCCGGCCCGAATGGGTCATCCCTGACTGAATACATAGGTCAGGGAAGCGAACGCGGCGAACTGAAACATCTAAGTAGCTGCAGGAACAGAAATCAACCGAGATTCCCAAAGTAGTGGCGAACGAAATGGGAAGAGCCTTGTACTCTTTAGCAGCATTGTTAGCAGAACGGGATGGAAAGCCCGGCCATAGCAGGTGATAGCCCTGTATGCGAAAACAGCGTTGTGGAACTAGGTGTACGACAAGTAGGGCGGGACACGTGAAATCCTGTCTGAAGATGGGGGGACCATCCTCCAAGGCTAAATACTCGTGATCGACCGATAGTGAACCAGTACCGTGAGGGAAAGGCGAAAAGAACCCCGGGAGGGGAGTGAAATAGATCCTGAAACCGCATGCATACAAACAGTCGGAGCCTGGAAACGGGTGACGGCGTACCTTTTGTATAATGGGTCAGCGACTTACATTCAGTGGCAAGCTTAACCGATTAGGGAAGGCGTAGCGAAAGCGAGTCCGAATAGGGCGTTCAGTCGCTGGGTGTAGACCCGAAACCAGACGATCTATCCATGGCCAGGTTGAAGGTGCGGTAACACGTACTGGAGGACCGAACCCACTAACGTTGAAAAGTTAGGGGATGAGCTGTGGATAGGGGTGAAAGGCTAAACAAGTCTGGAAATAGCTGGTTCTCTCCGAAAACTATTTAGGTAGTGCCTCGTGTCTCACCTTCGGGGGTAGAGCACTGTCATGGTTGGGGGGTCTATTGCTGATTACCCCGCCATAGCAAACTCCGAATACCGAAGAGTGCAATCACGGGAGACAGACATCGGGTGCTAACGTCCGGTGTCAAGAGGGAAACAACCCAGACCGCCAGCTAAGGTCCCTAAGATTGGCTAAGTGGGAAACGAAGTGGGAAGGCTAAAACAGTCAGGAGGTTGGCTTAGAAGCAGCCACCCTTTAAAGAAAGCGTAATAGCTCACTGATCGAGTCGTCCTGCGCGGAAGATGTAACGGGGCTAAGCCAGTCACCGAAGCTGCGGATGCACGTAAGTGCATGGTAGGAGAGCGTTCTGTAAGCCTGTGAAGGTGTCTTGTAAAGGATGCTGGAGGTATCAGAAGTGCGAATGCTGACATGAGTAGCGATAAAGGGGGTGAAAAGCCCCCTCGCCGTAAGCCCAAGGTTTCCTACGCAACGTTCATCGGCGTAGGGTGAGTCGGCCCCTAAGGCGAGGCAGAGATGCGTAGCTGATGGGAAGCAGGTTAATATTCCTGCACCGTCGTATGATGCGATGGGGGGACGGATCGCGGAAGGTTGTCCGGGTGTTGGAAGTCCCGGTCCCTGCATTGGAGAAGGCGCTTAGGCAAATCCGGGCGCGGAATTCAAGGATGTGGGGCGAGCGGCCTAGTGCTGCGAAGCAATTGGAAGTGGTTCCAAGAAAAGCCTCTAAGCTTCAGTCATACGAGACCGTACCGCAAACCGACACAGGTGGGCGAGATGAGTATTCTAAGGCGCTTGAGAGAACTCGGGAGAAGGAACTCGGCAAATTGGTACCGTAACTTCGGGATAAGGTACGCCCTTGTAGCTTGACTGGCCTGCGCCAGGAGGGTGAAGGGGTTGCAATAAAATGGTGGCTGCGACTGTTTAATAAAAACACAGCACTCTGCAAACACGAAAGTGGACGTATAGGGTGTGACGCCTGCCCGGTGCCGGAAGATTAAATGATGGGGTGCAAGCTCTTGATTGAAGTCCCGGTAAACGGCGGCCGTAACTATAACGGTCCTAAGGTAGCGAAATTCCTTGTCGGGTAAGTTCCGACCTGCACGAATGGCGTAACGATGGCCACACTGTCTCCTCCCGAGACTCAGCGAAGTTGAAGTGTTTGTGATGATGCAATCTCCCCGCGGCTAGACGGAAAGACCCCATGAACCTTTACTGTAGCTTTGCATTGGACTTTGAACCGATCTGTGTAGGATAGGTGGGAGGCTTTGAAGCGTGGACGCTAGTCTGCGTGGAGCCGTCCTTGAAATACCACCCTGGTTTGTTTGAGGTTCTAACCTTGGCCCGTGAATCCGGGTCGGGGACAGTGCATGGTAGGCAGTTTGACTGGGGCGGTCTCCTCCCAAAGTGTAACGGAGGAGTTCGAAGGTACGCTTGGTACGGTCGGACATCGTACCTAAAGTGCAATGGCAAAAGCGTGCTTAACTGCGAGACCGACAAGTCGAGCAGGTGCGAAAGCAGGACATAGTGATCCGGTGGTTCTGAATGGAAGGGCCATCGCTCAACGGATAAAAGGTACTCTGGGGATAACAGGCTGATACCGCCCAAGAGTTCATATCGACGGCGGTGTTTGGCACCTCGATGTCGGCTCATCTCATCCTGGGGCTGTAGCCGGTCCCAAGGGTATGGCTGTTCGCCATTTAAAGAGGTACGTGAGCTGGGTTTAAAACGTCGTGAGACAGTTTGGTCCCTATCTGCCGTGGGCGTTGGAATCTTGACGGGGGCTGCTCCTAGTACGAGAGGACCGGAGTGGACGTACCGCTGGTGTACCTGTTGTCTCGCCAGAGGCATCGCAGGGTAGCTATGTACGGAAGAGATAACCGCTGAAAGCATCTAAGCGGGAAACTCGCCTGAAGATGAGGATTCCCTGGAGCCTTGAGCTCCTTGAAGGGTCGTTCGAGACCAGGACGTTGATAGGCTGGGTGTGGAAGCGCAGTAATGCGTTAAGCTAACCAGTACTAATTGCCCGTAAGGCTTGATCCTATAACCAGTGTGTTTCTGCTGGTTGAGTATCGCGTGCCGCTGCAGCAGCAACAGGCAGCTTGGCCGATACGCACAACCTGATTACTACATCCCTATTCGCTGCGTTGACTCAACCTCAACGCGGCCACCGTTTATGCCTGGTGACCATAGCGAGTTGGAACCACCCCTTCCCATCCCGAACAGGACCGTGAAACGACTCCACGCCGATGATAGTGCGGATACCCGTGTGAAAGTAGGTAATCGCCAGGCTCTCCCTTGAAACCCCCCAGTACGAAAGTACTGGGGGGTTTTGCTTTTGCGGCGGCGAT
>JYOD01000161.1 GCA_000955785.1 Burkholderiaceae bacterium 16
TCTTATCCACGTGACGGAATTATGCAGAGTTGCTTCTGCGCTTGCCGCCGGTCGCACGCCAGACCGCGGCGCATCGTGGCCAAGCGTGCGCACCAGAGACGTTCAGGAATCCATGTTAAGCGGCAGATGAACGCACTTCGAAGGCAAGCATAATCAGAGGCCGTCGAGGAAGGCCAGAATGTTGTTTGAAGGACGAAACCGGCGCTGTTTGAACTGCGGCGCCTGGATGGCGTCTAGTGCCCGCTGTTTCATGGCCAGATCGGCTTCCACGTACATATGGGTGGTGGCGGGACTCTCATGGCCAAGCCACAACGCAATCAACGTGACGTCTACCCCCGCCTGAAGCATATGCATGGCCGTGGCGTGTCTCATGATATGCGGAGAGATACGTCGCGTCTTAAGCTGCGGACAGCCTGTCGAAGCGCTGGCCGCGGCGAGCCTAAGTCTATCTGTCACGCCGGAACGGGTCATCTGGCCGCCAGCGCGGTTGGGAAAGAGCCACTGATCCGGATCTGACTTGATCTGGCGTAGCCAACGGCGGATTTGTTTCGCGGTAGTAGCCCACAGTGGCACGGCGCGCTCCTTTCGACCCTTGCCGTGAAGATGTACGCAAGCACTGCGGTCCAATACGACATCCCTGACCCGAATAGCCGTGAGCTCGGAGACGCGCGCGCCTGTATTGTAGAGCGTAGCCAGCATGACCTGATCGCGTTGACCACACCAAGGTGTTTACAGATGGAGCCGCAAGGATGCATTGCACTTCCTCACGGCTGAGGAAGCCGACCATAGGCCTGTCGAAGCGCTTCATGGGAATCGCCAAGACGCGTTGAAGAATGGGCAGCGCGCCAGGCTCCAGCAACGTCGCATAGTGTGTAAAAGATCGGATTGCCGCCAGTCGTGCGTTGCGGCTACGGATGGTGTTGTGACGCGCGATCTCCAGATACTTGAGAAAGGCGAGAATCAGGTCTGCGTTAAAATCGGCCAACTGCAGCTTATGGGGCGGCTTGCGCAGATGCTCTTCGGCGAAACTGAACAGTAAGCGGAAGGTGTCGCGATAGCTGGCCACCGTGCGAGGGCTTACGTTGCGCTGCTCGATTAGACGGTCCAGAAAGAACCGCTGAATCAAGGTCGAGAAACGTGCTGCCGGATCGGAGCTAGTCATTTGGAACCTCCTGGGCGTATCGCTCGAAGCGTCGAGCCGCCAGCGCCATCAGTTCCGGGATGGCGCTAACGTACCAATACGTGTCACTAACGCGAACATGCCCCACATAGGTGGACAAGGCGGCGATCGCATTATCGACATTGATCTGATGCCGATACCATCTGAGCAGGCAGTTCGTGATAAACGCATGCCTTAGATCGTAGATGCGCGGCGCCGGATAGTCGCCTCGGGCGACCCAGCCAAGCCGCCGGCGCAATCTGCAGAAGGTATCCTCCACAGTACCGAGCTTCAGTGCACGTCCCCACGGCGACACGAAGAAGTTGTCGTCAGCTGAGAGTGGGAGCAACTGATCACGCAGTTGAGCGTAACGCTGAAGTGCCGCGATGGTCGTCTCATGCAAGGGAACTAGACGGGATCTGCGGCATTTGCTTTTGCGAACGCACAGCATACCGTCTTCAAGCATTACATCGGTACGCTCAAGCCGCAGCGCTTCCGAAATACGCATACCGGTGGCAGCAAGCAGGCCAAAGAGTGTCTCGTAAGTTGCTGGCTGCAGCCCTCCTGCCGGTGGCAACCGCCCAGCTGCAGCCAGGAGTTCCTCGACTTCCGCTTTGCTGAAAATGTGAGGTACCGGGCGACGATGGGTGGACCCCAATAGCTTGGACGGCGGGACTTCCGTGGAAGGATCAAACCGCTGAAGGTACCTGACGAACGGCCGCAGTACTTCGATCCGCTTCGCGGCGGTGATTGGTCTCGTGGAGTGAGAATCTCTCGCCCAGCGCAGCGCAAGGTCCAAGGTTACGGGCCCGCGGTGGCCGATTCGCTCAGCAAAGCGGGCAAACGCGAGTAGCTGTGTACCCTGTGCCTTCAGTTCGAAACCAAGTTGCCGCCCGGCGTAAAGATAGTCTTCTACCCGGGCAGTCAATGAGTGCGATTGATTCATGATCTCCTCCCCGGCCAGGGTGCGGCCACCGCCGAGAGCCTGCTGAAGTCGACCTTGGAGTAAATCATGGTTGTATCGAGGCTACGGTGGCGCAGCACATCTGCGATGTCCTTGAGAGAAGCTCCGTTGGCCAACATGCGACTTGCTACCGTATGGCGCAGCAAATGAGTGCCCATCGACGTGCTGGGCCAACCGCATCGGGCATAGGCCTGCCTGACCGCGCTGCATACAACGGCTGAGCTGACTGGCCGATCAAGCGGGGCGCGATGCCGCACGAACAGCGCGCGACTAACGGTCTGCGGTCGACCAAAGCGCACGTAATCGATCAGCGCGCGCCCCGTTTGCACCGGAAGCGGCAAAAGATCCACACGTCTACTTTTAGCAGCCCTAATGCGTAACGTCCCCTCATGCCAGTCCACGTCATCGAGTTGGAGTCTGGCCACTTCGCCCACCCGCAAACCAAGATCTACCAGCAAGCGCGCCATGGCGTAATCGCGTCGGCCTGATGCGGTCTGCGTGTCGAAGGCACGCAAGAATTCTGCGAGTTGGCCTTGCGTCAGCAATCGAGGCACACGAGCCATTGACCATGCCGCCACCTTAGGTACGGCAGCGATCAATGCTTCGGTATGGTCACCGCCGAACTGACGGAAGCGTAGATAGACGCGAACGCTGCTTGCAATAGCGCCGGCGGTCGACGGAGTGCGCCCCTGACTTCGCTCGACCACGAAATGCAGCACATGGCTCGGCTTGATGCGCCTTGGGTCGATGCGGCGGTTACCGTATTGATCAGCCAGGAAGTCACTCACGCGGTCCAGATGGCTGCGGCGGGTGCTCGCGGCAAGACCACGGATCTCATCAAGATAACTATCTAGACGGCGTAGTTCATCGACGATAGCGCTCGGCAATAGGGACGGCCGTGGTGGGATGCGCCCTTCCGCGCGAAGCACCGCAAGCAAATGCTTGAGTGCCGCCCGCGTGAAATTCAATGCACACTTACTTCGCCCAGGACAGTCGCAGTCAGGCAGGTGTACGGAGATGAATTGACGTACCAGATTCTCGTCGATCTGGTGGAGCCTGATATGCCTTCTGGTGAGCCAGCGTGAAAAGTGCGCGACGCTAGCAAGGTAATGTCCGATGGTGTGAAGCGCATACCCGTGACTTTGAAGGTAGCGGACATACGCCTGCCGGCTCGCTGCGAGAACACTGTCTTCGAGCTGACGCCACGATCGAACTCCTAGCCGATCCTCGTCCATGGTAGCTCTCCTCTGAGGAAATCGAGTCCCTCAGCAAAGCACCATTTATTATGTTCAGCAAGCCCGTCCTCGTGCACTGCAACAGAACCAAGCGCGCAGCATGTCCTACGCGATGGACCTCGTGAGGACTCTGCATAATTCTGTCACGTGGATAAG
>JYOD01000162.1 GCA_000955785.1 Burkholderiaceae bacterium 16
ATAAAACGAATAGCTCGTAACCAAACATGCACAGCGGTCAAACAGTATGTCCCAAGGGGACTTAAGCGCGGTGGCCTCCCCTATCCCCTACGAGGCTACCCGGATCGATGACGCGAATTGGGGACATTCAAATGAGCATCCTAGTCACCGCGTTTAAAATGAACCTGCCGGCTGATCGTTTTTAGGATATTGTGAGTAATATAGATTGGCGCTAGTAGATCACAGAACAACCGCCGCATACGGCCGATTGTCGCAGCCCGGGTCGATTATAACAACGGTGCAATCTCAGCTAAACCGACGCAGTTTTGCTCCTTGGATTCTGAGCCCGGGCATCGCCCCTCGTTTATGAACTAGCCTATCGCAGACGGTATCAACAGGAACATCCTCGTGTTAGATATTGAGGCTGCTTCGTGTCGGCACGAAGTGTCTTCCGATGCAGTGTCCAGTCATGACCTCGATCCATCGCGTATAGGGACGCCCCCTGCTCGCGTTACTGCCAAGCGAGCGTGGTGTGGTGCCCCCGACCTACAACTTGCGCCAATTATCGAGCTGGTAGACGACCAGCGCTGACGAGCTGGCGCAATGACGACCTAATTGGCGCACAGTACTAGGCATCGTCATCCAATGCGACGAGTCCTACACTATCTTGGATATGATATGGCGCACTACACATGCTAGCCGCTGGGGAGATTAGCTCGAGTTGCCCCTTTGCCCGATCCCGGAAGATACGCTCTAAGCTCGGCAATCGCTCTTGCCGTGCGAGATGCTAGCAAAAAGGTGTACTTCTCAGCGGAGCAGAAAGATCATGTTTATTGGAAGCATCAACCTGCGCCGTCTTGTTAACTTGTCATATCGCGCACGTAGTAGCCTAGAGCGCCAGGGGCGGAAATTCGCCTGAAAAGTTTTGCCGGCGCACAAGCACGATCGGCTCCTAATAGGAGGTGAATTAGATAGGGAAAAGATCGGGATGCTACTAGTTTACTGCGTCACGCTGAGGGACTCATCCTGGGCTACAATCCTATTGCCGAGATAGTATTTCTTAGCTTCCTGAGGGAGGTCAATTTGAATGTGGTTATATGCGAAAA
>JYOD01000163.1 GCA_000955785.1 Burkholderiaceae bacterium 16
TCATTCAACATGAAACGAGATGGCCGTACACTGGATCGCGCGACGCAAGAGGAATTCCGCCGGCTTGCCTTGCGCCGGGTTCGCGAAGGTGAGAAGCCTTCGGTGGTGGTGAAGTCGCTGGGCATGAACCGGACGTCAATCTACCGTTGGCTTAAGGCGGCATCGGGCCGGGGCAACGGCGAGCGGGCGCTGGCCTCGCGTCCAGCGACAGGGCGGCCACGCAAGCTCATGCCAGCGCAACAGGCGCAGGTTTTTCGGTGGATCAACGGACGGGATCCTCGGCAGTACGGTCTGGACTTCGGGCTGTGGACACGCCAGATTTTGGCCACGCTCATCGATCAGAAATTTGGTGTGAAGATGGGTGTCACAGCGGTGGGCAGGCTGCTGGCGGAATTGGGCTTGAGCCCGCAAAAGCCATTGCAACGTGCCTACCAACGAGATCCGCAGGCCGTCGAGCGCTGGCAGCGTGAAACATATCCGGACATTGCTGCTGCGGCCAAGCAAAGCGGTGCGGACATCTACTTCTGGGACGAATCTGGATTTCGGGCCGACGCGGTGCATGGCAAGACCTGGGCGGTCAAAGGCATCACACCGGTGATTGAGCGCCCCGGGCAGCGCCAGTCGATTTCCGCCGCGTCCGCAGTGAACGCCAAAGGTGCCTTCTGGTTTGCGACCTACAAAGGGGCCTTGACCGCGGAGCTGTTCATCGAATTGCTCAAGAAGATGATGAAAGGCCGCAACCGCCCAGTGCATCTGATCGTTGACGGACTGCCAGCGCACAAGAAGGCCAATGTGCGCGAATACATCGAATCGACCAAAGGAAAACTCACGATGCATGTGCTGCCGGGTTACGCGCCTGACCTGAACCCGGACGAATTCGTATGGAGTCATCTCAAGCGAACTGGTGTGGCGCGCAATCCGTTACGCGCGGGCGAGAAACTGGAAATCCGCGTTGAGCAACAACTCAGAGGATTGCAGAAGAAACGCAGCCTGATTCGATCATTCTTCGAGGCCCCCTCTGTCGCCTATATTTCGGACTGCTGAGTAA
>JYOD01000164.1 GCA_000955785.1 Burkholderiaceae bacterium 16
ACGAGCAGCTTGCACAAATTGGACGCAACCCGAAGCTCGTGCGCTCATTCTTCAGGCATCCATCTGTCCGCTATATTTCTGACTGATGAGTAAGTTGTTGAACAGCCTGATCTGGGTGATCCTCGCCGCGGCCTGCGGGACGCTCCATGCACAGAGCGCCCCGCAGGATTCCGGCGCCATTGAACGGCCGGCGGTACCCACAGTAACCCTGCTGGACCGCTCCATCGCCTCGTTCCGCGCAACCCTGGCCGGCGTGCCGCCCGAGGCCCGGCGCGAGCGTGCCGAGGCCAACCTCGCCAGCCTGACACGCGCCGAACTCGCCCTGCCTGTCCAATGGGTATCCAACAGACTGGACGGCGAAGACGGCGTGGCCTTTCGCATCGGCAACCGGCTTGTGTTTTCGTACGTCGAACATGACCGCGAGCCGGGCGATACCACGGCCTTCGATGCCGACGTACGCCAGATCGCCGAGCGCCTGCAACAGGCCATGACCGCGCGGCGCGACCAGATGCGCTGGCCGGTGCTGATACGGGGCGTAGCGCTGACATTGCTGGCCAGCGCGCTCCTTGGGCTGCTGAGCTGGGCGATTGCGCGCCTGCGCGCCTGGGCCTATGCCTCCATGCAGCGGATCATAGAGGCACACCTGCTCAGCCGCACCTCCCGTGGCTTCGACTGGACGGGATCGGCTTATCAGCTGGCACGGCAACTGGTTCAGCTGTTCGCGCTCTTCCTCTTCATGGTGCTGCTCTACCTGTGGCTGATCTTCGTGCTGGAGCAGTTCCCTGCGTCGCAGCCGATGGGAGCCCGTCTGGGTGCGATGCTGTTTGGCTTGCTCACCCGCATTGCGCTGAGCTGCATCCAGGCGCTGCCGGGCATCATCACCGCGATTGTGATCCTGCTGATCACGCGCGCCGTGCATGCCATGGTGAACAACATCTTCGAAGCTGCGCAGCGGGGCAGGCTGGAGCTGCCCGGCATGCATCGCGAAACCGCGGGCGCCACGCGCCGTGTCGTGGTGCTGCTGGTGTGGACACTGGGCTTCGTCTTCGCGTACCCTTACCTGCCCGGCTCGCAGAGCGACGTCTTCAAGGGCCTGAGCGTGCTGTTCGGCTTCATGATTACGCTGGGATCGGCGGGCATCGTCAATCAACTGATGAGCGGCATGGTGGTGGTCTACTCGCGCGCGCTCAAGCGCGGCGACTTCGTCACGCTGGGGGAGAACACCGGCACGGTGATGTCGCTCGATACGCTATCGGTCAAGCTGGTCAACGTGCGCAATGAAGAGATCACCATTCCCAATGCCGTCGTGGTGGCCTCTCCCATCGTCAACTATTCGCGCCATGCCACGGACCGTGGCGCCCTGGTTGCAACCACCGTCACCATCGGCTATGACACGCCATGGCGGCAGGTCCACGCCATGCTGCTGGCGGCGGCATCGCGCATGCGGCATGTGGCCATGGTGCCCGCGCCGTTCGTGCTCCAGCGGGCGCTGTCCGACTATTACGTGGAGTACGAGCTGATGGTGGCCATCGACGATCCTGCTTTACGCCCGCAGGCGCTGTCGTCCCTGCACGCCGAGATCCAGGACGAATTCAACCGCAACGGGGTGCAGATCATGTCGCCGCACTTCATGGCCCAGCCAGCGGAGCCGGTAGTGGTCAAACCCGGGCAATGGCGGTGCCAGGATCAAGGCGGCACAGCGTAGTCGCGGCACCCTTTTCGGCACTCTCGGACAGGGCCCTTGGTGCGTGCCACCGCCCTCGCCTCGCAGGCTATATGTTGACCTCGCCAGCGACCCGGCTGATGCACGCGATGGCATGTTGCGCCATGGGCGACGGCGTCCGGTTGCGAAGGCTCACGACACCCATCTCGGAGTACAGCGCCGGCAGTCCCAGGATACGCAACGGGAGCAGCGCGCCGGCGTCGATATCGGCCTGCACCGACGTCTGCGTCGCGGCCAGGACGGTGTCGGTGGACAAGGCCACGGACCGGAGGATGGTGATGTCGTCGCACTCAAGCGCAAGCGGTGCTTCCTGTCCCGCCGGCAATCCAAGCACCTTTGCCAGTTCGGCCTTCACGATGCTCGGTACTTTTGTGGCCGCGACACCGTAGTGCCAGGCCTCGGTCAATGTGCACTGACGCGAGGCCAGCGGATGCGATGCACGAACGTAGAAGCCGCCGCGCTGGGCTCCCACCGGCCGGATCTCCAGAGCCGCATCTTCCGGCAAATCCCTCACGTCCGCGACAAAGAACTCGATATCCTCCGCGCGCAAGCGTTCCAGCAACTGCTTCCAGTTGCTCTCCTCGACGCGCAAGGCAACCCTGGGATAGAGGCGGCGCAATTCGGACAACGCCCGTGGCATGAGGGTGGCGGCCGGGAATGGCCCGGCCCCGAAGGCGGTATCGCCCAGCTGGCTGTCGCGATAAAGATCGACATCGCGCTGCAGGCAGCGCGCATCGAACAGCAGCCTGCGCGCCCGTTCGATCACGAACTCGCCCGCCGGAGTCGGCCTGACCTCACCCACGTCACGGTCGAACAGGCGGATGCCGAGATCGCTTTCGATGGCCTGGATGCTGCGGCTGAAGGCCGGCTGGCTGAGGTGGACCCGCTCGGCCGCCCGCGCGAAATGCAGTGCATCGGCGAGCGCCAGGACATGGCTGAGGCGGCGAAGGTCCATCATGTTGCGTTGCTCCTGACGCATTGGAACGTTGCATAGTATGCATTGGACGCATTGACCCGGCAAGCCTAAAGTCGTTCGGACCTGATGGCGCCCAGAAGACCTGGACCGTTCAGACCATAGAGCAAGATCGGAGACACCCCCCAATGAGTATGCAACTACAGAACATGCTGATCGCGGTCGTCATGCTCGGCTTTGCCGGCATGGAGTTTGTTACGCGCCGCTACCAGACGAGCGTCAACGCCACCCAGGACGACACCAGGCTGGAACTGGCCATGTTCCTGAGCCTGATCGCCATCACGCAGCCCCTGGTCCTGCTCGTCACGGGCGAGCTTTGTGCCTGGTTCATGCCGGAGCAACGAGGGGCGTGGGCGGACCTGCCGTGGTGGGCAATGGCCGCGATCCTGCTGGTTTGCGACGACATGACCCAGTACTGGTGGCACCGCGTATCGCATTCGCCGCTGCTGTGGCCCTTGCACCGCGCGCACCATACCGCGCAGTACATGAGCATCCGCGTGACGTACCGCAACAACTTCTTCTACTACCTGATGATGCCGGGGCTGTGGATTGCCGGTGTCCTGCTCTACCTGGGCTTTGCCAAGGTCTATGGTGCGTACCTTGTCATCAAGCTGACGGTGATCCTTGGGGCGCACAGCGCATGGCGCTGGGACGAGCCCTTGTACCGGATCCGCGCACTGCGCCCGCTGATGTGGATCCTGGAGCGGACCATCTCGACGCCTGCCACGCACTGGGCTCACCACGCGATCACCAACGACGATGGGATCGGGCACTACAAGGGCAACTTCGGCAATCTCCTGTTTTTCTGGGACATCCTGTTCGGCTCGGCGCACATCACGCGCAAATACCCGGCGGGGATTGGCTTGCAGGACGACCGGCTGTTTGGGCAGGAGCGCTGGTACATCCAGATGTTCTACCCGCTGGTCCAGTCGCGTCGCGAGCATTCGGCGCTGCGCTTCGGGGGGCGCGCTTATGTGGAACCGGAAGCGGACGCCGACGCGGCCCCGCAAGCCACGGAACAGCGGAGGTCGGCATGAACGACCGCACGCTGATAGAGCAACTGGCTGAACAAGCCATCGCGAGCGCCCGCGTGGAGTCGGTGTTCGAGGCACAACGGCACGCCTTCCTGCAGAACCCCTGCCCCGATGCCGGGCAGCGGCGCCAGCACCTGCGCGCGCTCAAGCGGCAACTCCTGCGATACCAGGACGTGCTCGCCGAGGCGATCGACCGGGATTTCGGCGATCGTTCCCTCGCGGAAACAAAGATGCTGGAAGTGCTGCCGACCACGCTGGAGATCAATCACGCGATCTCGAATGTGCGCCGCTGGATGCGTGCAAGCCGCCGCCGTCCGGAACTGCTTTTTGCCAGCAACAGCCTGCGCGTGACTTACCAGCCCAAGGGCGTCGTCGGCGTGATTGCCACCTGGAATTTCCCGGTCTACCTGTCGCTGGGGCCGCTGGTGGCGGCGCTGGCAGCGGGCAACCGCGTCATGATCAAGATGCCGGAGACCACGCCGGCAACCAACGCCACGCTCAGGCAGATGTTGGGCGAGGTCTTCGCCGAAGACCTCGTGGCGCTGGTCGGCGGCGAACTCGCGGACCCAGGCGCCTTCACCGCCCTGCCTTTCAACCATATCGTCTTCACCGGCTCGCCGGCGGTGGGCCGTATCGTCATGGGCCAGGCAGCGCGCAATCTCACACCGGTCACGCTGGAGTTGGGCGGCAAGTCGCCCGCGATCGTCCTGCGCGACTATCCGGTGCGCGAGGCCGCCCGGCGCATCGCGCATGGCAAGGGAATCAACTGCGGACAGGTCTGCGTGGCCCCCGACTACGCGCTGGTGCCACGCGAGCGCGTGGACGAATTCGTCAAGGCGGTGGTCCACAGCTTCGGCGAACTCTACGGCAAGCGTACCGCGCAGAACGCGGATTACACGGCGCTGGCCAGCGACCGCCACGCTGCGCGCATCAAGGACATGCTGGAGGATGCGCGCGCCAAGGGCGCGACGGTGATCCCCTGCGGCGAGGTCGGCCCCGGACGCCGCCTGCCGCTGCATGTGGTGACGAACTGCACACCGGATATGACGCTGATGCGCGAAGAGATCTTCGGGCCCGTCCTTCCGGTGGTGCCCTACGACACGCACGAGCAGGCCATCGAAATGGTGCAGCGGCAAGCTCGCCCGCTGGCTTTGTACTGCTTCAGCCATGACGCTTCCGAGCGCGGCAAGCTGCTCGCGCGCACGCATTCGGGCGGTGTCACGATCAACGACTGGGCGTGGCATGTGGTCAACCACGACGCCCCCTTCGGGGGCGTGGGCCAGTCAGGCATGGGCAATTATCACGGTGAAGAGGGCTTTCGCGAGTTGTCGCATGCGCGCACGGTATTCAAGCGGCATCGTTTCTTTCCCATCGAACTGTTTTATCCGCCCTATGGCAACCTGGCGCAGCGCCTGACATTGAAGCTGTTTGCGGGCCACGGCGATCCGGCGGTGAAGAAACCGTTCTAAGCGGCCCAATGAGAAGCCGGAGCGGCGGCCACGCGCAAGCGCAGCGGCCCCCGCTCCGGCATTTCAGTTGCTGCTGGCGTTCGGCGTTGCCAGTTTTTTTCATCGCTTCCATCAGCAGGTTGAAGATGTAGGGCACGCTCGGATATGACTTTGCGTTAAACCAGCTACCGTCCTTCTTGACGCCGATATGCATCTTCCAGGCGTCGACGCGAATCGCCATCAGATCCGTTTCGTCGTAGTAAAAGATCTCGCGGCGCGCCGATTTTTCGGTCTTGCCCATCCAGTAGTCGAGGTTGTTATAGCCATCCAGGTGCGCCTTGTAGCTGGTCCCGCTCATCTTGTAGCCTTTGAGCAGGTCCTCCTTCAGATTCGGCGCGCCCGCAGCGGCGGCCAGAGTCACGAACAGATCTTCATGACTCTGGATCCCGTTGAGGTCGGAACCCGCCGGGATCTTGCCCGGCCAGCGAATCAGGCACGGTACCCGCACGCCGCCCTCCCAGGTCGTACCCTTCTCCCCACGGAACGGCGCATAGCCGCCATCCGGCCACATCATCAGTTCGTTGCCGTTGTCGGTCGAGTAGATCACGATCGTATTGTCGGCCACGCCCAGATCCCGATCGAGGCATGCCGCGCAGTCATCCGCGCGTCGCATGCCGGCACGCGAGCGCGGCTCCACTGAATACATGGGGAATGCGTGCCCGCCTAGCTAATCCAATATCAACGCGCAGCCAACTGGAAGTAAAAATTTTTGGCCGCCGCGTAAAGCGAAGTCGCCGGCTTGCCTGCGAACCGCCTCCCAGACGGGTCTCCGGACGCCTGCAGGCTCGCCATCTTCCTCACAGGAAAGTCTCAAGAATATCCGTCGACGACCGCGCTCCCAGCGCGCTGAAGTTGGCTTTCAGCCAGCTATCGGCGCGCTCGCGCCCCAGTGTGTAGAGCTCGCGCAAGAAGTGCCAGTCAGCGTTGAATTTGCTCGATACCCCAAGCCGGGCCATCTCAGTCTCGGCATCGATGTTATGGATGAACATGCGCCGGTATTGCGCCGGATCCAGCGCGCCTTCGTCGATCAGCCGGGAGACGAACTCAATCGCGCGCATTTCCCGCATCAGCGACGAGTTGAAACTCAGCGTATTGATGCGGTCGAGGATTTCCCGTGCCGTAGTCGGCACATCGGGAATGCGGATCGGATTAATGCGGATGATCAGCACATCGCGGCTGTCGGTCTCGTAGATCAGCGGGTAGATGGGCGGGTTGCCCATGTACCCGCCATCCCAGTAATACTCCCCGTCGATCTCCACAGCCTGGAACAAGCTGGGCAGGCAACTCGATGCCAGCACCGCCTGGATGCCGATCTCGTGATTGGTGAACACCCGCATGCGGCCACTCAGTACATTGGTGGCGCACAGGAAGAGCCTGGGGCTGCGGCAGTTGCGCAAGATATCGAAATCGATCATCTTGACCAGCATGTCGCGCAGCGGGTTCAGGTTGGACGGATTGAGCTGGTAGGGAGAAAAAAAACGGGTGATATGGTCAAACAGCAGCCACCCGGGCGACAGGTTCAACCGGTCGAGCCCCAGCATCCGGTCGAACCAGGTGGGTTGCAGAGGACTCATTCGCGCGCATTCGGCGACGCCGCGCCACAACGCTTCAAGCATTTGGCGCGCCCCCTCGCGCCCGCCGCTGACGATGCCGTAGGCAAGCACGGTGGCATTGACCGCGCCGGCGCTGGTACCGCTGATGCCGTCGACCTCGATGCGGCCGTCTTCGAGCAGGCGGTCGAGCACGCCCCAGCTGAACGCCCCGTGGCTGCCGCCGCCCTGCAGCGCAATATTGATGCGGCGGACCGGGGAGGATGGCGTCTGGCTGCCGCTGCCCTCCTCCGTTGCCGGGCGGGCTGGCGCCGTTCGCCGGGTCGAACGCCGGGCTCCGCTCACGGTTGCTCTGGCACGCTGGGACATGGAGGTCTCCTCGATCGATGGCGTCTGAGGCTCAATGCGGCGCCGGCCGGCCAAGCCGCCACGTCAGGTTGCGACGGGCGCGGGCTTCGCAGCGGGCCTGGAATAATTCCGTGTAATAGATGCGGGGACGCTTCAGCAGCGCATCCAGCACAGCCCGCTCGCGGGCGTCATAGACCGGATCGTCCAGATCGGGGCGCTCGGCCCGCAGGCGCGCCCCGTCCTGGCGAAAGCGCGTGCGTCCGCCCCCGAGAACGGCCAGGTCGATATCGACGGCAAAGGCGCAATCCGGATCGGCCGGCACGGCGGTGTGTGTGGTCGCCAGGATCATGTCGGCAATACGCCCCGCCGCCGGGATGCCATCCCCCGCCCAGCGCAGGAACCACTCGGCGCTGCGCTGCTCGTTGTCCCTGGCGCCGGGAATGAAGATCACGTCATGGCACCACAGCGCCAGTTCCACTGCATCGGGATCGGGGACCGCGCCACGCGCCCAATCGAGATCGCGCAGGCAGCGGCGGATGTGCCGCAGGGTGTGATAGTGGCGCGCCGGTTCGGCGTAATGCAGCGCCAGGTCGGCATGGACGGCTTCGGCGTGGATGCCGCCACTGCGCGACCACAGCGCCAGGAAACGCGCTTGCATCTCGTCCATTTCACCTCCCTGACACCAAGGAGCCACCAGCGGGGTCGCATCCGGGTCGCATCCGGGTCACGTGCCGGAACCCTCCGGCCAGCCCGAGTATGCGCTCCGTTAACGCCGATTAGGCGGCGGCGGGCCGGCACCAGCGTACGCGGCCGCACTATTGCGAGAAAACCCGTCTATGCAGGTTGGGCAAGCCCGGTGACGGTGCCTAGAATGCCAAAGGTGGAAGCTCGCGATTTGCGGACAAACGCATTGACGGCCAGCTGATCGACCGAACGGATTGAGATGCATATGGACCGAGAACCGATACCTGAGGCGTCCGATGGCTCGGTGATGTTCGCGGACGTCAGTGGCAGCACAAGGCTATATGAATTAGCCGGCGATACGGTTGCCTTCGGTGCCATCGGCCGCTGTATCGCTGTCATGAAGTCCTGCTCCGGCGCATCCCAGGGCCGGGTCGTCAAGACAATCGGAGACGAGGTCATGGTGCTGTTTCCATCGGCCGAACAGGCGATGCAGGCGGCACTCGACATGCAAGTGGCTGTCTCTCAACTTCCTCCCATCGCCAGTGTTCCCATGTCGGTCCATATCGGCTTTCACCATGGGCCGGTCTTGTCCGACGAATCGGGCGACGTATTTGGTGACACCGT
The DNA here is from genome assembly GCA_000955785.1 of Burkholderiaceae bacterium 16. Lineage (GTDB taxonomy): Bacteria > Pseudomonadota > Gammaproteobacteria > Burkholderiales > Burkholderiaceae > Cupriavidus. The sequence goes on from JYOD01000164.1 coordinate 8,445, forward strand.
GAATCTCGCGGCACGCCTGACGAAGCTCGCATCACGCGGCCAGATCATCACCAGCAAGGATGCGGTGGAACACCTGTCCGCAAGGCTGCGCCAGATGACACGCTACCTGTATCCGATCCAGGTGCGCGGCAAGGAGCCGCCTGTCGAGTTGTTCGAAGCAATATGGGAGCAGAACGCCGACATGACCGTCATGGCCAACGCAAGTCCGCGCTCGTTGCGCTCCGCGCTGCTCACGCTAAGGTACCGAGAGACGCTGCTCGAAATGAACGCCGCATCCCTGCCGGTGACCATCGGCCGTGATAGTGGTATGCGCATTGTCGTTTCGGACCGGCAAGCGTCGAGATTCCAGGCCACGGTCGAGAATCGCGCGGGCAGATATGTGCTGATCGACAGCAGCTCGAATGGCACGCACGTCACCATCGATGGCGAAGATGAGTTCGTTCTGCGCCGCGACGAAGTCACGCTCAGGGGCCATGGCTGGATTACGTTTGGCCAGTCGATGGAATATGCGGGTGAGCGGGTCGAGTTCTTTTTGTACGTCGAAGGGCGTGGATGAGAATGCAAGGCCAACGGCATGCATCCTGTCGGTGATGCCGCTTTGGGGGCAGATCAGCTCTACTGCGCCTTTTTTCGTTTGGTCCGGTAGCGCATCCTGCCGTTCTCCAGATGTCCGGTCGTCGTCACCAGCCATTTCCCGTCTGCCGACAAACTCTCGTCCCATTCGGCAACCAGTGTCAGCTTCCCGTCGATATAGCGAAAAGTCTGAGCGGAGTGACTGCAGCAACTACCACGCTGTGCCGACATCACTGCATGGCGACTGGTATCAATGGATATCTGCGGCAAATTAGACAATTCCTCGTTATGGGCGAATTGCCGCGCAACCGGATCGAACAGAAAGAAGTGCGTGGTGTTGTTCGGACCTGCGCCACCCGACATGCCGAAGATGCTTATGTCCGGGTGGCCATCAAAATTGGCATCGACGACTTGCAGGAATTCCTTGTCGGCGGTTTGTCCCTCTGAATCGAAGTCGCGAAGGACCTGGAGGCGCCGGCCGGTTCTTCGGTCCAGCACCTCAATGGCCACTGGCACTGCAGCCTCTGGCGCGTCATTACCAGGACGAAAGGCGACTCGAAAGCGAAAGTCCTTTGTGCTGGCCTTCTGCTCAACCCACTTCAGTTCGAACAAATCATCCCGGTCGATCCAGCCATGGAATGCCGATCCGTCCCGATGGACATGCTCGACTTCGTACCAATCCGGTCTGCTGGCAAGAACGGCGACAAAGCTCCCGGCGTCCAGGCTGGCGATTGGCGACGCACGATCTGCCTGCGCGAAGACTGGCACCGCCTTTTCGAGGTAGAGGATGTCGCTGTAGGTTCGCGGCGTCACCAGCTTGAAGCGATCGGAATAGTATGTCGTTTCATAGTGGTGGATTGCCCGGCCGTAAGCCGCCGGTTCGCAAACGCCAAGCGCGCAAGCACCGACTTCGTCTGGGGTGGGTCGACGTATGGGCGGCACTGCCTCGCTGCGCTGGAATGCTCTCCTGGGCTGCCAGGCGACCGTAAATGCCGAATCGCTCCCCCTTATCATGGCTTCGCCGGTGCTGATCTTGGTTCGGCAAAATGGCTGGGACTTTGAGTAGTCGTTCCAATCCGGAAACGCGTAGGCTACGCAAAGCCTGTTGGCACCATTTATGTCGGTGCGGTAATCCCTATCGACAAGGAAGATCAGCTTGTTTCGATGAAAATCGGACTCATACGAAACCACGGCGTATGTCGCATCCGCTGCCGCGGGAATGGCATGTTCGAAGTGCTCGACATCCTCTTCGCCGGGCCTTCCTTGCAACCTTTGCGCCGCACTCAGGTTGGAACCGGCTTCGAGTCGATAGATACCTGGCACCAGAAAATCGGAGGCGAAGATGGGACTCATCTTTGCCGCCGCCAGGACGAAGACGAGGCAGGCGGTTCTCATAGTAAGCGTCAAGCAGGTTGGATTGGGGACTGGTCAGCAACGTCCAGGCCAGCAGTTCATCATGATCGCCGCCGCAAAAGCAAAAC
>JYOD01000165.1 GCA_000955785.1 Burkholderiaceae bacterium 16
GGCTCGAATCCGCCGACGAAGGACCGAACGAGAGGGAGTGTTCGAAGCCATGTCGATACCGAAGGCATTGCGTCAGAAGCCCGCGCGAGCGGGGCGGGAGGGGGTAGTGGACGGTGAAGCCGGCCGCGAACCCGCCTGCGACGAAGCCGGCGGTCCGCGACGGGGACCGGAGGACACAGGGTCGGCGCTGCTGGCAGCGGCGCTGACGCGAGAAAACCTGAAGCAGGCGTTCAGGCGGGTCAGACGCAACAAAGGCGCCGCTGGCGTGGACGGTCTGGATATTGACCAGCGAATCTGTGCGGTGTGATTGAGTTGCAGCGGGAACGACAGACTCTCGGCGTGGAACCACAGCCAGACTCGGCGAGCAGAGCCGAATTCGGCGAAGCGCTCAAATACGGCGCGCAGCGCACCGACAACGGCTTCGTCCGGATGCAATCTGACTTCGCCGTCTGCCTCACCCCACACCAGTCCGGTGGGCAGGCCGCGGCGCAACTCGCCGCGGGCAGCCTTGTTGCGGATGCCGCCGTCCAGACGCGCGCGCAGGATGTGCAACTCGGCCTCGCTCATGGTGCCCTTCAGGCCGGGCAACAGGCGGTCGTTGAACAGCGCCGGGTTACACACGCCGTCAGCATCGCCGATGAGCGTATCGGTTATGCTGCACAGGTCCAGCAGCCGGTACCAGTCGGAGTTATTGCGCGCCAGCCGGGAGACCTCCAATCCGAGAATGATGCCGACGTGCCCGAGCGCGACTTCGGCGGTCATGCGGGCGAACCCGCCACGGTGCGCAGCGCTGGCGCCCGAGAGGCCCAGATCCTCGTCGATCACGCTGACCTGCTGTGCGGACCAACCAAGGGCGGTGGCCCGTTGAGCGAGTGCGTACTGACGCTGCGTCGATTCGCGATTGTGCTCGACCTGGCTGGCACTGGACTGGCGGATGTAGACGAAGGCGGTGCGTTGCAAGTGGCTGGGGCCGATCTTGTTGGTGATGTCAGTCATCATTGCTCTCCCGTGGCAGCGGGTTGTTCTGGGTAAGCGTGTTTGGCCGCAAGTTCCTCGGCTACAGCTTCTGGGTGGCAGCAGGTGGTGTGGTCAAGCGCAAAGTGGCAGTCAAGCCGCTGCTGACGTTCAAGCAACGCATCCGCGAACTGACCGGTCGCTCAGGCGGCCGGAGTCTACGGGCGGTCGTGGAGCGGTTGAAGCCATATGTACAGGGTTGGAAGGCCTACTTCCGGCTGGCGCAAACACCCCAGGTCTGGCGAAAGCTGGACGAGTGGATGCGTCACCGGTTGCGAGCGATCCAACTCAAGCATTGGCGCCGCGGCACTACGATCTACCGGGAATTGCGGGCGCTGGGGGCCGCGCATGCGACAGCCCATCGGGTGGCGGCCAACAGCCGTCGCTGGTGGCGCAACAGCGATGGCGAGCTAAATCGCGTGCTGAATATCGCCTTCTTCGACCGACTGGGGATGCCTCGTCTTGCTTAACCTCAACCTCTCGAACCGCCCGGTGCGGACCCGCATGCCGGGTGGTGCGGCAGGGGCGCAGCCCGGATGGCTGCCCCCTATGCCGATTGGGTTGCCCGAATCCACTCTGGCGCGTCGCCAGTGCAAATCCGGATCCACGGCGAACCATGATGCATGCCAATCGCGGCGAGTGTTCACGCGGCCGACGCGGAGAATTTTCGAATTGCGGAGCGTGCGTTAGGATAGCGGTTGCGCGACCTGGGCAATATCTTGCCGCGCGCACTTCTCTCCAACCCGCAACCCGAAGGAAGCCGTCCATGGAAGTCCGCTCGCTTGGTGCCGACGATGTCGAACTGGTCTGCCGCCATCGCGAGGAAATGTTCCGCGAGGCCGGCCGCGACAATGACATTCTCCAGACCATGACCCGGCAATTCCGGCCGTGGCTGGAGCCGCGCGTGCGCGATGGCAGCTATTTTGGATTCGTGCTGGAGGATCAGGGCCAGCCCGTGGCCGGCATCGGCCTGATGGCGATCGACTGGCCGCCGCATCCGTCCCATCCTACCCAGGACAGGCGCGGGTACGTGCTCAACGTCTATGTGGACAAGACATACCGCAAGCAGGGGCTGGGGCGCAGGCTGATGCAACTGGCCGAGGATGAATTCGCCAGGCGCGATATCCAGTTCGCCATCCTGCATGCAACGGAGATGGGCCGCTCCTTGTATGTGGCGCTGGGCTGGCATGCGACCAGCGAGATGGCCAAGGCTGTTCGCGCGTAGCGCGCTAGCCGTCCCAGCGCAACGCCAGGGTATCGTCCGCTGCGCGGATCACATGCGTGCCCTGCTTGCCGCCTTCCCGATCGAGCGTGGCGTGCAGCCATGACACGCCCTCCTCCGGCGCGCGGTGCAGGCGGAAATGACGGATCTGCATCGGCACGGCGGACAGCGCGCGCAGTGCGCCGTTCGCGGCGTCCACTAGCGGGAAGTACATCAATACCAGGTCAGGCCGGTATGTCTGGTGGCCGCCGATGCCTTCGTAGTCGTTGAGGAAGTCTCCGCAGCCATAGAGAACCAGGTGCTTGCGGTAGACCTCGATGCTTTTCACATGATGTGACGAATGCCCGTACACGATGTCGGCACCGCCAGCATCGATCAGCCGGTGCGCGAAGGCCCGCTCCTGATGCGAAATATCGAAACCCCAATTGCCACCCCAATGCAGCGACACCACCAGGATGTCGCCCGCGCACCGTACCGCCGCTGCCTGGCAGGCAACCCGATCGGCGGCGCGCGCCGAGATGTCCGGCAGGAAATTTACGCCGGCGCGGCCTGCAGCCGCGGCCCAGTCGGCCGGCACGCCGCTGGTCGCGGTGGCATAGGCAAACACGAGAACCCTTCCTCCTCGCGCGAGCCGGATCACGGCGGGCGCGGCGGCCTGCGTTTCGTCGCGTCCGGCGCCCGCGGTAAGCAAGCCGGCGCCGTGCAAGACGGCCAGGGTTTCGTCGAGCCCGGCGCATCCCCAGTCCAGCACGTGGTTGTTCGCGAGCACGCAGCAATCCAGCCGCGCGCTGGTGAGGCACGGCACATTGGCGGGGTGCATGCGGTAGTGGATGCCCTTGCCCGGCTGCGCATCCTCGCAGGTGGTGACCGCGGTTTCCAGGTTGACGATGCGCGCATCCGGCTGGAAGTGATCGAGCAGCGCGAGCGCGTCGCCCCAGGGATAGGCATGGTCAACGGGTCGCTGCATCGGGCCTGTCGCGCGCTCCGCCAGCTCGACATAGCCGATTGCCGAACGTACCCAGTGCTCGTACAGGTGCGGTCTGCCCGGATGCGGCAGGATCTGGTCGATGCCGCGGCCGGTCATCACGTCGCCGCACAGGAACAAGCGCACGCAGGCGCCGCCGCCGGCCGGAGCCGCGTTGCCGGAGGTTGTCCCGCTGACGTCATTCATCGTGCACTTCCGTCTTCCAGGCTGGCGCGGATACGCGAGCGCCCACTCGCGAGATCGCCGCCATTCCCATTTTGCGCTGGTGCGCGGGAAAATGCGCCGGCAGCAGATGTGCATCCAGGCAGGCAAAAGGGGGCGTGCCAGCGGTGTTTCAATGCCTAGAATGAAGCAGGCCGGCACGGACGGCCGGGCCCCCGCGCCCCGACGATCTCCAGGAGACAACGATGACTGTCACCAATGCCCTGTCGGGTACCAATGTCCATGAAATCGCAGACGGGATCTATCGGATCAATACCCCGGTCACCATCGACGGCGGTCCCGGCGGCTTCTCTTTCAACCAGTACCTGATCCTTGATGACGAGCCGCTGTTGTTCCACACAGGGCCGCGCAAGATGTTCCCGCTGGTGCGCGAAGCGCTGGCCAGCGTGATGGCGCCAGACCGGCTGCGCCATATTTCCTTTTCGCACGTGGAGGCCGACGAATGCGGCTCGCTCAATGACTGGCTGGCCGCGGCGCCCCAAGCATCGCCGCTGTGCGGCAGCATTGCGGCGATGGTGTCCATCAACGACCTGGCCGACCGGCCCGCGCAGGGCCTGGCGGACGGGCAAGCCGTAGCGCTTGGCCGCCATACCGTGCGCTGGATCGATACGCCGCATCTGCCGCATGCCTGGGAGTGCGGGTTCCTGATGGAAGAGCGCACCGGAACGCTGCTCTGCGGTGACTTGTTCACCCAGGGCGGTTCCGGCCTTCCCCCTCTCACCGACACCGACATCCTTGGGCCCAGCGAAGCGTTCCGGCGCGGCATGGACTATTTCTCACACACGCCGAACGCAGGCGCCATGCTCGAGCGCATGGCGCTGCTCGAACCCACGACCCTGGCCTGCATGCATGGCAGTGCCTGGCGCGGCGACGGCGCCGGCTTGTTGCGCGCGCTTGCGCAGGCGTTGGCGCATTGATGAGGGGCCGGCGCGTAAGGGATCACGTCTGCGGCGTGTCCTTGAACGCGGCCAGCCGTTCCGCGGCGGCGCTGAACGACGCGAGCGCCGGGTACGCGCGCGCATCGACGGATTCCGGCAGCATCATCCGCGTGAAGCTCCACGCCACGGCGGTGGTCACGTCGGCTTGCGAGAGCAAGCGCTCGTCCGCTGGAAGCGCCGCGCCCGCCAGTTCCGCTTCCAGTGCCGAGTAGGCCGCGAGCAACTGGCCTTGCACGCGCCCGATCCACGGTTCATGCTGCTTGTCCGCCGGCCGCAGGTTCCGCTCGTAGACGATCTGCACCGTCTTCTCGCAGGCGGCCAGCGCCAGCCCGGTCAAGCGCAGCGCGTGCTGGCGCCGGCCGGGATCCGCTGGCATCAGGCTGCGCCTGGCCAGCGTTTCGACGTAGTCGAGGATCAGGCCGGATTCCATCAGCACCACGCCGTTGTCGCAAACCAGCGTGGGCGCCTTCACCACGGGATTGATCGCATGGAATTCCGCGAACGTGCTGAACACCGAGACCGGTTTGTGTTCGAACGGCAAATCCAGCAGGCGCAGCGAGATGGCGACGCGGCGCACATAGGGGGAATCGAGCATGCCTACGAGTTGCATATTGTCTCCGCAAGAGAATGGGGCTCTGCATCGAGCCGGGCGTGTTCCAGCATAATCGGGGCATGCCATTGCGATACATGGGAAGGCATTGGAAAACAGTGCGGCGCACCGATGAGTCATCGGCGCCGCGCGTCGGGCGTCAAGGGAGCGCTGGATGGAGCTGGACAAGAAAGACCGACTGATCCTCGAAGCCTTGCAGGCCGACGCGCGCCAGAGCCTGGCGGCGCTCGGCAAGCGCATCGGGCTGTCGCAGCCGGCCATGAGCGAGCGGGTGCGCAAGCTGGAGGACGCGGGGGTGATCGAGGGATATGGGGCGAGGGTGAACTTGCGGGCGGTGGGGCTTGGCCTGCAGGCAATCATCCATATCGAGACCACGCATGCTTATATCCAGAAGTATGTGAGGCTCTTTGAGAGTATGCCGGAGGTGTTGAGTGCCGATCGTGTGACCGGCGAGCATTGCTTTATTGTGCGTTGCGCGATTGGCGATCCCAGTGACCTGGAGCGTGTGGTGGATGCGCTGGCGGTGCATGGGGCGGTGACTACGTCGTTGGTGTTGTCGAGTCCGGTGCGGAAGGTGGTGACGATTGGGGGGCAAGTGAGGTGAATTTGGCTGCTTAACTTCAAAGGCTTAAAACCCTAAAGTCAAAGGCAGTTTCACC
>JYOD01000166.1 GCA_000955785.1 Burkholderiaceae bacterium 16
TCTGATCTAGCCAGAGAGAGGAATCTCAATTTAGCCTAGACAACGGTGTTGTCTAGGCTAAATAGTAATGTCGTACCCGTAGGCTAACGCGAGCATGCTGGCGCTCTATCCGCCTGGATCGGAGTCCAGCCATGCCGAAGCCCGAGATGGTGACCATGTCGATGCGTGAACTGGACCGGCTCAAGGTGATTCAGGCTGTCGTTGAGCACGGTCTGATGGTATGGCGCGCGGCCGAGAAGCTGGGACTGTCCCGGCGCCAGGTGGAGCGCCTGGTGCTGCGATATCGCGAAGACGGGCCAAGCGGTCTAGGTTCGCGTAAGCGCGGTCACGAGAGCAACCGGCAGTTGCCTCCTGGGCTGGAAGCTCGGGCCCGCAGGCTGATCCGCGACACCTACGCCGACTTCGGCCCGACCCTGGCCTGCGAGAAGCTGCGCGAGCGCCATGGCATCGCGCTGGCCGAGGAGACCGTGCGCCGCCTCATGATTGCCGCGGGTTTTTGGGTGCCGCGCCGACTGCGGCCGCCTATCGCCGCGATGTTGATGGGGTGCGAACCCACAAGGTGCATCTATGTGTCAGTGGCCACTGGCAGATTGAGCGAATGCTCCGTTTTGGCGATCTTCTTAGGAGCGATCCCGGTATCCGACAGCAGTATCAGGATTTGAAATTTCAGCTCGAATCAAGCAACCGTGGAGGCATCGGCGAATATCTTGCGCAGAAGGCCCCCTTCATCGATGCTTTGATGGGGCCGCGTCCGAGCTTAGCGAAGGAGTAAAAGTCAGGATTCTGCCGCCGCCGCTCACCCTCACCTTCGGTCAAGCGGCAACGACAAAACAGATCGGAGTCTGTATCCACAATCGATGACCCAAATTCTTGTGCTAGCCCCGCGCCGTCGCCACCATAGCACTACAGGAAATCGATTTGCACCAGCGTGTGGCAGTAGTCGTAGGTGGCGGCACCATGCGTGCCATCTGTCGGCCCGCCGAAGCCAGGGGTTAGCCGTAGGTCCCTGAGTACCTGGACCGTGAGCCCGAGCGTCATGTGTGGACGCCAACCGTTCGCGGGTTTCGCAACACGAAGGATGTAATAGCCTTTGCAGGCCTCGACCGAAAAGGCATCGGCTCCCGGCGGTGCAGAGACTTGATCGACCTGAACGATATCGAACTGGCCCGTACCGGTGATTTCGGTGTGCTCGACGTTCCGGAACGCTCCGAGGTCGACCGCCCGGAAGCTTTTGATCCCAAGGCCCGACACACCCAGTCCCCGCACGTCAGTTACGGAAACCTTGAGGTAAATCGCTTGCTCCATGGCGCCAGCCTGGAGGCCATACTTGTCCAGAACCGCTTCGACGCGACTCACCATGACGCCCTCCTTTCCCTGCCAGTCCGGCTTCTACAGTCCACTACTAGCAGATTCCCGCGACATTTCAAGGACATTGCGGAGGCCGTAAACGCGTCGCTGACTTCGGCAGTCAGCCAAAGCAGCCCAGGTAGTACTGCTGGGCACGCAGCGCGTCGACACCCTCGCGGTAGCGATCGGCACGGCTCCAGTACTCAGTCTCGTTCATTGCGCGTTCAGTCGCGCGCACCCGGTAGTCGAGAATCAGGCACTGGTTCAGGAAGAGGTTCTGGGTCCGCAAGTTCCATTCCTCGTCCCGCGCCCGTTGCGCCCTGACCTGCTCCGCTGTCTGCGCGCGGATACTCAAGTAGGCCTGATTTTCCTGAAGGGTTTTTGCGACGTTTGGCACCGTGAGCAGGTGGCCCTGCATGGTGCCGGTGACATTCATGTAGCCGGCCGGACAGGACGCCGCCGTGTAGAGGACTTCGCCTCCACTCCGGCATTTGGTGACGCCCTGCGCCAGGCCGCTGGCGACCAGCAGCGCCATCATCACGGCAAATTGTCTGGACATGGCAGCGACCTCGTCGAATCAATATGGAATCAATGTAGTCCAGATCAGCGCCGATGCCAGCCGCACGCGCAGCGCCTTGTCTTGTGAAAGGTGGCGGTTCGTCAGCCATGCCGCCTGCCACTGGTCGCAACCGTTGCTTTGGCCACCCGGCAATGCCATTTACCTTCCATTTATTGTGAAAAGCGCACAAACGCTAGACAGGAGATGACTAAAGCACAAAGACAGCACCTGGCAATGCCGTGCGAAGCCCTGTTCTTCGCCCACGCCCTGGCGTGCGCTCCTTCGACCTCTTCCATTACGCGCACGTGTCCATGCCCAATCGCAATGGACGCGATCGTCGCCCCTGCAGGCACCCGGCGCGCCCCCCCAATTAGATCCTCCGTTCCCCGAGGTGCCGAGTCGCTCCCGGTCAGTGTCACCGCGGAACGGCACGCCCCGCGCCACGCCGCCGGGTAATGGTGCGCGCCCTCTCCCCGCATTCATCCAAGGCGGGCACGCACGCGCCGGTCTGAAGCAAAAACGCACCAGAAAGGCCGAAGAGCTACCCTGCCTGCGAAGGTACTGTACTGTTGTAAACCCTATTAAACATATTTTAAATATGTTGCTAATATATTTATGAGCCCGGGGAGCAAGCCGGGAAACGCGATCCGTCCACACCTGACACCGAAGGAGTTCTCATGAGCAATCCATGCTGGCAAGGCGTCTTCCCGGCCATCACCACCAAGTTCCACGCGGACGAAAGCCTTGACGCGGCCGGTACCGCGCAGCACATCGAGTTCCTCATCCGGAACGGGGTTCATGGCCTCGTCACCTGCGGTTCGCTGGGCGAAGCCAGCACGCTGAGCCTGGAAGAGAAGCTCCAGGTAGCGGACATCGCCGTCAGGACCAGCAACGGCCGCGTGCCGGTGCTGGCCAATGTCTCGGAGACAAGTACAAGGGACGCCCTGCGCTATGTGAAAGGCGCCGTCGAGTTGGGTGTGGAAGGCTTCATGGTCATGCCGTCCGTCATCTATGTGGCCGACGCGCGCGAGGCCATGCAGAACGTGCGCACCATTGCCGAAGCCGCAAAAAAACCCGTCATGGTCTACAACAACCCGGTGGCTTACCGCGTCGACCTGAAGCCCGAGCATATGGCGGAACTGGCGGACTGCGAATGGATCGTCGCCATCAAAGAGAGTACGGACGACATCCGCCGCATCACCGACCTGCGCAACACGGTCGGCGACCGTTACCAGCTGTTCCTGGGCGTGGACGACCTGTCGTACGAAGGCCTGGCACTTGGCTGCGACGGCCTGCTGGCCGGCCTGGTCACCTCGTTCCCGCGCGAGACGGTAGCGCTCTATGATCTGGTCAAGGCCGGCAACTACGCCGAGGCCCTCAATCTCTACCAGTGGTTCACGCCGCTGCTGCACCTCGATGTCTCGACCAAACTGGTGCAGAACCTGAAGCTGGTGGAGACGCTGGTTGGCGTGGGCAATGAAAACGTCCGCCGCCCACGCCTGCCTCTGGTCGGGGCCGAACGCGAGGCCATCGAGCAGATCGTTGCCAAGTCACTGGCCACGCGCCCGGCGGCGTATCGATCCGTCATCTGAAGCCCGCACGCCGCGGCGTCCCGTCCCGGCCAGCTTCCCTGCCTCGCGCATCCGATCACTCGTTCATTCGACTATCCGTATGACCCAGGACATCATTCTCGAGACGAAGGCACTCACCAAGGAGTTCCGGGGCTTCGTTGCCGTGCGCAACGTGGATCTGAAAGTCAGGCGCGGATCGATTCACGCGCTGATCGGCCCCAATGGCGCAGGGAAGACGACAGTATTCAACCTGCTCACCAAGTTCCACATCCCGACGCAGGGCAGCATCCTGTTCAACGGGGAGGACATCACGCATGAGAGACCGTCGCAGACGGCGCGCCGCGGCATTGTGCGTTCCTTCCAGATATCGGCGGTGTTCCCGCAACTGACGGTACTGGAGAACGTCAAGGTAGCGCTGCAGCGCAAGCTCGGCGTCGATTACCACTTCTGGCGCTCCATCGGCACGCTTGGTGCGCTGGACAAGCCCGCCCACGCGCTGCTGGAGCAAGTGGCACTGGGGTCCTTTGCATCTGTGCTGGCGGCCGACCTGCCCTACGGCCGCAAGCGCACGCTGGAAATCGCCACCACCCTGGCACTGGACCCGGAGATGCTGCTGCTCGACGAGCCCACGCAGGGAATGGGGCATGAAGACGTCGACCGCATCAAGGATCTCATCAAGGCGGTATCGACCAACCGGACCATCCTGATGGTGGAACACAACATGAAGGTGGTGGCCGATATCAGCGACACCATCACGGTATTGCAGCGTGGCGAGATCCTTGCCGAAGGCCCCTACGCCACGGTCTCGGTCGATCCGGCGGTGCGCGAAGCCTATATGGGGACCGAAGACCATGCATGACCACGCCCGCTCCGTGCAGCCGATGCTGTCGATCCGCAGCCTTCACGCCTGGTACAGCGAGTCCCACGTGCTGCAGGGCATCAACCTGGAAGTGATGCCCGGCGAATGCGTGACCCTGCTGGGCCGCAACGGCGCAGGCCGCACCAGCACGCTGCGGGCGATCATGGGCCTGGTGGGCCGGCGCACCGGTTCGATCCAGCTGGCGGGCAAGGAAATCATCGGCTTGCCGCCGCATAAGGTGGCGCACCTGGGGGTCGGCTACTGCCCGGAGGAACGCGGCATCTATGCCTCGCTCAGCGCCGAGGAAAACCTGACCCTGCTGCCCAAGGTTGGCAGCGCCGGCATGTCTGTCGACCAGATCTACGGCATGTTCCCGAACCTGAAGGATCGCGCCGGCAGCCCCGGCACACGGCTCTCGGGCGGCGAGCAGCAGATGCTGGCGATGGGCCGCATCCTGCGTACCGGCGCCAACCTGCTGCTGCTCGATGAGATCACCGAAGGCCTGGCTCCGGTCATTGTGCAAAAACTGGGAGAGGTGATCCGCGAGTTGAAGGCGCGCGGCTTCACGCTGATTCTGGTGGAACAAAACTTCCGCTTTGCCAAGCACCTGGCGGACCGCCACTACGTGATCGAGCACGGCGAGGTGGTGGAGGTAATAGAGCGCGCGGAGGTGGAGGCCAAGCAGGATCGCCTCAATGCGTTGCTGGGCATCTAGTGGCCGCATCCGAATTACATCCGCTATTGACCTGCATCCGGTTGGCATTCAGTTGGCATTCAGTTGACGTTCAGAAAGTACGGCAGATCGCTTTTTCACGAATCCCCTAATGGAGTCACAGTCATGAAGCTCAAAGAATTCGCGGCGGTCGCGGCCGCTTGCCTTGCCTGCACCGCGCATGCCCAGGTCAGCGACGACACGGTCAAGATCGGCGTGCTCAACGATCTCTCCGGCGTGTACTCGGACCTCTCCGGGCAAGGATCCGTGATTGCCGCGCGGCTGGCAGTGGAAGAGATGGGCGGCAAGGTGCTGGGCAAGCCCGTGGAAGTGATATTCGCCGACCACCAGAACAAGCCGGACGTGGCGGCCAACCTGGCCCGCGGCTGGTTCGACCAGGGCAAGGTGGACATGGTGACGGACTTCCCCACGGCCTCGACGGCGCTGGCAGTGATGGAGATTGCCAAGCAGAAGAACCGGATCACCATGCCGTCGTCCGGCCTGGCCACCGCGATCCTGGGCGAGAAATGCTCGCCCCTGAACGCGCAGTGGACGGCCAACACCTACGCACTGGCTGCCGGCACGGCCCGGGCGCTGGTCAAGGAAGGCAAGAAGACCTGGTATTTCATCACCGCTGACTACACCTTCGGCCAATCGCTCGAACGCGATGCTACGCAGGTCATCAATGCCGACGGTGGCAAGGTGCTAGGCATGTCGCGCCACCCCTTCCCGGGCAACGACTTCTCTTCATTCCTGTTGAAGGCGCAGGCCTCCAAGGCAGACGTGATCGCCCTGGCCAATGCCGGCAACGACACGGTCAACGCCATCAAGCAGGCGAACGAATATGGCATCACCCGCAAGCAGATCGTCGCGCCGCTGCTGACGTATATCTCTGACATCCATAGCATCGGCCTGGATAAGGCGCAGAACATGTACCTCACCGAGGCCTTCTATTGGGACTACGACGAGCCGTCGCGCGTCTGGTCGAGGAAGTTCTTCGATAAGGCGAAGCGCATGCCCACCGCGGCCCAGGCCGGCGTGTACTCCGCGACGCTCAGCTACCTGAAGGCCGTGCAGGCCGCCGGCACCGACGAGGCCAAGGCGGTGATGGCGCAGCTGCGCAAGATGACCATCAACGATGCGGTGATCCGCAACGGCAAGCTGCGCGAGGACGGTGCGCTGGTGCACGACATGCTGCTGTTGCAGGTCAAGCGGCCGGCGGAGTCCAAGGCAGCGTGGGACTACTACAAGGTCAAGGCTGTGCTGAAGGGCCCCGACGTGTTCCCGCCGATCAACCCGGCCTGCCCGATCACCAAGTAGACCAAGCGCGTCATCCGGCCTGGACCCCGTGCGGGCTGGCTGGCCACTTGCCTACCCTTCCCTGCACACACCATGTCCGATATCACTTCGCAGGCCTTGCTGGCTCAGTTGCTGGTTGGCCTGATCAACGGCTGCTTCTACGCCATGCTGAGCATGGGCCTGGCCATCATCTTCGGCCTGCTCAATATCATCAACTTCGCGCATGGCGCGCAATTCATGGTTGCGGCGTTCCTCACGTGGATGGGTTTCACCCAGCTACCCGCCTTGCTGGGCACCGAGTTCAGGATCAACTTCTGGCTGGCGCTGGTGCTGGCGCCAATCCTGGTGGGTGCCTTCAGCATCTTGCTGGAAAAGACCCTGCTCAAGCGCCTTTACCATATTGACCACCTCTACGGGCTGCTGCTCACCTTCGGCGTCTCTCTGATGCTGGAGGGATTGTTCCGGCACTTCTACGGGATATCCGGCGCCAGCTACGATCCGCCGCCCCTGCTGCAAGGCGGCGTAGATCTGGGCTTCATGTACCTGCCGGTCTACCGAGCCTTCGTCGTGGTGTTTTCCCTGGCGATCTGTGCCGGCACCTGGTACCTGTTCGAGCGGACCAAGCTGGGGGCGCTGCTGCGCGCCGGCACGGAGAACCCCAAGCTGCTGCAGGCCTTTGGCGTCAACATCCCGCTGATGATCACGCTGACGTACGGCTTTGGCGTAGCGCTGGCGGGGGTGGCCGGCGTCATGGCGGCGCCGACCATGCAGATCAATCCGCTGATGGGATCGAACCTGCTCAACATCGTCTTTGCCGTGGTGGTGATCGGCGGCCTGGGATCCATACTGGGCGCCATCCTGACCGGCCTGGGCCTTGGCCTGATCGAGGGCCTGACCAAGCTGCTGTACCCGGAAGCGTCCACCGTGGTGGTGTTCGTCATCATGGCCCTGGTGCTGCTCACGCGTCCCGCCGGCCTGTTCGGCAAGGAGAACTAAGGTGAACAAGCTATATACGCTGAACAATGTGAAGGCTGTCCCGCTGTCCATCCGCATCCTGCTGGTGCTGCTGGTGCCCGCCCTGCTCGCCCCCGCCTTCCCGGACATCGTCTACCCGGTATTCATCATGAAGGTGCTTTGCTTCGGACTGTTCGCGCTCGCCTATAACCTGCTGATCGGCTTTACCGGCCTGACCTCCTTCGGGCATGCGGCGTTCTTCGGCTGGTCCGGCTACACCACCGGGATCCTGATGATCCGCCTGGCCGACAAGGGGCTCCCGGTGGAGCTGGCGATCCTGGCGGGTGTCCTGGTGGCCACGGCCATCGGGTACATCATCGGCAGCCTGGCGATCCGCCGCACGGGCATCTACTTCTCGATGATTACGCTGGCACTGTCGCAGGTCGCGTACTTCCTGGCCGTGCAGATTCCCTGGACGGGCGGCGAGGACGGCATGCAGGGCATTCCGCGCGGCAGGCTGCTGGGCTTCATCGAACTGGCGTCAGACAACCACATGTATTATTTCACCCTGGCTGTCTTCGTACTGGGCTTTCTGGCGATCCATCGTATCGTCAATTCGCCGTTTGGCCAGGTACTCAAGGCGCTGCGGGACAATGCGCCCCGCGCTGTCTCGCTGGGCTACGACACGGACCGCTGCAAGCTCTACGCCTTCATGCTGTCCGCCGCGCTCGCCGGGCTGGCGGGCTCCATCAAGGCGCTGGTGCTGCAGCTCTCGTCGCTTAACGACGTCATGCTGTCGACCTCGACCGAGGTACTGCTGATGACCTTGCTGGGCGGCCTGGGAACGGCATGGGGGCCGGTGGTCGGCGCTGCCCTGGTGGTCAGCCTGCAGAATTACCTCGCCGCGCTGGGCGGCGTGGTGACCATTATCATCGGGTTCACTTTTGTTGTATGCGTGTCGTTCTTCCGGCTGGGTATCGTGGGAGAACTGCAGGCATGGCTGGAACATCGTCAAACCAAGAGAGACAATGCATCAACCTTCCCGACCATCCGTAGCAAAGCGCCGGGCCGCTGACATAGCATACGACGCCATTGAAGCGCTGATCTGCACCTTGCGGCTGACGCCGGGCAGCCCGGTCAACGAGGCCGAACTGGCCGAGCTCACTGAGATGGGCCGCACGCCAGTTCGCGAGGCGCTGCTGCGCATGGTGTCCATCGGACTGATCGTGCAGCAGCCTCGGCGCGGCTTGCTGGTATCCAATATCGACCTGGCGGATCATCTCGACGTGATCCAGACCCGCCGCGTGCTGGAACACGTCATCGCGGCATGCGCGGCGCGGCGGGCCAGCGCACTGGAGCGCAAGGCCATCCTGGCCTGCGCGGAGCGGATGGAAAAAGCGGCGGTGCGTGGCAGGCTCGACGCCTATATGGAAGCGGACCGCGAACTGGACGAAGTCACCCACTATGCCGCCCGCAACCATTCGGCGGTAAAGGCGGTCATTCCGCTGATCGTGCAATGCCGGCGGTTCTGGTACGCGTACCAGCATGAAGGCGAGATCAAGGAAGGCGCCCGCTTCCATATGGAACTCGCCCGGGGCATTGCCACCGGTGACGAGCGGGCGGCCCTGGCGGGGGCCGATGCGCTGCTGGATTACTTGGAGCGGTTTGCGCGCCGGGTCATCGACAAATGAGCGGTGCGGGGTTCTGTCGCGATAAGAACGCGAGGCAGCCAGGAACCCTGGAGAATCGCGCAGCTTATGCTGCCAGGGAATAGAATTGCTGCGCTGCGGACGCAGCTCCCATAGAGGCACTGCGTTTGCCCTTTGGCAACCATGCGCATGATTTCAACGCCGCCCAGGAGGATGCTCGCGCAGTGAAAGTCCTTGAATCCGAGCATCGGTCTGGTAATTCGACCCGCCGAGACGGTTAACATGCGTTACCACGATTCAACGCCCTGAACGCCCGAACCCGCTCGAAGATTGAAGCGTAGGACGCGCCAATTCGAATCCTGGGCGACTTTCAGCGTTAAAGCAGAGGGGGCTCAGTTCCAGATGGGATTTTCCTTCTGCATCTGTTCCTTGGTCTTTGCCTCCCAATAAGCACCGATCTGACGCTCTGTTACGTAACCCCGCTTCCTGGCATCGATCTGGTCAAAGCGCTTGTAAACCTCCGGCATACCCGCCTTGGCTTCTTCCCGGCTTAGCTTGCCGTCATGGTTGACGTCGGCCGCCTTGAAATGCTCGGCAATTATGGCCTTGGCTTCCGCTGTGGTCGGCGGCATTGTTGGAATTTGGGATGATTGTGTTCCTTGCTGGGCTATCGATTCTTGTGTCTGCTGAGCGCTCGCACCCGTGAAAACGAGCGCCATCACAACTGTTAAACCAACTGCAGGCAATTTACGCACGATCATTTCCATCTCCTCCAGCATTTGTGATTTCGCATTGCCTTCTCATGAAAAATCCCTGGGCAAATGAAACTCGCCCGTAAGTCAATGCTCACAGGGATTCTAGGCACTCAAGGCCCGCTTACCAACACCTTTGTGTAATGGGCGGCAAGCAATGGGAGGGTTTCAAGACCAGACTGTCAATTTGGGCGGGCGACGCCTTGGCTGGTAGTAGTTCTCGCCATCTTACGTAGGTATTGAAACCCTCGGGCAACCCTTGCAGCGGGCACGCGCCTCGGTCGCGATAAAACGACGCGAGAACAGACTGATCGTCGTTTCCCGACGGGCGCAATCGACGCATGAAGATTGCCGGGGTTGGCATCTTCAGGTCCCAGTCGACCCCGGTCACGAGCCCTGATTCTGTCTGGTTGCACGTGAGCCACAGTGCCATATGCGCCACAATTCGCCTTTGTGTTCGGTGCGTCACGCTGTCACGAAACACCCCGGCATCAATTGTGCCAGCCTCAAAAAAAAATGCCGCCGAGGCGGCACGAAGAGCATGAGAGGCGGCGGCTCGCACGCGAGTGCTTGCCTGACATGTTTTAGCTCCTTGCTCGTATTTGAACATAGGCTAAGAACTCCGCTCTTCGGGGGCAAGATCAGACATCAGTCCGCTTGGAAAGCGTGTATCCGCGATGAAGGCAATTTGCCATGGGTTTGGCACCGACGTGCTGGCAAAGAAGTTCTTGACGTTGTCGTAGTTGTACTCGAGCGTCAGGCCAACCGCTGACGTCACCTGGTAGGTCGCGTCGATCCAGTAGAAGTCGTCGCGCTCGATCAGGCTGCCGTTCCGGTTCTTGTTCTGGGCCCAGCGGTAGCCGCCCATGAACTTTGCCGGGCCGAACGCATAGCTTGCCGCGATCGTCGCCTTCTTGAAGCTGCCGCTGCCGAGGGCAGCCGCGGTCGACGGATTGGAAATGGTCGGGTTGAACTGGTCGTAGGCAACGGCCACACCGGCAGGGCCAGAGATATAGGTCAACGCTGCGCCATAGGCGGTGTCGCGGCGGAACTGGCCCGGCACTTCGCCGTTGCCACCGAGCAACGGGCCATTGGCCACCGACGTCGGCAATGCCAGGCCGGTACCGAAGGACCAGTGTGCCAGGGCGGACAGCGCCCCGAACTGGCCGGAGTACTTGACGGTGTTGTCCTCGCGGAAGTTCGCGCCTGCCAGCATCACGATCGGTTCATACTGGGTGGCAAGGCAGCGGGCACAAAGTTGGCCATACTCTCGAAGATCGAGGTGTACTGACGGCCGAAAGTCACTTGGCCAAACTGCGTGCTTTGGATGCCAACGTAGGCCTGGCAACCGAACAGGCGGCCATCTTGCTGCGACGTGCCTGTATCCAGGTTAAAGCCGCTTTCCAGTACGAAAACGGATTTCACGCCGTTTCCGAGATCTTCCACGCCGCGCAAGCCCCAACGCGAGCCGGACAGGCCGCCGGAGTTCATGCGGTAAACATTGTTGGACGGGCCGGCATTGAATCCGTTGGCGACCGTAGGAACGACGCCAACATGGTTGGCGTACTCCACGTTCACGTCCACCACGCCAAACAGCGTCACACTACTTTGTGCGTGTGCGCCGCCACCGCAGATGGCGCCCGCAGCGGCGAATGCAAGGTCAAGTTTGCTCAACTTGCCGGATGATTTCATTATCGCTCCTCCTCGTGCATTTCTTACGCCTGCCACAGGCGCTGCAATTGTGCTAAGAGCAGCATAGCTTGCGCCCCTAATTGTGAAGGGAGGGGGAACGTCCTGATTGCGGAATGCAAGGGGGGCGCCAGCGCGCCGTCTACGCGGGGCGCGGGCTGGCGCAAATGGGCCCGTATTGCGCCGCGAAGAGCGCTCTGGAGCGCCTGCCTGGAGGGTTGGCCGGGGGGTGTCACGAGCGCAGGTGAGAGCCTGCGGTGCTGTACCAAAGATGGGAGAAGGCCTCCTGGCAGCGTCTCGCAATGTGTCAGTGGCACTCGATAAGATTTAGTTCGCACCTTCTGGGACTGCGCGCCTCTGCCTATCGGTCAGCGTATCTGCCGCTACTCTACGATCCGTTGGCTAACCTCAGGAGGGTAAGTTTGCTTGCTTTTGGATCATGACGGACTCCTTTATCGAGAAATGTTATGAGTCCGGTCGATGGGGGGAACTTCAACTTCAGCTTGAGTCCGTCTCTAGAAAATGCTGGGCGCCTCATACAGCATATGATGTCAATTCCCCCCCCAGAGGCTTTAGGTCGGCTTGCGCAGGAATCCCTGGTTGCCACCGTTACGATTGGGCGCGAAGCCATTGGCCTGAAGCGTTTCTTCCGCCGTGTCGTAGAAGACCCCAATCTGCATGATCTCTCGTGCCTGTTTCGCTGTCGCTATGGGGCGACCAAATTCGCCGGCGATACGCACCAATTGCTTGATCTGCTCGACGGAGGTGCTCTTTCCCGTGCGGGTCTGGTTCCAGAGTACGTCCTCGATGCCGCACCGCACATGCAGGCCCAAAGCCATGCCGATCATATTCACGGGCAGCACATTTAGCACCGAACTCTCCACCGTTATCACAGCTCCGTCGGGCGCAGCACGCAGGAAGTTGGCCAGGTTGTAAATGTTCGCTTGATCCATGCCGCCGCTGATAGCCACCCAGTTCATCACCAGTGGCCCCTTGTAGACGCCGCGGCGAATCATCCGCTCAATCGTTTCAAAGCTGTTGATGTTGTAGCACTGAAACTCACTTTGGATTCCGGCGGCTGTCAGGCGTCGGATGTGCTCCTCGACCCAGCTGGGGTTCGAGGGCACGATCATGTCCTTGTAGGTTGCATAGAGGTGCGGGAATCCCCGCGAAACTCCCTTGAAGTCATCCAGGCCAGCATGCTCTGTCACATTCATCTGCGTAGTGTTGACAGTCACCGTCACCTGGTCGGGCTTCGGATCGAGTTCGGCCAGCATATGCCGCGTGTCGTCGGAGAGCCATTTGGCCGCAGAGCCATCGTCCTCGGGCGCAAAGCTGATCGAGCCACCCACCTGGATGACCATCTCGGGCACGGCCTTGCGCACCCCAGCGATCAGCTCATTGAACATGGACAGGCGCTTGCTGCCCTTGCCATCGGGTTCGCGCACATGCAGATGCAGCACGGTGGCACCGGCTTCATAGCAATCCACCGCCTTCTGGATCTGCTCCTCCATTGTGACAGGGATATCTTCCGGGAAGTCTGAGGGAATCCAGCCCGGCGCATAGGGAGCGGCTGTGATGATCAGAGGCTGCTGGTTCTCGGGATACAGGTGGCCGTCAAGGAAGTTCATGATGATGGATATCCAAGTTGAAATGTGAATATTGAGAATGTCGAACTAGATGAGAAAGCTTTAGGAGCCCTTGCCGTCGGCTTCGCGCACCTGCACGTGCAAAACGGTGGCGCCCGCGCTGTAGCAGTCCACTGCCTTCTGCACCCGAGCGGCCATCGTCACCGGCACATCGTCCGAATCGGCGGGCAGCCATTGCGGTCCGTGGGGTGCGGTATGAATGATCAGAGGTTGTGATCTTCAGGCCGCAAAGAGTCGTCGATGAAGTGCATGCAAGTCTCCTTAAAGAGGTTGATGTCCACGTGTCAGGGACATTGAGTGAATCATCTGGCCTCGCACCACTTCCCGCTTTACTTTGGATGCCTCGAACTAAGCATTTCATGACAACAACGCGCCCCTGTCCGTTGAGCCACCGTCAAGGTACATACGCCCGTCAACCTGGAAGACGACGTACGCGAGCAAAATGGAAGGGAGCCACCTTCCCTCCCCGACACGCGGTGTCCGAAGTACTGTGCGCGCAAGCTTGTCTGCACGATGCCTGTGCACGGCGTCAGGCTTCGTTTTGACGCCGGTCTTGCCATTGGAGTGCAAGCCCGTCGTGAACGCAGTCTGAATCCACTTGAGCCACCCTTTCCACAGCGGATCCGCTGCGTGCAGCTGCAGCTATCGCGGATATCGGGCGGTGGCGTTGCACCAGCGGGCAAAGCGTTGGTCAGGCGCTTTGTCGAGCGTGGCGAGATACGCGTCGATTGCGAGGTCCGTATGTTCGACGGTGCCGAGGTGATCGCCAGTCACCGCCGCGGATATGACCGCGATGCGCAGATCGAGCTGCCGGCGCACATCCGAAAGCTCGAAGAGCGCAAACGCCAGGCCCGCCAAGATCGCGGCGTCAGTAACCTGACCAAGGCCGTGCCGGCCAGTCAATTGCTGCTCACGCGCGCGGCCGAACGCGGCGCGGACCTTGGCGTGCTCACCAACGCGTTGCCGCGTCTGCTCGACCGGTATGGCGCGGCTGAACTGCAAGCCGCCATCGAGGGAGTTCCAGCGCCGGGGGCGTGGTGGGGATGGGGCAGCGCGGTGAGCGTTCGGATTTGGCGCAATCGGCCCGACATCGCGGCTAGCAATGCAAGCCCGAATCACTATTTCCGGGACAAACTGCGCATCGAATAGCGTTTGTTCCTGCCAGCCGAGCGTTGGCAGGCTGAAGCTCGGCGCCACTATACGCGGCTGTCGCTGCCAGCCCTAGCTACCGACTTTCTCGGGCCGTTGCTCGAGCGCGTCCGCACAGGCATTGACGCGGTCGCGCAGCGACGCGCGCCGGCACTCTACGCATCGATGACGAGTTGCACCCGGCGCCGCTGGCGCACAGGAGGGAGACCGCGCCAAGGTGGGGGCCGAGGGTCCGTCTTCCCGCAAGAGGATAGTGAGCCACCTACAACGTGCTCACGCCCCTCGACCTTCAAGCGATCTCCGTCCTCCAGTTGCGAATCAGCCTGCGAGGCTTGAGCCCGCCGGTTTGGCGGCGGGTCCTCGTTCCCGAGTACTAGACGCTCGCGCTATTGCACAATGTCATCCAGGTAGTCATGGGCTGGACGGACGAACATCTGCACCAGTTCACCATTCGTGGCGGGCGTTACGGCGAAGCCCATGAGGACGTCCTGCAATTCTCCACAGTGGCAAACGAACTGACGCCGACCGCGTTTCGTCTGCGCGAACACGAAGGCTTCGTCTATGTGTACGACTTCAACGCGTGGTGGCGTCACGATATACGGGTGGAGCGGCGTATGCTGCGGCAGCATCCTGGCTGGCCTTTGACGGAGCGGGCAGTCTGACTCGGCACACGGTGGCGCATGCTGCTCAGTCCACGGTGATCTGGCGCTGGCGGATCACGCCGGCCCAGCGGGCGCTATCCTGCTGGATCGTGGTGGCCAGCGCCTGCGGCGTGCCGCCGGCGGCTTCCATACCCAGCGTGGCCAGTTTCTCCTTCACCGCCGGATTTGCCAGCACCTCCAGCGTCTGGCGATGAACGCGGCCAATCACGTCCTTGGGCGTGCCCGCGGGCGCCATCAAGGCATACCAGGAAACCGCCTCGAATTTCGGGAAACCCTGCTCCGCGATGGTAGGCACGTCGGGCATCAGCGGCGAGCGCTTCTGGCTGGCTACGCCGAGCGCATGGAGTTTGCCCGACTTGATATAGGGCAGCGCCGACGAGACCTGCGCGAACATCATGGTCACCTGGCCGCCGACCAGGTCGGTCATCGCCGGGCTCACCCCCTTGTAGGGGATGTGGTTGAGCCTGACCTTGGCATCTAGCTGCAGCAGTTCTCCGGCCAGGTGCGCCTGGCTGCCGGCCCCGGGCGAGGCGAACGTCAGCTCGCCCGGCTTCTGTGCCGCCAGCTTGAGTAGCTCGGCGAGGGAAGTGGCTGGGACATTGGCGCCAACCACGAGCACGTTTTCCGCGGTGGCCAGCATGGTGACCGGCACCAGGTCCGTGGGCTTGTACGGCAGGCTGCGGAACAGCGACGGGTTGACGGCGATGTTGCCCACCGGCACCAGGGCCAGCGTATAACCGTCCGGCGCGGCCTTGGCCGCCTGGTCAACGCCGATAGTACCGGCCGCACCCGCCTTGTTCTCCACCAGCACGCTCTGGCCCCAGGCCTTGGACAAGCCCTCGCCCACGACACGTCCCAGCACGTCGGCCGGGCCGCCGGCCGGAAACGGCACGATCAGCCGCACGGGCTTGGAAGGATAGGCCTGCGCGCTGGCCAGTATCGGCAAGCCGGCCATCAGCAGGGTCATCAGGAATCGCTTCATCATCGAACTTTCTCCCCTTCAGTCAGACATTCACAAATTCGGAAACTCGAAAAACCTGTCCCGCGCCGTGGTCAGGCCAAGCGAAAATCGTGCTCATTGCCGATCACGCGCGGCGTGGATCTCGGCTTCCGAGTCAGCCAGCATGGCTTGCACCAGCTGGAAGTCGATGATGGCACGCCCGAACTGCCGGCGCGTTCCCGCATAGGCCACCGCCTCATCGGGCAGCCGCTGCGCCCCAACGCCCATGGCGGCGATATTGATGCGGCCATGGGCGAGCGTCTTCATCGCGGTGCGAAAGCCCTTGCCCTCCACTGCGCCAACCAGCTCGCCCCACGAAGCGAACATGCCGGCGGCCACGTCGGCAATGGATTCGCCGATCATGGTGGGCTAGCCTTCCGGCGCGCCAGTGACATCCATCAGGCCGCTGAGCGCCTGGATGATGGTGTCATAGTCTGGCCGGTCCGACCACGGACCGGCCTGGCCGAAGCCGGAGATGCTGCAATAGACCAGTGCCGGGTTGATCGCCGCCAGGCGCGCATAGCCGATGCCGAGCCGGTCGGCCACGCCCGGCTTGAAGTTTTCAATGGCTACGCCGGCCCAGCCCGCGTGACGTTCGGCCACGGCGTCCGCATGGGCATACTTGAGGTCCAGCCGCAGGCTGCGCTTGCCCCGGTTGACGAAGGCAAAGTTGGCGCTTTGCCCGTTGACCTGCAGGCCCATGTGGCGATAGTCGTCGCCCCCGAACGGCTCGACCTTGATGACCTCGGCGCCCGCGTCGGCGAGCATCGCGGTGCAGAACGGGCCCGCCAGCACACGCGAGAAATCGAGTACCTTCAGGCCGTGCAGCGGCGGGTCGGCACCGGCCGGGTTCGTCGCCATCATTCGCGGTGCTCCTTGCTCGTGTCGGCCGGAGCGCCGGTCAGCTTGAAGCCAGCCTGGTCGGCCGCGCTGGCGTAGCGTGCCAGCACGGCGTAGTCCGGCGCTTCGACGGGCGCGAAGCGCGACAGCCTGAGTTGCGCCAGCCAGCCCGCGCACGCCGCGTCACGATGCAGGTCCAGCAACACCGGGCGCACCCGCGCCACGGTATCGTCACCGGCCTGCGGCGAGGCCACCAGCGGCGGGATCGGTGCGGCCGGGGTGACCGCAACGCTACGCACCCTGGCCATCAACGCGGGCTCGTGCAGGCGCAGCAGGTCAAGCACATAGCTGTCCACCACGCCGATCTCCGCCTCTCCGCCGATCACGGCGTCGATCACCTGGCGCGGCGTTGGCGTGGGCGCGCGGGTTGGCCGGAACAGCGTGCCGGTGCCGGCGGCGGCCTCTGTCATCAGGTAGTGGCGCGGCGCGTTGTAGCCGGAGTTCGACTCCGGCAGCATGCAGGCCATCCGGCCGCCGAAGGCTTGCTCCAGCGTGGCGAACGCCGCATCGTCGCGCACGATGAACTCGGTGAAGTACACGGGCCTGCCACCATAGCGCGGCAGCGACGGCACCGGCGCGGCCAGCAACCGATGGCGGCTGCCGGCGCTGACATACGGGAAGCCACACATGAACACGCAGCCGCAGTCCGGCCGCGCCCACAGCTCGCTGACAGGCGCCGGCGCGGCATGCTCGATATATGTCCATGCCACGCCGGCACGCTCGCCCACGTACGCGAACAGGTCCCGCCACGCCTGTGCCACGGGCGCGGCTACCGCATACATGCGCGCGTTGGCAATCATGCGTAGACGAGTCGCTGGCCAATGCCCATGCGCTCGGCCTTCTTCATGATGGCGTGGCCCAGCGCAATATCGCTGAGCGACAGGCCGCGATGCCAGAACAGGTTGGTCTCGTCGTCGCTCTGCCGTCCCGGCTTGCGGCCGGCGACGATTTCGCCAAGCTCGGCATGGAGCGTCTGCTCGGACAACTTGCCCGCTTCCACATGCGCGCGCAGCGAGCCGAACATGCCGCCCTTGCACTGGGTCCAGTCATCCACCACCAGCTTGTTCATGATGTCGGTCAGCGACAGTTCGACGGCGCTCATGGTCCCGTACGGCACGACGAACGCGCCCGGCTTGATCCATTCGGTCTTCAGCAGCGGCGTGGGCTTCTCCAGTCGCGACGCCTCCACCACGATGTCGGCACCGCGCACGCACGATTCCCAGTCCTGGGTGACGATGATCTTCTTGCCGAGATCCTTCTCCAGCCTGGCGGCAAATGCATCGCGGCTCTCAGGGCGCCGCGAATGCACGCGGATCTCGTCGAAGTCGAAGATGCTGTCGAGCAGGCGCACGTTCCAGTATGACGTGCCGCGCGCGCCGATATGGCCAAGCACCTTGCTGTTGCGGCGCGCCAGGTGCCGGGCGCCGAGCGCGGTCACCGCGCCGGTACGCGCGTCCGTGATGAAGGTGGCATCGATCATCGCCACCGGCATGCCGGTGCGCGGATCGAACAGGTTGAGCATCGCCATCTCCGACGGCAGGCCGAGCTTGTAGTTGTCCACGTAGTCGCCCACGATCTTCACGCCGGCCAGCCCGAGCGGCGCCACGTAGCCGCGCAGCACATTGAAGTGACCGTTGAATGCCGGGTCCGGGATCAGGTGCACGCGCGGCTCGATCACGGTCTCGTTGTTGCCCTGCGCCAGCAGCCCCTGCTCGACCGCGTCGAGGATTTCCTGGTCGGTCATCGCTAGCTTCGCAATGTCCTTGCCGTTGATGTAAGTCAGATGGATATCGCCCATGTCGTTTCCTTGTCTCCCGCTGTGAAGGTTGGTTCGATGCACCGGCATGGAACAAGGCCGCGCGCATCGGGCTGCACATCCCCATCGCAGTGCCCACGCCGAGCGCGACTGTCGCTGCATTGGTGCACGATGCACCATGAGCGGTTCCGGGCCGGCCAGCACGCGTTGCAATGCGCGGTCAGAACCAAGTGTAGGCAGCGATGCCATTACTGTCATATGCTTATATGTCCGCAGGAGTTAACATCAAGTTAATGGCATGAAATCATGAAAATGAACCTCCGGCAGATCGAAGTGTTCCGCGCCGTGATGCTCACAGGATCGATCAGCGCAGCCTCGAAACTCTTGTATGTGTCGCAGCCCGCCATCAGCCGGCTGATGTCGCACACCGAGCAGCGCCTGGGCCTGGAACTGTTCCGCCGCGTGAAGGGGCGCCTGTACCCGACGCCGGAAGCGCGCCGCCTGCTCGGCGAGGTCAATGCCGTGTATGAAGGGATCGAGCGCGTCAATGAAATCGCCGAGGACCTGGCCACCAATCGCACGGGCAGCCTGCGCATCTCGTGCAGCCCCAACCTCGGACAGACGGTACTGCCCCGCGCGATCGCCTCGTTCCGCGCCGTGCATCCGGCGGTGCGCATCGTCGTGCGCACGCAGATTCCGGGTAACATGCTGCGCGCCCTGCTCTCCGGCCAGGCCGAGCTGGCCGTGTCCAACATGCCGCTGACGCATCCCAACCTGGAATCCCGCCTGCTGGTGAAGAACCCAATGGTCGCCCTCGTTCCCGCGGGGCACCGGCTGAGCGGGCGCAGCTATGTGCGTCCCGCGGAGCTTGCGGGCGAGCCCTTGATCGGCTATGGGGCGGACGTGCCGTTCGGGTTGCTGGTGCGGGAGATGTTCGGAAGCGATAGCGATGACATCGACATGCGAATCGAGGTGGAGCAGGCGCACGTAGCGCGCGCGCTGGCGCAGGCGGGCGCCGGCATCGCGCTGGTCGATGCCATGACAGTGTTCGGGCAGGACTGGCCCAATATCGTGGCGATTCCCATCCGGACCAAGGTCAATGCCTCGGTCCAGATCTTCAACGTGCAGTCCGAACCGCTCTCGCGCCTGTCGCTGGAGTTTGCCGAGGTGTTGGTGGCGATGATGAAAGCCTGACCGGCGCGAGGCGTGGACGCTACTCCGGTGATGTCGAATTCATGCAGGTGAGTGTCCTCCCAGCCCATCACGGAATGGATCGCCTTGTGGGGCTTGGGTGCGGCTCTGGCAGACATGCTAACCCGCGTTTGATTCCTCGCGGCGCCAGCCCTCTTGCCCCTCAGGGGAGTCATACTGAGTGCGCAGGGAGACCGGCAAGGAGTAAGTGGTGCGAGTCCACTACGATGAAGGAACCACATCGGCCCCGAGCCGTGCGCAGGCATCCGCGAGGATGTCGGCGAAGCGTCGGTAGGGGAGCGTGCGGGCCAGCCATTGAGCCACGATAGGACTGTCATCCTGGGTGCCGACGCGGTTCAGTACGCGGAAGGCCCCCCCCCGTGCCAATATGACGTGCATCACCTTTCCCTGATAGATTAGTGAGCAA
>JYOD01000167.1 GCA_000955785.1 Burkholderiaceae bacterium 16
GACGTCACACAAAGTGCGGAAGCCCCATCTCTACTACACTTCACGAAAGGGCCTGCCGATCAGCAGTAGCATCGCGGAGTCCGCGGTGAACCAGGTCGTCAGCCATCGGATGGCCAAGAAGCGACAGATGCGCTGGACGGACGAAGGGGCGCACTGCATGGTGCAGGTCAGGGTCGCGGTTTTGAACGGGGAAATCTCACCCGACCGCATCTCCGCACTCGAGATCGCCGCCTCCCGTCACAGCCAATGCGTCGGACATGCATCGCCAGACCGGCATCGGCCAACGAACACAATTAACCGTGACATCCTCGCCGCAAGCCAGGGCGCCTGAAGAAATCGGTCTCCCCATCTTTTGCACGCTCTCGTCTAAGCATGCCCAGCCGGGCCGCGACTATCTCCCAGTTATCAAGGAACCGGAAATCCACCTCCTGTCTACGGTACGCATGAGGCAAGGAGGCGCAGCCAGCGGCGCGCGCCCCCTCGGATAAATGACCGCTTCAGTGTGCTCCGGGGGGAGTCAGTGAAGCTCAACGATTCCCCCGGCCTGCGGACCACGGCGACAGGCCGCGATCAGCGTCGCACGGACACAACGCCCCCTACGCCTAGGGAGCCTGGATCTGGACTGGAGCGCCAGGCTTGCCTGACACCTGCGGCGCCACTACCAGGTAGCGACGCTTGTCCTCCGCTTTGCTGGCATCGGGTGTGACAATCTGGCGGATCTGGCCGATGGAGTTCACGATCGCTGCGCCAGCGGGATTGGTCATGAAGGATGCGAGCACCTCCACGGGGCCGCTGCCGTCGGCCTTGTCCGAGAGCGCGAGCACATAGGGCTGCTTGGCTTGCAGGCCCGTCACGGAAGCCTGCAACACTTGTACCAGTCCCTGATCGAACAAGGCAACGCTGCTGGGCGCCGCACCCGATGCCTTGCCGCCACCCACCGGCAGTAGCGCCAGGTGGCTGGCCTGGCCCGCCACGCCAAGCGATTGGAGGTTCTGCGTCCCATCGCCTTCCGGCACCGCGTTTGGCACATAGGCAAGAGCCTGGGGTGCCTGTCCGATCGGCACCGTGCCGATGACCTTGTTTGCCAGGGTATCGATGACCGCCAGCGCGTCGTCGTTTTCGAGGCCGACATACAGGCGCGTGCCGTCGCCAGACGGCCACAGCCCGTGGGGCAGCTTGCCCACCGGGATGGTCGCGACCTGCGAGAAGTCGTCGGTACGGAATACCTTCACCTGGTTCAAGCCACCGACGGTCACATAGGCAAACGAGCCGTTGGCATTGCCGACGAAGTTGACGTGGTTGGTGATCGGGCCGGTCTCGAAACTCTTTATTTGCGCAAAGGGCGGGCGAGCATCGAAGACCTGCACCCGTCCGACATCCTTGAGTGTGAACCAAACCTGCTTGCCATCCGGCGTGGCGGCGATATTTGGGCAGAACGGCGAATCCTGCTTGACCTTGCCGATGATCTTGTGGTCCGCGACGGAAATCACGTCGGTCTCGGGATTGAACGACGAACAGACATAGCCATACTTGCCATCCGGCGAGAAGATCTGCATGCCGGGACCGGCCGGCACGGTGATGCGGGTCTTCTCTTCGAACGTCTTGGCGTCGAGCACCGCCACGTAGTTCTCGCCGCGTACCGTCACCCAGACTTCCTTGCCGTCCGGGGTATAGAACGCCTCGTGCGGCGAGCGACCCACGTAGGTCGTGTGCTTGACGGTGTTGGTCTGCGTGTCGATGAACGTCACCGAGTTCGAGCCGATGGACACGATCGCAAGCGTGCGGTGATCCGGCGAGTAGCCCATGCCGTGGACGAGTACCTGGCCGCGATACAGCGGGCTGAAATTGCCCGGCGACGGATCGCCGAGGCGAATCACGCCCAGCAGGCGATTGTCGACGGGGTCCGTCACGGAAACCGTGTTCGAGAATTGCTCGGCCGCATAGACGCGGTCGCGGTGGCTGACCGGGATATCCGGCGCGGCGAGCGGGCCAGGCGCCTGGCCGGCCGATGCGAGCTGGCTGGCCGCGATCGCTGTCGTCGTCAGCAGCATGGCGAGAAGGGACGTGGGTTTCATCATGGCTTCCATCAATGGTTGGCAGGGCTGGTCATGGACATACTGTGGTGGGTCGCGTGCTCGGCATGCGCGGCGCCGGGACTGGGAGCGGTCTGCTGCTGGGTGGCAGCAGGGGCCGATGGCGGCAACGGCAAGCCGACCGCGATCCGCATCGCGATAATTTCCTGTTGCTGCTCGACGATGATCTCCTGCGCCACGCGGCGCAGTTGTTCGTTCTGGCCATAGCGCAGATAGGCTTGCGCCATATCGATGGCGCCCTGGTGATGCGGCGCCATCATCGCAACGAAGTCGCGGGCGATATCGCCGCTCGGCTTGATCGCCATGTCGTCCATCATCTTTGTCATTGCCGCATCGTTCTCAGAGAGAAAGGCACTTTCATCCGGGGCGGCCGGCGGCGCATCGGCGGCAAAAGCCGGACTGCCAAGATAGGCAAATGCCGCGGCGGCGGCCAGCGTCAGGCGCCGGATGGAAGCAGGGATCGTAGACATGACGGGTCTCCCGGTTGATTGCCCCAATGGGCGTTAACGAGGCCAACAGCCCGGCAGACGGTTTATTCCCGATGATTCCGAAATTATTTTGAGCACTGGCGCTGGCGACCTTGGAAGGACAGGATGGAATGGACTGGGCCTCACGGTGTTTGCACTCATAGACGCATCGATCCCAGGGATGAGGTTCTCTGCGACGCTGCAGGGTCTGCCTACCGCAAGGAGAAGTGAAATGCAAACCAAGCCTCTGACCAAGACTGTTGCCCAGCTCGTGCTCCGTTCGCTAATCGCGGGCGCCACGCTGATTTCCGCTTCGACGCTTGTGCACGCGCAAGCGCTGCAGACAAGCGGTACACATACGTTGACTCGCGCCGAGGTTCGCCATGAACTGGAGGAGCTGGAGGCCGCAGGCTACGATTCCGCACGCGAAGGCAGCTATCCCGACGATCTCCAGGCGGCGGAGCGGAAGGTGGCAGCCTGGCATCAGGCGGATGCCGCCGCGATGGCGGCAGCCGGCAAGCCGGCACAAAGCGGCCCTGCGACCTGATACCGTCCGCTGCCCGCACGCGCGGCGAGCCGCTCACAGACATGGAGCGGCTCGCCGCTTTTGCTTCGTGTGCGGTCCTTTGGTGTCTCGCGTCGTCCGCTTCCGCTTCGTCGGCACTGGCGGCGCCGCGCTGACAGGCACCAGGGCTTCAAACGGGATCCAGCATGCCGAATACCGAAACCAGCCCGAGCGCCGCCATGCCCAGCACGACCTCCGCGATGGTGCGCCGGCGAATGGTGTTCGTGGCGCCGTCGGGATCTATCCGGAGGCGCGGCACCAATACATAGCGGTTGACCAAGGCGATGCTCACCATCAGCGCGGCGACGGCAATCTTGCCGGCGAGCAGCGCCTGGTAGGGCGACTGCCAGTGAACGGGCCAGCCATCGAGCACCAGTGCGGTATTGACGCATCCTGTCACCAGCACGCCAGCCACGGCGACGTGCCCGGCGTAGGAAAAGCGCCGCAGGGCATTGGCGGCTTCCTTGCGCTGCCGGGCGTCGCGCAGGGCCCGCAGGAAGAAGCAGAACGGAATCAGGGCGCCAAGCCAGTAGCCCGCGCATAGCAGATGGAGGGCGTCGACGCTGCCTTGCTGCCACGCCAGAGTTCCGTCGTGCATGGCAGCGTGGCCACTGAGCGCGAAGGTGGCAAGAAGCAAGCCGGAGCTTGCCGCCAGCACGGCCGGCCGGCCCGGCGGCACAGCGAGAGCCAGCCCCGCAGTGACGAGGGCGATTGCCGCACGGAAGGCCCATGCCTGGCCGATGCCGGTGCGAAGCACAAAGGCAGCGACCATTCCGCTGTCCGTCACCGCGCCCCAGTTGCCTGCGGCCATGCCGACCTCCAGCGGCAGCCAGCCGAGCGTAGCGAGACTGCCAAGCAGCGCGGTCGCGGCTAGCGGCCGGTGCAGTCGCCGTCCGGCTTCGGCGCTAAGATCACCGCGCGGCACAGTGGCGAGCAGCAGGCTGGAGCCGAACAGCAGCATCGGTGCCGCGTACTGGATCCACCTGGACGCTGCCAGCCAGACGCCAGGGGCGCTCACGGCGCCACTGTGAACAGATAGCTGCCGCGGCTCTTGTGACCGTCTGCCGACAGCGCGTGCCAGGTGACGGTGTAGGTGCCGTTTGCCAGCTTCGTCTGGATGGGCACTACCAGTGTCCTGGCGTCGCCGGGGGCAAGCGCGGCATCGCCGGTCGGGATCGCGGCCTGACCGGGGCCGGTGAGCGCGAGGCCGCAGAAGGCGGGTTCTAGGCGTTCGGAAAACTGGAGCAGCAGCATATCCGGTCCGGATGTGACCTGGGCATTCGGGGGTGGCACGGCCGATTCAAGGTGTGCGTGGGCAAGCGCTTGGCCGCTCAAACCTACAACCATCATCGTGCCGAGCAGGAGGCGGGATAGATATCGCATCGGGGGGACTCCTCTTTGACAGACATTGCAGTGACCGGGCCGCGATTGTTCCCTGGCGAGGTCGCGCAGCCCCTACGCAGACAAACACCGGGGGGAGACTCCTTATTCCTCGGTAGTGCCTGCCTTTTTACGCCATGTCACTGGCTGCCCGTCATAGGTGGCAAAAAGGCCACTTGAAGGCCACTTGACGCCAGAGGCGTCAGGACATTTCTGCGCGATGGAATAAACCGCGGCCTCCCGGTGTTAGCCAGATCAGTCGAGCCTCAGGAAGCCATGGTGCCAACCGATCCCCTTTTTCAGGAGCCGCTCTCCGAAGTGGATATCCAGGCGTACGCCGACGGCATGCTGCCGAGCGAGCGTACCGCACACGTGCGCAGGTACCTCAAGCGAGCACCGGCGGAGGCGCGCCGGGTTGCGTTCTATGGCAAGTTGAACCAACAGCTCCGCAGGCGGCACATGCCAGCGGACGACGCTGCACCGGGTGACTTGCACCTTCGCCCGCAATCGTCACGGCGGGCAATGATTGCCAAGCAAATGGCCACGCTGGCACTTGCCCTGGTAGTGGCGCTTGCCTGCGTATGGCTTGTGCTGCCGCAAGTCACGGACGAGATACTGGACAACGCCGCGGTCACGGCGTTGACTGAGGTCGGCAACCGCTTTGCCACGACCTCGTCCAACGGCAATGCCGCGCTGCCTACTCCGGCCCCCGATCTCCCGGCTCCCGACTTCACACGCGCGGGCTTGCGGCCCGTCGCAGCAAAGACGGTGCGGCTCACACCGTTCGCGCACGCCTACCAGTTCGTCTACCTGAATGTCGAAGGGAAGCCCGTCGTCCTGCTCGTCGCGCGCGCCCTGCCGACATCGCATCAACAGGATTGGGGGGCGCGCCGGCTAGGCCAGGTGCGGCTTCTGACGTGGGTGGCGGCGCACCGGCATTACGTGCTGGCGGGTCAGGCCGATGTACGCGGATTGATGCGTGCTGCCGATATCGCCACCATGCACTGACAACCTCTGGCAGAGGATCATCGAATGAAAGCACATTGCGCCGTGCGCCGAGCCGGCCTTGGAGTAGACTCAGATGCATGAGCGGCCGACACGTCGATGCGCCCCTGCTCCCGCGGGAGCGCGTCCGGTAAGCGGGCGGGGTGAGCGATGAACACACGAGAGGCATTGACGGAGCACGTGCCGCGGCTGCGGCGCTATGCGAGAGCGCTGATCAACAACCGCGACTTGGCCGACGACCTTGTGCAAGACACGCTTGAGCGAGCGCTGGGCCGTACGGAACAGTTCCGCCCAGGGACCGACCTCCGCGCCTGGCTCTTCACCATCATGCACAACCTTTTTGCCAACCAGGTGCGAAGAGTGTCCGCTAGGGCCGTCCACGTGCCGGTGGACGATGAGAGCATCGCAGAGATCGAGTTCGCCGTGCCCGCCGATCAGACGCGCTCGCTGGAGATGCGCGATCTCGATTATGCGTTACAGCGTCTGCCGGCGGAGCAACGCGAAGTTGTCCTGCTGGTCGGCCTGGAAGAGATGAGCTATGCCGACGCGGCGCTCGCGCTCGACGTTCCCATCGGTACGGTGATGTCGAGACTGTCGCGCGGTCGGGAAAGGCTGCGCGCATTGATGGCCGGTGCGCAACCTGCCTCGAAACTAAGGGTGGTCCGATGAACGAGCAACAATCCTCAGTCAGCGAGGAAGACCTCCATGCTTATGCCGACGGCGTACTGCCCGAGGTGCGCCGCATGCAGGTGGAACTCGCGCTCGAGCAGAATCCCGAACTTGCCGCGCAGGTCAAGGACTACTTCGCTCTGAACCGTTTGCTGCACAGCCGCTACGACCCAGTGCTGGACGAGTCGGTGCCAAAGCGCCTGCAGCCCCCGCAGCAGCTGCCGGCCGGGCATCGCTGGCGGTGGCGGGAGGCCACCAACTGGCCCCAGTTGGCCGGCATGGCGGCAACCCTCGTGCTCGGCATTGGCATCGGCATAGGGATCCAGACGGCCGCGCCCCCCGCCGGGCTGATGGCGGGCAAGCCGGATACCATGGGTGTGAGTGCGGAAGGCCCAGAACGGTTCGCCTACCAGGCTGCGCTCGCGCACGTGGTGTACATGCCCGACGTGGTGCGTCCCGACCATCTGGGCGCCGATCACGAGCAGGATTTCGTGCAATGGCTGGCCAACCGGCTCGGCACCAACGTCCATCCGCCCGTCCTGATCAACCTGGGGTTCGAGCTGGTCGGGGGGCGTCTCTTGCAGGATGCCGCCGGCGGCGTCGCGCAATTCATGTATCGCGATGCAAAAGGGGAGCGCATCACGCTGTATATATCGCACCGG
The DNA here is from genome assembly GCA_000955785.1 of Burkholderiaceae bacterium 16. Classification (GTDB taxonomy): domain Bacteria; phylum Pseudomonadota; class Gammaproteobacteria; order Burkholderiales; family Burkholderiaceae; genus Cupriavidus. The sequence goes on from JYOD01000167.1 coordinate 6,842, forward strand.
AAGGTGAGCGCCGACAGGACCGCGTTCAAGCTATACCGGGACGGTTCGGTCAATGTCTTCTACTGGATGGACAGGGATTTCGGCTACGCCGTCTCGGGTGGCATCGATCGCAAGATTCTGCTGCAACTCTCGCACGACGTGTACGCGCAACTCACACCTTCGAGGGCGAACTGAAGAGTCCTTGCCGTTACGTCGTTCATGCTCTTTGGTTCCTTGTCGCTGGACGAAGGCCTTCACAGTTTCGAGAGACCAAGGCTATGCCCTAGGGTGATGGCCGCCTGTGACATGGCGCCGGTTACTGCGATGACCCTGCAACTGGAGAACGTCGTGACAGTTGAGGCTGTTCCCGAGGCAGACCTGGCTCGCCTTGCTCCATTGGGTGCGAGCATCTCACGCATGCGCTCTCTGGCCGAACAATTGTTGATGCTGGCCGAGCACGAGGCAGGCCCGCCGACGGTTAGTCACGACATCGACGCTAGGGTTGTGCTCATCGAAGTTCTTGGGGAGATATTTCCGTTCGCGGATTCCAAGGATATCGACTTTGGCTTAGAGGTCGGTGAGGCGCTGACGATTCGTGGGAATCAAGAGGACTTTCGCGCGCTGGTTCGCAATGCCCTCGACAATGCGGTCCTGCACACGCCTCCTGGTGGAAAGGTTGATGTACGACTGTATCGAAAGGGCAACGCTGCCATGTTTGAAGTGGAAGACTCCGCGCCATCGCACGCGCTCGTGGCGCGTGCGATGGCAACACTGGGTTCAATGACAACACAGTTCTTCTCGGAACCGGGGGATTGACAATGATCGCTCCTGCTCGCACGTTGAGTCAAATTCCAACGGGAATCTGGATGCTGGGCTTCGTCAGCTTGCTGATGGACGTCTCCTCGGAAATCATCCACAGCTTGCTGCCAGTCTTTATGGTGACGACGCTTGGCGCCAGTGCTCTTTCCAGCAGTTTGCTCCTCGGCAGTTACGGTCTTGCTATCAACTGATGATGCGCATTCACTCCAATCTCGCCGCGCATTCTCCCATGCGTCTTGCCATCTGAATGGTAGACCACAAGAACGGCGTTGTTGTGGGTGATTGTCGTCGGTGACACCGTCGTCAAGACCGCCTTGCCCTCGGCATCAGCCACGAAATCGTTATCCGTGCCATTGCCATCGAGCGGCGTGAAGCCAACTGGCTTCTGGTCAAAGTGATTCTCGAACAGGCTGTAGTGCCCATGGGGTTTAAGGCCAGAAAGAATCACGGTGACCTTTTCCCGCCCATTAGGCCGCGGCGTCAGAATGACCTGCCCCTTGGCGTTAAGCCAAGCGCCGAGGGACATATTGAGAGGCACCCCTTTCAAGGTGACGAA
>JYOD01000168.1 GCA_000955785.1 Burkholderiaceae bacterium 16
ACCCCGTCCCCTACTCGATTGCTCCCGGCTCGGGCGCGCTAGATGACTTCAGCTCCCGACGGGCAGGTAGGTCCGGGCCACGAAGTCGGCCCGTTTGGAGACCGGAGCGAAACGGCTCGATTCGATGGCGAAGTCGAGAATCGCAAACCGGGAATTGGACATGGTTGGCGGGCTGCTCAATTCTGTTTCGGAATCTTCGCGGTTTCGATAAGGTCCGCCCACTTCTTCTGCTCGCTGGCGATGAAACGCACGAAGTCCTCGCGGTTGCCGGTGCCCGGGACAGCGTTGGCATTTGCCAGGTCCTGGCGCAATCCGTCAGATTTCAGCACCTTTTCCAGCGCGGCGCCGAGCTTTTCGACGATCGGCTGCGGCGTGCCCTTGGGAAACACCAGGCCACCCCACGACACGTTCTCATAGCCCTTCAGGCCAGCCTCGTTCAGCGTCGGCAGATCAGGATACAACGCAACGCGTTCGCGGCTGGTGATCGCCAGTGCGCGCAGCTTTCCGCTTTGCACGAGTGGCCACGCGACCGATGCATTGGTGATAGTGTAGTCGAGTCGGCCACCGGCGAGGTCGGTCAGGGAGGGCGGATCCCCATTGTATGGGACGAACAGCACGTCAATGCCGGCCATCTTCTTCAGCAATTCACCGCCCATGTGGCCGCTGCTGCCAGTGCCCGCGGCGGCGTACGAGAGTTTGCCCGGGGACTTCCTGGCCAGCGCAATCAACTCGGCGACATTCTTGACCGGCGAATCAGCGCGAACCACGAGCAGATTGTAGATGGAGAACATACGGCCCACCGGGACAAAGTCCTGTCGCGCATCATAGGGAAGCCTGGTGAACAGGGCCGGGTTAATTGCCAGAGTGTTGATGTTGCCATAACCCAGCGTGTACCCGTCCGGTGCGGCGCGCTTCAACAGGGACATGCCGATGTTGCCAGCGGCACCCGGGCGATTGTCAACGACAAACGTGGCATTTGTTTCCATCGACAGGTGTGCCAGCACAATGCGGGTCAGGACATCAGCCGATCCCCCGGCAGCGGAGGCAACGATGACGGTGACCGGCTTTTGGGGCCACGGTTTGTCGGCTGCCTGGGCAGGCGAGCTGAAGCTGCAGGCCGCACTTAGTGCGAGGGCATTGAATACAGTGGCAAGACGCATGAAACCATCTCCGGGCGAATAGGTGGATATGGAGATCCTGGACCGTTCCGGAAGCAGACAATTGGCGTAGCGGTGGGCAAGGTGTCGAAGCCGCGTGGCGGCTTCGGTGATAAGTCAAAAGCAAGAGGTCCTACGTATTGAAAATCCTGGTGGTGAAGGCGTTACCAGGGCCACGCAATGCTGGAGCCTATGCGGGCAGCGGCAGCCCGCTCATGGAGCAGGCGTGCCACGGTCAGGTCCTGCAGGGCGAGGCCCGTCATGTCGAATACCGTGATATCGGCCGGTTGCCGGTTCGCGCTAACCATGCCCGTCAACAGATCGCCCACTTCGATGGATGGCATTTCGGGGGCCCACTGAGACTCGCCGATCTGGCGCGCTTGCGCCTGGTCGTCGACGTAAAGACGCACCCGCTCCAGCAGGCCCTGCGGTAGCTCCCGCTTGCCCTTCGTGTCGGCACCGACGCAATTGAGGTGCGTACCGGGTTGCACCGCCTGCGGTTCGAACAACGCGCCGCCGCCTGGGGTAGCGGTGATCACCACGTCGCTCTCGGACACCGCCACATTGGCGTCTTCCGCGAGCGCGATATCGCATCGTTGCGCGAACTGCGCTTCGAACGCGGCGTCGCGTTTGCCATCCGCGGTGGCATACCGCACGTGGAAGAGCGCCGGCAACAGCCGCAGCGCAAAGTCAAGTTGCACGCGCGCCTGCACGCCAGTGCCGAAGATGCACAAGTGTGTACTGTCCGCACGTGCAAGATGCTGCAGCCCGAGGCCACCTGCGGCACCGGTGCGCATCGTTGTGATTGCGTTGCCGTCTATGATGCAGGCGGGGCGCCCAGTGGCCGGGTCAATCAGCATGATAGTGGCCTGGTGGGGCTCACCGCCAAGCCGGCGGTTGTTTGGCCAGAATCCGGCCGCCTTGAAGCCGAGCAAGCCTTGCGCCTGCACATCCCCCGACTTGATGCCGAATACGCCCCCCGTGATGAGTGGCTCCCGGACCAGGGGAAACACGCGGCCCTCGCCTTGACTATGCAGCACGAATGCCTCATGCACGGCTCGCAGGACATCGTCATGGAGCAGCAGGGCCTCGACCTCGTTCTTATCGAGCAGCAGGAGGCGAGCGTCACTTGGCATCGCTGTACACCGTTGCTCGCGATACGCCCAGATGCATCGCGACGACTTCCATGGCCCGGCGGATCTCCATGCAGCCCGTCGCCTTCAGCTCGCGTATCAGTGCACGCCTGTCCGTGGCCTTGAGCGAGCGGGGCGTGGTAGCGAGCCGCGCCGCGAACTGGTCGATGCGATGCCTTATCGCGTCCGCGCCGGCGGGATCGAGCGATTCGTTGACGCCCGCGGCGACGCCTACGCTACCGAACTGTCCCAGCACGGTCTGCAAGCCGCGGAAGAGGGTCAGGTCCACGTTCAGGCACAAGGCGGCAATGTATCGCCCGCTCGAATCCTTGATGCCGATGGACGTGCTTTTCGCCTGGCGGCCATCGGCGAACTGATTCGCATAGTTCGCGATGACCTGCTGGTATTGCGGATCGGCAATGCGGGCCAGCCCGAGTTCCGTAGCCGGGTCGCCGACCTGGCGGCCCGACAGGTTGTTGTGGATCGCCAGGATGGCCTGTTGCGGATGAAGGAGATCGTGAACAACGACTTCGCAGAACGGCGCCAGTGTCTCGCCGAGACCCTGGGCCACTTGTTTGAGTTGTTCGAGCAGCGCTTGCTGTTCCAAAGTTCGTTTCATCATATAGACAAAATATCCAATATCGGACGTTTCGTCAAGAAATATCCGTCCGACTCGCCGGCGACTGGCGGCCCCTTGGCGGATTACCGGCCGGCGTTGTACCGCGCGGCTTCGGATGAGCCTCAACCGCGCGGCAGGGACATCCTGCGCCTGCCGGCCAATCTGGCTAGTCTGAGGGCTCTCCGGAAGGTCCTCGAAAGAATGCTATTCTGTCAAGCTGCGCGCCTTGCCGGGCCTGGCGGTGCGTTGCCTATTCCGATGTCAATCTAATGCGCTACTCGATTTACCTGCCAAGCAAGTGTCCGTTCCAGTTGCGGACCAGGGCTTTCAATGTGGCGCCTCCGCCGCATGTGGCCACCAAGTCCCGACGCATGGATTTGGGGGCGTCGCCAGTACGGGCGGGCCGGCGATGATGGGCGAATCGTCGCGCTCCCAACTTGCGTATCTCAGCCTGCGGGATGACATCTTTGCGTTTCGCTTATTGCCGGGAGACCGCTTTACGGAGGGTGATGTCGCGGAGCGTTTTGGCATCTCCCGCACGCCGGTACGCGAAGCGCTGCTCCGACTCCAGGCCGAAGGACTGGTGCGCGGCTACTACCGCAACGGCTGGGAGGTGGTGCCGATTGACCTGGCGCGCTTCGAGGCGCTCTATGATCTGCGCACTCAACTGGAAACGCATGCCGCTGTCCGCTTGTGCCAGGAGCCGGCCTCGCCGCGCGTGGACCGTGCAGGCCTCGCGGCGCTTGACGCGATCTGGCAAGTCCCGCCAGCGCAACGCCTGAGCGACGGCAACCAGGTCGCTGACCTGGATGAGGCATTTCATCGGGCCATCGTATGCGCGGCGGGCAACCCGGAGGCAGCCGCGGTGCATCAACAGGTGACGGACCGCATCCGGATCATTCGCCGGCTCGATTTCGCCTACGGCGACCGCATCGAACTCACATATGAGGAACACGCCCGCATCCTGACTGCGCTTGCTGCGTTCGATAGCGGGAGGGCGGTCGAGTTGTTGACCGCTCATATCGAGGAAGGGCGCGTCGAGGTCAGCCGGCTCAGCACCGAGCGCCTGGAGCAAGCCCGCACCAGCCTGGAGCGCCCGCTGGCGACTGATGCACCGCCGCGACGCAGACGTTTCGGTTGAGCTTTGATATGGTGCGGTCGGCACCATATCCTTTCCCACATCCATTGCCTTCCTCAGCCAGGGGAGGGCCGGCACCGCAAGCACTAGCTTGACCGGCGCGGCGTTGCTCGCCTCCGGACCTGAGCAGTACGTTTCATGGCACATGTCTTGCCTTTGCTTTCTGCGAAATTTATGTATACATAATTTGCGGAACGCATCATGACATTTCATCGGAACCCGATTCGTGGCAGTCGCGGCATGGCCGTGGCGCCGCATTCTTTAGCCTCTCAGAGTGCACTGGCGATCTTGCGAGAGGGTGGTAACGCCATAGAAGCGATGATCGCGGCAGCAGCGACCATTGCCGTGGCCTACCCGCACATGAACAGTATCGGGGGCGACAGCTTCTGGCTGATCGCTAGGCCGAACGAGGCGCCCAGAGGCTTGGAGGCATGCGGCGCGGCGGCAGGCGCTGCCAGCATCGAGTGCTATCGCGAAGCGGGCCTGACCTCGATTCCTTTCCGGGGCGGCCTGGCGGCTAATACAGTGGCCGGTACAGTGTCAGGCTGGAGTGCTGCGCGGACCTGGTCGCGCGAGGTGCTCGGAGGACGGATGCCACTCTCGCGGTTGCTTGCCGACGCCATCGGCTATGCCCGCGACGGGGTGCCGGTCACGCATAGCCAGGCCACCTGCGTTGCCGCCAAGGCCGGTGAACTATCTGGAATTGCCGGATTTTCCGAAACATTCCTCGCGGACGGCGTGCCGTTGCCCGGAGCGCGCTTTCGCCAGCCGCGCCTGGCGGCCACACTCAAGCAACTGGCGGAGGCAGGCCTCGACGATTTCTACCAGGGCGACCTGGCCCGGAGCATTGCGCGCGATCTGGCGGCAGTTGGCAGTCCGCTGAGCCTGAAGGATCTTTCAGACCATCGCGCGTTATGGAAGGAGCCGCTCGCTCTGGCGCACTCTCGCGGCGTGGTCTATAACATGCCTCCGCCTACCCAGGGCCTGGTCTCGCTGCAGATCCTGGGCCAGCTGGACCGCCTGCTGGACAGCGGAATGGACGCGACCGGAGCGCCGTTCGTCCACGCCTGTGTGGAGGCAACCAAGCAAGCCTTCCTTGCACGCGACCGCCATATCACGGACCCCGCGTTCATGGACGTGGATCCGCGAGACCTCCTGACACCGGCCTGGCTCGATGCCGCGGCCACGCGTATCCGGCCCGACCAGGCGCTGCCCTGGGGGCAGGGCCTCGGGCCAGCCGATACGGTCTGGATGGGCGTGATCGATGGAGACGGCGTCGCAGTCAGCTTCATCCAGAGCATCTATCACGAGTTCGGCAGCGGCATCGTGCTGCCTGCCTCCGGTATCAACTGGCAGAACCGCGGCTGCAGCTTCTCGCTGGACCCGGCCGCGCGCAACCCGTTGATGCCGGGGCGTAAGCCATTTCATACGCTGAACCCGGCGCTTGCCCGCCTCGCCGACGGGCGCACGCTCGTCTACGGAAACATGGGCGGCGACGGTCAGCCGCAATCGCAAAGCGCGGTCTTCTCGCGCATCGTGCATTTCGGCATGAATCCGCAGGCAGCCATCGACGCACCTCGCTGGCTGCTGGGCCGCACCTGGGGCCAGACGACAGACACCCTCAAGCTCGAAGCGCGCTTTCCTCAAGCCACTTGCGACGCCCTGCGGGCGCTTGGCCATGAGGTCGAGCTATTGAAGCCTTACGACGAGACCATGGGGCATGCCGGCGCAATCGTGCTGCAGGCGAACGGGCTCTACGAGGGCGGCTTCGATCCCCGCAGCGATGGCGCCGTTGCTGCCTGGTAATTCGCGCCCGGATGTTGCGTGGGCCCGCGGCTTCGCGGGGCAGTCTTATTCCCTTGTCTCGCTTTCCCTATATTTATTCCCTGGAGTAGATTGATGAATACCGTTGCAGAGAGTGCCGCCACCGGCGCCACAGTGGCCTTGCCGGCGGCGCGCGTGCGCTGGATTCAGCTGGCACTTGGCATGCTGTGCATGATGGCGATTTCCAGCCCGCAGTATGTCTGGACGCTGTTTACGAAGCCGCTCGCAGCCAAGCTGGGGATTCCGCTGTCGGAGTTGCAGGTCACCTTCTCGCTGCTGATCGTGCTGCAGACATTCTTCTCACCGTTCCAGGGGGCACTGATCGAACGCTTCGGGCCACGCAGGCTGATTGCGCTCGGCACGGTGCTTTCCGGTCTGAGCTGGGTCCTGGCAGCGCAGGTGCACAGTGTCGGTATGCTGTATCTCAGCTATGGCGTGGTAGGCGGCCTGGGCACGGGCATTGTCTACGTCGGTGTGGTGGGACAAATGGTGCGCTGGTTCCCCGATCGGCGCGGGCTTGCCGTAGGCATGGTCGCTGCGGGATACGGCATGGGCGCCATCGCCACGACCTTCCCGATCGCCTCGGCGTTAGCCGAGAAGGGGGTTGAAGCGACGTTGTGGCAGTTTGGCCTGCTGTTCGCCTTCATCGGGTTCATTGCCTCGCAGGGCTTGCGTTCACCGCGTGGCATGGCGCTATCGGAGCACGCCCCCGCCCGTGAGATTGCCGGGCCGGCCCCCCGCGATGTACCGACCCGTCAGATGCTGCGCACGCCGTTGTTCTGGCTCCTCTTCGGCATGATGACGATGATGTCCACGTCGGGGCTGATGGTGACATCGCAGATGGCCACGTTCGCCAAGGACTTCGGTGTGGCGGGCGTAACCGTGCTCGGCATGGCTGCGTTACCGCTGGCACTCACGATCGATCGGTTTACTAACGGCTTGACACGCCCACTGTTTGGCTGGGTGTCCGATCGGTGGGGCCGCGAAAACACGATGTGCTTCGCCTTCGCGCTGGAAGGGGTGGCGATGGCGCTGTGGCTCCTGACCCGCGAGAACGCCGTGCTGTTCGTGCTGTTGTCCGGCGTCGTGTTTCTCGGCTGGGGAGAGATCTTCTCGCTCTTTCCATCCACGTTGACCGATACGTTCGGCACGCACTATGCAACCACCAATTACGGCTGGCTCTACATCTCCCAGGGCATTGGTTCAATCCTGGGCGGACCGCTCGCTGCCCTGATGCACGAAAGACTCGGTAGCTGGATGCCTGTATTCGGCGTCGCCATTGCCCTCGACATTTCGACAGCATTGCTGGCGATTGCTGTGCTCAAGCCGGCACGCCGGCGCTACCTCGGATAAGACCCGCGTGGCCAATCCTTTGGGACGCTTTATTTTTTGTGGTTCGATGAAATATTTATCCTTCCGCGTTAACTTTGATAGAAGCATTCTAATGAAGCAGATAGCAGTCAATACAATGGTAGTAGTATCCGGGTTGCTACCTTTAGCAGCTTATTCGGCTGGCAAGCCATTTGATGTTATGGAATCGTCCGTTGCCGAGATCCATGAGGCGATGCAGTCAGGAAATTTGACATGCCATGGACTTGTAAAGCAATATTTGGATCGAATTCAGACCTATGATAAGCAAGGTCCGGCATTGAACGCCATGCTCTACATTAATCCGGACGCTCTTGCGCAAGCAGATGCCATGGATCTGGAATTCAAGCGCAGCGGCAAAATTAAACCATTGCACTGCATTCCGACGGTACTCAAGGATAATTACAATACTGCAGATATGCCAACCACTGGGGGCTCCGCTTCATTGGCTGGAGCGCGGCCCGCAGAAGATGCATTTGTTGTAAGTAAACTAAAGAATAATGGTGCATTAATTCTTGGAAAAACTAATCTTCAGGAGTTCGCGCTAGGTGGCGTTACCGTGAGCTCCCTGGGCGGGCAAACAAAGAATCCCTACGATCTAAAATTGACTCCCGGTGGCTCAAGCGGCGGCACCGCGGCGGCACTGGCTGCAAATTTCGCAACGATTGGTACCGGATCGGATACGGCAAATTCGCTTCGTTCTCCAGCTTCTAATAATAGCCTGGTTGCAATTCGTCCGACGCTTGGATTGGTCAGCAGATCTGGCATCGTGCCGGTTTCCTTCACTCAAGATGAGGCGGGACCTATTGCGCGCTCGGTGGGTGATGCCGCCCGCATGCTGGACGCCATGGCGGGGTATGATCGAGCGGATCCAGTAACTGCATTTAGCGTCGGGCACATCCCAAAGACATATACCGATTCCCTGAAAAAGGAAGGGGTGAAAGGGGTACGGATCGGCGTAATGCAGACTCTTTTCGGAATTGGGTCTGACCATCAGGAAGTCAATCGCGTCATGGCGAATGCAATCGAAATTCTGAAAAAGAATGGAGCAATTATTGTACCCATCTCAACACCGGAGATGGACACCGATAAATTGAACGCCAGTCTTGATGTGCAGAAGTATGAATACAAAAGCAGCATTAATGCCTATCTCAAAATGGGCGGAAATAATTATCCCGAACATTCACTGGATGAGATAATCGCCAGTGGAAAAACGCATCAATCGCTGAGTAAATTCTTGCTGTCCGCCCAAGGTCTGGAAAATGGCCTGAATGAACCGGACTACAAGGAACGGCTACTAAAGATCGACGCGCTTAAGATGAGTCTTGCAAACCTGATGGCGGAAAATCGGCTGGATGCGATGATTTATCCGCACCAAAAACGCCTGCCTGTGCCGATTGGAGAGTATGACCAGAAGGAGCGCAATGGTATTCTGGCTTCGCTAACAGGTTTCCCCGCTGTTGTTGTTCCTGCCGGGTTTTCTTCTCCAAACGAGGATGCTCCGCGCGGCGTGCCTGTCGGCATGGAATTTCTCGGTCAGCCATGGAGTGAACCTCAGCTGATCCAGTACGCGTATGGTTTTGAACAGGCTTCCTTCGCGCGCAGGGCGCCAGCGTCCACGTCCACGGCGCGCTTAGCACGCGTCGACTGAAAATCTATGTTTGAATAAATGGCCCGTTCACCGCATGCGGTTATACACAACTCT
>JYOD01000169.1 GCA_000955785.1 Burkholderiaceae bacterium 16
CGGCGTGCTGGGGACTCTCCCGCAAGCGGGAGAGGGAGAACACCGGCCTCCCAATCCTTTCCATAGAGCGGGAGCTGTGCGGAGAAAGCCCGCTTTCCTGACTTCATCGGGCACCTGCATGGCAGTCCACTGGCGCCGCGGGAACACGCCAACCCGCCGACCCGCCGTAGCCGTCCGGCTAAGCGTTCACGATCATCTCGAAGCCGCCAAAGATCATTCGCTTGCCATCGAATGGCATCGGCTCGTCCATCTTCAGCCGTGGATCGGCCATGGCGGCCTTCATGCCCTCGTCGCGGACCTTGCGCGATGGCCACAGGATCCAGGAGAAGACCACGGTCTCGTCCTTCTCCAGCTTCACAGCCATCGGGAACGAGGTGAGTTTGCCCTCGGGCACATCATCGCCCCAGCACTCGACCAGGCCCAGCGCGCCATGTTCCTTGAACACCACAGCCGCGGCGTCGGCGTGCTGGCGATAGGTCTCCCGGTTGGCGGTGGGCACGGCGAGAACAAATCCATCGATGTAATTCATGTCCGATCTCCTTTGGGGGTGTCTGCAAGTTGGCGCGCTACGGGTGCCGCCATGGAGACGACGAATCAGGGGCGCCATTCTCGACATGCTGCGCGAGGAATTCTCAATATAGGCGGGCTGGCTGGCCGCGGGGGGCGAGCTTGCTGTCTGCCAGCGTTCGGTGTGATGAGTACGGCGCCACGCCGATGCCGCTTAGCCTCCACCCGCGCCGTCGGTGACGCATCTGGCCACGCGTGCCCCAAGATTTTCTGAAGGCGGTGTCGATTTCAGGTATCCCGGTTCGTCGTAGTGTCAGAGCCGCCCGTCTATCCTGAATCGAGTCCGGGGCAGTGCGGCTCCGGCAATCCGATCAAGGAGAAACGACGATGCGTGTCTTGGTGATGGTGAAGGCCACGAGCCAGTCAGAGGCCGGCAAGATGCCCGGCACGGAGTTGCTTACGGCCATGGGCAACTTCAATGAAGAACTCGTCAAGGCAGGCGTGATGCTTGCGGGCGAAGGCTTGCACCCGAGCGCGAGGGGAAAACGGGTGCGCTTTGCGGGCAGCCAGCGGACCGTGATCGACGGACCGTTCACGGAAACCAAGGAACTCGTTGCCGGGTTCTGGCTGTGGCAAGTGAAGTCCATGGACGAGGCCGTCGAATGGGTCAGGCGCTGCCCCAACCCCATGGAAGGGGAGTCCGAGATCGAAATTCGCCCGGTGTTCGAGGCCGACGATTTCGGCGCGGAGTTTACCCCCGAGCTGAGGGCCCAGGAGGAACGCCTGCGCGCGCAGGCCGAAGACGCCACGAACAGGCCGCGTTAAGGCGAGCGGGCGCAAAGGCGCGCAAGCGGCGCCTTGTCGGCCAGGACAGGTGCCTGTCCTGGCTTGCGACTCAGATTGCGATTCCTGTCGTTTTTGGAGGGCAAAGCAATCGCCGCCGCTCCCTGGGCCGGAGTTCCACACGCATCATCAACTAACGTGCGCCAGCGCACATTTCGCGCTGCTGGCAAAAAAAGATTTGTTATACGCTTTTACTTTGGAGCTATCGACATTGCATCCATTTATGAAACCCTGGTAAAACGTGCGAGGTCATACAGTGGCGAAGCGGCTTCGATTTGACAGGGGCGTTGGCCTCAAGGATTTTCGTAGTGTAGTTCCGATGCAGGCGATTGCCGAGATCAACGCGGCCCTTGATTCTTTGCCTGGCAATGTGTCGCAACGCCCCCATCCAGACACCGTAGCGAAAATGCTGCGTCGTGGCGACGCATTCCGGCAACTCGAGGAGGCCGTCTGCGCGGATACGCGCGCGATGGTGGCCGGGGTTGTTCAGGGAACATTGCGCCAGGAACCCGTACACGTGATTCGTTGCGCGGACCCGGTAAGGCGGAGGGACAGTCATTGCCGCCATTACGATTCCCATCTGCTGACGATGCTGATTCCGCTACGACTGGCGCCGGATTGTGCCTGCAACGGTGACCTGATCATGTATCGGTGCCCCCGTCTGACGGTCTCCACGCTGGGCAATGTGATGTGCAAGATTGCCCATGGCATCCATCGCAAGCTACCGTTCGTGTGGCGGAAATGGCTGACGCTGCGCGATCTGCGTCGAGGCCACTGCTCGCGCGTGCCGGTGCAGCTTGGCAGTGTCTACGTATTCAACGGTTTTGCGCTCAAGCACGCCAACATCGATGTGGAGATGGGGCAGCGTCGCTCGCTGCTGATCCATTACTACGATCCCGGTCACTCGCTCGGCCTGAGCTGGTTGATGCGGCGTGTGCGCGGGGTCTGAGATTGCCTCGGGGGGCGCGCACAGGCGCTTCCGTTCAGCGTCTGTGCGCTCGCCACACACGATGCACGTGAACGACCTTTCCCGGGGAGGGGTAGCCACCCGCGATCCCTGTGGAACCGGGCGTCCGTGAGACGGCAACGCTCAAAGTGAGGCCGTCTATTCGACCCGGATCCCGCGTGCCTTGACAAGGGTGTGCCAGCGCAATGATTCGCCTTGCAGGAAGCTCTTGAACGCCTGTGGAGAGTTCCCGACCGGGTCGAGTCCGGCTTGCTGCAGCCTGGCTCGCACGCCCGGATCCGCGACAGCCTTCTGCACGGCACCTGCGATGACTTGCACGCGATCCTGCGCGGTGCCCTTCGGCAGGAACACGCCATTCCATTCGAGCACTTCATAGTCCGGCATGCCGCTTTCCGCAATGGTGGGCGTATTGGGCAATCCCTGAATCCGCTTCCTGGATGTCACCGCAAGCGCCCGGAGCTTGCCGCTGGTGACGTATTGCAGCGTGGACGCCGTGTTCCCGAAATAGATCGCAACCTGTCCTCCCATCACATCGGTGAGCGCCGGCGCACCGCCCTTGTATGGGACATGGAGCAACTCGATCTTCGCCTGCTCGTTGAACATCTCCGCGGCAAGATGCGATCCGGTCCCTGCGCCGGCGGACGCGTAGGTCAGCTTGCCGGGCGTCTTCTTTGCCGAGGCGATCAGGTCAGCGACGGTCTTGTAGGGCGCATTCGCGGCAACCACGAGGATCTGCGGCGCTGTCGCCACCAACGCGACCGGAATGAAATCGCTGGCAGGATCGAATGGCAGCTTGCGCAGTGCACCGTTCACCGCGAATGCCGATGCGTCATAGAGGACGGTGTAGCCATCGGGCGTGGCTTTCGCCACCGCGTCGGCGCCGATGACACCGCCGGCGCCAGGCTTGTTGTCGATCACTATCGTCTGCCCGAGGATCTCCCCCATCTTCTGCGCGACGACACGCGCCGTATTGTCGGCGCCGCCGCCCGCCGAATAGGGCACCACCATGCGAATCGGCTTGTCGGGGAATGCCATGGTGCGAAGAGGCACCGAGGCAGCCATGATCGCCAGGCCTTTGCAAAGCCCCTGCAGGGTTCTTCTCATCTTGTCTCCTTCAAGTCTGGCCGGCTTACGCGGCCTCGAATCCATACAGCAAGGCAGGGTTGTCCACCAGTATCTTGCGGCGGATTTCCTGGCTACCTGCCCATTGGGCAAGCAAGTCGTACAGCAAGGCATCGTCGGGCTTGTGCGACGCCTCGGTGGGGTGAGGCCAGTCGCTGCCCCAGACGAGCCGTTCCGGGGCCGCTCCCACCCATGCCTTCGCCACCGGATCCATGTCGTCGTAATGCCGAGCTGCGCCGACGAGGGAGTCGAGGTATGCGCCAGACAACTTCAGCCAGGCTTTGCGTCGATCCAGCAGATCAGACACGACCGCGAACGCGGGATGCGCCGTTCCCCCGGGGAGCGGCATGCGGGCCAGGTGGTCGAAGACCAGGGGCGCGCGCAGCCGCGCCAGCAGGTCGTGGTGTCCAACGATCTGGTCGGCGGTCCAGTGCAGTTGCAAATGCCATCCGAACTCGGCGATGCGGTTTGCCAGCGGCTCCACCATGTCGAACCCTACAACGGCATGCATTTCCGTATAAAGGGAGAAGCGTATCCCCCGGATACCTCCCGCGTGGAGGGCATGCAAGGCCTCGTCCGTGACGTCCGGGCGAACCACTGCGATTCCGCGGGTACTGGCGGGGCCCAACCGCTGGATGGCATCGAGCGTACAACTGTTGTCTGTCCAGTAGGAGCGTGCCTGTACCACGACGGCGCGGCGGGTTCCGATCAGCGCCTGAATGCAGCGGTAGTCCTCCACCGTCGCATCCGCCACGATCGGTGCAACGGCTGTGAAGCGTGGATCGTAGATATGCAGATGGGAGTCGCAGGCATTCGCGAGTGCCGCGCTGACCGGGACCGTGGTGGCCGAACTGTTCGGCACCTGCACGGCAGCGCCGCCATGCGTGGAATCAGGCATTCCGCCCCAGCCTGTCCGCTGCGTCGCGGACCATTTCTCCGTGTTCATCGAGCACAGGTGCGGCGAACGGCTCCGGGCCAGGCGTGCGGCCGAACTTGACGCCACGCGTGAAGCCGCGATAGCGGCCAACCACCGGGTGGTCGAACGTCGTGATCATTTCCTCCGCGGCCACCTGGGGGAAGTCGAACATGTCCTCCACCGACCGCGCTGCCGCGCATGGTACTTCTTCGCCGAACACGGCTTCCCAGTCCAGGGCCGTGCGTTGCTGTAACGCGGCATGCAGTTTGGGGACGATCTCATCATGGTGCTCGGCACGCTTGCGCACGGTATCGTAGCGATCGGTCGACAGCAACGCAGTCAGGCCGGTCTTCTCGCACAGCGCCTTCCAGAAGTGCGGGGTGTTGGCGGAGATATAGAGATAGCCGTCCCTGGTGGGATGGATGCCGGTGATCCCGCCGGAACGCATGTCGCGTCCCACATCCCTGGGTTCCGAATCGGCCCATACCATCCGGGCGGACTGCATGGTCAGCGCCGCGCGAAGCAGGGACACACCGACATATTGCCCCTCGCCGCTCTTTTCACGCTCGTAGAGCGCAGAGGCGACGGCGCCGGCCACGAGGGCCGCCGCATAGTAGTCGACCACGGAGCCGTAGAGAATCTCAGGCGGGCCGCCACGCTTGCCTTGCAGCGTGCACATGCCGGTCATCGTCTGCAGCACCTGGTCATAGCCAGCCTTGTCCTTCAGCGGCCCCGTTTCGCCATATCCGGTGACGGCGCAGTAGATGAGGCGCGGATTGACGGCGCGGAGCTGCTCGTAGCCAATGCCGAGCCGGTCCGGGACGCTGGGGCGGAAGTTGTGCACAAGTACATCCGCGTTGCGCACCAGCGCAAGCAGCCGGTCCAGGTCGGCGGGATCCTTCAGGTCGAGTACGGCGCCGAGCTTGCTTCGGTTGACGCCGAGGAACGCCCGGCTCTCGGCCTCCAGCGTCGAGGGATACTTGCGCAGGTTGTCGCCCACGGGAGGCTCGATCTTGATGACGTCCGCGCCCTGATCCGCGAGCAGCGAGCAGCCGTACGGGCCTGCGATATAAGCGCTCAGGTCAAGCACGCGCACGCCGGTCAGCGGGCCCGACGGCCCCGTTCGGGTTGCGCCGAATGCGCCGAATGCGCAGTCTCCGACAGTCATGTTGGTTTGCATACAGCCTCCGGATTCAACTGGACATTCAGTCCGCGACAATGTTTTGCTGCCTGGCAAGCTGCTTCCACCTGGCAACATCGGCAGCGATCGTCTCTGCGAACTGCTTGGGGGTGCCGGGCTTTGCCTCGGCGCCTTCGTTGAGGATCGCTGCCTTGACGGATGGCTTTGCCAGAGCCTTGTTCACGGCCCCATTGAGCCGCGCAATGACTGCCTCCGGTGTTCCCGCGGGCGCGAGAAAGCCCCACCAGAGTTCAAACTCGTAGCCGGGAACGGCGCTCGCCATGGGTACCAGGTCGGGTGCGATGGGGCTTGGTTTCAGGCTGGTAATGCCTACGGCCCGGACCTTGCCGGCCCTGACCATGGGCAGCAGCGACGGTCCGCTCGAGATCAGCACCTGCGTCTGGTTGCCGATCAGGTCAGTGATGGCGGGTCCCATGCCCCGGTAGGGGACATGCGTGATGGCGAGCTTTCCGGCCTTGGCCTTGAGCAACTCGGTCCCGAACTGATTGACGCTCCCTGGCCCGGAAGACGCATAGTTGAATTTGCCCGGATTCGCCCGGATCGCGTTCACCAGGTCCTGCGGGCTCCTGGCAGGGAACTCATTGCTGACAGCCACGATGAATGGGCCCTGGGCCAGCATCGCTACCGGGGAGAAGCTCTTGATCGCGTCATAGGGCAGTTTGCTCTGCACCGCCGCGTTGGTCGTCATGCTCGAGGACACCGCGACCAGGGTATAGCCATCCGGGGTCGCCTTCGCCACGATGCCGGTCCCCGTGTTGCCGCTCGCGCCGGGCCGGTTGTCGATGATCACGGGCTGCTTCAGGTCCTCGCCGATCTCCTTCGCCACGATCCGCGCGAAGGTATCATTCGAGCCGCCGGGCGGATAGGGAACGACGATGGTGACGGGCTTGGACGGATACGCGCTCTCCGCACCCGCGTGAGGCGAAGCGGTGAGCGCGACGACTGCGGCGAGTGCGGCGATCAGCGCAAAGCGTCCTGCGGCCCCGCTTGAAGATGACATGTTCATGGTTTGTCTCCTGTCAGTCTAATTTTTGTACAGTCCGGTCAGGCAGCGATCAGCCCCAGTCGCTTGCCGATATCGACAATGGCCTGCGCACGCCTGACAAAGGGTGGGTCGATCATCTTTCCATCAACGACGTAGGCCCCGATCCCTTTTGCATGCGCCTCGGTGGCGGCCGCCACGACCCGCATCGAATGCGCGATCTCTTCGTCGGACGGGCGATACACTTCATTGGCCAGCGCGATCTGGCTCGGGTGGATGCAGCTTTTGCCAAGAAAGCCCAAGTGCATGGACATCTCCGCCTCGGCACGGAAGCCTTCGGTATCCCGAATATTGGCGAACACCGTGTCGTAGGCAAAGACGTTGGCCTCTCCCGCGGCCATGCGCACGGCGAACATGGCCGTTGCGATGGCCGCGGGATTGCGCCGGTGAATGCCGATGGGTTCGAAGAGATCTCCAAGTCCGAGTTGAAGGCCGGCGACGCGTGGATGCGCGCTTGCCAGTTCGGCAGCGCGGCGCAACGCCGCCGGCGATTCGATATTGAGCAGCAACCGGACTTTGGTGTCGGCTTCGGTAAAGCCGTTGGCCCGTTCCGCTTGTTCGACTGCCTCAGCCGCGTGCCGGACGTCGTCGGCGGTCTCCGGCTTGGGCACGTTGACCAGATGCAATCCTGGCACTACGACTGCGGCAAGATCCGCTTCGAAATGTCCCGTGGCAATGCCATTGACCCGAACGATGAGCGTCTTGCCAGCGCTCCGTGCCTCGGCGGAGCGCAGGAGCCGTGACAGGAGGGATCTGGCTTCGGCTTTCCTGTCTTCGGCAACGGCATCCTCCAGGTCGAAGGACAGCGCGTCCGCATCGCTTGCCAGCGCTTTTGGGAAAAACTCGGGGCGCGAACCGGGGACAAACAGCTTGCTTCTCATGGCCAAACACCTAGCTCTGTGGGATGAGATGCAGTGTCATACTATCTATAACAAAGATAAACTATGCTTTCCTACGTTCGCTCAATAGAAATTCTATGGAAACCGCCTATCTGCGGGCTTTCGCCCTGGTTGTCGAGACCGGCTCGCTGGCCGAGGCTGCAAGGCGGCTTGACGTCACCCCGGCGGCGATTTCCCAGCAGATTCAGGTGCTTGAACGGGAACTCGGCACCCGGCTCCTGGGACGGGCCGGCAGGACGGTGGCGCCCACGGAGTCCGGGAGCCGTCTGGCAGAACGCTGCGGTCCCCTGCTCAGGGAAGTGGACAGCCTGAAAGGATGGATCAGCCAGGCCGATGAAATTCGCGAGCTTCGTATCGGGACGATCAATACCGCGCTTCACAGCCTCCTGCCAGACGCGTTGGCGCGCTTCACAGCCGAACACCCGCGCGTGTCTGTCTATATACAGTCGGCGATGTCGAGCGAGCTGTATGACGCGGTCAAGCGATCGGATCTCGATGCCGCCGTCTGCCTGCATCCGCCCTTTTCGATGCCGAAGGCGATTGCATGGGAACTGCTTCGCCAGGAACCGTTGGTCGTGCTCGCCGCGGAGCGTGACAAGAAGGCCGACCCCCACGAGCTTCTGCGAACCAGGCCGCTCATCCGATATGACAGAACCCTCGGCGGCGGGAAGCAGGCAGACGAATACCTGCGCAAGGCCGGCATTGCCCCGTCGCAAGAGCGCTTCGAACTCAGTTCCCTGCTCGCGATCGCGATGATGGTGGATCGCGGCCTGGGCGTGTCGCTGGTCCCGGACGTCGCGTCACCGCTGACGGCGGCGCTGCACATTGCCAAGATCTCGCTGCCCTCGGAACCGGAACCACGCCGGTTCGGTGTGCTATGGCGAAGGACGTCGCCCCGTGCCCGTTTGATCGGATCGTTCCTTGAGCAGGCTCGCCTCGCGGCCCGATCATGAACGGGCCTTGCGCCGGATGATGAGGAGGCCGATCAGGTTCATCCGGATCCTCTTGCAGCGGCCGTCAGCGCGGCACGGTAGCCGCTCAGGCTGTCTTGCGGCCTTCAACCGGATATCCGGGATCGGTATAGCCCGGTGTCGATGCGTGGCCGGGTCGGACCAGGCCATCGACAAAGCGCCCGTCGTCCGGACCGAGCTGAAGCGACAGGGCTTCGACATAGCTGTCCCACTGCGCCTCGGTACGGGGCCCTTGCGATGGTCGCGCTGACGAGTTTGTTCCCGAGTATCCATGCCAAGGCAAAGGCGATGGACGTCGTGCCGCGCTCCGCGGCGTGCGCGGCAATCGCTTGCGCGAGCTTCAGGGACTCCGGCCGCCATTCCGCCTGCTGAATGCGTTTGTCGCCGCGGCCCGCGCGGCTGTCTGCCGGAGGCGGTGCATCCACGGCGTATTTGCCGCTGAGAACCCCGCGAGCCAAGTGGCTGTACGGCACAACCCCGAGCCCATGGTGCGCGGCGGCGGGCAATTGCTCAACCTCGGCCGTGCGGTCGGCGATGTTGTAGAGCGGCTCGCTCGCCACGGGGCGATCAATGCGAAGCTGGTCGGCGATGCGCACGACCTCGGCAATGCGCCAGCTATGGAAGTTTGAAACGCCGAAATAGCGCACCTTTCCCTGGCGGATCAAATCACCGACGGCGCGAATGCCTTCTTCAAGGGGAACATCGGCGATTGCCCGACGAAAATACAGGATGTCGATATAGTCAGTGCCGAGCCGTTTCAGGCTTGCCTCGACCGATTGATGGATCCATTTGCGCGACTGACCCTGCTCATTGGGGCCCTGTGCCGTCGGGTAGCCGAACTTGGTCGCAATGACCCAGCTGTCGCGCCGATCGGCGGTCGCCCGGCCGACGATCTCCTCTGACCGGCCGGCGTGGTAGAGAGTCGTGAGCGGTCAAGTCCTGCGGGCTTTTCGGTGGAGCCAGATTTTTCAGGTAGGCGAGGGCGCCGACAATGACCATGCGCAGATCCGGAGCGATGCGAACCGCGATCATGTCCTTCGCGATCTGATCGCCCTGCCGTACGCCGATATCGTAGCGGTCCGCCACGATATCGGTCAGGCCATAGTCGGTGATGAACTCCACCTTGATATCCGGATACTCTCGCAGCAAGGGGGACAGCTTCGGCCACAAGCTGGTCTTGATCGCGTAGTCGGTCGCCGAAATGCGCACTGTTCCGGACGGCTTGTCCCGGAGCTCGCCAACAGCCGCGAGTTCGGTTTCGATCTCTTCAAAACGAGGCGCAACCGACTGCAGTAGACGTTCCCACGCTTCGGTCGGAGAAACGCTGCGCGTGGTGCGCGTCAGAAGGCGAACGCCCAGTCTCGTTTCAAGCGAGCGAATGGTGTGGCTCAAGGCAGATTGAGGTACTCCGATCTGTGCGGCGGCCCGGGTAAAGCTCCGCTCGCGGGCGACGGCGATGAATGCAAGCAGGTCGTTGAAATTTTCGCGTGGCATTGGCGAGTTCAGCACGTAGGTCTTTGCAGATCCTAGCACCTGGCCAGAGTGCGGATAAGGTCTCTGGCAGGTATTCCGGGGACGCCCGTGGCGCGATGAATCCATTGCGCACAGGTGTCATAGGCTAAGGGCGCGGCTTGCGCGACCTGCTGAACAACACCATCGCAATGCCGCCGAGGATCGCCGCGGAGGCAGCAGCCAGGCGTGGTGTGATCGCTTCCGACAGGAACGCCACGCCGCCAAATGCAGCGATCAGCGGCACCGACAACTGTACGGTGGCGGCGCGCATGGCAGAAAGGTTGCTCAGCGCCGCATACCAGATGACATACCCGATGCCGGAAGTCAGTGCGCCGGAGGCCATGGCCAGGGCAACCCCGGCCTTGTCCGTGTACGCGTTGGCGACGAGCATCAAGCTCAGCACGAGGGCGAGCGGCGCCGCCCGCGCGAAGTTGCCCGCCGTGGCGGCAAGCGGGTCAGCCACTCCGCGGCCGCGCAGCGAGTACACGCCCCACGCTACGCCGGCGATCGCCATCAATGCAGCGCCGAGTGGTGGCGGGGCAGCGACACCCGGCGAGACCAGGTAGACGAGCCCCGCGACCGCCAGCGCGAGACCAAGCGAGGCGATGGGTCCGAACCTCTCGCCCGACCGAAAGCCCACGCTGAACATGGTCAGTTGCACCGCACCGAACAGAATCAATGCGCCCGTGCCCGCGGGCAAGGTGAGATACGCGAAGGAGAAGAATGTGACGTAGGCAAGCAGCATCGTCGCGGCGCGCCAGTCGGTATGGCCGCGCGCGAACCGCTCCGGCCTGATCCGTACGATGAACGCGAGCGTGATCGCTCCGGAAACCAGCCTGATGCTGCCAAAGCTGGCCGGATCGATATGCCCTTGCTGCAACGCAAGCCGGCACAACAGTGAATTGGCCGCGAAGGCAAGCATCGCCGCCACGGTAAGGATGATCGTCTGCGAGGCCGGCACGCCACGGGGCTCTTCACGCATGGGTTGTCACCAGGACGGCTGCCCAAGACAACAGCGCGACACCGAGCGGTGTGCTGAGACGGCGGCCCCAGCCCACGTTCTTTTCAATCGCCATCACGGCCGCAAGCAGGAGCATCCAGCCGAGGCTGCCGGTGCCGAGCGCGAACATCAGCAGCATCAGCGCCCAGCAGCAGCCGACGCAGTACAGGCCATGCTGCGCGCCAAGCGCGAACGCGTGCCACGCGTGCGCATGTCCACGCCAGCGCTCGATGACGAAGCTCAAGGGCGTGCGGCACTTCTCCAGGCACCGGTACTTGAGCCTGCTGAACTGAAAGGCGCCGGCCAGGGCAATGATCGCGGTGCCGATCAGCCAGCCATGCCAGGCCAGGCCGGGTACGCTGGCGAGCAGGGATAGCACTGCACTGTGTAGTGCATGCGCCAGAAGCCCGAAGGCTCCCCACACCGTCATGTAGCCGAGGGCGAGCAGCATGAGCAGTCGCACATGGTCCGGGCGCCGGGCCGTCAACCGATCGAAGGCGTTGAACAACGGCAAGGTAGTCGGCAGCATCATGGCCGCCGTCATGAGGATCCACGCAGCGGCGTAGAGCACCACCGGCACGACTACATCGCCGGCGGGAACGACGCGGCACAAGAATGCCGCCGGTCCCGATGCGGTCCAGTCACCGTGCTCAAGATAGCGTCCGTATGGCGTGCGAGTCCAAGCCCACAACGCCGCCCAGGCGAGCGCAATCAGCGCGGCCAGGATCGGCAGGAACACGCGCTGATGGCGCGAGGCGCCGGACTGCGGTGGGCCTGCCGTCGGGCTCATGCGTCGAAGACGAAGGTGCTTTGCAGGGCGTTGTGGTTCTTGATGTCGAGGTCAATGCCGAGGGCGGCGTTCTTGGAGCGATAGGTCGGGGCTTTGCCGACAAATACCGGAGCCCCCGGCACCGTCGAGAACACCGTGTCGGAGAGGGTCGTCTGCCCACCCGTCGCGCCGAGATAGGGCTCAAGCTCGGCGAAGTAGTTCTGGCCGATCTCGAGTGTGCCCTTGCCCGCGACTACTGTGAAGGTGATCGGCGCCCGCTCCACGGATACGACCGTGCCGATGAGCTTGGCGAGCTCGGCGACCGGCCCGCCGGCCTGACCGGTGTAGACCTTCAGGAGTGCATCTTCCTGCTCTTTGGAGGTATTGTCGTCGACGTAGATCGCTGCCGTCCAGTTGCCTTGCAGGATATTGCCGGGCACATGTGCGACAGCCGCGATGGTATTGCCGCTTACATCGACGCCGTCGACCGTTCCCTTGTCGATGCGCCACGCGACGATGGTGTCGCAGGTGCCGTTGTCAGGGTCTTCGCCGATCCAGCAGGGGCAGAGGACATTGCAGTTGCAAACCTCGAGCAGGCGACCTTCCAGGTGATAGCTCATATGGACCTCCGTTGAAGGTACACAGGTACACAGGTACACGAACACAGGTACACGAACACCGGCCTGTTGCCGCAAGTCACGGCGACAAGTAGCAAATCAATCCTCTGCTACGGGGGGGGACAAGTCAAGGTCAATGACGGTCGGGCAGGCGGTCGGGCGAGTGCAGGCGGCCATTCTCACCGGGGCTGTCGAACTGGCTCATTAGAGGCCCGCTTTGGGCGCGCCAACGCTAGACGGTTTGCGGCTCGGTGTGATTTTCCAGTAATTTTATGATTCGCTTGCCGGCGGATGACCGTCGTCGGAGGGGGCTTTGTCCCGGGGCGCGGCGCCGATCGTGATCGTATTCCTGCGCCATGTCGCGGGTGGCTTGCCGAATTCCCGCTTGAACGCACGATTGAATGAGGCTTCCGATTCGTACCCGGCAGCCTCGGCGATCGACGCCAGCGACGAATCAGTGAGGCGAAGCTGCCGCGCGGCGAGCTGCAGGCGCCACAGCGCCAGATATTGCATCGGTGGTAGCCCGACCAGTTCGGTAAAGCGCTGTGCCAGCCCCGAACGCGAGATGCCAACTTCGCGGGCGAGAGCTTCCACGGTCCAGGCGTACACCGGCCGCGCATGCATCAGCGCGAGTGCTCGCGCGACGAAGCGATCACGTAATCCCGCCAGCCACCCCTTGCGATCATCGGCCATCGTGCCGACGTAACGGCGAACCGCTTCGACGAACATCAGCTCCGCAAGCTTGGCCAGCACCGTGGCGCTGCCCGCCTGCGCCGAGGCCGCCTCCTCGGTGGCGAAGCGCAGCGACGATTCGAGCCACGACGCGCCGGATCCGCGCATGCTCACCTTGAACAGCCTGGGCAGCGCGGAAAGCAGGGGGTTGCGTGAATTATCCTGCATGGAGAGAAAGCCGCACACCATGCGAGTGAGCTCGCCACCGCCGCCGTGGACGAGTGTCATGACTTCACCCGGTTTCGCCTGGACATGATTGGCCAGTATCGGCGCCAGGAATTCCGGCAACAGATCGGTGGAACTGCCTAACACGTGGGTCTCGCCCTGCGGTACCACGATGACATCGCCTGCCTCCACCTGCAGCGTGCTCGCCGGTTCGCCTGGCAGCATCGCCCAGCACCTTCCTTCTGTCACGAGATGGAACGAGACGACGTTCTCGGAGGGCGGCAGGTATGCCGAGCAAAGCGCGGAATCAGCCTGCCCGATGACGCACCAGGGCGCCGAAAAGCTGCCGTCGAGGTGAACTGCCCCGGTCAACTGGATGACGCGCAACACATCGGAGAGAGCATCCATGGCAGCGGTTGCCCAATGTTGGGGCCACGCACAAGAAATCCGGACGACCGGCTATTCAATCGCGCGCTTACCGTCAGGATACTAGCACCGTGCCTGAAGGCCAACACACGCAAGAAGATTCGATTGAAGCAGGGCAGCAATAAGGGTTGTGGCGTTCTCCGCAAATCAGGCGGGTGATGCACGCGTTGTATGCGCCTACTCCAGACGAACCTGCGGATTTGCGAATGCACCGGCGTGCACCCCGCGACGTCGTCGGACCTTAATAGTCCCTCGACCGCATTTTTACAGCAGCACCAGCTGCAACCCCAACCCCAGCCCCGTCTCCCAAGGAGAACCGTCATGTCCGCAGTCCATTCACCTTCTCTGCCCGATACCGATCCCGCCGCCCTCAGGATCCGGCATGCCGTTGCCGGTGTTCAACCACCTCTCTCACAACCTTACGTCGATTCCGCGCGCTACGCCAAATGCGTGGAAGTGTCCAGGCGCGTCCGGTGGGACATTGATCGCGACGTGCTTCGCCATCGGGATTTCGACTTCACGAAGAAATTCCTGCCTGATGGCCTGTCGTTCGTCGATCGCCTGCCGTTCCTGAACGGCAACGAGCGCCGCCTGCTGTCGCAGATCCAGGGGCGCTCGTATGCCAATATCTTCGGCCTGGTCGAGCGGTTCATCGGCGCCAAGATGCTTGAGGTGAGCCGCGACCACTGGCTTGGCAACCAGATCGCACTTGAGGCGCTGGTTCGCTTCACCGACGAAGAGCTAAAGCACCAGGCGCTGTTTCGCCGTATCGAGACCATGATCGGCGCCCGGATGCCCGCGGGATACAAGTTCGAACCGCAGCCCGATGACGTCGCGTCGTTCGTACTGGGCAAGTCGACCTGGTCGGTGCTCGCGCTGACCTGCCTCATTGAACTGTTCACGCAAGCCCACTACCGGGCCAGCATTGAGCCGGACAACGAGCTCTCACCCCTGTTCAAGGATGTGTTCCTGTTCCACTGGAAAGAGGAGTCGCAGCACGCGATTCTGGATGAACTGGAATGGGTCCGTGAGAACGCGAAACTTTCGGCGCAAGCACGCGATGCGGCCGTGGACGACCTGATTGCGCTGGTGGGCGCCATCGATGTCATTCTGCAAGCCCAGGCGGCAGCAGATACGCGCTACTTCATCGAACTTTGCAACCGGCCCACGACAACGGACGAGAAGGATACCGTGATGAACACCGTCCTTGCCGCCTATCGCTTCCAATACATCGTGTCGGGCGTGCAGATCCCGCGCTTCGACAAAACGCTTAACGCAATGATCTCGCCGGCGCACACGCAGCGGATCGGCGCCGCGCTGGCGCCGATCATGGGCTGACAGGCAATCGATAACACGGAGTCCAACATCATGGCAATGACATCTCCCGACGGTTTCGACGTCGCTGTTTTGCGCGCGGGTCCTCGCAACCTACGACCGCGTCGCGCGCGACCCCACCGGCGAATTTCACTTTCATCGCGGCCCGCGTTACGCAGTCGAGTACCTTCGATATGACCCGGACGAGCTAGCCTCGCTGCCGGATGCAAGCACCGCTCGTTTCGCAGGTGTCGGCAATCCGCTGCGTATCGGTCCGATCCATCCTGGCGAGACGGTCCTGGACCACGCCTGCGGCGCAGGCATGGACCTGCTGCTGGCAGCGCGTCGCGTGGGACCGGGCGGCCGTGCCATCGGCGTGGACATGACACCCGCGATGCGGGATGTCGCAAAGACTGCCGCGGCAGAAGCCGGGCTGGGTGAGATCGTCACGGTACATGCCGGATTGTTCGAGGAGTTACCCATCGACGACGGGAGCGTCGACGTCGTGATATCAAACGGCGTTGTCAACCTCGCTCACGATAAATCCCGGGTGTTCGCCGAGATCCATCGCGTGCTCCGTCCGGGGGGGGGGGACTGTATCTGGCTGACGTCGTGGTTCAGCGAGAACTGAAGCATGAGGTGCGCAGCAGCCCCGATCTGTGGGCGGCGTGCATCGCCGGCGCGCTTCCCGAGCCCGAACTCGCTGAAATTGCCTTGGCGTTCGGCTTTCGCGAATCGCGCATCACGGAACGCTTCGACTGCTTTCGTGATACCGCCGCCGAAGCAAAGGTTGTACGCGACTTGCACGTCCAGGCAGTCAACTTCTTAGCCCCACCCCTTTCAAGGTGATTA
>JYOD01000017.1:0-124074 GCA_000955785.1 Burkholderiaceae bacterium 16
TCACCATGGAACTTCGGTCTAGCTGGAAAACCGGGCGCTGAATCGCCATCGACGTCGCCGAGCTGGCACACAAAGCCAAGCCGGCTTCGAAGCCGATGACGGCATTGCGTCTGAATACCAAGCCCCCAAGTCTAACGCTAGATGGCCAGGCCACAATGGCGTCGAGCGCGGCAAACGAAAAGCCCTTCACAATGGAGAAGGGCTTTCCTTTGTTGCAGAGGCGCGGCGGGAGTTAGAGCTTGCGAATCTGGGAAGCCTGCGGACCCTTTTGGCCTTGCGTGACCTCGAACTCAACTTTGGCACCTTCTTCCAGGGACTTGAATCCAGTGCCCAGGATTTCCGTGTGATGCGCAAACAAGTCCTTGCCGCCATCATCCGGCGTGATGAAGCCAAAGCCCTTTTCGTTGTTGAACCACTTCACGATTCCCGTTGCCATCTTATCCTCGCATTGGTGCTGAGAGCACCCAGCACGTTGAACAGAAGTAAATTGCGGAACGGCACATGGACTTCGTGGACAACATGACGGCATTCCGAATGCGCTCTGCGCCCCCCCAGCATAGCCGAATCTTGCGGTTCAAGCCACGAAGCGCGCGCTTGTTGGGGTATTCCATAAGAACGGTGCAATTCGTTAAGCCAAGGGCGGCGGTGCCACGAACCGGAGGCTGGCAGGGCACTATTGCGGGAGGTCGATGCGGTCTGGCTCAACCGAAGCGTGCATCTTCTTGGCCGCTGTGAAAAACGCGGGCGGAGGGGACCGCTTGCCCGTGCAGGGTTTTTGAATATTATCTAGGGCGTTGGCTTAGTGCGGGGCAATCTGCGAGTCTTGGGTGAAGTGTCGAGCATACTGCCGCCGGTGCTTCGGTCAGACTTACCCGTGATGCCTACCACTGCATCTGTGTACTACTATCACGGTGTGATAGGTATGCGTGTCACTCGCGGACGCGCAATGCCTAGGTGCCAGATGAACGAGACGCCATAGAGATTCTGGATGTGATTTCGAATCATATTGAACCGTATGTGGTGAGCAGGTAAGATGCCTCTTCGGCGCGCGAGAACAAGCGCGCCCACCAGCAGAACTCGCGCCCGCGAGATAAGAGAGTCGAGCACAAGCCAGGCTTGCTGCCACAGACTGCAGTCGTAGTCCTCCAGTAAACATAGACCAATAGTCTAGGAGACGATGATGCTGAGTGCCCATGAGTTCGCCACACTCGTACTGGTAAACGAGACCCCCGACCAAGTCGACCTGGATTTCGCAGATGTCGCGGCGCTGCTGAAAAATCAGCTCGTCACCTTCGAGGAGCTTGGGCCAAGCTGCCGACGGCCGCAAGTCACCCTCCAAGGGTATGTTGTCCTCAAAGCCTTCGGGCGTTCCCGCGCAAGAACTTGTCAGACAACTCCTGCCTCACGATGAATACAGACGGTGACGCGACGCTCGTCGGAGGTGCCTCCCGATATGGCCGCGCTCTCAAGTCTTAGGTAGTCGAGATGTATCACAAGACCGCCTACCAAGCAGCGGTCTTTTTTACCGGACTCAGTCTCAAATGTGCTGTCATCGGATGGTGCAGGGCTTGGTTCGCACTAAGGAGATGAAATGAATCAGTTTTCCCCAGAGAAAATCGTGGAAGCGCAGAAGGCGAGTCTTGAAATCTTGGTAGGTCTGACGAGCAAGGCGTTCGAAGGTTTTGAGAGACTGTGCGAGCTGAATCTTCAAACCATGCGGTCGACGCTGACGGAGACAAGGGAAGGCTTGCAGAGGGCCCTGTCGGTCAAGGACCCACAGGAATTGATGGCGTTGCAAATCGAATTATTGCAACCCGTAGCCGAAAACGCTTTGTCCTATCGCCGTCGTTTGCTCGAAATCGCAGCCGCTACACAGGCCGAGTTCGACAAGGTAGCCGAAGCCCAGTACGAGGCCAACAAACGTGGGGTGCAGCGTCTTGTGGAGAGCGTGGGGAACGCCGGACCCGCAGGCTCCGGTGCCGCGCTTGCTGCCGTGCAATCTGCAATCGATGCAAGCAATACGCTGTACGAAACCATGCAGTCGACGGCCAGGCAAGCGGTGCAAGTCGCCGAGACCAGCTTCAATGACGCTGCAGTTGCGACCGCTAAGGTCGTGCAGCATCGTGCGGCGCAGACATCCCGGGCAGCTAAGCTGTAACTCACTATGGACTCCGCAGTCCCGGACAGCACGGTGCTGCGGAGCAAGCAGGTCTCGAGACATGCTGTCGTTCGGCCAGCTGCGCTGCGGGCTGAATCTTAGGTACGACGACGGCGAGCGCACTGAGGGCGAGAGTGATGACGAAGAAGATTGCCGTAGTAACGGGAGGTATGGGTGGATTGGGCGAGGCCATCAGTACCAAGCTACAGGACGCAGGCTGCACGGTGGTTGTGACGCATTCGCCTGGCAATGCTGGCGTCGCCAGTTGGTTGGAGCGGATGGCGAAGGAGGGGCGTCAGTTCTCAGCTTATCCCGTCGACGTTGCCGACCATGAGTCGTGCTGAGAGGGTCCGAACGGAGATAGGCTCCGTCGACATTCTGGTTAATAATGCCGGGATTACCCGTGATACGAGCTTCAAGAAGATGGAGAAGGTCGATTGGGATGCGGTTATGCGGACCAATCTCGATTCGGTCTTCAATATGACGAAGCCGGTATGCGATGACATGGTCAAGCGCGGCTGGGGGCGCATCATCAATGTGTCATCCATCATCGGCTCCAAAGGCGGCTTCGGCCAAACCAACTATGCCGCAGCCAAGGCAGGCATGCATGGTTTCACGAAGTCGTTGGCGCTCGAGGTCGCCAAGAGTGGCGTGACCGTCAACACTGTTTCGCCTGGATTCATCGCCACCAAAATGGTGATGGCTGTACCCCAGGAGATTCTGGACACCAAAGTGATTCCACACATCCCAGTTGGCCGTCTGGGTGAGCCCGAGGAAGTCGCTGCGTTGGTCGTGTACTTGTGTTCCCGCGAAGCCGGTTTCTTGACCGGGGCGAACATTGCCATTAATGGCGGGCAGCACCTGCAGTAGGCTGATGCTCGGCTCAGTTTGCGTCTGGGCTGGGCATCAGAGATGGTCTCCGCTGACGGGTATCTGCGGCTGATGAAACGGGCCAGCGGCGAGTTCTACAGCAGATGCGGCCGAAAAGCTGTGTTTATCACGGTCTCTGGCCCGGACTCTCCCACGCACTGCGATTTCTCGCTCACCGAGCCTGCCATCATGCCTGAAGAGGTGGAGCTCTCTTCCGAGTTCTGCGGAAATTTGGCGCGAGGGGCTTGGCTAAGCCGCGCATTGATTAGCGGCGCGCGAAATCAGTAGGATGGCCTCGCATTGTGCGTGCGCATTGAAACTGGAATGGCCGGGCAGGTACAGCTGGTGGCGCCGGCCGGCGTCTTCGCTCACTCCCAGACAAGCGTGGCTTCCTTGAGTAGTTGGCCACCCAAGATGTAATCACCATGCTCGATGGCACGTGCCTCCAGCTCCGTCAGGAGCGCATCGGTCATCAAGGTTAGGTCGAAGAGGCAATAGAGGTGCCGCTGCCTGAAGGTATTCTTCGGTGCTCGCAGCCCCTGAGCCAGGGCTTCTGGAGTGCGCACGGCGATATGTTCAAGGGTCCTGAACTGAACGGCGACGCCGTACTTTTGCCCAACCCTTCCAAGTTCGAGGGCATCTTCCCAACCGGCCTCATAGTCCAGGTCAACCGTTCCAGTCACCTGTGACAATATCTGTTCAAGCGCATTGGCTCGATTGTGCGAAACATGGACGGTCACGGCGAAATCTCGTCTATGGGTCACGTTGCCAAGGAATATAGCGGGAAAGCCAAGTCACGACAACCAGAAGTGCAGACGCGAAGCACTCGGACGCTATGGCCTCTCCCTGTGGTGCTATGCTGAACTTGACTGCCTTGAGGCACGACAAGTAGCGCCAAGAAATGAGCGCGCAAGTTGTCGATACAGAAGCCCCGCTCAAGCGGAGCCTACTCAGGCCCAAACTGTATCGACCTCCCGCAGTAGATGCCCGGCCAGGATGTAGTCTCCAAGCTTCATTGCCTTTGTCTCCAAGGTCGCCAAGTCCTTGGCCGTCAGTTCGGTCAATGCGAACTGGCAGTAGAGATTTCGTTGTCTGAAGGAGACCTTCGGTCGAATGAGGCCCGCGATAAGTGCAGTGCGGGACCTCACAGCGATGTTCTCGTGCCCGCGATACTTCACGCAGATGCCAGCCTTCTGGCCCAAACGTCCGAGTTCAATCGCATCCTGCCAACCTGACTCGTAATCCAGCTCGACTCGTGCTATCCCTTCTGCCGCCAAAAGCCTAACGGCTTCTCCTTTGGTTCCAGCTCGGGCTGTCGTCATTCCTGTCTCCACTTACATCGTCCGACGTACGGGTCACCGGTCTATTTCTGCATGCTATTGAATTCAACTCAATGCCGTCTGTCCACTTTGTACAATGGCAGGACGCTCGTCACGCGTGCGGCCTTGCTGGAATTCGTTTGCAAGCGCGGAGAGCGGCCCATCTGCCTAAAGTGTTATTTAATTCTGACGTAAAAAAAATCAAAGTCAATATGTACTGGCGACGATGTCATTGTGACCACCCGCGTAACCAACCGGCACTTGACTTCTGCCAGCCCATTGAGGGCGAGGCCGCAAGCTTCCAGCTAAGGAAGTATCTGACCCAATTTGGGTTGAGAGGCCGAACGGAGCGTAGGTTGGCATTGAGGAGTCCCCGTCGATGCCAAACGGGGCTCCAGGAAGCCCGCCGCGACTCTTCAATATTGCTTACCGTTGCAATGAATCCCATCGCGCAGCCGTTGGTTGGTGTCAAATGCTACTGTTGGCAACACCCAGAGTGACAAAGCTGTGCCGGCTTGCAAATATGACTTGAGAGTTATTTTGACGCGGTGACGGCGACTTGCGGACTTCAACTTATCGCATCCCGTCCGGTCGGTCGGCGATAAAATTCGGGCATCCTACGGACGTGGAGTGTCTCGGATGA
Source organism: Burkholderiaceae bacterium 16 (assembly GCA_000955785.1). Classification (GTDB taxonomy): domain Bacteria; phylum Pseudomonadota; class Gammaproteobacteria; order Burkholderiales; family Burkholderiaceae; genus Cupriavidus. The sequence goes on from JYOD01000017.1 coordinate 4,991, forward strand.
CGGGGGTGGAACCCGCCGTGGACTACATGGTCGGTGCTGCGAAGTAGGGCGACGCGCCACCAATACGAAAAACTGACGTGCGGGCGACCAGATTGGTTACGCGACTGGCGGCGAAGAGCCGTGACGGCAGGGGAAAGCTTTGAGCATTTCCGCGTCGAGGTCGGAGTAAGGCCTCAGCTTGGGTAGCCCGAGGGCGTGCCACTCGCGGCGAGGAGTGAGGCCTCCCCTGCTTAGGAAGGACGGTGTTGCACCCAAGCAGGGAAGCGCTCATCAGTTTCGTCGGCGGAGATATCTCCAAGGTGCGTGCAGGCATCAGCAGGCAAGGCAATGTGATACTCCTTGCGCCATAGCACTATCACGGTGAACCTGACGACGCGAATACGCACCTCTCTGGGGACGGGATACTCGGAAACGTGCGATGGAAGCACCTCCATGCCAACATGCCGCCGGACCTCATAGGTGAGCATCCCTTTCTCCTCGCGTCGAACCAACTCTGCGCGCGCGAGGTGCAGATGCAGATATAGAGCGCGCATGACGAGGGCAAGTACCAGCAGAACCATGACTGTCAGCACGATGATTCTCCCCAATGAGACCGGATTCGCTTATCTGGGTCAGGCAATTTGCGTGCCATTTCGTTAGCGTTCCACCAGGCCGGTCGTGGTCATGTACTTGCCGCAAACGTTCAGGTCAAGGTCAGTTTGTCCCAGATACTCATTGTGATTGATAAGGCTGGTCCGGGGTATTGGGTTTTGTACGGGTTTTGACGGCCGGAGAAGGGCCTCTACTGTTCGTAGATTATTTTCGGAGCCGCGATTGGCGTATTGGTTGCAGTTGGCTGCTGGCTCGTGTGGATGCGCCGGAGCGGCAGAGTGTTGCCGGAAACAAAAAAGCCCCTCGCCACGGCGAAGGGCATTTCTTTCATCTCGACTGCCTAGGTACAACGGCGACTACAGCTTGCGAATCTGCGAGGCTTGCAACCCTTTGGGACCTTGCTTCGGCTCAAATGCCACCTTGGCGCCCTCATCCAGGGACCGATATCCCGTACCCTGGATTTCCGTGTGGTGCGCAAACAAATCCGAGCCACCGCCGTCCGGCGTAATGAACCCAAAGCCCTTTTCGTTTTTGAACCACTTCACAATGCCAGTCGCCATTTCATCCTCGAAGCTACGCGCATGCATATCGCATGCAGAAATAAAAATCCAATCTAAACCTAATACTGCACCATTGGCATTTCGCCCTCGATTGCAGGAAAGTCAACCGAGCCGTCAGCATATCCGAGGAAACATATTGCAGCCAAGGTGGTCTAGGGTTTACCACTGGAGTTCGCCATGGGGCCGCTCAAGCTGAAAATGGAGCGACTGCTCGCTACCGCATATCCTAATTTGAGAAAGGAGAAAGCGAACTGACTCAATTCCAGTTGGTCAGCGCCAGCACGTCAGCACCCCTGTCGAGAATCGCGGCCTGCTGAAGCAAGTCAGTAGGGTTACGGGGCATGGCAAGAGTGCCGGCTAGGGTCAACTTTGCCTGAGCCGCCGCCCGTAGCCTTGCCGCTTCGTGGCGCAGGGCCTCGATGCCAGACGAAACAGTCCAGCGAGTCCTTCTCCCGCTGCGAGCGCCGGGTAGCGACGCGTCGTTCGTGGTCATGGGAGAAACGAGAGCTTGATGCATATTGACCTTCAAATTTTGCTATGCCTGGTTTCGCTTGGCGGTGTCTCGCGAACGGGCGTTCTTTTTTGTTGTGGCAGGCATGCCAGAGTGTTGCAAGGCAGCAGCGATGATGAACTCGCAGATGACGCCGCAGAAACCGCTCGCGCATTTAACTGAACCCAGATGACAACTTGGTGTCAGGCCAGTGCCGAATAAGACTGATATCAGCGGGGTGCGGGTTAACCTTAGCGCTGCGTTATGGGGACTTGCGGGCCGCCCACCATGCCATCGGTGGTGAAGACCGCAATAGCCAAGAGATAAGCCGGAAAAGTCTGGTTAATTCTCAGATTAATAATTCTTAATTCTTCATAGACTGGCGATGTAGTCCTGCTACCACCCGCGTCACCAGCTTCCGGCGACGCGGGTCTTTTTTTGGACGAACGCGCACCCTATGTAGCTCTAACGACGGTAATGATGAGGGCCGTGAGTGTAAGAGGAAGGCCATCCGAGTGAGAATCCGGGAAATCCCTCCTACGGCCCCGTCCCCCGTTTCGTTGAAGCCTCGTGGTCTCGCGCGCCGCGCGTAGAGCGATGCTCTCCCTGATTCCAAATCGCGCAGGGTGGCATTGTCTGCACAGGGCAGTGTTTCCGATAGGTTTTCAGCGGTGGAGAGGGTGATATTGTGTCATCGAAGGAGTTTGATTTTCTGGCCACATTCGCCTTTGGAGCAATGCGAGGGACCCCTGCGCGGTAGCGGTGCACTGTGATGAGGCGAGCTTTACCGTGGACCTTTCAGATGGCCGGAGCCTTCGCGTTCCGCTAGCGTGGCTTCCTCAACTTGCGAAAGTCACTCCGGAACAACGTCACGCGGTTCGCATTTCGGAGCTCTCGCCGTGCCCCGAGAAATCCATGGCAACCGTCCCAATCCGATGGCTCGCTAGATTCTGACGGAGCGCAAGCCAGTGGGACCGTTCGCTTGTGGCTGCGCCGCCATGTAGCAGGAGGCAACTGGCGCGGCCATCCACCTCAAGCCGGTCGGCGGCCAACACTTCGAAACCGGTGTCAATCGCGAATGGTTTCAGGGCATACATGGTCCTATCCTTCAACTACGGGCAGAGTCGGCGGTACTCCGTAGTGGCTTCATCGAAGAGAGGAGCTAGTCTTGGCGTGGGCTTCACAACCGATTGAGGAAATAAACTGGCCAAGCCATACAAGTCCTTGCGGCCAAAGGTCCAGCTTCGCCGCCGAGCCGATATGGCCCTGCATTCCGATATCGATAAAGGACGAGCCCCAGGCTGAAGCAAACGCTTGTGCACGCTCCAACGCTACGCGGTCATCATTACGGCTGGCAAGAACGACAGATGGGAAGGGAGTGGGTCTTGCAGACGAGGCGCTTGGCAAGGCCGCGGCGCTTGGCCATGCCGAGGCCCAATATCAGTTAGGCCGGCGCTTGTGGCGCAGGCGCGGCGCGGACCTGGCCAGCCGGCTGGAAGCCAGTGACCTGGCTATGGCTGAGCGGACGCAATGGCGTGACCCAGGCCGATGACATGCTGCGCCGCCTGATCGAACCCGCACGCCCTGCCTCGCAGCCCCAGTGGGACCAGGCGGCGCGCTACGTCATGCCGGCCCCCTGCGGCTCATGGGCATGCGGGTACGGCTGGCGCAGGCATTCGGGCTGGAGCGCAACGAGATGATGTGGCTGGATCCGCTGCAGGCCCGGCACGGGCACTGTCTCGCCGTCGACGTGTCTGCCGCCTGCTCTCGCGCCAGGCCGCGACTGATCCTGCTGGACAGCGCGCTGCAGCAGCGCGTACTTGCCGAGGCCTGCACGCTGTTCAGGAGCGCGCCGAAGTCTGGCGGCGAGGGCGGTGAAGGCGGTGAAAACGATCGCCTGGCTCGCCTCGACCTGCTGCTGGAACTGGCCCGGCCGAGGCTGCGGAAGGTGCTGCCCGGCGCGGCAGCCAGCGGGCCTGGGGGTGGCCGCACGCAGGATCGGGAGCCTGCCTATAATGCCGGATCCGATTCCCAGTCCGCCGCGCGCGGCGCCAAGGCCAGCCATGACGATCCTGCTCGATACCTCCATTTCACGCACTCTGGACGGCCTGACTGAGCGCCTTGCCTCCCTGCCCGGCACGCGCGTGGAAGCCTGGGTGTTCGAGGATGCCGCCGCGCGCCGCGCCGCAGAGCATCGCCTGGCCGCAGTGGGTGTGGAGGCGGTCATCCGCAGCGCCTACAAGCCGCTGCTGCATTTCTTCCTCGATGAACTGGGCCTGGAAACCGATCACGGCCCGCTTGCCGGCGCGCGCGACATCGCCGTGCGCCTGCCTGCCGCCACGACGGCAACGGCGGCAGCAACGGCACAGCGTTTCCGGCTGGAAGCCTATCCGCTCGCCGGCATGCTGCCTGGGGGCAGGCTGCGCCTGGGCGAAGGCGACGACCCGGGGCACTATGCCGTCCAGCTCGATGGCGGCGTCGCCCATCGCGTATTCGTGCCGCTTGCGGCGTCGGGCGCGCCGTGCGGGTGGCTGCGTGTGTGGCAGGGTGACACCTGCCTGGAGGATGGGCCGCTGGCGACCGAGTTCGAACTGGCATTCGCCGCCGCCATGAACGCGATCCGCAGCCATGGCTGGGGGGTGCAGGCACCCTATTTCGATGTCCTGCGCATTGGCATCGGCACAGGCGGCATCGAGCGCCGGCTGTCCTGTCAGGACGAGTGCATCAGTACGCGCGAAGCCCTGCACGAAGACCTGTACTTCTCCATCCTGGAGTTCTTCCAGGAACGCGCCGGCTTGCCGCGCGGCGATCGTACCTTGCAACCCGGCCAGATCGTGCCCGATGTGCGCGGCGCGGACGGCGCCGATGGCGCTACACGGGTGCGCGTGGAATTGCTGCCGCATCCGCGCGTAGAGGCGGCCGACGCTGCCGGGGAGGCGCTTTCCGCCGACGCGCTCGCGGGGCTCTCCCGGCCGCTGACGCCGGATGAAGCCGCCGTCGAGATGCAAGCGCTTGGCGGCAAGCGCTTCAGCGTCCTGTCCACGCAGGGGCGCGTGGTCCGCGCCACCCACATCGAAGGCTCGCTGCCGGGGCTGGTGATTTCCGGTGGTCAGCATGCCAACGAAACCTCTGGCGTGGTGGGTGCGCTGCGCGCGGCACACGCGCTGAAGCAGCGCCCGCATGCGCACTTCGCCCTGATCGCGCTGGAGAATCCTGACGGCGCGGCCTTGCATGTGCATTTGCGCGAGGACAACCCCCGCCATATGTCGCATGCCGCGCGCTACACGGCATTAGGCGACGACCTCGAGGCACGCATGGCGCCGCCTTTCGGGGAGAAGGCGGCGCGGCTGGAGGCGATCGAGCGTACCGGCGCGGGGCTGCACATGAGCCTGCATGGCTATCCCGCCCACGAATGGACGCGCCCGCTTACCGGCTACGTGCCGCCGGGCTTCGAGACCTGGACCATTCCCAAGGGCTTCTTCCTGATCCTGCGCCACCACGCGGGGCGCGACGGCACGGCATTCATGCAGGCGCTGACTGCGCAACTCGCGGCCTCGCCGGAACTGGCCGGATTCAACGCCCGGCAACTCGCCACCTGGGGCAGCCATGCCGGCGAGGTGCCATTCCCGGTGCTTAACGGGATTCCCTGCATGATCGTCGAGGATCATCGCTCAACGGTGCCCTTCACTCTGGTCACCGAATTCCCGGACCAGACCATCTATGGTGACGCCTTCCGACTGGCGCATACGACGCAGATGCGGACCGTGCTGGCCGCGGCGGAACTGTATTGGGCGGGGCTGCTGAACTGAGGCCAGGCGGCTCAGGGGCCGCGGCCGATGGGTGCGTGGCGGGGCAGGGCAAGGGCCCCGGCCAGATGGCTTCAATGGATTGTGCGTGTCACCTTGACGTGCGGCACCGTTGTCGCTGCCGTGCTTTCGGGCGTGGCGCCCTCGTCTTGCTCGATCATGGTGGCCGCGAGGCTGAGCGCAGCCTGCATCTCTTCATGCGAAAGGCCGGACGATAACGCAAGACGCACCGCCAGGGATGCCAGTCGTGCGACTTCATAACTTGGGATGCTCATCTCAACTCCTTGTGTCAACGCTTTACCGGGCCCCGCCGCGCGGGGCAGCGGGACCGGTGGTGCGCCAGATCGGCAAAATCGGCAGCCGGCGCGCTCTTGCGCCGGCACCTGTCAATCTCCAGTATGGTTCACCGCGGGCCGCGCTGCCTGAAGAGAATCCCGCGGCGGCACGCGGCCTTATGCCGGCAGGAAGCCTTCCACAGTGAGATAGCGCTCGCCGGTGTCGTAATTGAAGCCCAGCACGGTGGCACCGGCCGGCAGGTCGGGCAGCTTCTGGGCAATGGCGGCAAGGGTGGCGCCGGAGGAGATGCCCACCAGCATGCCCTCTTCGCGTGCGGCGCGGCGCGCCATCTCGCGTGCCGGCTCGGCGTCGACCTGGATGACGCCGTCCAGCAGTTCGGTATCCAGGTTCCTGGGGATGAAGCCGGCGCCGATGCCCTGGATCGGGTGCGGTGCGGGCGCGCCGCCGGAAATGACCGGCGAGGCCACAGGCTCGACCGCGAATACCTTCAGCGCGGGCCACTTCTGTTTCAGTACGCGGGCGCAGCCGGTGATATGGCCGCCCGTGCCCACGCCGGTAATCAGCGCGTCGATGCCCTGCGGGAAGTCCGCCAGGATCTCCAGCGCCGTGGCCCGGACATGTGCTTCGATATTGGCGGGATTCTCGAATTGCTGCGGCATCCATGCGCCGGGCGTGGCCGCCACCAGTTCCTCGGCACGGGCGATCGCGCCCTTCATGCCTTTTTCGCGCGGGGTCAGGTCGAAGGTGGCGCCGTAGGCCAGCATCAGGCGGCGGCGCTCCACCGACATGCTGTCAGGCATCACCAGCACCAGCTTGTAGCCTTTGACCGCGGCCACCATGGCCAGGCCGATCCCGGTATTGCCCGAGGTGGGCTCGATGATGGTGCCGCCGGGCTTGAGCAGGCCGGACTGCTCGGCTGCCTCGACCATCGACAGGGCGATCCGGTCCTTGATGGAACCTCCGGGGTTGGAGCGCTCGGACTTGATCCAGACCTGGTGCGTATCGCCAAAGAGCCGCTGGACGCGGATATGGGGCGTATTGCCAATGGTCTGCAGGATGTTGTCGACCTTCATTCGGAATCTCCAGGGATGTTTTCTAACCGGACTCGCGAGTGCGTCCGGACTAGCATGCGCCGGGGGATTCTAGCCGGGCAGTGGATGGCCATGCGATTTTCCCGTCATATCGGCACAGGCAAGCGCTGGCGGGCGCGCGGCTGCCCGGCGCTCAGTGGCAGGCATCGGTGTGCGCAGGCAGGCAGCGGTCGCGCGCGGGCAGCGATTCCAGTTTCGAGGCGAGGACGACGCGGCTGCGGCCGCGCCGCTTGGCTTCATACAGAGCGCGGTCGGCGCCGCCAAAGAGCTTGTCCCAGGTGGCTGTCCCGCCGCCCTGGCCGTCGCGGATCTGCGCCACGCCGATGCTGGCGCTGGCGAATCCGCCAAGCTCGTGCGGCAACGCGATGGCGCGGATGCCTCGCAGGATGCGGTTGGCCAGCAGGATGGCATCGGCTTCGGTGGTATGCGGGCAAAGCACGCAGAATTCTTCCCCGCCATAACGGCCCGCCAGGTCCGTGGCGCGGTGCGTTGCCTTCAGAACCTTGCCGATCTGCTGCAGGATGCGGTCGCCCGCCCGGTGTCCGCTGCTGTCATTGATGCGCTTGAAGCGATCGATGTCGATCACCAGGCAGCTCAGCGGATGGCCGTGGCGCGTGAATTCGGCGGACAGCACCCGGGCGGCGTCATCCATGGCGCCGCGGTTCAACAGTCCGGTCAACGGATCGAGGCGCGCCTGCTTTTCCTGTTCGGCCAGCATCCCCTCCATGGTCATCAGCGTAAATCCAGCCAGGCCGGCGAGGATTGCCACGAAGGCAGGCAGCAGGCGCAGCTGGAACAGGACCTCGGCATCCAGGCTGGGCGCCGGGGCGCCCGCCTTGAGTACCGCATACAGGTCGCAGCACTGCGCCAGCCATTGCAGGCCGCACGCCGTCAGCACCAGCGGACGGCTGCGGCGGGTCAGTGCTTGCGGCCGTTGCAACAGGTAAGCGAGCGTGAAGCTGGCGGTGATGGCAGCCACCGCGTTGCCAGTGATTTCGGCCAGGCGGCTGCCGTCGCCCAGCGCGGCGGCAGCGAGCACGGCGACGATGGCGAGCGCACCGGCAGTGAGCGGGAGGGAGTCCGCCGATTGGCGGCCATCGGCCAGCAACACGCCGCGATGGATTAGCAACTGGGCGGCCACGCCAAAGAGCGGCGCCAGCAGCAGGAACCAGGCAGGCCCGCCGCGGGCATCGATGACCAGCAGGCCCGCGGCGCAGGCGAACACCTGTCCTGCACCCCAGGCGCGGCCGGCCGCGCTCTGGCGCAGGGCCATCATCAGGGCCACGAGGATGCATTGCATGGCGGTGAACAGGACAAGCAATGCCATCACGGCAGTGCCCTCATCTGACTGCATGAGAATTCCCATCGAGTTCGGCGCGTGGTAGATGCGCCGGAGTTTGCCTTCGAAGGTGGGTTCGCGCGTGTTGCGTGGAGCCCGTCTGTGCGCCCTGGTTGGGTTGCGACATTGCCGAATGCGGCGTGCCGCCGGCGCATGTCCGGTGTGGCCTTGCCGAGGTGAAGTTATTTTTCTGTTTGAGAAAATTCTACACAGCGAAGTGCTGCAAATGCCTTGCATCCACCGTGTGTGACAATTGTTGACATTAGTGCCGAGACGCGTGATCTAAGATGCGCTTGTTCGTTGCGCCGACCGGGTGCGGAGCGTTATATGCCGGCTGGGACCATGGCGCGATTCGTGGATTTTCGTCCCCACCAGACACCTTCGGAGTCGAGCTTTCGACACGTACTGTGATAACTTTGCCGTGGCGAAAAACAACAAAAATGAAGAAAATGCCGAAATTGTAAGAAGCTTGCCGAACGCGGGAACACTCTGCCAAGGTGCGCCGCCGCAGGTCATCCCCAGGTGTGCAACGCCAGGCGGGCGGACTTGTCAGGCATGATCGTAGTGCTCGGAACAGGGGAACCGGCGTTACCAGGCAATACCAGCTTGAGCTTGCGTTTGCCTGGTACGTCATTCCTAGTCCGAAATGCTTATATCCACGATTACCCGAGTGCCTCAGAATCTTGCGTCTTTAGTGCTTATATATGCACTTCAAGTATGGCGCGTTGAGAAGTAACCTGCGGGGGACTGCCGGAATTTCCGGCAGCGCGGGAAGCCGTAGATGGGATCCGCCATACCCGGAATGCATCGCCTGGCGGCAGCGCGCGAAAGCGCGCAGGCAGGCGAGCCAGGCGAGCACTTCCGGAGCGGGACAGAAAAAATGAAAAGAATAGGGGTCAGCAAGTGAATTTGTTGCGATTGGACGGCGTCATGCGCCGTGTGGCCGGCTTGCGCCAAGCAAGCCGGGGCACGTCAATGACGAGAGCCTGGCTTGGCGCACTGCTGGCCGCATTGGCTGCCTGGCTAAGCCCGGCGCAGGCGCAGACGTTGGCATCCGCCAGTGCGCGCACCCCCAACATTGCCTTCCACTACGGCAGCAAGCCGCCGGTGGACTCCCTGCAAGCCTTCGATATCGCGGTGGTCGAACCCGACAGCGGCTTCGACCCGCGTACCGCTGCCACGCCCAAGACGCAATGGTTCTCCTACGTCAGCATTGGCGAGGTCTATCCTTCGCGTCCCTACCTGAAGGACATCCCCAAGGCCTGGCTGACCGGCAATAACGACGCCTGGGGCGCCAAGGTGGTCGACCAGGCGGCCGAGGGCTGGCCGGCCTTCTATGTGGACAAGGTCATCACGCCGCTGTGGCAGCGCGGCTTCCGCGGCTTCTTCCTCGACACGCTCGATTCCTACCAGCTCGTTGCCAAGACCGATGCCGAGCGCGTCCGCCAGGAAGCCGGCATGGTGGCGGTGATCCGTGCCATCAAGGCCCGCTATCCAGAGGCCAGGCTGATCTTCAACCGCGGCTTCGAGATCCTGCCGCAGGTCAGCCAGCTGGCGTACGCGGTCGCGTTCGAGTCGCTCTACCGCGGCTGGGACCAGGCTGGCAAGCGCTACACCGAGGTCAGCGACGCCGATCGCAACTGGCTGCTCGGCCAGGCCCGCACTATCCGCGAGCAGTACCGCCTGCCGGTGATCTCGATCGACTACTGCCCGCCCGCCGGCCGCAAATGCGCGCGCGACACCGCCGCGCGGATCCGGGCGCTGGACATCATCCCCTACGTGGCCGACCCTGGCTTGCAGACGGTCGGCATCGGCAACATCGAGGTGATGCCGCGCCGCGTGCTGATGATGCAGGACCGCGACCCGGGCGTGCTGGTCGATCGTTCCCCGGGCGTGCGTTTCGTGGCGATGCCGCTGAACTACCTGGGCTATCGCGTGGACTTCGCCGAAGCCAGCGAGCCGTTGCCCGAGGTCGGCCCGGATCGCTACGCCGGCGTGGTGATCTGGCTGGGCGGCGCGCGCGACCAGCCCATGCGGTTCGCCAACTGGGTGCAGAAGCTGATCGAACAGGGCGTGCCTGTGGTGTTCATGAACGACTTCGGCGGACCCATTGGCGGCCCGCTGGCGGCCGCCCTGAAGCTCAAGTCCGTCAAGGGCAAGGTGAGCGGGCCGGTGGAGGTCGTGTCGAAAGACCCGATGATGGGATTCGAGATGCCGGTAGCGCCGGACCGGACCCAGGCCGTGGCCGTGCAAGTCCGGGAGGGAGGGGGCAGCCGCTCGCTGCTGCGCTTGCGCTCGGGCACGCTGACCTACGACGCTGCCGCGATCACATCTTGGGGCGGGTACGTGCTCAGCCCCTACGCCGTGCGGCAGAGCGCGGGTACCGACCAGAGCCGCTGGATCCTTCAGCCGCTGTCTTTCTTGCGCGAGGCACTGCGCCTGCCGGCGATGCCGGTGCCCGATGTCACCACCGAGAACGGGCGGCGCCTGCTGACCATCCACATCGACGGCGACGGCTTTGCCTCGCGCGCGGAGATCCCCGGTGGCGGCTTTTCCGGCGAGGTACTGTTTCGCGAGATCTTCGACCGCTACCGCTTGCCGATGACGATGTCGATTATCCAGGGCGAGGTCGCCAGCGACGGCATGTATCCCAGGCTGACCGCCGAACTGGAGCCGATCGCGCGCAAGATCTTCGCGCAGCCTTATGTCGAGGTGGCCAGCCATACCTTCTCGCATCCGTTCGAGTGGGGCCGCACCGTGCCAGCCGCGACGCGCCCGGGAAATAATAACGAAGTCGCCAATGAAGGCGCCAACGAAGGCGCCGGAGACTTCCACCTGGCGATTCGCGGTTACCGGATGGACTTGCGGCGCGAGATCGGCGGCTCGATCGACTATATCAACCGTACCCTGGCGCCCGCGGGCAAGCCTGTCAGCCTGCTGCTGTGGTCTGGCGATTGCCAGCCGCCGGCCGCTGCGATCAAACTGGCCGACCAGGCCGGCGTACTCAATATGAATGGCGGCGACACGCTGATCACGCGCAGCAACCCGAGCTGGACCCAGATATCCCCGCTTGGCATCAACAAGCCTGACGGCACCTTCCAGGTCTTTGCTCCCAACCAGAACGAGAACGTCTACACCAATCTCTGGCACGGACCCTACTATGGTTTCGAGCGCGTGATCGAAACCTATGAACTGACCGACCGGCCGCTGCGCTTCAAGCCGGTCAACATCTACTACCACAGCTACTCGGGTACCAAGGTGGCCTCGCTCAGGGCGCTGCGCAAGGTCTATGACTACGTGCTGGGCCAGCAACTGATGCCATTGCATGCCACCGACTACGTGCGCAAGGTGATCGACTGGCAAGGCATGGCGGTGGCCCGCGAGCTTGGCGGCGACGGCGAGCAAGCCGGCGCGTGGATCGTGCGCGGCGACGGCAACCTGCGCAACGTGCGCTGGACCGGCACGGGCGTGCCCGACGTGGCCGGCTCGCAAGGCGTGACCGGCACCTCCGCGGCGCCCGGCGGCGGGGTCTACGTGCACCTGGCCGACGGCGCCTCGCGCATCGTGATGCGCGCCGCCAGTGCAGCGGCCGTGCCTGCCGGCCCGGAGATCGCGGAAGCCAGCGGCTTCGTGCGGAACTGGCAGCACGCCGGCGAGGACGGCGCACAGCAGATCCGATTTGAGTTCAGCGGCTACACCAAGCCTTTCTTCCGTCTCACAGGCGCGGACCGTTGCCGGGTTGCCATCGATGGCAAGCCGGTGCAGGGCGTGCGGGAGCGCGGCACGCTGCGTTTCGATACCATGCCCGTTTCCAATCCCGACAATGCCAAGCAAAGCGTCGAAATCACCTGCGCCGCCTGAGCGCGAGCGGCTGCTGCCGCCGGCGTTCGTGCTGACCCTTACCGCCATGGTAGGGATCGGCCTGGCGCTGATGTTTCCGCGCGAAACCTTGCGCGAACGCCTGCTGGGCGAAGGCCGCGCGGTCGATGGCCTGAGCATGGCCTACCTGGAAGCCTGGTCGCGCGCCGCGCCGGAAGAGACTGGTTTCATGGCGGTGCTTGCCGAGCAATATGCGCGTACCGGCCGCCTGGACGAGGCCGAAGCCATGCTGGCCCGGCTGGAGGCGCGCTACGCCGCCAGCCAGCAAGGGCCGGCGCGCGCGCGCACCGCCGCCGATGCCGAGCTACCCAACCAGATCCTGCGCACCCGTATCGAGATCACGCAGCAGCGCGCGTTCGCCGCGTTGCCGGACGCGCCGGAGCGCAAGCAGTACATCGAACGGCTCGCCGGGTTGCTCGACCAGGCATTGCCGATGCAATGGGGGCGTACCGACCTGGAAGAGCTCGCCACCACCGCTCGCTCGATCAATGCGCTCAAGCCGGCGCAGCATTTCTACCGCGCGCTGGCCAAGAGCGATCCCGCCCGCGCCGAGCTGTGGAGTGCGCAGGCCGCCTCGGCGGCGCTGGCCAGTGGCGACTACCGGCAAGCGGCCGACGCGCTGTTTGCCGCGCAGGCACGCGCCACCGATCCTGCCGAGCAACGCCGGCTCTTCCTGGCCGCGCTCAAGACGCTGCAGTCCGGCAACGATCTCGACAAGGGGCTGGCCCAGGCCGAGCAGCACGGCGGCAAGCTGCTGGATAACGCCGAAGTCTTGCGCTACCTGACCAAGCTGGCGCTGGCCGCCAACCGGCCCGAGCTGGCGGCGCGCTATGTACAGCGCTTGCTGCGCCTGCCGCCGAGCATGCAGCCCGTGCCGTTGGGCGCTTCGCTGCAACGCGCCGAAGCGCGCCGCGTGGCCGCTACCCAGCCATGGGTCGCGCAGGGCGTGATTTTCCTGGACGGTCCGCGTGGGCTGGCCTTGCGCCGCGCCATGGGCGGCGCCGCCATACCGCACCTGCGCCGCGTGGCGGACACCGCCGGCGCCGGCACGCCCGCCTCCGCGGTGCCGGGCCAGCCCAAGCCAGCCGCGGCGTCGCCACCTGCAGCCGCGCCCACCGGCGCCCCGCCAGCCGCCGAGCGCGCCTTCAATGCCGACGACTACGAACTCGCATTCCAGGTATTTCTGGCCGCCGGCAAGCTCGACGACGCCCAGCGCGTCGCCGAGACCGCCGTGCGGCGCGTGCCCGGCGACGCGCGCTGGCGCGAACGCCTGGCCCAGGTCGCGGAATGGAATCGCCAGCCCTCGGTCGCGCTCAAGAGCTGGCTCGAATATGCCCAGGCCACCAACGACGAGACCGCCTGGAAGGCCGTACTGCGCCTGGCCCCCGGACTGAACGACGATCGCGCCTACCTGGCCGCGCTGCGCCATCGTGCCGGCAACGGCGATCTCGCCACCGTCGACCAGGTGGTCGCCGCCTATGAACGCCTGGGCGAGCCCGAGGAAGGCCTGACCTTCCTGCAACGCCTGAGCCACGGCCCGAACGCGCGCCAGATCATGGAGCGCGAAGCGGCGCTGGCCGAGCGCGCCGGCAAGGATGACCGCGCCTTCGCGCTCTATACGGAACTGCAGGAGCGTTTCGGCCCGCGCCCGCAATACGCGCTCAAGCAGGCCAACCTGCTTTATGTGCGCGGCAAACTGGCCGAAGCGCTGCAGGCCATGGTGCCGTCCATGCGCACCGCGCGCTCCACCGACATCGGGTACTGGCGCACCTTGACGGAACTGGCGCGCCTGAATCAGCGCGACGATCTGCTGGAGCAGGGCTACCGGCAGATGATGCTGGCCATGGCCGAGCCGCACGACGATCACTGCCTTGCGATGCCCGCCGGCGGGGCGCGCAACGATTGCGTGTCCGAGCTGCGCGATACCGAGCAATCCGATGTCTCCAACCTGATCGCCTTCTACGACGGCACGCCGATCGACGCCGGGCGCATTGCCGAAGCTGGCTGGCGCAAGAGCGGGAATCCTGAGTTCCTTGAACTGGCGGTCCATTACTACACCCGTGCGCACGCTTACGCGCATGTCGCCAGCCTGCTGCAGGGCATGTCGGCCGGGCAGCGGCAGCAGGCCGAGCAATCCAGCCGCTTCCTGGCGATGCGGGCCAGGTATCTGCAAGCCAGCGGCCACCGCGAGCAGGCCCTGGCCGATCTGCGCCTTGCCGCCAGCCGTCCGGATGCCAGTGGCGAGACGATGGCTGAGCTGATGTGGTCGCTGGTGGACCTGGGCACCGATACCGAAGTACGCGCGATGATGCTGCGGCTAAAGGGCGAGGCCGAGCGCAGCCCTGAACTCTGGGGCCCGTTCGCCGCCGGCAGCGTGCGCTTTCGCGACGGCCGCGCGACGCTGCACTACCTGGGCAAGATGGCCGATGGCAAGAGTGCCGATCCGCTCTGGCTGGGGCTGGCCGCGGACGCCTATGAATCCATCGGCCAGACCGATACCGCCTGGGGCATCCGGCGCCAGGCCTGGATCGGGCTGCGCACCGGCCAGGCAGTGGCCGGGCGCCGCGCCTCCGACCCGCGCGCCAATCCCGCGGCCGAGGAAGAGGAAGAAGACGCACAGGGCGGCCCCGCGCCTGCCGAGTTGCGGCGCCAGACCGTGGCGCTGGGTCAGATTTTTGCGTCGGGCGACGTCTCGCGGCGCCTGGTGATGGAGTTGCTGCGCGCGGACCGCAACGTCACGGCGGGCGGCAAGGCCGCCCAGCCAGCCTCGCGCCTCGGGGATATGCCCGGCCTGCCGCCGCTCCAGTTGCCGCCGGCGCTGGCACAGCGCGAGGCGCGCCAGCAGGCCGTTGTTTCCGCCGCGGCCAAGGAAGTGGCCCTCGCCTGGGCGCTATCGGGCGAATCCAATGAGCTGGCCCGGGCCTGGCTGGCCCGGCAGTATGCGCGCCAGATGCAGAGCCCGGCCTATGCCGAGGTCACCCTGGCGCTGGCCGACCACGACCTGGCCGCGCTAGATCGCGTGCTGGCGCGCCAGACCGGCCATATTCCGGTCACTAACGGGATCGAAGCCAATGTCCGTCTCGACCGTCTCGGCATCGCGCAGACCCTGGCCTTCGAGAGCCAGGATGTGGCCCGCACCGACGACAGCCTGCAGGAGACCCTGCAGGATGCGCTGCTGTTCAATGCGCAAGCCATCGAGCCGCGCGTGATCTACCAGCGCCAGGCCCCGCTGGCTTATTTCGACTTCGGCCTGGGCGGCGGCGTACGCCTTTGGGATGGCTACGATCTCAACTTGCGCGGCGCGTGGCGCACCCAGCGCAGCGTCGACGAGGCCCAGCTGGCCGGCGTGCCCGCGTCCGACCGCCGCGCCGAGCTGTCGCTCGGCTACCGGGACCAGCATCAGCGCTGGCGTCTGGGCGTGGGCCACCGCGACGGCCTGGACACGATGACGACCGCGCGTTTTTTTGGCGAATGGCGCCAGGACAGCCGGCTGAGCTTTACCACGCTGGCCGGCCTCAACCAGAGTGCCGACGAGTCCGCGGCGCTGCGCGTGGGCGGCGCCAAGGACGTGCTGGGGCTGGGGGCGACCTGGCGCCTGGGCCTGCGCGAGTTCGTCGGCGGCCGTGCCGAGTACAGCCGGTTCCACGGGCAGGACGGTACGTCCCTGGGCAATGGCATGGTGTACGACGTGGAGCTTGGCTATCGCATACGTACCGCCTATCCGAACTACACGGTGCGCCTGGTCGGCACCCACGGCAGCTACAACACGAGCGGCGGCACGCTCAGCAACAAGCTGGCATCGCTGGTGCCGGCCGGTGGCGAAGCCACGCCCGCGTTCTACATGCCCCAGAGCTTCACGCAGGCCGGCGTAACGTTCGGTTTCGGTACCGAGCTGATCGACGACTACACACGCAAGTGGCGGCCGTTTGCCGAAGTCGGCCTGCTGCACGATACCCGTGCGGGGCAGAACTTCCGGGCGCAGCTTGGCGTGGCCGGCAGGGCTTTCGGCGACGATCACCTGTCCATGTACGTGCAGCACGAAACCGCCGCGCGCAATGGCGGTACGCCATTGACCCAGGTTGGCATGCTGTACAAATGGCTTTTTTAATCCGGGCAGGCACACGCGTGCCGGTTCACTGTACGCAATCGAGAAGGGGAGTGAGTCATGGAAAAAACTAGCACGAAGCAGAACCGCGCAGCACGTCTGCTGGGCTGGTGCGGTGCGCTGGGCGCGGCCCTTTGGCTGGCCGGATGCGCGGTGACCGACGTGGGCCGCGCCCCCGCGCTGCCTGCCGGCGAATCGCTGGCGGTCTTGCCGATCGTCAACTACACCGAGACGCCGCAAGCGGGCCTGCGCGCCGAGGCGATTGCCGAGAGCTTGCTGAAAACCGGCGGCATTGCCAACGTCAAGCGCTATCCGGCCAACCTGAACCCGGAAACGCTGTTCGAGCCGGCCGAGCGGGAATCGGTGGGCAAGGCGCTGGAATGGGCGCGTACCCAGAAGATGCGCTACGCCCTCACCGGCGCGGTGCAGGAATGGCGCTACAAGGTCGGCGTGGACGGCGAGCCGGCAGTGGGCATTTCCCTGCAGCTGCTCGACGTGAGCACCGGCGAGGTGGTGTGGACCGCTACCGGCAGCGACAGTGGCTGGAGCCGCGAATCGCTGTCCGGTACCGCGCAGAAGCTGCTGCGCCGCCTGCTGGCGCCGCTGCGCCAGGGTTGAGTCGCGGGAGAGCGTGATCGTGGCCAATACAGCCGACAAGATACGGGAAGGACAAGGCATAGGCGCGGGCGGCCGCTATTTGCGGTTGCTCGCGCCCGCCACGAGCGGACCGGTCTCTGCGGTCGAGCTGGCGGTGACGATGGCCCTGGCGATGGGACTGGGATACTCGGTCCTGCCCGACAACCCCCTGCTGCTCGGGCTGGGTTTCCCCTGGGCATGGCTGCTGCCGATCATACTGGCGCTGCGCTATGGCACGCTGATTGGCGTGGGTAGCGTGCTGATGATGCTGGGTGGCTGGTTCTTTTTTCACCGGATCGGAGCGCAGCCGGGGGAATTCCCGCGCCTGTTTTTCC
Source organism: Burkholderiaceae bacterium 16 (assembly GCA_000955785.1). Classification (GTDB taxonomy): domain Bacteria; phylum Pseudomonadota; class Gammaproteobacteria; order Burkholderiales; family Burkholderiaceae; genus Cupriavidus. The sequence continues at coordinate 22,120 of JYOD01000017.1, forward strand.
TGGGAGGGCTGCTGACGGTGCTGGTGGCCGGGCAGTTCGGCGATGTGTGGGGCACGCGGCTCGCGCGCGCGCGCGCTGTCAATCGCTACCTGGAAGAGCGCCTTGCCGCGCTGACCAAGAACCACTACCTGCTGCGCGTATCCCACGCGCGGCTGGAGAACGACCTGCTGGCCAAGCCCACCACGCTGCGCGATACGCTGTCGCAAATGCGTGCCGTGACGCTGGAAGATGCCGCGTCCGGCAGTGCGCTGGTTGGCGCGCGCCCCATGCTGCAAGTGGTAGCGCAGGCCTGCCAGGTGGAAGCGGCCGCGCTGTACGCGGTCGATGGCGACAAGGTGGCGGACGATGCCTCGGCGCAAGTCGGCCCGGCATTCGGGTTCGACGCCAACGATGCGCTGGTGCGCCATTGCCTGGAGACGCGTCAGCTGGCGCACCTGCAGGCCGGCGGGCTGTCGCGCCAGTCGCCGGATCATCCGCAGACCCGCTATGTGGCGGTGGCACCGGTGCTGTCCGGGGCCGACAAGCTGGTCGGCCTGCTGGTGGTAGAGCGCATGCCGTTCCTGTCGCTCAGCTACGAGAACCTGCAACTTCTGATGGTGCTGATGGGCTACTACGCCGATGGCGTCGAGCATGCCGCGTCCACCCGAGCCATCGAGGCGGCCGTGCCAGGCTGCCCGTACGACTTCGCACTGGACTACGCCCGCTTGTCCCGGCTGCGCCGCGACAGCGGCATCGAAAGCACGATCGTTGCGCTGGTGTTCGACCTGGACGAATCCCGCGATGCGCTGTTCGAGCAGGTCATCCGCAGCCGCCGCGCGCTCGACGTGGCATGGCCCCTTACCAGTGTGCATCAGCGCGCGCTGCTGACCCTGATGCCACTGTCCGGCAACGAGGCGGCCTCGGCCTACCTGGTGCGGATCGAGGACATGTTGCGAGCCCAGTTCGGCACGGATTTCGAAGCCGCGCGCATCGGCGTGCATATGCTGGCCGTGCCAGCCAGCGCACCGGTGGAGCCGCTGATCCGGCTGCTGCACCGTTGTCATGTGGATGTACAACCGGCGCCGGTACCGGTGCCCGTGGCACTAGGCGAGGCTGCCCGTGGGTAAGCTCGGCGTCGGCGGCCTCACCGCACAGATCGCAGCCCTGGCGCTGCTGGCGCGCGCCGGTACCAGCACGCCGTTGCTGCTGGCTTTCCTGCTGTCGCAGGGGATTGCCGCCGCGATGATCGCGATGGTGCTGTGGCGCCTGCTGCCTCGGCGCTTCCGCGTGCCGTTCGCGTGGAGCTACGGCTATCTGTTCGCGTTCTGCTTCCTGGTGCCGATGGCGGGTGCCATTGTCTGCCTCGGCAGCTTGCTGATCGCGCGCCTGTTCCCGGGCCCGCGCCAGACGGCCGGCATTGGCCTGGTCGGACTGCCGGTGTTCGTCACTCACCTGATCTCGCGCGTGACCCATGGCGGAGGCGCCCGCTTGCGCGCGCAGCTTGGCAATACGCGCGCGCCGCTGCCCGAGCGCATGACCGCGCTGGTGGCCATGCAATCGATGCCGGCGCGCACATCCAGCCCGGTGTTGCGCGAACTGCTGGCCGATAGCGCCGACGACGTGCGCCTGCTGGCCTACGGCATGCTGGACGGCGCCGAGAAGCAACTGACCCAGCAGATCATGGCCGAGCTGCCGCGTCTTGAAGAGGCCCTCGACGCGAGCGAGCGCGGCGAGATCAACAAGCGCCTGGCCGACCTGCACTGGGAGCTGATCTACCAGAACCTGGTGCAAGGCGACGTCTACCGCTACACCGCGGACCAGGTCGAGCGCTACGCCCGCGCCGCGCTGGAGGTGGACCCCGAACAGGCCGGGCTGTGGTACATGCGTGGCCGCCTGGCCCTGAACCGCCACGAGCCCGCGCAAGCGCGCGAGTGGCTGGAGCGGGCCGAGGCGCTGGGTTTTGCGCGAGAGCGCACGCTGCCGCTGCTGGCCGAAGCCGCCTACCTGGAGCGCGACTACGCCGCCGTGCGCACCATCCTGCTGTCGTTCGACAGCCCATCGCCGTTGCCACTGGTACGGCCCCTGCTGCGTTACTGGCAATCATGAGCAATAGCCCTTCGCCCCGCGCCGACTCGGCCGATGTGGCCCTGCTGCTTGAGGGCACCTTTCCGTATGTGAGCGGCGGGGTGTCGAGCTGGGTCAACCAGATGATCCGGGCGTTCCCGGAAATCCGCTTCGCCATCGTCTTTATCGGCAGCCGCCGCGAAGACTACGGCGATATGGTCTATGCGCTGCCGGACAATGTCGTGCACCTGGAGACCCATTTCCTCTACGACTTCGCGCCGCCGCCGCTGGTGCACGGCAGCGACGGCGATCCGGATACCTTCGCCGCCTCGGCGCAACTGCACGAGGTGCTGCGCCAGCCCGGCCGCGAGCAGGAGGCCGGCGAACTGATCCGCGAGCTGATGCCCGAGCTCAATGACGGCGGCAACCTGTCGGAAGATGCATTCCTGTACAGCCGCAATGCCTGGCGCACCATCACCGAGCAATATCGCCAGTACTGCACCGATCCGTCCTTCACCGATTACTTCTGGACCGTGCGCATCATGCACAAGCCCTTGTGGCAGCTGGCGCGCATTGCCGAGGGGCTGATCCCGGCCAGGGTCTACCACACGGTTTCCACCGGCTATGCCGGCTTCCTCGGCGCCATGCTGCACTACCGCACGGGCCGGCCCTTGCTGGTGTCCGAGCACGGCATCTACACCAAGGAACGCAAGATCGACCTGTTCCAGAGCCAGTGGATCCGCGACAACCGCAACGTGTTCGAGCGCGACATCTCGCAGATCAGCTATTTCCGCGAGTTGTGGGTGCGCTTCTTCGAAACGCTGGGCCGCGTGTGCTACGACGCCGGCGACACCATCGTCGCGCTCTACGAGGGCAACCGCCAGCGCCAGGTGACCGACGGCGCCAGGGCCGAGCGCACCCGCAATATTCCCAATGGCATCAACCTGCCGCGGCTGTCCGCGCTGCGCACCCGGCGCGCGTCCGGCGTGCCGCCCGTGCTGTGCCTGATCGGGCGGGTCGTGCCGATCAAGGACATCAAGACCTTTATCCGCGCCATGCTGACCGTGGTGCGGCAATTCCCGGATGCCGAGGGCTGGATCGCAGGACCCGAGGACGAGGATCCCGAATACGCGCGGGAATGCCGTAGCCTCGCCGAGAGCCTGGGCCTCGCCGGGAAGGTCAGGTTCCTGGGTTTCCAGCGCATCGACGACCTGCTGCCCAAGGTGGGCGTGCTGGTACTCAGCTCCATCAGCGAGGCCTTGCCGTTGGTGGTGCTGGAAGGCTTCGCCGCTGGCGTGCCGTGCGTGACCACCGACGTGGGCTCGTGCCGGCAACTGATCTTCGGCCTGCCCGGCGAGGATGCCGCGCTGGGCGCCGCCGGCGACGTGGTGCGCATCGCCGACCCGGCCGCGCTGGCCGAGAAGGCGATCGGCCTGCTAGGTTCCCCGCGCGCCTGGCATGCCGCGCAGCAAGCCGGCATCCAGCGCGTGGAGCGGTACTACACGCAGGAGATGATGGTGGGCAGCTACCGCGAACTGTACACGCGCCTGATGGCGCGGCCACGGGTGGCATCCTCTTCGGGCGCATCGCCCGCCAGGGCGGCCCAGGCCGCGGGCTGCCCCATGAAGGGAGGGCGCTGAAATGGCGGGGATTGGTTTCGAACTACGCAAGATGCTGCGGCGGGACAGCCTGTCGGGCATGCTCGGCGCGTACGCCTATGCCGGCATCATCAGCTCCGGGCCGTGGGTCTTGTCGATCGTCGGCATCCTGCTGATCGGCCTGCTGAGCCTGCCTTTCGTGGTGCCGGGCAGCCTGGTGACACAGTTCCAGGTGTCGGTGACCTACCTGATCGCGGTCAGCCTGATCCTGACCGGGCCGATGCAGCTCTCGTTTACCCGCTTCACGTCGGACCGTCTGTTCGAGAAGCGCGATGGCCTGGTGCTGTCGAACTACCACGCGGTGGCCCTGCTGGTCACGGTGCTGGCGGGCGCGGCCGGCATCGGCTGCGCGCTCTTCGCCTTCCAGGGCCAGTCGGTGCTCTACCGGCTGCTGATGACCGCGGGCTTCGTGGTCATGAGCAATATCTGGATCGCGGTGATCTTCCTGACGGGCATGAAGCAGTACAAGGCCATTGTCTGGACCTTCCTGCTGGGCTATACGCTGACGGTGGTGGCGGCGCTGGCATTGCGCGGCTATGGCCTTGAAGGCCTGCTCCTGGGTTTCGTGGCCGGGCAGCTGAGCTTGCTGACGGCGATGGTGGTGCTGATCTACCGCAACTACACCAGCCAGCGCTTCATGTCGTTCGAGGTGTTCCAGCGGCGCTATGCCTACCCGAGCCTGATGGCAATCGGGCTGCTGTACAACCTTGGCATCTGGCTCGACAAGTTTATGTTCTGGTATTCGCCGTCCACCGGACAGCAAGTGATCGGACCGTTGCACGCATCGATCATCTACGACATCCCGGTGTTTCTGGCCTACCTGGCGATCATCCCCGGCATGGCGGTGTTCTTGGTGCGCATCGAGACGGACTTCGTCGAGTACTACGACGCCTTCTACAACGCCGTGCGCGGCGGCAGCTCGCTTGAGCATATCGAGGATATGCGCAACACCATGGTGCAGACGATCCGCCTGGGGCTGTACGAGATCGTCAAGGTGCAGGCCATCGCGGCGCTGTTGCTGTTCGTGGTGGGCAGCTGGGTGCTGGGGGCGCTGGGCATCTCGGAGCTTTACCTGCCGCTGCTGTATGTGGACGTGATCGGCGCCAGCCTGCAGGTGGTGTTGCTCGGCGTGCTCAATATCTACTTCTACCTTGACCGCCGGCGCGAAGTGCTGCTGCTCACCGGGCTGTTTGTGATCCTCAACCTGGCGCTCACCGCGGTGACGCTGCAACTCGGCCCGGCCTGGTACGGCTACGGTTTCGCGATCTCGCTGCTGGTCGTGGTGGCGCTGGCCGTCTACATGCTCGACCGCAAGCTCGATCGCCTCGAGTACGAAACCTACATGCTGCAATAATGGTGCTCTGCCCCGGGGCGCCAGGGCATGCCAGGCGGGCGGGGGCGATGCCGGTGCCGCGGTACCCCCCCCACGCCGGCCTTGGCGTGGCGACGCCCGATTCTGTACCATTCCGCCCTACACGCCTGGCCTGGCCTGCCCGCGCTCGCGCTTTCTCCTGACGGAAAACGCGGGATAAACGCAGGAGTTGCGCAAGAAGTGCGCAGGAGGTGCGCAGGAGGTGCGGGGCAGAACATGGCGGCAAGGAAGAGGTAAGTATGAGAATAGCTTCGGTGGAAGACGACAAGAGCCAGTCCGAGCTGATCCAGCAGATCCTGGTCTCGGCTGGCCATGAGTGCGAGTGCTTCGCCAATGGCAGCACGTTCCTGCGGGCGCTGCGCGAGCAGGCGTTCGACCTTCTTGTCGTGGACTGGCAACTGCCCGATACGAGCGGTCTCGAGGTGGTGACCTGGGTACGGCAGAACTCCGGTCCCAATCCGCCCATCCTGTTCCTGACCAGCCGCTCGATGGAGGAAGACATCGTCGCCGGGCTGGGCGCCGGCGCCGACGACTACATGATCAAGCCGATCCGGCGCGCCGAGCTGGTGGCGCGTGTGTCCGCCTTGCTTCGCCGCACCTATCCGCAGGCGCAGCAGGACAGCGCGGTGATCCGGGTGGGCAATTACCGCCTCGATCCGCAGGCGCGCACCGTGACCTGCGGCGAGAATCAGGCGGAGATCTCGCCGCGCGAGTTCGACCTGGCGCTGTTCCTGTTCCGCAACCTTGGCCGCCTGGTCTCGCGCGAGGTGATGGAGCAAGCTGTCTGGGGCCGCGCCATCGGGGCGGGCTCGCGCACGCTCGACACGCATATCTCGCGCTTGCGGATCAAGCTGGCGCTGCGGCCCGAGAACGGCGTGCGCCTGACCTCCGTGTATTCGCACGGCTACCGTTTCGAAGCCGCGGGAGACGGCGACAAGCAGGAGCACCAGAATACCCCGGACGCTTTGGGCAAGCCGGACTTGTAGGGTTTGCAGGACTTTCAGGGGTTGACGGATTTGTGGGATTCGCAGGGTTTGCAGGATAAGCAGGAAAGCTGAGTTTATGAAGCGGTTCGACATGGCGGCAGGCAGGAAGCGCGGCATCGCAGTGCGCTCTGGCGAGGCGGGTGCGAAGGGCGCGATTGACGCAATCGGTGCAATCGGTGCAATCGGCGTGGCAGGATGGATTGGTGTGCTGGGGGCCGCATGGCCGCTCAACGCCGCCGCGCAGGCAGCTGGCACAGAGGGCGCCAACTTTATCTATCTGGTTCGCCCGGGCGACACGCTCATCGGCGTGGCCGACCGTTTCATGGCGCAACCCGCGCGCTGGCGCGAGTTGCAGGCACTGAACAAGGTGGCGGACCCCTACCGCCTGCCGCCCGGCATGCGCCTGCGCATCCCGCTGGTCCACATCCCGGTCACCAACGGCACGGCCCGCGTGGTGTTTGTGACAGGGCCGGCCAGCGCGGATGGCCGCGAGCTGCAGGCTGGCATGGAACTCGCCGAAGGCGCCCGCATTGAAACCGGCGCCGGCGGCACCGTCACCATGGAACTGGGCGACGGCTCCCGCGTCACGCTGCCGCCCGCCTCCAGGATGGAAGTCAGCAGGCTGCGGGCCTTCGCCCGCACGGGCCTGACCGACGCCGTGTTCGGCGTCGGCCAGGGCGAGGTGGAATCCCGCGTGGCGCCGCGCGGCACGGGCGTCGGGCGCTTCGAAATCCGTACCCCTTCGCTGGTGACTGGCGTGCGCGGCACGCGTTTTCGCGTCGGCACCGAGGCTGGCGCCAGCCAGAGCGCCGTGCTCGAAGGGCAAGTGCAGGCACGCTCGCGCCGTGGCCAGCAGGCGGTGGTGGGCGCCGGCTACGGCGTCAGCGTATCGCCCACGGGCGTGCTGGCGCGGCCGGCCGCGCTATTGCCCGCGCCGGTGCTGGCGCCGCTGCCCCAGCCTCTGCTGGCCAGCCGCGCCACGGTGAGCTGGTCGCCGGTGGCGAAAGCCGCCGGCTACCGCGTGGTGGTCTCGCGCGATGCGGCCCAGACCGAGCTGCTGTCCTCCCAGACCGTCAGCGCCGAGCAAGCCGCGCTTGAGGACTTGCCTGAAGGCGAGCTCTACCTGGGCGTAAGCGCGCTGGATGCCACGCACCTCGGCGGCGCCGGCGTGGTGATGCCTTTCGCGGTACGGCTCAACCCGCCCCCGCCTTTTACGCTGGAGCCTGAGCGCAACGGCACTGCGTACGGCGAGACGGTCACGTTCGGCTGGGCCGAGGTCGCCAGCGCGGCGCAATACGAATTCGAGGTGGCGGCCGCCGCGGACTTCAGGCAGGGCACCATGCAGGCGCGAAGCGCCGCGCCGTCGGCCAGCCAGGCGCTCGCGCCGGGCCGCTGGTGGTGGCGGGTACGCTCGCTTGACGCCGGTGGCCAGCCCGGTCCCTGGAGCGAGCCGGGGGCGTTCGCGCTGGAACCGTCGCCGCCGCAACCGCGCCTTGAGGACGATGGCGGCGACACGCTGCGCATCGCCTGGCCCGCGGCCGGCGCCGCCGGCGCGGCGCAAGCCTACCGGCTGCAGATGGCGTCCGACGAAGCCTTTACGCAGATCGTGGCGGACGTGCGCACGGAAACGAACGAAGGCCGCTTGCCCCGTCCTGGCGGCGGCACGTATTTCGTGCGGGTGGGGCGTGAGGGTGCAGCGGCTGCCGCAACCGATGCCACCGCCAGCCCGGCCGCGCGGACGTACTTCTCCGCGCCCCAGCGCATCGAGGTGAAGCAGTATGTGCGTGATGTGCAGGGCCGGCCCGTGAGCGCTGGCGGGCGTCTGCTCAATCGTGCCAACTAGCCTGGCCCGGCTGGCCGCGCGCGCCGGCTCGCTCGCGCACTCCGTGCGCCGTGTGTTTGCGCGCATCCTGGCTGGCTATCAGCGCCGCACGCTGATCGAGTGGGCCGCGCTGACGGCCGCGGTGCTGGCGCTGGTGGTGGCTTGCGCCGCATTCGGCTGGAGCGAGCGCGCCGACAAGGCGGTCTACGACCTGTCTGTCGCGGCGCAGCATCACGCGCCCAGCGACGACATTGTCATCGTCACCATCGACGATCCCAGCATCTTCTCCATTGGCCGCTGGCCCTGGCGCCGCTGGGTGCTGGCCGATCTGATCGGGCGCATAGCGGCCGATGCCCCACGCGTGATCGGCGTCGACGTGATCCTCTCCGAGCCCGACCAGTTGCATCCCGAGGACGACCGCACGCTGGCAGGCAGCATGGCGCGCGCGGGCAACGTGGTGTTGCCCGCGCTGGCCGAAGCGGGGCAGGATGGCCTGATGGTGCGCTATCCGCTGACTGGCCTGGGTGCCGGGGTAGGGCACATCAATATCGCGGTAGACCTCGACGGTATCGCCCGCCAGGTCTTCCTGCAGGAAGGGTTGCCGGGCCGGCAACTCAATCATTTCTCGGCGGCGATGGTCGGTTTCGGCAAGCCGCCGCGGCCGGTGTCCACCTACCGGCACGACGACCAGGCAAACGACCTGGGCGCCGATGGCTGGGTGCGCAACTACCGGTTGCGCATTTCGTTTGCCGGGCCGCCCGGCACGTTCCGCCTGGTTTCAGTGCTCGATGTGCTGGGCGGCGCGCTGCCCGCGGATTTCTTCCGCGGCAAGTCGGTGCTGATCGGTGCGACCGCGAGCGGGCTGGGCGACGTATTCCCCACGCCGGTATCGCGCAGCGGGCATGGCATGAGTGGCGTGGAAATCATCGCCAACACCATGCAGACGCTGCAGAACGACAGCGCCATCGTCACCTTGCCTGCGCCGTGGTTCTGGCTTTGCACCCTGCTGCCGGTACTGCTGGCGAGCCTTGCCTCGCTGGCGACGACACCGCGCAACGCGCTGCTGGTCACCGCGGTGCTCCTGATCGGCTCGCTGGCCGCCAGCCTGCTGCTGGTGGTGCTCGGGCATCTCTGGTTCGCGCCGTCCAGCGCCCTGCTGGGTTGCAGCCTGTTCTACCCGCTGTGGAGCTGGCGGCGCCAGGAAGCGGCGCTGAAGTTCCTCACGGATGAGCTGGCGCAGCTGGAGCAGGAGCCGGGTCTGCTGGCCATGCCCGCCGGCGCGAGCGAATCCGGCCGCAATCTGGATACCCGCATGCGCGCGGTGTACCGCATGACCACCCGCCTGCGCGACCTGCGCCAGTTCCTGTCGGACGGGCTGGAAGGCCTGCCCGAAGCCACCGTGATCTGCGATCCGTCCGGGCGCGTGCTACTGGCCAACCGGCGCGGCCTGCTGCTGGCGCCGCGCACGCTCGGGCCGCTGGCCGACATGAGCGCGCCGCGCCCCGGCATTCGCGAACTGATCGACGAAGTATTTGCCCAGCCCAAGGCAGGGCTGGACTATTGGGACCAGTTGCGCAGCGCTTTTGCCGACGGCGAGGCCGTCCATGCGGAGCCGGTGCAGGCCCCGCCCGGCGTGGAAATCGAAGCCCGCGACGAACGTCCCATGCTGCTGCGCGGCGCACCGCTGCGCAGCGACACCGGCGGTGTGGCCGGCCTGATCGTCAGCGCCATCGATATCACCCAGGTGCGCGTGGCCGAGCGGCGGCGCGAGGAGTCCCTGCGCTTTATCTCGCATGACATGCGATCCCCGCAGTCCTCCATCCTCGCCCTGATCGACCTGCAGAACGAGCCCGCCCGGGCGCTGCCCGAGGCGACCCTGCTGGCCCGCATCGGCGAGCACGCCAGCCGTACGCTGGACCTGGCCGACGCCTTTATCCGGCTGGCCCGCGCCGAGGCGCCGCACCTGAGCTTCATCGAAGTCGACCTGGCCGGCGTGGTGCTGGACGCCACCGACGAACTATGGGCGCTGGCCAGCGCCGCGCGCATCGCGCTGAAGATCGAGATGGAAGAGGAGCAGACGCAGGTGGTGGCCGAGCCGGTGCTGCTGGTCCGGGCCATTGCCAATCTCGTCAGCAATGCGATCAAGTTCAGCCCCCCGCAGAGCACCGTGACGGTGCGCCTGTACCGCGTGCCCAAGGGGCTGGCGATCGATGTGGCGGACCAGGGCAGGGGCATTGCCAAGGAAGACCAGGGGCGACTGTTCCAGCCCTTCGCGCGCCTGCACGACACGGACCGCGACGCGCCCGCCGGCAGCGGGCTTGGCCTGGTGTTCGTCAAGACGGTGGTGGAGCGCCACGGCGGAGAGATCAGGCTGGCCAGCGCCGCGGGCGCCGGCGCCACCTTTACCATCATCCTGCCCTGTTGAGCAGGGTGCGCCGGCGCTCAGCGCGGCGTGTTCGCGACGGTCTGCTGCCCAGCGTGGCTGGTGGCGGGCACGGTGGCGGAAGCGGTGACGCGGCTATCCATCTGCCGGACTTTGCGGGCAGCGCGCTGCTCGTTGTCGTCCTGCAGCGTGACGCACAGCACGGTGATCAGCGCGAACGCCACCATGCAAAGCGCGACGTAGCCCAGCAACTTGTTGCGATTGGATCCCATATCGATGCCCGCTTTGAATAGCGCCGCATTCTAGGCGGCCTTTGCCTCGGTTATTGTCAACAAATGCAAAGGCGGGTTCCGGGCAATGCCTGCCGTTGCGCCGGCTTGTTGCGCCGCGCATCGACGGCGGTCCGGGCCGGCTATACAATCGTTGCGCAGTCCCGCACCTGAAAGCCTTGGCGCGCGTGGCCATGCCAGGCCGGCGCCGATGGTGTTGATTGGCCCCCACAGGCTGCCACCCATGCCCAGCAACACCGAGCCCCTCGACACAGGCGCCAGCGCGCGCCCGGTACGCCACCTGGTAGCCACCGAGGCAGCCATGGCGGCAGGCGGCCTCGACGGCTGGCAGCAGCGCTACCAGCAACTCACGCCGGGGCGTTTTCTTGCCGAAGTGCAGCAGGCTACCTACGGCGACGTCCACGTATTCCGCGAACAGACCAACCAGGCCTTGCTGGAAGAGGGCGAGGCGCGGCGCGGCTATCTCTCGATCGCGCTGCCGCACCGCGAGTGCCAGGACGGCTGGTTCGCCGGCTACCGCATGAGCGGTGATACCGTGCTGCAGGCAGGCAATGGCAAGCCGCTGGCCATGCGCACGCCACCGGGGCTGGACCTGCTTGGCGTGACCTTGCCCTTGCCTGCGCTGGAGCGTGTGCTGGAACGCGAAGGGGAGGCCGGTCTGCTGATGCGCTTGCAGCCGGCTACCGAGGTGCGGCGTGCCGCTTCGGAAGAGTTCCGCGCGGCGATGCTGGCGGTGCTGGTCGCGGCGGCGGTGCAGAGCGACTTGTTCAATCAACGGTTTGTTGAAAGCGCGATGCGGGATGCGTTGCTGATGGCGGTGGTCTCCACCCTTGCGCATGACAGCGGCGATGCCTTGCTGCCTACGCCGCCGGCGCGGCGGCGGCTGGTTGCGCAGGCCTATGAGATGGTGCGGGCTGCGCCGGAGGCACCCTGGAGCGTGCTGGCGCTGTGCGAGCGACTCGGGGTTTCCCGGCGGACGTTGCAATACAGCTTTAACGAGGTTACCGGGCTGGCTCCGCTGGAGTTTGTGCGGGCGGTGAGGATGAATGGGGTGCGGCAGGCGTTGCGGGGGCGGCAGGCGCCGGAGTTGGAGGGGGTGGGGGCTGTGGCGGCGCGGTGGGGGTTTACGCATTTGCCGCGGTTTGCGGCGCAGTATCGGGCGTTTTTTGGGGAGTTGCCGTCGGTGACTGTTTCCAAGTCAACGTCAAAGGCTTAACTGCTTAACTGCTGGTTAACTGCAAAGTCAAAGGCAAAAAAGGCGCCCCATACGGCCTGGTACACCTTGACGGCTCGCTTCGCATCGCGCTGGGGTGTGGCCCGCCCTTGGGGGCGCTCTCCACGGCTACACCGAGTTGTGATCTGGCTCCATCGCTCTTCTTTGCGCCGCCTGCGGGAGAGGACGGGCGCTACCGCTTGGCAGCCGCTGGTTTGCTCCCCTCTCAAACCAGTTCCTTGCCCTTACCTTTCCTCTATGGGTTCGGGGCCGGGGCAGCATGGATGGGGGCACGCGGGCTCGAAAAATATCCCCGCCAAATTGGCGCGATCGGAGTCCGACCCCTTGAACGCGAACGATCTGTTTTCGATCTGCCCGGGCTCAGCACCAAACTGGGACAGGAGGTTCCTCAGGTGGGTCTGGCGTTGCTCAGACAGACCTCCCGACACGCCGAGGGAAGGCGCAGTCTTGACTTACACGAGGTAGCGTCCCTTGGTCTGGAAGTTAGCGATGATCAGCGCATTCCAGCGCGCCAGATTCCCAATATTCGTGGCCGAGAGTTTCGAAGCACCCCCGGCGAACTGAACCTCGGTGTCAGGCTCTGGTGGCTTGCAGGCAAAAACGTCTAGCGACAAGAGTAGGCATCCTCCAGCCAGGAGCGTCTTATACGCGATCATCCCAAATCCCAACTGTGTACGTTGCGATATTCTCGGCGTTTTCGATGCAGAAGCGATTGGCGTCAGCCGCCTTCCAGCGCGAGTTGCGGGTGCTATACCAGACATCTCTCGTTCCCATTGCATCCTGGAAGTGAGAGACCTCATGAATGAGAGTGAGCAGTTTACTATCCCCATCGACAGGGTTCTGACCCAATAAGTACGCCTCCAGAAGTCGTTTCGTTTTCATTCAATAGTGCACGTCGGATATCAGGCATTGGCAGTGTCACCTTGCTGGCCTCTGGTTGGTCCGTTGCTGTGTCAAGAAATGGCCTTTCGAGTGGGTTGCAAATTACGAATTTATACCGAGAAAATGGTGGATATTGCTTAGGAAAAATCCGCAAAAATGCAAAGAATTGGCCGATCGCGGGAGTCGCTAAGGAAGCCAAGCCTGCCGGGGTGATAAGCGGGGATCAAATTGCGAGGAGATGCGTGGAGGCAGCAGGGCCACGGCTGCACGGCGCTATTCGGAAGGTGCGACACCGCTGCTGGTCGCACGCGCAGGACTGCAAGACGGCTGCGCTCCGCGAAATCCCGGGCTGCAAGAGCGCTGCCCGGTTTGCCACATTCACATCTTGAACTTCAATGCAGGCAGCGCTGGCAGCGGCGGGAGCGCTCCCCAAAAGGACAGCGAAGGCCGGGCCGTGACCAACTGCGCGCGGTCATCTGCCCGAACTCCACCTACTGCTGACCCGTTGAATGTGCAATCCTTATGCCGTCCTTCACACCATCATCGCCGACGGCAACCGCTTACCCACCCAATCCCGCTCTTCTTCATAAGCCCGTGCCAGCCGCAACACGGACAGATCATCCCGCGGCCTTCCAATCAACTGCATCCCCATCGGCAACCCCTGCGGCCCGAATCCCACCGGGACGCTGATCGCGGGGCATCCCGACAGCGTCCACGGGAACACCACTTCCATCCAGCGATGATAGGTATCCATTTCGCGGCCGGCGATCTGCTTCGGCCAGGGCTGGTTCACGTCGAAGGGAAACACCTGAGCGGTCGGTACGGCGATGTAGTCGAAATCCTTGAATACACCGAGCAGTGCCTGATACCACGCGGTGCGTTCCATGCTGGCGGCGTAGATATCGCTGGCGCTGAGCTTGAGCATGCCTTCGATTTCCCAGATCGCGGCGTCCTTGAGCAGCGCGCGCTTGGCCGGGTCCTGGTAGAAGGCCAGCATGCCGTTGCCGACCAGGAAATGACGGTGCACCAGCCACGTCTTCCAGAGCCGCTCGGGCGAGAACGGTGGCTTGATGGCTTCCACGCTGACGCCGAAGGCCGGGAAGGCCTTCAGCGCGTCTTCGCACAGCGGCAGGATGCCGGCTTCCATCGGCAGGTAGCCATTCCAGTCACCCAGCCATGCCACGCGCTTGCCCTTGAGGTTGGTCTTCAGCGCGTCGGCTACGTTGGCGGGAGTGAGCGTGGCCAGCACGGGGTCTTGCGCCAGCGCTTGCGGTGTGCGCGGATCGGGCCCGGCTTGCGTGGCGAGCAGCAGGGCCACGTCGGCCACGGTGCGTGCCATCGGCCCTTCGTAGCCGAGTTGCTGGATGAAGACTTCGGCGGCCGGCCCGTAGGGCACGCGGCCGGCGGAGGGCCGCATGCCGTAGACGTTGCAGAAGCCGGCCGGGTTGCGCAGCGAGCCGCCGAAGTCGCTGCCGTCAGCTACCGGCAGCATGCGTAGCGACAGCGCCGCGGCCGCGCCGCCGCTGCTGCCGCCGGCGGTGCGGCTGGCGTCGAACGGGTTGCGGGTGGCGCCATAGACCGGGTTGAATGTTTGCGAGCCCAGCCCGAATTCCGGCGTGTTGGTCTTGCCGATGAGCACCGCGCCGGCGGCGCGTGCGCGCTCTACGATGATGGCGTCCACGGTCGGTACGTTGTCGCGAAAGATCGGGGTGCCGAAGGTAGTGCGGATGCCGCGTGTGAGCGCCAGGTCCTTGGGCGCCTGCGGCATGCCGTGCATCCAGCCCGCAGGGCGTCCGGCGGCGAGCGCCTGGTCGCAAACGGCGGCTTCCTGCAGCAGCACCTCGCGCTCGCGCAGCGCCACGATGGCATTGGCGCCGGGATTGACCCGCGCGATATGGTCCAGATAGGCGGTCATCACCTCGCGGCTGGAAAGCTGGCGTGCATGGATGGCGCGCGAGAGCTGCCATGCCGGCATCATCACGATGGGGTTCGGACCGCTTGCCGCGGGGCCGGGCGAGGACGTGCCGGATGCGTTCGATGCGCCGCCGCTGCCGGCGGGAGGCGCCGCGCTGGTGCCTCCCGCGGCTACGCCAGCTGCCATGCCGGCAAGCGTCGCGCCCGCAAGACGGCCCAGCAAGTCGCGCCGCGAGCGTTGTTCGGGACTGGCCGGCGCGGCGCTGGTGCCTGCGTCTTGTGGTTTGCCGCTATTGGTGGTGTTGCCAATGGGGTTCATCGTCTCATTCCTCGGTCTTTGTCCCGCGTCTCTGGCTTGTCCTGCCGCGATGATGCGCCTGGGTACGTGAGTCTGTCACATCGGCCGCGGGCTCGCGCGGGCGGTGGTGCCCGGCGTTGCCGCAGGTGTTGCCGCAGGTGTTGCATCAGGCAGGGCACCGGCGCCGCCCAGGATGGCGGCGCGATGCGCGCTTACGTCGTCGAGCGGCTGGCGGCGATAGCGTTCCACTTCCTCGGTGCTGAACGCGGCCACATCGCGGTGTCCGGTCAGCTCGGGCAGCAGCCAGTTCATCAGGCCGGCGATCTCGCTGTCGCGCAGCGCGGAGGCCGAGGTGCCGGGCACCTGGATCAGGAAGGCGCGGCCGGCCGGCGTGGCAAGCAGCAGCGGCGCGGTCTCGCGCATGTCGGGAATGCCGGCCGCGGGTTTGCCGCGGCCGTCGGGCTGGTGGCAGCCGGAGCAGTGCAGCAGATAGTTGTCGCGCGCGTGGCGCAGCTCGGCCTGCGCGCTCGCGGCGGCCGACAGCGTGGCCAGCGCCACGAGTGCGAGGCCGCGCAGCGTGGCCGGACGCAAGGAGCGTGGTCGCGGCGATGCCATGTCATTGCCCCGCATCGCGCAGCTTGCGCACGGCGCCGGGGGTCTTGCGCTCGGCGCGTGCGCGGGCCAGCGCATCGGGGCTCACCGCTTGCTCCGGCACGCAGTTGCTGGCGGCCAGCCAGGACAACACGGCGGCGAGCGCATCGTCGGGCAGGCTGGCGAAGCTGGGCATGATGCCGTTGAACGACTGGCCCTGCGACTGGATCGGGCCGGCGAGTCCATGGGTCAGTACATTGGCCAGATAGGTTTGCCCCGCCGGCGACGCCAGCCGCTCGCGCAGCGCGCCGGCCAGCGGGGGCGCCACGCCGGCAATGCCGGATCCGTCGGCATTGTGGCAAGCGGCGCAATGGGTGCCGAACAAAGCCTTGCCCTGATCGGCCAGCGAGTCGGCAAGGGCGGTGCCCGCGGGCGCCGCGCAAGCCATGCACACGGCCAGCAGGCGAGCGGGAACGGAGCGTGGCGGCAGCCACGGCAAGGACAGCTTCATTCCTGGACTCCGAGGATGATCGAGGTAGTGCAATGGAACATGGTGCTGTTGTTGCTCATGCACCAGTTGACATCGTTGTGCACGCCCAGCCGGTAGCCCGGCCGCTCGCGCTCGTTGGTATTGCATTCGCAGCGCCCGCAGGTGGTCTTGCCGCAGCAATCGTTGTAGCTGACCATGTAGTCCTTGCCGTCGGCCGGGTTGTGGCAGGTGCCTACCCACGAGACGCGGGAGGGCTCGGTGCCGGGCGGGCAGGTGGTGGAACTGCCGCCGCAGCACGAGCACAGGAAGCCGTCCACGGCGCAGTATTTCCAGTAGTCGCAGGCGGTCTCGTCCTTTGCCTGCGGGCCGGCGGCCTTGCCGCCATGCGCGCCCGCCGCATGCGCGCTGCGGTCGAAGGGCAGGACGGGCAATGCCATCGTGCCCACCATGACCTTGCCGAGCGTGGCCAGCATGCTGCGCCGGCCGGTGCGCTGCGCCGCGCGCCGCGTCTGGTGTTCGAAAAATCGGTCAAGCCACATTGGTTGTTCTCCCCTGCCTTCAGTCAGGTTCACTCGGGTTCAGTCAGGTTCAGCCGCGTTCAGGCGCGCGTTTCCAGGAACTGCTGCACCGAGCCCACATTCAGGTCCATCGCGGTGAACAGGCTCTCCAGCTGCTCGCGCGAATTCACCAGGCCCTTGGCGCGCAGCGTGCCTTGCTCGTCCATCAGCACGCCATACGGCAGCTTGCCGATCTGCAGGTGCATGCCTAGCTCGGGCGACAGCACATAGGGGAAGGCCTCCAGCCCGGCCTGGCGCAGGAAGGCGAGGTGCTCCGGCTGCTCGCCGTCCGAGGCGAGCAGCACGCGCAGCCAGCCGGCCTCGCTGGCCCGCATCGACTTCAGCACCGGCAGCAGCTTCTTGCACACCGGGCAGGTTGGCGAGAGAAAGAACAGCAGCGTGCTGCGCGGCTGCGCGCCGCCCACCGCAACCGGGCCGCCGCGCACGTCCCGCAGGGCAAAGGGCGGCAGCGCATCGCCCACGCGCGGGCCGGCGTCGATCACCAGCGCGCCCATCGGCGCGACCCGTTCGAACAGGATGCCGACCTGGCGGGCCAGCGCGTAGAAGCCGAACAGCAGCGCCAGCACGGCGATCCACAGCACGATATTGGCAATCACAAGGGCAGTCATGGCAGTCTCACGAGTAGGTTGAATGGGTGCGGCGAGAGGGCGCGGCGACGCGATCGGCATTGGTCAGCACTTGCGTGGCGCCGAGCCACAGCAACAGCAGCGCAAGCGCGCAGAAGCCGGCCGCCAGGTAGTCGAGCAAGGTGAACGCGCGCGGCGCCGCGTCCGCCGCCAGGCCGGCCGCCGTTGCCGCGGCCAGCCCCAGCACCGCGAGCAGTCCAAGGTTGCGCGCCAGCAGGCCCGGCGAAAGGCGCAGGCTGTCGGCGGCGCTGCCGCAGCCGCAGCGGATGTCGCGCCGGCCGCGCAGCAGGTTGATGCCCACCGCGCCGCTGGCGATCGCCACCACCAGGGCCGCCAGCAGCGCCGCGCCCGGCTGCAGCGGCGCGGCTACCAGCGCCGCCACGCTGGCCGCCTCGGCGCCGGCATAGGCCAGCGCCACCCAGCCCGACCATGCCTGCGGCACCAGCCGGTAAGCGTTCACGGCGCCCCGGAAGCCGGCGAAGTCGCGCAGCTTGGGCCAGAGGGAATGCGCCAGCACCAGTGCGGCGGCGGCGGAGCAGGCCGCCACCACGACGGGATCGCGCAATACGTCGGAGATTTCGGCGGCGGCGCTCATTGATGCAGCTCCAGTTGCACCGCGTTCTCCGCCACCTGGTCCAGACGGGATATCGGCTTCAGTCCCCGGGCCGGGTCCAGCGACACCACGCCGGCTTTTGCCGCGTCCAGCACGTAGAGCGTTGGCTGGGGACCTTGTGTGATCGTGAGCGCCAGCGCGTTTTGCCCCGGCGCGCGGGCAATACGCTTGCGCTGGGCCAGGTCGATGGTCCAGATCTCGGCGGCGGGCGACTTGTGCGATCCGTCCTTGGCGCGCGGATGCATGCCCAGGTACAGGCGGCCGGTGGCGGCGTGCAGCGCGAACAACTGGTAGCCGCCCGGCTTCCAGCCAGCCTTGCGGTCGGCGGCGTCGACCACAGGCCACGGTTGCGCGAACGCGGGCGTCTCGTCCGAGAGATCGGCGCTGTACACATTGCCGTTGAAGGACACGAAGGTCAGCGTGTTGCCGACGCGCTCGCTGTGCAGGAAGACCGGATCGGTATCGGGATCGAACATGCGCGCGCTGCGCTTTTGTCCGCTGGGCTGGCCACTGGCGTCATGCGTCACTGTCAGCATGGTGCCGTCGCCGCACAGGGTGCGAAAGCGCAGGCTGGAAGCCTCCGTGGCAAACACGCCCCAGCATCCCGGGGTTTGCGCCTCCGCCACGAACTTGCCGGCCTGCAGGTCAACGATGCTGACCGTGGTGGCTGGCGTGGCGTTCTGCACGTAGAGGAAATGCCCGTCGGCGGACACGGTGGCGATGCCCCGGTAGTTCAGCGACTGCGCATGTTTGGGCGGGATCACGATCTCGCTGCGGTAGGCCAGCGTGGCGGTGTCATAGAGGCTGACCACGTCGGTGCGCTCGCCGCGCGCCAGCCGCGTGTAGAACGTGGAGATCACATACAGCGTGCGCTTGTCCGGCGACAGCACGCTCTGCCCGCCGAACGCGGTGGGCACCAGCCCGAGGTAGCGCATGCGCTTGCCATCCACCACGTGCAGGCGCCCATCCACCATGTGCTTGAACGCCACATCGGAGATATAGAGGCGGCTGTCGTCGGCGGGCTCCAGCGCCTGCACGGAAAGGATTTCGGGCGGCAATTCGGCGGCGTTGGCGGTGGGGGCAGGCATGGCGAGCGCGCTCAATATCGCCGCTGCCGCCAGTCCCGTGCCCGGCCGTCGCGTGAAGGCCCTGGTGCTTACCTCGTTCACTTGCTGGCTCCTTGGTGCGCTTTGCAATGGGGCCAGTCTACGAACGCGCGTGGCAGGGGCGTTATCCGAAATCGGCAACCGCGGCACGGGGATATTCACCGATGCCGGCGGGCGATGGCTTGCCGCAGGACATGCCTTCAGCGCCACAACGGGTACATGGCCGCCGGGCCGCCAACGTGGCTGCGCCCGCCGGTGCTCGCCATCCGGCCGCCGCGCGATCCTGCACCGCGGCTGTGCGCGGCCAGCTGCGCGGCGGTCTGGCGCACGGGCGCAGGGCTATCCGTTTTCGGAAACGGAGCAGAATAGGCGGAGAGCGCGAAGGAGGCGAGGCAGGGACGCCGATGCGCAGGATGGCGCACCAGCCGGGGCCGCATTCGCCCGCCGTGCTACGATCCGCGCCTATTACGGAGAATGAAGATGTTTTTTACTTGCCAGAACCAGTCGTGCCAGACGCGTTGGGACCCCAAGGACGTGACGGTCAAGGACGAAGGCCAGGGCCCGCTGTTCCGCTGCCCGGTGTGCAATTCCCGCAACCCGGTCGTGCCCCAGCGCAAGGCCGACGGCAGCATCGCTTACAAGCAGCGCACCAGGTAAGCGGATCCCGCGGCCTCTTGCTCAGCCACCGGCCCGCTTCACGGTCATGCCGCGCTGACGGAGTTTTTCCATCACCGTGTCGCAGTGGTCGCCCTGGATCTCGATCACGCCATCCTTGACGGTGCCGCCCGAGCCACAGGCGGCTTTCAGTTCCTTGGCCAGTTGCGCCAGCGCCAGCGCGTCCAGCGCTATGCCGCGCACCAGCGTCACCCCTTTGCCCTTGCGGCCCTTGGTCTCCCGCGAAACCCGCACGATGCCGTCGCCCTGCGCGACCGGCCGGGCCTTGCCGCAGGTGCAGGCCGCCAGCGCATTGCCGCAGCCGGGGCACATACGGCCGTGTTCGGTGGAGTAGACCAGCGAGCTGGCGGGTTTTTGCTGTGACATGTCCGGGGTCCGATTGGCGGGCTGGGCAGGCAGCGTACGGCAAGCGTGCGCGCGCTGCAAGAGGCGCGCACTGCTTGTCACGAGCCGTTCGCCGGCTTCATCAATCCCACATTGGCCAGCCAGGCCGACGGATCCGCCGGCATCTCCGCCGCGTGCTGCAGGATGAAATCGCGGAAGGCGCGTGCCGGGGCTCGCGGCGCCAGCGCGCCATTCCACACCATGACCACCGGTTCCACCTGGCTTGCCAGCTTGAACGGCAGTACCCTGGCCAGATTCGCCGCCGCCAGTTGGGCGGCGATGCGCTCGGGGTACACGGCCAGGAAGTGCGCGGCCTGGAGCAGGTTGACCGTCATGGTCACGTCGCTGGTCCGGATGCCGCGCTCCGGTGGCGGCATGTCCAGCGCGCGGAATGCGGTGTGCAGGTGGTGCAGCATGCGCGCGCCATGCGCCGGAATGCACCACTGCTGGTCGGCCAGGTCCTGCGCGGTGATGCGCGCGCGCCCTAGCAGCGGATGCGTCGTGCTGGCGACGATGACCAGTTTCTGTCCGGGAATGATGGGCGCATGGCGCAAGTCCTTGCGCTCGAGGCGTGGGTCTTCGTAGGCAAACAACAGATCGAGTTCGCCTTCTTCGACCTGGCTGATCAGGTCCATGATGCCGCCATCGATCACGCTGATATCCACCCCTGGATTGCCCGCATGAAAGGCGCAGAGCAACTGCGCCAGTGCAGGCTGGACCGATGTGGTCCGGTAGGCCAGGCTCATCTGGCCTCGCGTGCCCTCGCGCACGGCTTGCAGGGACTCGGCGAGGCGGCTCAGTTGCGCCGTCACCAATGCCGCGCCGTCGATCATCTCCCGGCCGATGTCGGTGGCGCGCATGCCGCGGCGCCCGCGTTCGAACAAGGGCATGCCCACGATGGCCTCCACTTCTCCCAATGTCTTCGACACCGCCGCCGGGCTGATATGGAACCGTGCCGCGACTTCGGCCGCACTCTGCAGCTCGTCCAGCGCAAGGATGACGCGCAGGTGCCGGAACTTGAGGCGGGCGAGCAGGGCGTGAACGGGATGGACGGCGGGCGGCATGGGGGATTCCGAGGGAGATCTGCGGCGATAAAAAAGCAGGAAGACCTCGCCGCGGCATTAACCAGATCATTAACCAAATGCTCAACAACTATCAATTTTAATTCGCTTTTGGTTGATTGTGGGTTCCTCTATAGTGAGCCATCGGAGTGCCGTCATGAGCACGCTTCTTCCCCGGCAGGCCTGCGCCGTGCCGCCGTCCCCCGCGGCAACGGGAAGCGCAAAGATCCAAGGTCAGGAGACAAGCAAGTGATCAAGTTCAGTGCAGCAGTCAAGGCGGCCATCGCCGGCGCCAGCCTTCTCTCCGCGAGTTTCGCGGTCCATGCAGCCTGGCCCGAGCGGCCGTTGCGGCTGGTCGTGCCGTTCCCCGCGGGCGGGTCCTACGACATCGTCGCGCGCACGCTGTCCCAGAAGCTGGGGAAGCGGCTCGGGCAACCCGTCGTGGTCGAGAACATCGCGGGCGGCGCCACCGTGCCTGGCGTCATGTCGGCACTGAAGGACAAGGCGGAGGGCTATACCCTGCTGCTCGCCAGCGATGGCTCGCTCAACATCAACCAGTACGTCATCAAGGGCCTGCGCTACAACCCGGACCCCGACCTGACGCCGGTCACCATCCTGAGCACGGTGCCGCACTGGATCGTCGCCCGCTCCGACCGCAAGGAGGGAAGCCTGACCGACCTGAAGGCGTATATCCGCAGCAACCCCGGCAAGGTCTCGATCAGCATCAACACGGTGGCCGGTGCTGCCCACCTGGGTCTGGCCAGCTGGAAGCAAAGTAACGGCCTGGACTTCACCATCGTTCCCTATCGCGGCTCGCCGCCGGCCTTGGCCGATCTCATCGGCGGCCAGACCGACGCGCACGTCGACGTGATCGGTTCCTCGGCGGCCTATGTCACCGACGGCAAGGTCAAGCCCCTGGCCACGCTGCAGGGCCACGCCGTCACGCAGTTCCCCAGGCTGGAGACGCAAAAGGCCGATAGCCCCGATGCACTGCTGGTGCGCGCCAACCTGGCGCTGGTGGTGAGGACCGGCACGCCTCAGCCGATCATCGAGCGGTTGTACAAGGAGGTGAAGAGCAGCGTGGAAGAGCCTGACTTCATCGCACGCCTGCAGTCGCTGGCTTACGAACCCGTGCTGAGCCCGCCCGCGCAGGCCCGCAAGTTCCTCCAGGCCGAGTCCGCCCGCTATGGCGCGATCGCGAAGGCAGTCAACCTCGATGCAAACTAAAGCCATGCACGCTAAGGATAAGAAGATGCGCTTTGTCATTGCCCTGATGCGGCATGAAACCAATACTTTCTCCCCTATCGCGACGCCGCTCTCGTCGTTCTGCCGGGGCACGGGCGTGGATGGGCCGGTATCCGGCGAGGCTGCCATCCGCGCCTGCGCAGGCACCAACAATGCCGCCGCGGCCTTTATCGACATGGTGCGCAGCCAGGGCGACGAGTTCACCATGCCGCTGTTGGCCAACGCGGTGCCGAGCGGCATCGTGACCGCCGAAGCGTTCGAATCGATGGCCGGGGCCATCGTGGCGGCGGTGCGCGAAGGCTGCGACGCGGTCATGCTCGACCTGCACGGCGCGATGGTGGCGCAGGGCTATCCCGATGCCGAGGGCGAACTGCTCAGGCGCATCCGTGCCGTGGCGCCGGGCGTGCTCATTGCGGTGGCGCTGGATTTCCACGCCAACTTCAGCGATGCGCTGGTGGGCAATGCGACGGCCATCGCCGGCTACTGCACCTATCCCCACGTAGACGTGTACGAGACCGGCGCGCGGGCGGCGCGTACCTTGATGGCCGCGCTGCGCGGCGAGGCCACGCCGGTCATCCTGTCGCGCACCTTGCCAATGCTCACGCATATGCTGCGGCAGACCCCGCAGGACCAGCCCATGAAAGACATCATGGACCGCGCCATGGCGGCGGAGCGCGATGGCGAAGTGCTCAATGCCTCGGTGTTTGGCGGATTTCCGCTCGCCGATATCCCGCACGTTGGCCTGACCGTGGTGATCGTGGCCGATGCCGGGCGCGAGCATGCCGCGCGCCAGTTGCTGGACGAACTGACGGCAATGGCCTGGGCACGCCGCGCCGACTTTGTCTTCCCGATCGAGCCGATGGCGGAGTCGGTGGCGCATGCCAGGACGCTCGAGGGCGGCCCCGTGGTGCTGGTGGACCATGGCGACAATTGCGGCGCCGGCGGCCCGACCGACCAGATGAGCGTGCTGGCCGAAGTGATGCGCCAGGGCCTGGACGATGTCGTGGCCGGCCCGTTCTGGGACCCGGCCGCCGTCGAACAGATGATTCGGGCGGGCATGGGCCAGCAGATCACGGTCGCGGTGGGCGGCAGGACCGACATGCCCGCGTTGCGCCTCAAAGGCCAGCCCCTGACGCTGACCGGGCGGGTGAAGTGCATTACCGATGGCAACTACCAGGTGACCGGGCCGATGTTTACCGGCGTACGGCTAAGCCTTGGCCGGGTCGCGGTGCTCGAGGCGGGCGGCGTCCTGGTGATGGTCTGCGAGAAGCCGCAGGAGCCGTTCGATACCGGCGTGTTCACGCATGCGGGCATCGACCTGGCGCGCAAGAAGTACATCCTGATCAAGTCGCGCCAGCACTTCCGCGCAGGGTTCGGCCCGATTGCCCGGCATATCGTGCTGGTGGCCGGACCGGGGGTTTGCAGCTCGGACTACAGCTTGTTTCCGTTCGAGAACCTCCGGCGGCCGATATATCCGCTGGAGCCGGACACGATGCTCGAGCCGGCCGCGGCATGACCCGGCACGCCACACGGCACACCACACAGGACTCAGACATGCACAATCGCTTCTCTTGGCCTAAGCTGGCAACCGCGCTCGCGGCCGCCGTTGCCGTCGTCGCGGTGGGCGTGCCGGCTGCGGCCGGTGCCGCCAGCGCCGACACCCCCACACGCATCGTCATCGGCTTTGCACCGGGCGGAGCACTGGACGTGTTCGCGCGCACGGTCGCGGAAAAGCTGCGCGTCTCGCTTGGCGAAACCATTCTGGTCGAGAACCGGCCCGGCGCTTCAGCCCGGCTGGCGCTCGAAGCCGTGAAGCGTGCCGCGCCGGATGGAAAAACCATTCTCATCTCGCCCGCGCCTCCGTTCACCATTTTTCCGCTGACCTACAAGCGGCTGCCCTACGATCCCGACAAGGATCTCGTGCCCGTCGCCTACCTGGCGGACGTGCCCCTGGTCGCCTCTGCCAGTGTCAGCCAGCCTTACAAGACGATGCCGGAGTACATCGCGTGGGTGAAACGCAATCCGGCATCCACGGGGTTTGGCCTGGTCACGCTGGGCGGCACCGTTCACTTCGGTGTGCTCACGCTGCGCAAGGCCATCGATGTGCCGCTGACCCCGACGGCCTACCGTGGCGCGGCAATGATGTTGACGGATGAGATCGGGGGCACGCTGCCCATCGGCGTCGATGCGATAGGCGGCCAGATGGAACTGCACAGGGCGGGCAAGATCCGCTTTCTCGGCGTGACCGGCACGAAGCGCTCGGCATTGCTGCCCGATGTACCAACGCTGCAGGAGGCCGGCGTACCGGGGTTCGACATGGCATCGGGCTGGTATTCTGCGTTTGTGCCCGCGGGCACAAACGCGGCGACCGTGGCACGTCTGGAGAAGGCATTGCTAGAGGCGGTGAAGGAGCCTGACGTGCGCGCCAGGATGGCGGCGCTCGGCATGGAGATGGCGGGACAGCCCGGCGCGCAAGCCCGCAAGACCATCCAGGCGCAGCGCGCGCAGTGGAAGCCCATCGTGGAGGCTTCCGGCTTTACGGCCGACGACTGATGCCAGGCCGAACCGGCCATCGCCCGGGAGATGGCCGCCGCCCTCACTCGCCGTAGCGCTGGCCCCGCGCGATCAGTTCCGGGGTGCCGATCACGGCATTCAGCCCGTCAAAATCCAGCATGGCATCGCGCATCGGCGCGGTAGTGCCATGCTCAAGCAGCGTCGAGTAGTAATGCTTCATCTGCGCACCGAGGAAGCGCACGACGCCGCCAGGGAAGATCACGATCCGGAAGCCTTTGTTGCCGAGCGCGGCAGCACTCTGCACGGGTGTCTTGCCGCCTTCCACCATATTGGCAAGCAGCGGAATGCGTCCCGCGAAGCGCTCGCACACGAGGGCCATGTCTTCCTCGGTGCGCAGCGCCTCGATAAAGAGCGCATCGACACCGCATTCCGCATAGGCCTCGGCGCGCTCGATTGTCGCATCGAGTCCTTCGATGGCAACCGCGTCGGTACGGGCAAGGATCAGGGTTTGCGGCGAGGTGCGCGAGTCCAGGGCGGCTTTCAGCTTGCCGCACATCTCGGCGGTGGGGACCACGCGCTTGTTGTCCAAGTGGCCGCACCGTTTGGGGAAGGTCTGGTCCTCGATCTGGATCATGGCGGCGCCGGCGCGTTCGAGCGAACGCACGGTGCGGATGACGTTGAGCGCGTTGCCGTAGCCGGTATCGGCATCGACGATCAGGGGCACGCCGACGCGGTCGGTGATCCTGCCGACGATGTCCGCCGTCTCCGTCGCGGTGGTCAGCCCCACGTCGGAGCGGCCAAGCTGGGTGTATGCCACGGCGGCGCCGGACAGGTAGAGGGCTTCGAATCCCGCTTGCGCGGCCACCAGCGCCGAGAACGCGTCATAGACGCCGGGCGCCAGCAGCACGCGCGGTTCGCGCAGGCGGTGTTCGAGCAATGGGGTGGTCATTGTATTTTCCAGGTGTGGCCGCGTATGGCGGCAGAGTCATCAGGCAACGTAATCAGGCGCATCGTCAGGCTGCATCGTCAGGCAACCTTGGTATGGGTCACGGCGACTACCTTGGCCCAGCGGTCGATCTCCTTGCGCACGAACTGCGCGAAATCCTGCGCGCTGCTCCCCACCGGAACCAGTCCCTCCTTGAGCAAGCGCTGGCGCATGACTGGCGACGCGACCGCCGCGCGCGCGGCCTTCTCGATTTGCCGGACCAGGTCGGGCGGCATATTGGCCGGGCCGAACAGGCCATACCATGAACTGTAATCGAAGCCGGGCACCACTTCGGCGATCGGCGCCACGTCGGGGAACGCCTGCAGCCGTTGCGGCGTGCTGACGGCGATGGCCTTGAGCTTGCCCGCGCTCAGCAAGGGCTGAACGGTGGCCACATTGCCGAGCAGCAGGTCTGCCTGGCCGCCGACCACATCGGCCACGGCCGGCCCCGCGCCCTTGTACGGCACGCTGACGATATCGACTCCGGCTTCGGCTTTCAGCATCTCGCCTGCGAGATGGTTGGCGCTGCCCACGCCCGCCACGGCCAGGCTCAGGTGGCCGGGCTGTGCCTTGGCCAGTGCGATCACGTCGCGCAGGTTGCCGGCCTTGAGCGAGGGCCGGGCAACCAGGATCAGCGGAGAGTTGGCGATCAGGCTGATGGGCGTGAAATCCTTGAGCGTGTCGAACGGCAGCTTCTGGAACAGCGACGGATTGATCGCATGGCTGGTATAGCTCAGCAACAGCGTGCTGCCGTCGGGCTCGGCCTTGGCCACCGCGCCCGCCGCGATATTGCCGGCGGCGCCCGGCTTGTTGTCGACGATGAAGGTGCGCCCCAGCCGGCTTTCCAGTTCCATCGCAAGCGAACGCGCCACGATGTCGGTGCCGCCGCCCGGCGTTGCGCCGACCAGCAGCTTGGTCACGGTGGTCGCCGCCCTCAGGTCGGGCGGGATCAGCAGGGCCGCGGACAGCAGCGCCAGGAAGTCGCGTCGTTGCATGTTGTCTCCATCTCTTGCTTGTCGTTATCGTGCGTCGGCGGGATCGAGCCCGCCGCGTGGGGCGTGTTTGCTACTTGCTACCTGGCGGCAGGATCAGTCCGCCATTGCCGATGCTGGCGCCGGCACGCCGGGCGTCCATGCCCGCAACGGCATGCCCATCGCCGCAGCCTGCCGCGCTTCGAACACGGCAAACGCCTCCGGCCGCGCGGCGCCGCGCAGGCCGCCCCTGACCGCGCCGGCACGCACGTCGTCAAAATACTCGGCCCAGTCATCGGGCAAGGCCTGCGCCGACGGCACGGCCAGCCACAGGCGCAACAGATGGCGCTTGCGGTCCATCTCCTCGTAGTCCTCGAAATGGGTCCGCGAGTGCACCGTCACGTAGTTGTTCAGCAATTGCATGTCGCCGGGTTCCAGCGACATCGAGAAACAGAGTTGCGGGTCCGTCAGCAGTTCGTCGAGCAGGTCCAGCGCGTCTTGCTGCTGGCCGGTCAGGCGAGGCACGGTGTCGAAGTCCGCTTGCGCGGCGACGATATTCTTCCGGTTGGTGCGGAACGCAAAATGGTCCGGGTGATTGCCCAGGATGGACAAGCCGTAATAGGGCGGCTGGGCCGGATCCTGCGCGCCCTGGTAGCTGAAGTAGAAGCGCTGGCGCAGCACCGGCTCCAGGTCCGGCCGCCTGCGCCGTACCTCGTCGCGCAATGCGATCGAGCTGACCACCTTGCTCTCCCCGCCGCTCTTGGCCGCCCGGCGGCACAGCAGGGCAACCACGTCGCTGGAGTCCGTGTGGAAGTCCAGCGCGGCATTGGTATTGTAGCCGCGCCCGTTCCTGGTCTTGTAGGCCACGCCGATATCGCGCACATCATTGAGGAATTCGCTGGCGCGGTTCTGCGTGCGCGCCACGCCCATGTGCAGGCCCATGCACCAGCAGGCCAGGCGCGTGTCGTCCTCGGTCCACTTGCCGACCGGGAAGCCCTTGAGCAGGCACATGCCCCACCGGCCTTGCGTGGCGGCGATGGCCCGGTCCAGCGCTGCCCGCGCCGCCGGGCTGAGTGGAAAGTCTTCCTGCGCCAGTTTGAGAAAGGACTTGCCGGTGGCCTTGGCATGCGCCAGCGCGGCGTCGAAACTGGCCACCTCATCGGCCGTCAGGCGTTGAATCCACGAGGTATTTCTTTGCGCATCCGGGGCATACCAGGCGGCGGGGCTGAAGGCGGTCATGGCGGGTTTGGTCTCCGTTTGATGGGTATCGCTGGCGCAATCGCGGCGGTCATGCCGATCTTGCGTTGTGCCCTGAGACCAGTCTAAGCTGCGCGAGAGCCAAGAAATAGTGATGAAAATTCGCGCCTTACATAAGGAATCTTGATGAAGCTCGAGGCGTTTTCCACCCTCCAGGCGGTGATCGAAGAGGGCTCGTTCGCCGCGGCCGCGGCGGTGATGCATCTCACCCCCAGCGCCGTGAGCATGCAGATGAAGCAGCTGGAGCAGTACGTGGGCCAGACGCTCTTCGACCGCTCCGGCCTGCAGGTGCGCCCGACCGCGGCGGCCGTTGAGGTGGTGGCAGCGATGCGCGACGGGCTGCACCATCTCAATGCCTTGCGGCGACGCACGTCGGTCGCCATCGAGGGCACCTTGCGCCTGGGGATGATCGAATCGATCCAGCCGGTGCTGTTGCCCGGCACCATGCGCTACCTGAAGGATCGTTACCCGCGCCTGGCAGTGCGGCCCATGCGCGGGCGCAGCGCGGGATTGATGGATGCCGTCAAGGCTGGCCAACTCGATGCGGCGGTGGTGGCCCAGCCCGAGAAAGGCCGCCTGGCCAGCCTGCGCTGGCACCCGCTCACGCAACGGGAAATCGTGTTGGTGGCCCCACCGGGGGAGCGCCCGGATTCGGCGGAGGCGCTGCTGCGCAGGCATGACTGGATCCGCTACGACCGCGGCACGGCCACCGGCGCAATGGCTGCGCGCTATGTCCACGCCCGCATGCCCGATAAGCGCAGCACCCTGGAACTCGACACCGTGCCCGCCATCGTCGCCATGGTCAGCGCCGGGCTTGGCGTCTCGCTGGTGCAGTTGATGGATCCCGGTATCTGCCAGATCTATCCGGTGCGGATCGTGCGGCTGGGCGCCGACGCGCCTACGCTGCGGATTTCACTGGCCATCCGCAAGGCCGACGAAGACAGCCGCCTGCTACTGGCGCTGCACGAGGCCATGACCGCAACGCTGGGCGGGCGTTCCGCCTATGCGGCAATGTAGATCGCGGGCAAGGCGCGGCCGCGCGCGGGCAATGCGCCATGTCCATACATTATCGGCATGGCCGAAGGCGCCGTGTGGCCCCGGACTAGCGGGCGGCAGGACTGCCGTAATACGCGCCGGTGCGGGGGTTGGATACGATATAGGTATTGCGCCTGGCCCAGGTCTGGGCAGCCATGAAGACTTCCGGTTCGCGCTGGCTCCAGTCACTCGTCATGAGTGGCGTGGCCTCCTGCTCCGTAGTCGCGTACACAACGGCCTGGTGAAGGGCGGCCCGGCCCTGGCTTCCCGGAATCGTAATGGTGCGAATCGTCACGCGCATCGTCAACGGCCTCAACGTGTTTGGACTGCAAATTATCGCTGCCTTCAAACGACACTATTGTGACAAGTAGTGTGCCCGGCTGCAGCGCCAATATGGTGCCTGCAATGAGGCGCCTGGCGCAGCCGCGGCAGTTCTGGTTTGCGGCGTCGCCGTTAATCTGGAGCGGCTATTCACGATCATACGCCGCAAGTCCTTGCCGAGCCAATGTCGACTGTTGTGGCGTTTATACAGGTCTGCGAGCGCTGCTTGCGTCACAAGCGTGTGATAGCCTCCCACTGGTTTCCTCCACAAAGGCGGTTGCCAGGACGCCTGATCCCGTATTCCATGCGGACCTGATGCCAGACTGGCATCGCTTGAATGCCGCAGTTCCACCTTGCCCAAAAAACATGATGCAACTTAGTCCGGTCCGCCAGGCTTCCGAGCCTGTCAGCAAGTTTCGCATGCGGTACGCGTTCTTCTGCCTGAAATGGGCCGTTGCCCTTGCGATTCCCCTGGGTCCGCTGCTTTCGCTGCGTCCGGGTATCGAGTCATCATGGACCGCCATTTTCCTGGTGGGCCTCTACATAGGCCTTCCGATCGGCTTTGGAATGGCGGTACTGGCGTGTATCGGCTTTACCATTGGCGGCGTATTTGCCGGGTGGCTGGAGAGCAGCGAAGATGCGCAGCGGCTTTGGCTTCGCGTCAAGTTCGTGTTGCTGACGCTGATCGCGCTGCCGGTCACGGCGTTTGCCATTTACTGCGTATGGCGCGGATTCGCCGAGCACAGAATCCTGGCGCTGTCTCGTAGTGGCACGCTGATCTCTCCCGAGAGCCATCCGATTTTCTTCTGGGTCAGTTTTTGCGGCTGGGGGTGGCTGGCAGTCGGGATGCCTGTCCACGTCTATCGCCGGGCGAAATCAATCTTCGGCTAAGCCGGTCCGCCTCGGATTCGCAGGACGGAGCCCGGCATTCATGTCACTGACGCCGGGTCCCTTGGGCTATAGGCCGGTCTTGTCGAGCGATATCCCCAATTCGCCAGCCATGCGCTCAACCAGCGCCTGCAGTCGTGCCACCTTCTCGGCCAACTCCTTCTGCTCGGCCTTCAGAGCCTCGAACTCCGAAGGCGGGATCGACTCGTCGGCGGTGCCGCGGTCGGGCATATCCTCCAGGCTGACTTCGCCGCACAGCAGGTGCATCCAGCGATTCTCGCGTCCGCCGGGCGCGCGCGGCAGCTTCACCACGAAAGGCGGCTCGGCCGAGGCGAGTTCTTCCAGGAACACTTCGACCGAGGAGATGTCGGCAAAGGCATGCAGGCGCGCGGAGTTCAGCCGCAACTCCGCTACCGTCTGCGGACCGCGCAGCAGCAGCGTCGCGAGCAGCGCGACCGACTGGCTCGGCACGCCCAGCACGCGCTTCATGTTCTGCTCGAAGCGCGGCACGCGGCTGCTGCTGCCTTCCATCACCAGGCTCAGGCGTTTCAGGCCATCGATGGCGGTGAGTATCTCGGCCTCGGTGGCATTCATCACCGGAGAGCGCGCGGTTTTCTGGTTGCAGCCCGAAGTCAGCGCGTTGAGCGACAGCGGGTAAGTGTCTGGCACGGTGTGCTGCTTTTCGAGCAGCACGGCCAGCACGCGGCCCTCAAGCTGGGTCAGGGAACGAATGGCTGGGCGCGCAGGGGTGTCGGAATCGGGGGTCATTGTTCGCATCGCTAGGTGAAGCTACTTGCTCCGGCCCGGTCGTGGGTCAGTCAGGAGCGCTTTGTTTGGTGGCCATATGATATCCGGTCGGAGTTGCGAGCAGCGGCAGCGGAGTGATCGCGGGCAAGGCGGCTTGCTGTTTGCCGCGAAATTTCCGCGGCGTGCGCCGGCGTATCTCGGCCAGGCTCCTTGCAACGATCTCGCAGT
Organism: Burkholderiaceae bacterium 16; assembly: GCA_000955785.1. Taxonomy (GTDB): domain Bacteria; phylum Pseudomonadota; class Gammaproteobacteria; order Burkholderiales; family Burkholderiaceae; genus Cupriavidus. Next base: position 53,317 of record JYOD01000017.1, read on the forward strand.
TCTGCACGGCTTGCGCGTTATGAAAATAATTCCAGCGTTTGAAAATAAACTGGATAAAATCATTTGGTGTTTCCGAAAGATATAGATGAGGCGGGCACGATTTACGGTGTCTCCGAGGTCCGGAGTGGAATGGATTAAGCATTATCTAATTCTGGTATTCACGAAAACAAAAATGCTACATCCATGAAACGGGATGCCATCCTGTTTTCGTCGCTCGTCTTTTCCTGTTTCACAATGAAAAATCCTTGGCCATGACGCTGGTGGCGCATTAACCCGTTTACCTACACGCCGCCAGCCGGTTAAATCCGGCGGCAGACATACACCAACAACAGCGGGGAGACCCAAGATGCGTTTGACCATGCGGAAGGTGGGCTTCGCAGCCCTGATGTGTTTCGCCCTTAGCGCAGGCGTAATCGCCCAGTCGGCGTCATGGTGCGGCGCGGGCGGCTGCAACGGCAAGAACAGTGGACGCGGCCAACTCCTGGACCAGAAAACCACGCTCCGCCTGAGCGCGAGCGCGCTCACAGGTCTCCTGAACGCAAGCGACTCAGGCCGCCAGCTACTACAGATCGCCGGCACCCCAACCTGCGACCTCGAGATCGTATACTTCCGTTACCGCACCATCGGCGGCGCGCGCGAAGCCACCAACGCCAGCGGCGCCCTGATGATCCCGGGAGGCAGCGCATGCAGCGGACCCCGCCCGACCTTGATGTACGCGCACGGCACCACAACCTATCGCAATTACAATCTCGCCGACCTGACGCAAAAAGATGAAGGAAACGGCGACGGCGCCCTGGAAGGCATCAGCGTTGCCGCCATGTACGCCGCCCAGGGCTATATCGTGGTGGCAAGCAACTACGCGGGATACGCGGGCTCCGATCTGTCCTATCACCCCTACCTGAATGCCGATCAGCAGTCGGCCGACATGATCGACTCGCTCCGGGCCGCGCTGGTTGCCCTGAGCAATGCCGACGCGGGAAAGGCGGCCCGCGAAAACGGCAAGCTCTTTATAACGGGATATTCGCAGGGCGGCCACGTTGCCATGGCCACGCACCGCGCGCTGCAGGCGGCGGGCATCAACGTAACGGCGGCCTCGACGGGTTCAGGGCCTTATACCCTGGCCGCCACGGGCGACGCGCTGATTGCGGGCGAGGTGAACCTTGGCGCCACCGTGTTCACGACGTTGGTGGCAACGAGTTACCAGAATGCCTACGGCAACCTCTACCGCAGGCCCGGCGACTTCTATGAGCCCGCCTACGTGCGCGGCATCGAGGATCTCCTGCCCAGCGTAACGCCAATCGATACCCTGATCGGCAACGGAGAACTCCCCGCCACGGCGCTCTTCAGCCCCCACACTCCCGCCCCGCAGTTCGCCTCGCTGACTCCGCCGGCTTCGCCCCCGCTGGTGCCCCCCGAACTGACGGCATTCTTTACCCTTGGATTCGGCAGGCCCCACCTGGTGCGTAACACCTACCGTCTCAGCCTGCTGGAAGACCAACTGGTGAATCCGGATGGCGCGTTCCCGGCCACCACGGCGGCAATGGCGCCCGCAAGCAGCCCGGCGACCCCGCTGCGCCAGGCATTCAAGCGAAACGATCTGCGCAACTGGGCACCGCGTGTCCCGGTCCAGCTCTGCGGTGGGCGATTCGACCCGACGGTGTATTTTTTCAACGCGACCGTTCAGCAGGCGTACTGGCGGAGCGCGAAGGTGCCGGCGCACTTGACCTCTGTGCTGGATGTCGACGCACCTGTCTCCGGGCCTGGCGATCCTTATGCCGCGATCAAGCAGGGCTTCGCGCTCGCGAAGGCAACGTTCGCTGCGCAGGCGGTCGCGGGAGGCGCCAGGGATGGTGGTGCGTCAGCGGTGCTGCAGGCCTACCACGACGAACTGGTGGCGCCGTTCTGCATGGTTGCCGCGCGGGGCTTCTTCCAGAATTTCTGAGATTGGCGGGGCGACCGCGGCCGGTACGTGCCGCGGATTGTCCCGCCCAGCCATCGGCCGAGCTAGTCGCGCGCCTCCATCTTCCGGTTAAACCAAAGCGCCAGCAATGTACAGACCGCTCCGGATAGCAGATAGCCGCTGACAGCAACCAGCCCGAACTCCACCGACAACCCCAGCGCGACCAGCGGCGCAAATGCCGCCCCGAACAGCCACGCAAAATCAGAAGTCAGCGCCGCGCCGGTATAGCGGAACCTGGCGTCGAAGTTCGCCGTGACGGCGCCCGCGGCCTGCCCATAAGACAAGCCCAGCAAGCCGAAACCGATCAGGATGAACGTGTCTTGCCGGGCCGGGCCGCCATCCATCAGGTAGGGCGCGAACAAGCTGAAGATGGCGATCAGGATCGCCATCAGCGCCAGCGTCGTGCGTCTGCCGATGCGGTCCGCGATCAGGCCGGATGCGATGGTGGCCGCCATGGCGATCCCCGCGCCCGCGATCTGGACGATGAGCACGGAGCTGATGTCCTGCGTCTCGTGCAGCGCGACCCACGACAGCGGGAACACGGTGACCAGATGGAACAGCGCATAGCTCGCCAGCGCGGCGAACGCACCGATGAAGAGGTTATAGCCCTGCTCGCGAAGCAATGCGACCGGGTTGATCGGCTCCAGTTCTCCCTCGTCCAGCAACTCGGTGTACTCACGGGTCACCACCAGCCTCAGGCGCGCGAAAAGGGCAACCACGTTGATCGCGAACGCTACGTAGAACGGATAGCGCCAGCCCCAGTCCAGGAACTCATCGAACTCCAGGGTAACGCGCAGGAAGAGGAACAACGAACCGGCGATCAGAAAGCCGATTGGCGCGCCTAGCTGTCCCAGCATCGAATACCAGCCCCGGCGGTGTGGCGGGGCATTCAACGCCAGCAGCGAAGGCAACCCGTCCCACGAGCCGCCCAATGCGATGCCCTGCAGGATGCGAAGGAGGGCCAGCAATACGATGGACGTACGCCCGAGCGTGTCGAAGCCAGGCAGGAACGCCATGCCCGCGGTAGCCGTGCCCAGTACGAACAGCGCCGCCGTCAGCTTGATGCTGCGCCCCCAGCGGTGCTGGATGGCCATGAACAGCGCCGTCCCGAAGGGCCGGGCGATGAACGCGAAGGAGAAGATGGTGAAGGAGAGCAGCAGTCCGTCAAGCTGTCTGACGAAGGGGAAGAAGACGGAGGGAAAGACCAGCACCGAGGCGATGCCGTACACGAAGAAGTCGAAATACTCGGAAGCGCGTCCGATGACGACGCCGGCGGCGATCTCTCCCGGAGCGACCTCCCGGTGCATGGCTTCGCGCTCTGTCAGGGCCGGGGATGGTGACGGGTCGTGCTGGTGCGTAGCGCTTGACATCATCAGGCCCTCTCGTGGTTCGGGGTGGCGTTTTGTGTCACTCCTTTAAGAATGGCACTTCTTTGACTACAGTGCCATAGGAAATGTTGAGTTTCCGCTGCCAGACCACCGGCGTAGTTTCAACGATCACTTCCACGGCTATGCAATTTCGCATTCGGAGAGTGCCATCCCGCTACGCAAGGCGAGGGTGGCTGTTGCTTCCTGCCATCCTGCTGTTGACGGGCTGCAACGCGGTATTGCTAGCCCCGGCCGGCGACCTTGCGGTCAGGCAGCGTGATTTAATCATCATTTCAACCGGCTTGATGCTGCTGATCATCCTGCCGGTGATCGCCCTGACGCTGCTGTTCGCGTGGCGCTACCGCGCCTCCAACCGGGAGGCGGTCTATGAGCCGGACTGGGACCATTCCACCTTGCTGGAACTGGTGATCTGGGCCGCGCCGCTGCTCATCATCATCGCCCTGGGCGCGCTGACCTGGGTCAGCACCCACAAGCTGGACCCTTACCAGTCGCTGAGCCGCATCGACGCACGGCGCGATGTGCCCATGGGGGTGGCGCCAATGACGGTCGAGGTGGTTGCGCTGGACTGGAAGTGGCTTTTCTTCTACCCCGAGCTGGGCATCGCCACGGTCAACGAACTGGCGGCGCCGGTGGACCAGCCGATCCGTTTCAAGATCACGGCCTCCACGGTGATGAATTCCTTCTTCATCCCCTCGCTGGCGGGACAGGTCTATGCCATGCCCGGCATGGAGACCCAGCTCCACGCTGTCATCAACCGGCCCGGGGTCTACGAGGGCTTCTCCGCCAACTACAGCGGCGCGGGCTTCTCCGGCATGTACTTCAAGTTCCATGGCATGAGCACCGAGGAGTTCGAGCGCTGGGTCCGGCAAGCCAGGGCCGGAGGCGGCGTATTGACGCGCGACGCCTACCTGCAGCTGGAAAAACCCAGCGAACTGGAGCCGGTACGCCGTTACGCCAGCGTGGCGCCAGGCTTGTACGATGCGATCCTGAACCGCTGCGTGGAAGCCAATCGCCCTTGCATCAAGGACATGATGGCCATGAGCGCGAGCCGCGGGCAGGGCAAGCCGCGGTCCTTCGATGTGGCCGCGCTCGAGGGCGGGGCCGGAACACGAACCGGCGCCATCTGCACGGCGGGTGACCCCGCCGGCATTGGCAATGGTCCCGCCGCAGCATCCGCGAGGGTGTCGCCGCGATGACCCGCCGCTCCCCGATTCCCGCAACAACGCCCCTGCGGCCCTGGTGACCACCATGCCCGAGCACCTTGACCTCGCGAAGCTGATATTCGGCCGCCTGACCTGGGAAGCGATTCCCTTCCACGAGCCCATCCTGCTGGTGACCTTCCTGGTGGTCGCGGCCGGCGGCCTGGCGCTGGTCGGCGCGCTGACGTACTTCCGGGTGTGGGGGTACCTGTGGCACGAGTGGTTCACCAGCATCGACCACAAGAAGATCGGCGTCATGTATGTCGTGCTCGGCATCGTCATGCTGCTGCGAGGCTTTGCCGACGCGATCATGATGCGCCTGCAGCAGTCGATCTCCTTTGGCGATTCGCTGGGCTACCTGCCGCCGCACCACTATGACCAGATCTTCAGCGCGCACGGCGTGATCATGATCTTCTTCGTGGCCATGCCGCTGGTCACCGGGCTCATGAACTTCGTGGTGCCGTTGCAGATCGGCGCGCGCGACGTGGCCTTCCCCTTCCTCAATAACTTCAGTTTCTGGATGACCGTCGGCGGTGCCGTGCTGGTGATGATGTCGCTGTTCGTGGGCGAGTTCGCGCGCACCGGCTGGCTGGCCTATCCGCCGCTGTCCGGCATCCTGCAAAGTCCTGATGTGGGTGTGGATTACTACATATGGGGCTTGCAGGTCGCGGGGCTGGGGACGCTGCTCTCGGGCATCAACCTGCTCGTGACCATCGTGAAGATGCGCGCGCCGGGCATGACCATGATGAAGATGCCGGTCTTTACGTGGACGGCGCTGTGCACCAACGTGCTGATCATCGCTGCTTTCCCGGTGCTGACCGCCGTGCTGGCCCTGCTGGCGCTGGACCGCTACGCGGGCTTTAACTTCTTCACCAACGATCTCGGCGGCAACGCCATGATGTACGTCAACCTGATCTGGATCTGGGGCCACCCGGAGGTGTACATCCTGATCCTGCCCGCCTTCGGCATCTTCTCGGAAGTGGTGTCGACCTTCTGCGGCAAGCGCCTCTTTGGCTATGCGTCGATGGTGTACGCCACGGTGGTGATCACGGTGCTGTCCTATCTCGTCTGGCTGCATCACTTCTTCACCATGGGATCGGGCGCCAGCGTCAATTCCTTTTTCGGCATCACCACCATGATCATCTCGATCCCGACCGGGGCGAAGATGTTCAACTGGCTGTTCACCATGTACCACGGCCGCATCCGCTTCGAGGTGCCGATGCTCTGGACCATCGGCTTCATGGTGACCTTTGTCATCGGGGGCATGACCGGCGTGCTGCTGGCCGTGCCGCCCGCCGATTTCTCGCTGCACAACAGCCTCTTCCTGATCGCGCACTTCCATAACGTGATCATCGGCGGCGTGCTGTTCGGGATGATGGCCGGCATTACCTACTGGTTCCCCAAGGCCTTCGGCTACCGGCTCGATCCCTTCTGGGGCAAGTGCTCGTTCTGGTTCTGGCTGGTTGGCTTCTACGTTGCCTTCATGCCGCTCTATGTGCTCGGCCTGATGGGCATCACGCGCCGCATGAGCCATTTCGAGGATGCGTCCCTGCAGATCTGGTTCCAGCTCGCGGCCTTCGGCGCCCTGCTGATCGCGCTTGGCATCGGCAGCTTCCTGATCCAGCTGGTGGTCAGCTTCCGCCGGCGCGAGTCGCTGCGCGACACCACCGGAGACCCGTGGGACGGCCGCACGCTGGAGTGGTCCACCTCTTCGCCGCCGCCCGCCTATAACTTCGCCTTTACGCCGGTCATCCACGACAACGACGCATGGTGGCAGATGAAGTCCCTGCAATACCAGCGCCCGCAGCAGGGTTTCATACCGATCCACATGCCGAAGAACACCGCCGCCGGGATCATAATCGCGGGCCTTAGCACGTTGTTCGGCTTTGCCATGATCTGGCATATGTGGCTGATCGCCGTGGTCTCGTTCGTTGCCACCCTGGTAGTGGCAATCGGCCATACCTTCAACTACAAGCGCGACTACTACATCCCGGCCGACGTCGTCGTCCGCACCGAGGCAGAGCGCTCGCGCCTGCTTGCCAGCCATGGTTGAAACCTCTCTCCCCTACGGCAGCGACGACACCAGCCTGCCTGAGCGGACGCGCGCGGAAGCGCTCCGTTTTCATGAACTGAGCGAGGTGCATCCGCAGAACGGCACGTTGCTCGGCTTCTGGCTGTACCTGATGAGCGACTGCCTCATCTTTGCCTGCCTGTTCGCCGTGTATGGCGTGCTGGGCCGCCGTTATGCCGGAGGTCCCACGGGCGCGGAGCTGTTCGAACTGCCGCTGGTCGCCCTCAACACCACCATGCTGCTGCTGTCGTCGATCACCTATGGCTTTGCCGTGCTGGAGATGCAGAAGGACAAGGTGCGCACGACGCTGATCTGGCTCGGCATTACCGGCCTGCTGGGCGCCACCTTCATCGGTATCGAACTCCATGAGTTCGCGCACCTGGTCCACGACGGAGCGGGGCCGCAGCGCAGCGCTTTCCTGTCCTCGTTCTTCACGCTGGTGGGCACGCACGGCACGCACGTGACCGTGGGCATCGTCTGGCTGATCACGCTGATGGCGCAGGTCGGGCAGCATGGGCTGATTCCGGAAAACAAGCGCCGCCTGATGTGCCTGTCCATGTTCTGGCACTTCCTGGACGTGGTCTGGATCGGCGTATTTACCTTCGTCTACCTGATGGGAGTGCTGCCATGAGCGCGCATGACAATGCCCTCGCCGGGGCCGGCGATGCCCATGGACATGAGCACCATGGCCACGACGACCACGCCCCCAGCACCTTCAGGGGCTACATGACGGGCTTCGTGCTCGCGGTGATCCTGACGGCCATCCCTTTCTGGCTGGTGATGGCAAAGGTGTTCGACAAGTCCAGCACGACGGCGCTGCTCGTGCTGGCCTGCGCCTCGGTGCAGATCGTCGTGCACATGATATATTTCCTGCATATGAATGCCAGGTCGGAAGGCGGTTGGACCATGTTGGCGCTGATTTTCACCATCGTGCTGGTGGTCATCGCGCTGACTGGCTCGCTATGGGTGATGTTCCACCTCGACCAGAACATGATGCCGATGCACGATATGAAGAACCTGCCTTGACTCTCCCGCAACAAGATTTAGCCCGCCCGACTCCCACTCGCAGACGAACCGCCGGTGCACTGATAGTGCTGGCCCTGGTTGCCGCTATCGCGGTCGCCGGGCTGGTTGCGCTTGGCACCTGGCAAGTCCAGCGGCGCGCCTGGAAGCTCGACCTCATCGAACGCGTGAACCAGCGGGTGCATGCCCCCGCCACGGCGGCGCCGGGCCCAGCTCAGTGGCCGCGCCTGAACAAGACGGACGACGAATACCGGCGTGTGCAAGTGACCGGCACTTTCCTGCATGACCGCGAAACCCTGGTCCAGGCCGTGACGGAACTGGGTGGCGGCTTCTGGGTGCTGACGCCGCTGCGCACGGCGGATGGCAGCGTGGTGCTGGTCAACCGGGGCTTTGTGCCGCCGGAGCAGCACGATCGCGCCACACGCAGCGGGAGCGACCCGGCCGGAGAGACCACGGTGACCGGCCTGTTGCGCTTCAGCGAGCCCGGCAACGGATTCCTGCGCAACAACGACCCGGCGGCCGGCCGCTGGTATGGACGCGATGTGCCCGCCATCGCCGCCGCCCGCGCGCTCACGAACGTGGCACCGTATTTCATCGATGCGGATGCGGCCGCGCCGGCCGGCGACGGCGGCAAGCGCGTCTGGCCGGAAGGCGGCCTGACGGTGGTCACCTTCAACAACAACCATCTCGGCTATGCCATTACCTGGTATGTACTGGCGCTGATGGCGGCTGGCGCCGCGTGCTACGTTGGCCGCGAGGAATACCGGCGGCTGCGCGGCGGCGCCGGGCAGGGCAAGGGCGAAGACGGGCAGCGCAGGCGGCAATAGCGCGCCGCCGTCCGGCTCGCGCGGCGCCTAGCCGGCCGAGGCTTCGAATACTCGCCGGTAGTTGCCGCCGAGAATCCCGTTCGTTTCGTCTTGCGTGAAGCCCGCCGCCAGCAGCGCATCGGCCAGCGAAGGCAATTGCTCGTAGCTCCCGAACACCGGCGGGGAAATAAAGCCGAGCATGTCCGTGCCCAGGCCGACGTGCTCGACGCCAACCACGTCGGCCATCCGCTTGATGCCCTCGACCATCCCACGCAGGTCACGGAAGGTGCCCGAACTGGGCCAGACGCCGATCACGCCGCCGGTGCCGGCGATCACGCGGGCGTGGTCGGGCGTGATCAGCCGGCTGCGCGTGCCTGGACGCGTCGCCAGCGCGGAGTGCGAGATCACCAGCGGCCTGGTGGATGTCGCCGCGGCGCGCTTCACCAGCGCGTAGGTGCCGTGCGCGACGTCGACGACGATGCCTCGCGCATTGCAGCGCCGCACCACCTCCGCGCCAAAATCCGTCAGGCCGCCGTGCACCGGCGCCTCGGTCTGGATATCGCCGAGTTCGTTGACGCGGTAGTGCGTCAGCTGCAGGTGGCGCAACTGATGCATCGCGTACGCTTCGTCGACGCGTTCCAGCCTGCCTTCAAGAAAATCGGCGCCTTCGGAAGCGATGATCGCGCACGGCCCGGCGCGGCCCCGGGCGGCCAGGGATGCCGCGTCTATCACCACATGCATCTGCTCACGCTCGATCAGCCGATGCGCGCGCGCGAACTCGGTCACGCCGAGCGCGTAAAGCTCGCCCTCCTGCGGGGCTCGCCACGCTTCGAAGCGCGTGCGGTCCGCAGACACGCGCGTGACGGTGGTGTCGGTCGCGATCGCCAGGCAGATCACGTTCATGCCGCCGGCGCGCATCGGCGCGGCGAGAGGCTGGAAGGGACGGTCCGCGCCGATGGCGGGATCGCGCGAGACGGTCACGCGGCCGCCGTGGCTGTGCATGTCGATCGTCAGCGCGTTGGCGGGCGGCGTCCATCTGGCGGCGGCGTCAGCCGCTTGTGGGGTGGATGCCGCGGATGACTCGCGGGCTTCGGTGTAGCCGGCGAAGCGCCCCGGCGCGCAGGCGGCAAGCCCGAGCGCCGCGCCGGACGCCAGGAACACGCGCCGGCTGATCGGCGCCGCCGCTGCCTGGGGCGCGAGCGCAAGCGCCGAGGCTTCCACCAGCTGATAGCGCCAGCCCGCTGGATCGTCGCGCAGCCGCAGCAAACGTCCCCGCAGGCAAACGGCGCGCTCTTGCCGCGCGAGCGGCGCCGCAAGGTACACCTCGATGCTGGCCAGCGGATCGCGCGGCACGCACCCGCCGCAGCATGGCGCCTCGGCGGTGAGCAAGGCATAGTCGGCGGTCTCGCCCGCGGGATCCAGCGGCATCATCCAGCCTGTCACCTCGACCAGCGTGCCATGCAGCGTGTCGGCCGCGCCGGTACGGATTGTCGTCCAGTCAATCTGCTCAATCTGCATTGCCGCTCCACGCGTTGGGCATTCGGACCTGAGCGTTGGCCGGTCAGGCACGGCTGGCTTGCGATCCACATGATATCGCGGCGAAATACGCGGGCGGCGGTGCCGGTGGGGCCACATGCGCCTTTGCCTGCACCGGGACCCGTCTCCGCGCCATTCCCATCATTTGCATAGCAAGTACAATGCTGGGCTTCGTCCCGGACTGTCCGGGTCCGCCCCGCTATACCTGATTCCATGTCCAATCTCATCGTGCACGGCGGCAAGCCGCTCCGTGGCCGCATTACTCCCTCGGCCAACAAGAATGCAGTGCTGCCCGTGCTCTGCGCCACGCTGCTCACCGATGAGCCGTTGCGCCTGCATGGCGTGCCCGATATCACCGACGTGCGCAAGATCCTCGAGATTTTCCGCGCTTTGGGCAGCAAGGTGCATATGGACCACGCGACCGGCACGCTGGAACTGCACCATTGCGAAACGGTCTTCGACGCCGCCCGCCATCGGCTGCCCGAGGAAATGCGCTCCTCCATCATGCTGGTGCCCCCGCTGCTGGCGCGCTTCGGCGTTGCCCGACTGGAGGACAACGTCAAGGGCTGTACGCTTGGCGTGCGCGAGATCGATCCGCACGTCGACGTCTTCCGCCGCTTCGGCGGCGAGGTGGAGCGCGTCGACGGCTCGCTGCTCGTGCGTAGTGCCGGCCTGCTGACACCGACCGACCACTGGCTGGATTACGCATCGGTCACCACGACGGAGAACTTCGTGCTGTGCGCGGCCGCCGCGGGCGGCACCTCCACGCTAACCAATGCGGCATCGGAGCCGCATGTGCAGGAGTTCTGCCGCTTCATGGCGATGATCGGCGCGCGCATCGAAGGCATTGGCACCTCGCGCCTGACGGTGCATGGCGGTAACACCCTGCGTGGCGGGGAGTTCACCTTCGACGAAGATTTCCACGAGATCACGACCTTCCTGGCGCTGGGCGCCATCACCGGCGGCGATGTTGTCGTGCGCAACAGCGCACCCGGCAATTTCCCGCTGATCGACCGGACCTTTGCCAAGTTCGGTGTGCAGATCACGCACGAGGACGGCTGGTCGCGGGCCACCTGCGCCGGCCCGCTGAAAGTGCAGACGCCTTTCACCAGCAACGTACTCACCAAGGTCGAGGCCGCCCCATGGCCGTACTTCCCGGTGGACCTGCTGCCGATCTTTATCGCGCTGGGCGTGCGCGCGCAGGGCAACGCCATGTTCTGGAACAAGGTGTACGACGGTGCGCTGGGCTGGACCGGCGAACTGTCGAAGTTCGGCGCCCATGTGTTCTCGTCCGACCCGCACCGGCTCATCACCTTTGGCGGCAATCCGCTGACGCCGGCGGTGGTGGAAAGCCCGTACATCATCCGGGTGGCGATCGCGTTGTTCATGGTGGCCGCCAGCATCGACGGCCGGTCCGAGATCCGCAACGCGGCGCCGATCCGCCGGGCCCATCCCCGCTTCGTCGAGAACCTGCGCAGCCTGGGCGTGCAGGTGGAGTGGACGAGCGAAGATTAAGGGCAGAGCAACGCGGGCCGGGCAACGCGGGTCTTCCGCAGGCGCGGCCCGCCGCCTTCAACGAGACGCTGCGGCGACCGCCTCGGCGATTTCCACCTCGCCGGGAAAGCTCGTCCTGGTTCGCTTCGCGACCACCTTGCCGCCGACCGTGACTTCGAAAATGCCCCCTTGCCGGGCACGAGCGCGGCCGCGAGTCCGCAGCGCCCGCGTATCGCGGCAGCCGCGCGCACATAGGCGATGGCGCGCACGCGGTGCGGATGGCGGCGCGCCTGGTGAAAGCCCGGCGCCGATCCGCAATCGTGCAGCACCAGCGTAATACGCCCCTGCGGCAACACTAAATCGAACCAGGCGCCGGGATAGCGTCTATGGAGTCGATAAGTTCAAAGAAAGAGTTCATCCGACTTTTGTGTGGGTCGATTCATCGCTGGGCTAATTCCTGCACTGCCGTAGCTCCCCTCCCGTTTCATGGGGCCGGGACCGTACCGATTCCTATTTCAATCGCGATTCAATCGCGATCATGAGTTCGCCGCTTTCCCTTCGATTGTCCGCACATGTCGGATGGCATGGACAAGATTGCGGTGAAAATCGGCTTTACGGCACTTGCCCATGGGCCTCATGTATATCCCCATTGATTGTTGCCGCTGTTCGACATAAGACTGAAGACAGCGTGTCGCATGCGCACCTCCTGCCCGAAGAACCGGAGATAAAAAATGGAAGAAGATCTCGTTCAGCGGATACGGTCCAATCCCAACTATCAGCGGCTGGTTTCGACCCGTTCTACCTACGGATGGGTGCTCGCCGGAATGATGATGGTTGTGTATTACGGCTACATCCTCCTGGTTGCCTTCGGCAAGACCCTGCTCTCCATCAGGATCGGCGACGGCGTGATGACCTGGGGCATTCCGATCGGACTCTTTGTGATCGTATTTACCGTGGCGATCACCGGCATCTACGTCTGGCGCGCCAATCGCGAATTCGATGACCTGACGGCTCAGATTCGCAAGGAGGTGCTCTAATGTCGACCCGGAACCGCATCCTGAGCACACTGACGCTGCTTGCCCTGTGCGGGGCGGTCTGGGGAGCCGGTGGCGACCTTGGCCAGATGCAGAAGCAGCCGACCAACTGGACGGCGATTGCCATGTTCGCTGTCTTTGTGGTGTTCACCCTGTTCATCACGAAATGGGCCGCCAGCAGAACCAAGTCCGCCGCGGATTTCTATACGGCCGGCGGCGGCATCACCGGCTTCCAGAACGGGCTGGCAATCGCGGGCGACTATATGTCCGCGGCATCTTTCCTCGGGATATCGGCCGCGGTTTATTCGAACGGCTATGATGGCCTGATCTATTCGATCGGCTTTTTGGTCGGCTGGCCCGTCATCACCTTCCTGATGGCCGAGCGGTTGCGTAACCTCGGCCGCTTCACCTTCGCCGACGTGGCTGCCTATCGCTTCGAGCAGACGCCGATCCGCGTATTCGCGGCCTCGGGCACGCTGGTGGTGGTGGCGTTCTACCTGATTGCCCAGATGGTCGGTGCCGGACAGTTGATCAAGCTGCTGTTCGGGCTGGAGTACTGGCTTGCCGTGGTGATCGTCGGCACGCTGATGATGGTTTATGTTCTGTTCGGGGGCATGACGGCGACCACATGGGTCCAGATCATCAAGGCCGGCCTGCTGCTCGCGGGCGCGACGTTCATGGCAGTCATGGTGCTGGCGCAGTTCCATTTCAATCCCGAAGCGCTGTTTGCCAAGGCGGTCGACGTCCATGCCAAGAAGGATGCCATCATGGGTCCCGGCACCTTCATCAAGGATCCGATTTCCGCCATTTCATTCGGCATGGCGCTGATGTTCGGCACGGCGGGGCTGCCGCACATCCTGATGCGATTCTTCACCGTGCCAAGCGCCAAGGAAGCACGCAAGTCCGTGTTCTGGGCGACGACGTGGATCGCCTACTTCTACGTGCTGACGTTCATCATTGGCTTTGGCGCCATCGTGCTGGTCAGCACCAACCCGGTCTATAAGGATGCGCTTGGCGGCTTGCTGGGCGGCAACAACATGGCGGCCATCCACCTTGCGAACGCCGTCGGTGGCAACGTGTTCCTCGGCTTTATCTCCGCCGTGGCCTTCGCCACGATTCTTGCCGTGGTCGCCGGATTGACGCTCTCCGGCGCTACCGCCGTGTCCCATGACCTTTACGCGACCGTGTTCAAGAAAGGCAACGCGACCAGCGATAAGGAATTGCGTGTTTCGCGGTATACAACAGTCGCGCTGGGCATCGTGGCGGTGATTCTCGGGATCGCGTTCGAGAAGCAGAACATCGCCTTCATGGTGTCGCTGGCCTTTGCTGTTGCGGCATCGGCTACTTTCCCCGTGTTGTTCATGGCCGTGCTGTGGAAAGACTGCACGACACGCGGCGCGACCATCGGCGGCTTTCTCGGCCTGATTACCGCGGTCGGGCTGACCATCGTCTCCAAGTCGGTCTGGGTGGATGTATTTGGCTACAAGGATGCGATCTTTCCGTACACGTCGCCTGCCTTGTTTTCGATGACCGCCGGCTTTGTCGGCATCTGGCTGTTCTCAGTTCTCGACAGGAGCGATCGTGCCCGCATCGACCGCGCAGGTTACGAGGCGCAGAGAGTCCGGTCGGAAACCGGCATTGGCGCGGCGGGCGCTTCCGGCCACTGAAGGATTTGCCATGTTGCGCCGTAACCTCGTCGGACACCGCCTGATCGCGCTGTTTGCCCTGGGCTGGCTGCTGTTCAACTATCCGCTGCTGGCCCTGTTCAACCACACGCTCACCTGGTTAGGCGTCCCGCTGTTGTACGCCTATCTGTTCGCCGCATGGGCGGTGTTTATCGTTCTGCTGGCATTCACCGCGGAACAGGAAGCACCGCGAAAAGGAAACCCACAGCCCGCCCCGCCCGCACCTGCGCCGAGGGACTGACATGCTGCAGGGCTGGGTCGTTGCGCTGGCGTCGTTCGCGTACCTCGGCGTGCTGTTCGCCATTGCGTATTACGGCGACAAGCGCTCGGACGCGGGCGCCAGCGTCATCAACAACCCGTACCTGTATGCGTTGTCGCTGGCCGTGTACGCCACCTCGTGGACATTCTATGGCAGCGTCGGCCGCGCCGCCGTCAGCGGCATCGGCTTTTTGCCCATCTACCTCGGCCCCACGCTGATGGCGGCGCTCTGGTGGACCGTGCTGCGCAAGATCATCCGTATCAGCAAGAACAACCGCATCACGTCGATTGCCGATTTCCTGGCTTCGCGCTATGGCAAGAGCGCGCTGCTTGGCGGCCTTGTCACCCTGGTGTCGGTGGTGGGCATCGTGCCATATATCGCGCTGCAGCTTAAGGCCGTCTCGGCGAGCGTGGCGGTACTGGTGCATTCCGCCGACGTCGGCATCCGGCGCGGCACGGCAGGGCCGGTCTGGTCGGACACCACGCTGTACCTCGCGCTGATGCTGGCCATGTTCACCATCCTGTTCGGCACCCGCCATATCGATGCGGCGGAGCGCCATGAGGGCATGGTCGCCGCAATTGCCTTTGAATCGCTGGTAAAGCTGGCGGCTTTCCTCTCGGTGGGGATCTTCGTTACCTTTGGCCTGTACGATGGCTTCGGCGATCTGTTCGGGCGCGCCGGCGCGGTTCCCGCGCTGAAGGCGCTCCTGACCGTGAGCGGCGGCGCGGCGGGAGGCGGCACCGTGACATTCGGCAGCTGGGCCGCGCTGGTATTCCTGTCGATGCTGTCGATCCTGCTCCTGCCGCGCCAGTTCCAGATCGCCGTGATCGAGAACGTCGACGAGAACCACCTCAGGAAAGCCATCTGGCTGCTGCCCTTGTATCTTCTGGCGATCAATCTCTTTGTACTGCCGATCGCTTTCGCAGGGGTGTTGCGTTTTCCGGGCGGCCAGGTCGACCCGGATATGTTCGTGCTGGCGTTGCCGCTGCAGGAAAGCTCTCCGGTGCTGACGCTCCTCGTGTTCATCGGCGGGCTGTCGGCCGCGACCGGCATGGTCATCGTCGAAACCATCGCGCTCAGCACCATGGTTTGCAATGACCTGGTGATGCCCTTGCTGCTGCGCCTGAAGCCCCTGCGGGTCGGCCATCGCGCCGATATCAGCGCGATGCTGCTCGCGATCAGGCGCGCGGCCATCGTGCTGTTGATGATGCTGGGATATGCCTACTTCCGCCTCGCCGGCGAAGCGTACGCGCTGGTATCGATCGGCCTGATCTCATTCGCGGCCGTGGCGCAGTTCGCGCCCGCGATGCTGGGCGCCATCTATTGGAAGAACGGCACGCGGCGCGGCGCGCTGGCTGGCCTGGGCGCGGGGTTCCTGCTTTGGCTGTACACGCTCCTGCTGCCATCGTTCGCGCAGTCCGGCTGGCTGTCCGCCAGCTTTGTCGAATACGGGCCGTTCGGCATCGGGTGGCTGAAGCCACAGCAACTGTTTGGCCTGGCCGGGCTGGACCCGGTCTCGCATGCGCTGTTCTGGAGCATGCTGGCGAACGTCGGCAGCTATGCCGGCGTGTCGCTCACGAGTCCGCAAAGCGCGGCGGAACGGGTGCAGGCCATCCTGTTCGTGGATGCCTACGCCCACAGCGGCAGCGCACTGGGTTCCCATGTGTGGCGCGGCAGCGCTTCGGCTGAAGCGGTACTCGCGTTGTTGCGGCGTTTCCTTGGCGGCGCCAGGGCCGACGAAGCGTATGCGCGATTCCACCGCGAGCGCGCCGGCGCCAGCCCGCTGGCGGCCGATGCCGCGCTGGTACATTTCGCGGAAATCCAGCTGGCCGGTGCGATCGGTGCCGCATCGGCACGCGCGATGATCGCCTCGGCGGTGAATGAAGAGCCGCTCGGCCTGGACGAAGTCATGGCAATACTGGATGAGACCTCGCAAGCGGTCGCCTACAGCCGGCAACTGGAACAGAAATCGCGCGAACTGGAAACGGTCTCGGCGGGACTCAAGGCGGCCAACATGCGGCTCACCGAACTTGACCGCATGAAGGACGACTTCATTTCGACCGTGACCCACGAGTTGCGCACGCCACTCACGTCAATCCGCGCATTCTCCGAGATTCTTCGCGATCATCCCGATCTTGCAGCTGCCAGGCGCAGCGAATACCTTGACATTGTGATCAGGGAAAGCGAGCGCCTCACGCGTCTCATCAACAACGTCCTCGACCTTGCCAAGATCGAATCCGGCAGCACCGAATGGCGCGTCGTGCCACTAGACTTGAAGCAAGTGATCGTGGATGCGGTAAGCGCCACCCGGCAACTGTTCGCGGACCAGCGCATTCAGCTTGAACTGCAGCTGCCGCCGCAGGTCCCGGCGATACTGGCCGACCCCGACCGGCTGATGCAGGTGATGCTCAACCTGCTGTCGAACGCGGCAAAGTTCTGCGACCGGGCGGATGGCCGGGTCGCGGTGAGCCTGGAGGCGGCGGGCGGCAATTTGCGCGTTGCGGTGCGCGACAACGGTTGCGGCGTGCGCCCGCAGGATCGGGAGCTGATCTTCGACAAGTTCCGCCAGGGCGGCGACAGGCTGGCGGGCAAGCCGCAGGGCACCGGGCTCGGATTGCCGATCAGCCGGGAAATCGTTCGCCATTTCGGCGGTGCGCTGTGGCTGGAGGCGACGCAGGACATCGGCGCGGTATTCGTATTCACGCTGCCGCTGCCGAATGCACCGGAGACAACGTCATGACCCACAAAGTCCTCATCGCCGACGACGAACCGAACATCGTGATCTCCCTGGAATTCCTGATGCAGCAGAGCGGCTACGAAGTGGGCATTGCTCGCGACGGGGAGGAAGCCCTGGCGCAGATGACCGCGTTCCAGCCCGATCTTGTCCTGCTCGACATCATGCTGCCGCTGCGCAGCGGCTTCGAGGTCTGCCAGAAGATCCGCGAGAACAAGGCCTGGGATCGGGTCAGGGTGGTCATGCTATCGGCGAAGGGGCGGGAGCTTGAAGTGAGCAAGGGCCTCGCGCTGGGCGCCGATGCGTACATCACCAAGCCGTTTTCCACCAGGGAGCTGGTTGAAAAGGTGGGCGCATTGCTCGCGAGCTGACAGAGAGACCTCGAATGATTCGGACTTGGATCGCCGGACACCGCTTCGGCGTGACATTGGCGCTGCTCTTCCTGGCGCAGTTGCTTCTCGCCGGCGCGATCCTCTTACCGCTTGCGATCGACCTGCCGGACGCGCAGCGCACATGGATGCGCGCGTTGCTGCTGCAGCGCGGCGCGCTATGGATTGCCCTCGCGTTGCTGCTGCTGCTCGGCCTGGGCATCGGCCTGAAAGCGCTGTTCGACGCTTACCTGACGCCGGTCGCGCGCCTGGCCGAAGACGCCGTGCTGCTTGCGGCCAACCCTGGTCATCGCATCGCGCCGCAGGGCGCGCGCGACGTGCGCGTCCTCGCCGACAAGCTTAACCTGCTGGCGGCTTCCCATCAGGCCGTGCACGACGACGTGCAGGCCAGGATCGCGCTGGCGAACCGCGCGCTGGCCGAGGAGAAGAACCGGCTCGCCGCGCTCATGGCGGAGCTCGCGCTGAGCGTGCTGGTCTGCAATATCGAAGGGCGAATACTGCTTTACAACGACAGCGCCAGGCAGTTGCTGGAAGCTGGCGGGGCCGGCGCGCCAGTGGCTGGCACTGCGGCAATCGGCCTGGGCCGCTCCGTGTTCGGCGTGATCGAGCGGGGGCTCATCCTGCACGCGCTGGAACAGCTCCAGCACCAGCTCCGGGAGGGCGGGACCGGCGCGGCTCGGCCGGTATCGGGATTCGTCGCCACGCTCTCACAGGGCCAGATCGTGCGCGCGCACATGGCACCCGTGTTCGACAACGTGCACACCCTCAACGGCTTCGTGCTGACGCTGGAAGACATCACCCGCAACGTCGAGGCCGACAACCGCCGCGACGCGTTGCTGCAGTCGCTCACGCAAGATGCGCGCGCCACGCTGGCGAATCTGCTTGCGGCGGTGGAAACCATCCAGACGTTCCCTGATATGAACGCCGGGAAGCGAGCCCAGCTTACCGGCATCATCGACGACGAATCGCAGCGCCTGGTGGGCCAGATCGGCCGCGCCGTGGATCAGCGCGGCGCCGGGATGGACAGCCATCAGGAGCTCGAAGAGATGCGGGGCGCCGACCTGCTCGCGCTGCTGCTGCGGCGGATCGGCAGCCCGTCGCTCAGCGTAGCCGCCAGCGATGCGGTCGATGCCACGCTGTGGCTCAGGGTGGACAGCTATGCCTTGACCCAGGCGTTGGCTTATCTGGCGCAGCGGCTCGCCACCGAAACCGGCGTTACCGAGTTGCGCTTCGGCCTGTGCCGTGCCGGGCGGCTGGCCTATCTCGACCTGACCTGGCACGGCGCGCCACCCACCGCCGATATGCTGCGGGCATGGGAGAACGCGCCATTGCAAGCCGGTGCGGCACTGTCACTGAACGCGCTGATGGCGCGTCAGGGCGGCGAGACCGTGTGTTCGTCCGGTGCATCGCCCGACGTGGCGCGCTATCGTCTGATGCTGCCGGTTTCCGAGCCCCGGTCGGCGCTGGACAGACTGCCGGCACAGCAAGGCCGCCCGGAGTTCTACGATTTCGACCTGTTCCACCAGCCGGGACAAAACGCCGGGATCGACCAGTGCCGGCTCTCGCAACTCAGCTACACGGTGTTCGATACCGAGACCACGGGGCTGGAGCCTGCCGCCGGCGATGAAATCATCTCCATCGGCGCCCTGCGCATCGTCAACGGCCGGTTGTTGCAGCGGGAGAGTTTCGAGCAGCTGATCCAGCCGCGGGGCACACTGAGCGCCGGATCGATCGCGGTTCACGGCATCACGCACGCCATGCTCAACGGCCAGCCGCCGATCGAAACCGTGTTGCCGCAGTTTCACCGTTTCGCCGCGGATACCGTGCTCGTCGCGCACAATGCCGCGTTCGACATGAAGTTCCTGCAAATGCTGGAGGAAAGAACCGGCACCGCCTTCACGCAACCCGTCCTCGATACGCTGCTGCTATCGCAGGTGATCCACCCCCATCAGGCCGAGCACTCACTGGAAGCGATCGCCAGCCGCCTCGGTGTGGCGGTCATTGGCCGCCACACCGCCCTGGGCGACGCGATCGTCACCGGAGAGATCTTTCTCAGGATGGTCCCGTTGCTCGCGGAAAAAAGCATTGTCACGCTGAAGGATGCCCGCGATGCCGCGCAACAGACCCTGTACGCGCGGGTCCGGTACTGAGGACGAGGAACGCACAGCCCATGAACGAGCCGCCCACGATCCGTCCCGATGCCGCTTTCGATCCGGCCAATGTCCAGGCTGGCGCATTCACGCGAGACATGGAGGACGCCCGCCGCCGTATCGCCGCCGCGCAGGACGGAAGCGGGCTGCAGCGGGCCGCCGCTGAGATCCGGGCGCTCTGGCATCGCGTGGCGGGCGAGGCGGAAGCGCAGGCGCTCATGCGGTTGATCTCGGCGCTGAACGATGCCTTGACACGGCGAGTGATCGACCTGGCCTGCGTGGGACAGCAGTTGCAGGACGTACGCTGGTGCTGGATCGCGCTCGGCAGCGAAGGCCGCGAGGAACAGACGCTGTCGAGCGATCAGGACAACGGGATCATCCTGGCTGGCAGCGGCAGAGGTAGCGCCCAGGCACTGCGCGAACGGATGCTGCCGCTGGCGCTACGCATCAACGAAGCGCTCGATGCCTGCGGGTTCCCGCTGTGCGCCGGGCAAGTCATGGCAAGCAATCCGCAGTGGTGCCTCGACCTGCACGAATGGCGGGAGCGCTTCGCAAGCTGGATCATCGAAGGCGATCCGCGGGCGCTGCTCAATGCCACCATCTTCTTCGACCTGCGGCCGCTTCATGGCGCCCACGATCTGGCGCAGGCGCTGACCGACTGGCTCGCGGACATGGCGCCGGACAACCCGCGCTTTCTGTACCAGATGACCGAGAATGCGCTGCGACGCAAACCGCCGCTCGGCCTGCTGCGCGACTTCGCGGTGGCGAAGAGCGGGGATTTCGCCGGCACGATCGATCTGAAACTGGACGCCGCCACGCTGTTCGTCGACGCGGCCCGCATTTACGGCCTGGCTTGCCGCGCCCGCGCCAGCAATACGGCCGATCGCCTCCGGCGCGCCGGCGAGACGCGGCGGCTGGAACCACATCATGTGCAAGCATGGATCGGCGCGTTCAACCGCATCCAGATGTTGCGCATGAAGACACAGCAGCGCTGCTTCGAACGCGGCAAGGCCATGCACAATCATGTGGACCCGAATGAACTGGACGCGGACGAGCGGCGCGCATTGCTCGACGCCTTGCGCCAGGCCCGCGCACTGCAAAGACACCTCGCGCTGGATTACCTCGGCTTTCGCCAGGGCATCTGATCCCGCCGGCGCCGGCCAGCCGCGTGCGTCCTGAGAGGCGCACGCCGCGCCCTTTGCCTATACTCAGGGACAAGTTGTTCGCAAGCGCCGTGCGCGTCCCGCACGCGAGCCGCCGGAGGGGCACTCATGGAGTTCAAGGACTACTACGCGATGCTGGGCGTGGAGCGCACGGCCACGCAGGATGACATCAAGCGTGCCTACCGCAAGCTCGCGCGCAAGTATCACCCTGACGTCAGCAAGGAGCCGGATGCGGAAGCCCGGTTCAAGGACGTGGCCGAAGCGTACGAGGCGCTGAAGGACGCGGAAAAGCGCGCGGCGTACGACGACGTGGGTGCGCGGTACAAGCATGGCCGCGAGTTCACCCCGCCGCCGGGATGGGATAGCGGCTTCGAGTTCAGCGACGGCGACGCCGGCCGCGACCCGGAGATGGATCACAGCGATTTCTTCGAGTCGCTGTTCGGGGCAAGGCGGGCACAGGGCCGCGGCGCGCGTCATGCCGGCCGCATGGCCGGGGCGGATCATCACGCCAAGGTGCGGATCGATCTGGAGGACGCCTATCGGGGCGGGCACCGCACCATTTCGCTGCGGACGCCGCAGGTGGACGCCAAAGGCCATGTCCGCTTGCAGGAGCGGCAACTGGACGTGAATATTCCCAAGGGCATTCGCGGCGGACAGCATCTCCGGCTTACCGGACAAGGCGGACCGGGGATTGGAGACGCGCCTGCCGGCGACCTGTACCTCGAGATCGAGATCGCGCCCCACCTGCGCTTCCGCGTCGACGATCGCGACGTCTACCTGGACCTGCCGGTCGCCCCCTGGGAGGCTGCGCTGGGCGCCAGCGTCGACATACCCACGCCGGACGGCAGCGTGCTTCAACTCAGCGTGCCGCCCGGCTCGTCGGCGGGCCGCAAGCTGCGGCTCAGGGGCAAGGGCCTGCCCAGCACGCCGCCCGGCGACCTGTACGCGGTCCTTTCCATTGTCTTGCCGCCCGCCGACACGGAGCAGGCCAGGCAGGCGTACCGGGAGATGGCCGAGGCCTTTAGCGGCTTTTCCCCGCGCCGTTCAACGGAGGCTTGATGCGATGAGCGATCAAAGTGGTTCGACGCTGCAGGGCGAGCTTGTCGAGGAAGAGGTTCAGTTCACGCTGGTCGAGTTGAGCTTCGCCTGTCATGCCGACATGGAGCAGGTGGTGGCCCTTGTCGAGGAAGGCGTGCTGACGCCGCGTGGCGAGGACGTGCAAGGGTGGCGTTTTGACGGCACCGCCCTGTCGCGCGCCCGTGCGGCGCTGCGTTTGACACGCGACCTGGAGCTGGGGCCAGCGGGCGTTGCCCTCGTGCTTGACCTGCTGGACGAGATCGAGGCGCTCAAGGCGAAGCTACGCCGCGCCAACCTGGCCTGAGTGGCCTCCGCGTCTTAGCGAAGCTGCTCGTCGATGTAGCAGAACACGGCCGTGCCGCTGCCATATTCGGTATCGCGCGAGGTGAATGCACCGGACAGGCAGATAAACACGGTCATGCATGCGAGGGCGGCAAGCAGGCAGAGCGTCAGGATGGATAGCTTTTGCATGGCTAAGCCCTCCGGCAATCGTTAGACGTCGATGGCATGTGCGTTCTCCTGACGAGGCCTCAAGCACCGGGGCCGGTGCTCACACGTCTATACGCATTTCTCATGCCCGCGTCCGGCAGGCGACACTGGCGCCGGATTGTGCTTCAGGGGATACGCGCGGAGGAGGAGTCGTTGGGCTGTGCCATACAGTCCTGGCGGCTTGTGTATGTCTGGGCGCGACAGTGCATGGCGCCCCCGGATGACCGGTCGGGCCAATGGGCGACGCCCCGGCAGGCGAAGGTCAGGCGATGTCGCGCACTCTCAGCCGTACCGCCGGATCGCCCAGCACCACGTAATTGCGCGCATCGTCCCGCGCCACCCAGCGTAGCGCGATCTCGGTATCGGAAACGGCGGCACCCGCGCCGCGGTCGCGCAGCAACTCCGCCAGTTCCGTGCTGAGCGCGGCCCAGCGGATGTTGAAGCGATCCGTGGCCTGCCCGACGCGCTCGCCGCGCAGCAGGCTGCCGATCACGTCGCGGAACCCCTGGGTCTGCGGGTCCGCGCGCTCTGACTGGAAGCCGTAAGCCCAGGCCCTGTCGACATGCCCGAGCACCGCCAGCGCGCCGCCATGGGGATGCGCAAGCAGCCGCTGCGGCAGGCGGGCGGTGAAAGGGGCCGGCGCGAGCCGCGCGGGGGCGCTGGCGTCGCGGCCGAAATTGTCGAACTCGGGGCAGCCGGCGCCATAGCAGGCAAAGCAGAACTGGATGAGGCCGTGGCACTGCGCGTCGTCGGGCACATCTTGCGCGGCGAACCAGTGCTCGGGGCCGATCGCGCCGTAGCCAGGCCAGTCCTGGCAGACGATGGCGCCCTGGGCCCCGGCAAGACGCGCATCGTCCGCGCGAAAGCCCATGCCGTGGGAGCCGGTGAAGAGCAGGGCGGGCGGGCCGTCCGGGCCTTTGCCGCGCAAGACTTCGGCCAGGGCGGACTTGGTGGCGGCTTCGCCCAGCAAGGCCTGCATGGCAAAACCCTGGTGCTCGCCAAGGGCTTTGGCTTGCGCGGTGCCAAGGCTGAGCGGGGTGGCCAGTTGCCGCGTGAGCAGCTGGGTGGCGCGATCGAAATCGTGGCAGGTGGCGAACAGCGCGATCCGGCGGCGGGCTGTCACGCTGGCCATGGTTTCGTAGGCTGTCACGCTGTCCGCGTAGCTGCGAAAATCAGCCAGCTGCGGAAAATCCAGCCGTCCCACCGCCCAGTACAGGTCGAGCGTGTATTGGAAGGCAAACGATATCTTGTCGGGCGGCCCGACCAGCACGAGGTAGTAGGGCACGCCCAGGGCCGGATCCACCACGTTGAGCGAGACCTTGTGCCGCGCCAGCCAGGTGGCGGCGCTCTCGCCGGGCAGGCAGCCGTCCGCGCCCTGGAATATCGTGACCTGTCCGGCTTCCCGGTGCCGCCAGGCGATCAGCGGCGCGAGGGCGTCCAGGTAAGGCGCGGGATCGACGTCGGAGGGAAACAGCAAGCCCCAGCCGGCTTCGTCCAGCTTGTCGCCGTCGACATCGCCCAGCACGGCGTAGGTCTCGGCCTGCCGGGCCTTCTCCGCGGCGCGTTCGGGCGCGCGGCGTCCCGCGTGCTCGTGCGCGGTGAACGCGGCGACAGCCTGCGCGTCGATGTCCGCGAGCGGGCGTCCAGTGTCGGCCTGGATACCGAGCGGGATGGGCATGGATTCGTCGGTCATGGTCGTGCTCCTGGTCGCGCTCGTCATCTCGCTCAGGTTCGGATTCAGGCCCCGGCCAGCGCAGCCTGCCAGATCAAGTGGGCGACTTCGGGGCCGTCGATGTCGTTGTGCGCGCCCGAGACGCCGCTCTTGTGGCAGATGTACTCGCTGGCCTCGATGTTCAGCACCTTGCCGCCAGTCATGGTGTAGCGGCCGTCGTAGGGCTGCAGGGGCGCGTGCGTGGCGCCGTCGATGCCCTGGATGCCGAACGCGCCGATGGCGCCGAAGGCGGGATAGGCCTGCGCGGGTTCAAAGGCGACCTGGCCAGCCACGCCGGCGGCCCAGGGATACAGCGAGCCGACTGCCGTGTCGTGCCGCGAGCGGGTCACCACCAGCGGCCCGCTGACCTTGCCGTCCGGCAGCACCTGGTGGCAGTAGCCCGCCGTGCCGGGCCGCACGGGGATATCCGGCGCGTACGCCCACAGCGACATCGCGCCCTGTACCAGCACGCACGACGCCACCGGGCGCCGCAGCGCCGCCGTGCCGCCCGGCCCGCCCAGCGCGGCGGACATGACGACGGCGCCGAAGCTGTGGCCCATCAGGTGGATGCGCGCCGCCGGCAAGGCATCGCTGATGCGATTGACCAGGGGATGCACGCCGTTTTCGCCCACGGTCTGGGCGCGCTTCTTCATATTCCAGAAGGACAGCTGCCGCAGCGGTGCCAGCAAGCCGCCCAGCACGGAGCCGCCGAACGCGGCGCCCAGCTGGGTGGCTTCGGCAAAGGAGGCATCGGGATCGAACGGCAGGCGGTCGGCGCCGGCATCGCCCCCCACCCCCTCGCTGCCAAGCGCGAGCGCCAGGTCGAGTTGCAGGTAGGCCAGGCGCGCGGCTTCCGGCAGGCTGGCGGCATCCGCCTGGGTGCGCGCGGCCTCGAAGATGGCGGCCAGCGCGGCACGCACTGGCGGCGTGTCGCCCAGGCGCTGCGCATAAGCATCGATCATGGCTTGCGCGCCCGCCCCAGCGAACGGGGCAAAGCTGGCATCGCCGCCCAGTTCCTCGTCGCCCCACGGCAGGCTGGGCCAGTGCACGCCGATATGGGCAACGGCGAAATCCGGGTGCCGCGCGCGCATCTCCTGCTCGTCGCCGACGCTGCGCGCGAAGGCGCCGATCCAGCGGTCGTACTGGTTGCGCGCCGCTGGCAGGTCGCCTTGCCAGCCGTGGCTCCAGAGAAAGACATCGGTGGGCGCGCTGTCCCGCCATTGCGGCAGCAGACGCTCGGACAAACGTCCGGCGACGCCGTCCGGGTCGTCGTTGCGTTCGTTGCCGGCGGCGTCCAGTGCCAGCAGCGCGTAGCTGGCACTGGTACCCGCAATGGTCTGGATGGGCATGGCGTGCTCCTCTTCCGGTCAACTCAGTCGATAAAGGCTCGATAAAGGCGTCGATAAACCTGTTGATCAACGCATTCACCGCATTCAACGTGCTTCACATGCGGTCGGCGATGGCGTATCGCCCTTGAAGAAATCGGCTTTCTGCCGGGCCGTAAAGCCACTGCCGGCAATGGCGCAGGCCTGCTTGCGCCATTGCTCCATATCGAGATCCCAGATCGCCGCAAGCCCGGTGCCGGCCGCATACAGCCAGCGTCCGTCGTCGCTGACGGAGAGGGCAGCCACGGGTTGCCGCGGGTCGCGATAGAGCGTCTGCGGGATCGGCAGTGGCCGGTCGGTCTCGCGGTCGAGCAGGAAGAGATTGCCATGGTCGTCCCCGGCGACGACAAACGGCGCGTCTGGCGCGGCCAGCGCGGTGATGACGCCAGCGGCGTCCTGCTTGAGGATGGTGGCCCGGGCGCGCACCGGCTGGCCCGGCGATGCCGGGGACTTCGGCAATGCCAGGCGGTACACCTTGCCCAGATAGTTGCCGGCCACCAGCGTGTCGCCGCGCGCGCCGAAGGCAAGGCTGGTGATCTGGCCGCGCGGCAGGCCTTCGAAACGCTGGACCATGACTGCCCTGGCGTCGGCGCAGTCGGTCCCGGCGAGCTCGATCCGCCACAGGCCGATGCTGTCGTCCTCGGCCACGGCGAGTTCGCTGGCGCCAGGCCGGAAGGTGGCATAGGCCGCGCGCGCCAGCGGCTCGGGCAGCGGGATCCGGCAGGCGCCGGCTTCGGTGGTGGCTTCAGTGGCGGATGCAGCGGCCGCGGCAGGCGCGGCTGCGCCGGCGTCGGGCGGCAGACGCCATAGTTCCAGGCGCCGGGCTTCGGCGGGTTCGCCCGAACGGATTGCCAGCAGGCGCGCATCGTCGCTGAGCGTCAGGCGCGCGCTGGTGCCCGCCATCACGCCAGGCAAGATCGCATTGCCGGTGCCATCGGCCGCAAGCATCCAGACCTGTCCGTTGTCGTCCGCCACCACAAGGCGCCGCGCGCCACGTGCCCAGTCCAGCGCGCGCACCGGCGCGGCCGGCATGGCAACCGGCCGCCGGCTGGCTGGATTGCCGGCCTCCGCCTGCAATATGACCAGCCTGCCGCTTTCGGTCGCGGCGGCCACCGGCGGGGTGACGCCCGTCAGCGCCAGCAGAAGCGGCGGCGCGCCGTCCTGCCCGCGCGCGAGGATCCGGGCCATCGGATGGCGCGGCGCGTCGAAGCGCATCTGCAGCAGCTCGCCCTGTTCGGTGGAGGCAAACAGGCGCTGGTCGCGGCCGGCCAGCGCCAGTCCGGTGATCTGGCTCGGCAGGTCCAGCAGCTCGTTGCGCGTGAACTGCATACGCTCGGGGTCGAGCCGCCAGCGGATCACGCGGCCATCCCAGCCGCCGGAGAGCAATTGCTTGTCGTCGGTGAAGACCAGCCGCACCACGGCATCGTCGTGGCCCAGCAGCGCGCGCGGCCACAGCACGCCATCGGCGGTGCGCCACACGCTGATGCGGCCGCCGCGCGTGCCGGCCACGGCCAGGCTGCCGTCCGGACTGACGGCGATGCTGTGGTAGCCCGCGAACCAGTCGGTATTGTCCGCGGGCGCCGACAGTTCCCGTGCGGGGGTCTTCAACACGGCCGGGTCCGCCCCGGGGTCGGACGGCAGGCGCCACAGCCGGGCCTTGCCGTCGCGCGACGCGGTGGCGAGCTGCCGGCCTTGATCGAACAGCGCCACGTCGGTGATGCGCAGGGCATGCGCGCGCCCGCTTGCCACCGGGCGCCGCCAGGTGTCGCCGCCCTTGGCGAGATCCCACACGGCGACGCGGCCGCCGTCGTAGCCCGCGACCAGGCGCTGGCCGTCGCCGGACAGGGCCGAGACCGGTCCCCATCCGCTTGCGCGGCTCGCCCCCGGCGGCTGCAGCACCGTGGCACGCGCGGGCTGCGCGATGTTCCACAACGCCACGCTGCCGTCCTGGCCGCCCGTGGCCAGCGTGCCGGCGCCGGTCAGCGCCAGCACGCGCACGCCGTCGGGATGCTGGTTGCGCAGCGCGGCCTCGTCCAGCCGCACCGTGCGGGCGCCGGGACCAAGCCCGGTGACGTCCACGATCCAGTGATTCGCGCCGAGCCTGGCGCTGACCCGATAGCCGGTATCGG
This sequence comes from Burkholderiaceae bacterium 16, assembly GCA_000955785.1. Classification (GTDB taxonomy): domain Bacteria; phylum Pseudomonadota; class Gammaproteobacteria; order Burkholderiales; family Burkholderiaceae; genus Cupriavidus. The sequence continues at coordinate 80,999 of JYOD01000017.1, forward strand.
CCTGCACCTCCAGGGTTTGCTCATCCGCGCGCGCCAGGTAGGCCTCGATATGGCGGGCACGATTCATGGTGCTGACCAGGGAGCGCCGGAAATCGAAGCCCGCCGGCGGGGAGTGGCCATGCAGGTCGCGCGTGCCCTCCACGGCCGCCAGCAGCGCGGCGTCCGGCGCGGGCCGCGAGCCGAGCAGCGAGAAAAGGGCGTTTTGCCGGGCGATGTCTTGCTTGGTGGCGCGCAGTTGCCAGGCCAGGATCGCAACGCCGATCAGAACCGCGAACGTGATGAACGCCAGCGAATAGCCAAGGATATGCCAGCGCCGCGCGCGCTCCTGCTCCGCGCGAAAGCGCTGGTAGGCCGCCAGGAAACGGTTTTCCGCTTCGCTGTGCCGGTCCTCGGCTTCGAGCAAGGTGTCGTCGAGTTCCTCGGTGGAACTTAGCTTGCCGAAGACGCCGGGATTCTCGCCGGACAGGGCCCAGGCGCGTGCCAGCTGCTTCCAGTGCGGCAGGTACTGGGTGCGCCATTGCGCATTGCTGGCGCGCACCGGTTCGATCAGCCGGTCGTGCGCAAGCTCGAGCCACTGCGCGTCCTGCCGGCTTTGCGCGCGCACCAGGTGATACTGCTGCAAGCGGTCGAGCTCGGCCGCCGTGGGTGCGCTGCGCGAGCCGGCATCCAGCGTTGCCTGGGCGCGCATGTTGGTGGCGGTGATCAGGCGGCTCTCGACCCAGTCGCGTACCACGCGCTGCCGTGGGCGCGTGGCGGCGGCCGTATCGAAGACCGTATTGCAATACGAAGCCAGCGCCGCGCCGGTGTCCAGCCGCCGAACCTGCTCGAGCGTGATGGCGCCCCCGCCGGACGCCGGCCCATCCTGGCCGAAGCAGGCTTGCCACAGGCTCAGGCCGACCACCTGCAATTGCACCGGCTCGACAAAGCGCCCCTCGCGCAGGCTTACCTGGCCGGCCGCGTCGCGCGTGCGCACCTGGGCCAGATCCTTCACCAGCTGCCGCGCCGCGTCCTCGCGAAAATCCACGCCCGCCGCCAGCGCCGGTCCGCGCAGCGCCTCCAGCGCCTGGTCGCGCGACAGCAGGTCGATCCGCATGGTGTTCATCAGGTGCGTCGGCACCAGGTCGCGATAGGCATCGAGCCACGAGAAGTATTCCTCGCGCATCGCCACCAGGGCCCATACCGGGCTGCCGCTGCGATCCAGCAGTTCGCCCAGCTGCGTGAAGAACACCTGCTTGGCGCCGGTGTCGGTGCTGTCGAGCGTGAAGATCTCCTCGAACTGGTCGAGCACGATCAGCAGCCGCCGCGCGCGGCCACCCGGATTGTGGTCTTCCAGGCGGGACAGGCAGGACTGCAGCGTATCGTCCGCGCGCGGCTTCAGTTCGGCGCGCGCCGCCCAGCAGTGCAGCACGCTGGTGACATAGCGGTTGCTGCCTTCATACGGCACGCTGACCCGCGCGGTGGGCAGCACGTCGAAGCGATCCGCCAGGCGCGGGCGCAGGCCGGCCTCGATCAGCGAGGTCTTGCCCGCGCCTGAGGGCGAATACAGCAAGACGATGCGGTCGGCGATCAGGCGGTCGCGCAGCTCCTCGATCTCGGCATCGCGGCCGAAGATGGGGGCCGTCTCGTCCAGCGGCATGGGGCCGATGTACGGGCCGTGGGCGCTGCGTGCCGCGTTGTGCGCCTTGTGTGCCGTGTCCGGAAATTCGGGATTGGCCGCCATCTCACCCCTCCAGGCGCCGCAGCAGTTCGGCGGTGAACATGCCGACGTCGCCCCAGTACAGCTTGAGCCGGGCCTTGTCCTGGAAGTAGCGCTCCAGGTAGCGGCGCGCGCTCACCGGGTCGACGATGCTGTTGGGGTCGAGCTGCGCGGAAAGGTGCTGGTATTCCTGGCGCAGGTCCGCGCCCTCCAGGTTGAGGATGCTGCGGAACAGGATGCGGAATTCCCACGACTGCACGTCGAAGCCGACGAACAGCAGCGCGCTGTCGTTGAGCCGCGCCCGCACGGCCAGCGGGATGGCGTTGCGGTTCATCGACACGCTGGTGAGGTAATCGAAATACTGGTCCTCGGTCAGCACCAGCGAGCCGGGCTCGCGCAGGTCGCCGAACAGCTTGAGCACCATCGGCGCCTGCGCGGTGGGATTCGCGCGCTTGCGGCCTTCGGACAGCACGTCGTCGCAAGCTTCGGCCTGGCGGTTCCAGCGGCACAGCCGGATGCCGGGGTCGGCGCCGCCCTCGCGCAGGGCATCGGCAAGCAGGTCGCTGGGATCCGTCGTCAGGTACACCGGCAGCTTGAGCCGCGCCATCGCGCGGTAGGGGTTAGCGGGATCCTGCTGGCGCTGCGCGCGGCCCACGGTGCAAACCACCTCGCCAAGCTGCGCGATGATGTCTTCGTTGCGCAGCGCCGACAGTGCGGGTGGCAGGATGTCACGGAACTGCTGGCTCAGGTGCTGGTATGCGAACTTGAAGAAAAGCCGCCGCGGGAATACCCCTTGCTGGGACACGGCCAGGTACTGCGCCACCTGCGGCAGCTCATCGCGTTCGTGCGCCGCCATCGGGAAGTGATAGGCCTCGGCCCACATCTGAGCCAGTTGCAGGCGCGAGCCGAAGACCGTCTCGCTCATGGCCGGTCCGAGGATTGGTGTGGTCTCGCCATGCTGGATGTTCTCGATGACGGCGCGCCAGGCATCGGCGCCATCGCCTTCGTCGGGTCCGAAGCCCGGCGGATAAAAGATGCGGCCGCTGTCGAGCCGCGTGAACACCGCCGGCATCCACCAGTCGGGCTGCTGGCTGACCGCCGCGCGCGCGATGCCCGCGGCGCGGTCCACCTCGCCGTGGTCGCGCAGTTCGGTAAAGAACACCGGCATGAAGGCGTCCATGGTGGCCACGCTCACATTGCCCTGCATGGCGAGGACTGCCGGCACGCCGGCCTGTGCCAGCAGCGGGCCGAGCGCCATCAGCGTGCTGCCGCCGCGCGCCGCGCCCGCGCCGGCGCTCTGGCAGGAACACAGCACCACCAGGCTGGGCGGGCGCTCCAGCGTGCCGATGCGGTCCACCAGCACGCTGCCGGCCACCAGGTCGCGCGTGCCGTCAGTGCGTTCGAGCCACAACATGGGCGTGTCGTCCACCAGCGCGCCGTGGCACACGATATAGAGCACGTCCACGCCGTCGCGCAAGGCGGCGAGGATTCGCTCCACGGTGGCGTGTCCCGGCTCGGCCAGCGTGGTCACCGGGACCGGGGCGAGTGCGGCAGCCGCGCGCGCGGCTTCCCCGGCGGCATCGATCGCCGCCATCTCCGGGCCGAGCCCGCTTGGGTTTGCCACCACCACCAGCGCTGTCACATCGCTCTTTGCACGCAGCTTGGGCAGGCGCATCTCCCGCGCGAACAGGTAGCGCGAGAAGAAGCAGTGTTGCCCGATAAAGAGGGGATGCTCGCCGGCGGGGTCGAACAAGGTCTCCCATGGCAGCGCGTGCAGTTCGTGCGCATCGATGCTGATGCGCAGGCGCACGCGCAGGTCCAGGCGGCGCTCCCCCGCCGCGGTCTGCGCGGCGACAAAGGCATCGCGCACGGCCGGCGCCGCGAACAGGCTGGCCGCCAGTGCGCGCCCGCACACCTGCGAGTCCGCATCGCGCAGGGCCGGGTCATCCGGTGACAGCGCCAGTGGCACGCGCGGCGTAATGGCGTCTCCTTCAGGCACCCGATGACGTGCTTCCACCTCGTACCTGCCGCCGCCATCGCTGTCGATGACGATTTCTAGCTCGGAGTAGTTGCGTGGCATAGGCCGTCTCGCGGAGTCCGTGACGCGGGGCCGGAATGCGTTGCCGGCGACGGGTGTCTTGATGGAGACACGCCCGTCCAAGAACTAATGAATATGATATTTGCGAAAAATGCAATTTGCGTCGCTGCCGCACGGATCTGGAAGATGCCTGTGGTGATGCAAGCTGCATCCGACGCGGCCGGCAAGGGGCGAGAAACCGCCGTGGCGCAACTGTTGGCCGGAACGCCACATCTCGCATTACTGTTGCCGGCAAGCCAACATCGCATCTCGCCGCACGAGCCTGCGTCGAGCACGGAATAGGCCGCTTCAGCCGCATTGAGCGGGTTTGCCCGGGAAGTGGCGAAGCAGTGCGCCCCATACGTGGCGCAGACAGCGTATGCGCGCGATTGGCACGCTCCATGCTCCTATGACCTCAAGCCTCGCAATAGGCTCGACACGGATCCCCCGATCCAACACTTCAACAACCCGACCTGTTTTGCCGATTCTCAGGAGACTGTGATGAACACGATAGACATTAAAGACCTGCCGGCGTCCGAAGCGCTGGACGAGAAAGCGATGGCGGAGGTGCGCGGTGGCATCGGCAGAACGCCTGTGCAGATCCTTGCGTGGGAGCTGTCGGGCAAGCCGGCCACCTGGCAAGGCATGATCCTCGGCGACGATGGCCGCCTGCATCCCGGACCGGCCTGAGCGATGACGTCGCCCCTAGTGGGAGACCCGGCCGAACCGGGCACCAGCGGCCCGGCCTGCCCGATCGCGCTGTCCGCCGGGCAGCGCACGCTGGAGCGTGTGGGCGCTTGCCGGTGCGAGACGCGCCAGCTTGCATGGTGGCCGCAGCCGCGTAGCCGCATCGTCAGGCAACGGCGGCTCGTACCAACAGGCAGGCCTTGAACGCGAGCCCGATGCGGCTGACGTGGCGCGGCCCCGTGCCACGTCAGCCGCATTCGAGCCGCACGCACTCAGGCCGGGAAGTCAGTCGACCGCGACAGCGCTTCCCACGCCTGCAGTTCTTGCTCCACCAGCGCATGTTTTTCGCGCACGCGGTTCACCGCGTCGGTGCCGAACTGAAGGCGCTGCGGAGGCTGCTGTGCCGCTACCAGCTCAAGCAATCCCTGCGCGAGTTTCCTGGGGTCGCCGGGCTGCTGGTGGTTATAGGCCTTGGCCGTGATGCGCACCTTGCCTGCCGTCCCGGCGTAATCGCCGATCACCGTGGCGGACTCCACTACCGAGGCAGCATCCAGGAAGTCGGTGCGGAAGTAACCAGGCTCGATCACGGTGACGTGGATGCCAAGCGGTGCAAGCTCGTTATGCAGCGCTTCCGACAGGCCTTCGACGGCAAACTTGGTCGAGCTATAGACACCGAAACCGGCGGCTGCCCGGTAACCGCCCAGTGACGACACATTGATCACGTGCCCCGCGCGCTGGCTGCGCATCTGCGGCAGCACGGCGCGCGTCACGTTGAGCAGGCCCATCACATTGGTTTCAAAGAGATTGCGGACTTCGGCCGCGCTGGCCTCCTCCACCGCGCCGGCCATGCCAAAGCCCGCGTTGTTGACGAGCACGTCGATACGGCCAAATCGTTCCATCGCCAGCTTCGCCGCTTCCCGTGCGGACGCTTCGTCGGTGACATCGAGGTCCACCGCCAGCAGGCCCGGCAAGGCGCCGAACTTGCCGGCCACGGTCTTCGAATTCCGCGCGGTCGCCACGACGGCGTCGCCGTGGGCGAGCGCCGCCGAGACGATCTCCGCGCCGATGCCGCGCGATGCGCCCGTGATCAGCCAGACGCGCTTGAATTGGGTTTGCGTTTGTTGAGTTTGTTGCTTACTCATGTTCGTTGCTCCTTGGTCGGGTTCGGCAACCGGAAGAGCCGGTGCCGATGAAGCAAATCCTACGCATCCGTTTGCCCGGCAAAAAGCGGAACGAGGTACATTCGTCATGAACCAGAGGTTCATAATGGAGTGAGCAATGGACAAGGACGCCTTCGACGGTATCGCCATGTTCCTGGCGGTGGCGGAACACAAGAGCTTTACGGTTGCCGGCAGCCGGCTGCAGGTCTCGCCGACCGCCGTCAGCAAGGCGATCCGGCTGCTGGAGCGGCGGCACGGCGTGCCGCTGTTCCAGCGCACGACCCGCAGGGTGGCCCTGACCGAGGCCGGCGCCTCGCTGTACGCGCGGCTACGTCCCGCGGTGGAGGAAATCGGCGGCGCGCTGGAAGCGCTCGGCGGCTTCAGCACCCATGCCTCTGGCACCTTGCGCATCACCATGACCCGTGCGGCCTGCGCGCTGCTGGTCGAGCCGACGATCGAGCGCTTTCGCCTGCTGCATCCCGAGGTACACCTGGACCTGACGCTGGACGAAGGCGTCGTCGACCTGGTGGAAAGCGGCTTCGATGCCGGGATACGCCTGGGCGAGACGCTGGCCAAGGACATGGTCGCGCTGCGGCTCACGCCGGGCGTCACCTGGTGCGTGGTCGGCAGCCCCGCCTACTTCGCCAGGGCAGGGCGGCCGAAGGCGCCGGCGGACCTGATGCGCCACCAGGGCATCCAGTATCGCTTCGTCAAATCGGGCCTGATCCATCGCTGGGATTTCCAGGTGGGCCGCCGCAAGGTATGGGTCGATATCGACAGCAAGGTCACGGTGAATGATCGCAACACGCTGGTCGATCTTGCCCGCAGGGGGCTTGGGCTGGCCTACGTCGCGGAGTTCGAGGCCGGGCGGGAACTCGCGGCGGGCGAGCTGGAGGCCGTGCTGGCGCCGTATGTACCGCGCAGCGATGGCTTGTACGTGTATTTCCCGGTGCGCACGCAGTCGCAGGCGAAGCTGCGCGCATTTATCGATGTGCTCAAGATGGTGCTGCCGCCGGCAGGTTGAGCGGCTTTGCGAAATGCAAGGATGGCGGCGATGGATTCCTGCTATTCGGCCACTGCAGCTACTGCATTCCAGCGTTGGGCTGCTTGTCGCAGCATTTCGCCAAACAGCCTTGCCTCGGGAGGGGCGACGGTATTACTGGTCGCCATGACAATGTCTAGCGGCTCGATATCCACCAATCCATCGTCGCGGTCAAGGATCCGCAGGTGCTCACAGGCGGCCTGCGAGGGTACTGCCGCCACCACCATGCCAGCGTTCACCCCTGCCAGGATGCCGGGTACGGATGCACTCTCATATACGCAGCTATAGTCGGCTTCGGCTGTCTCCAACGCGGCCAGGATATGGGCGCGGACCGTACTCCCAAGTTCGTACAGCCCAATGGGTATTGGATTCCGCTGCCAGATGTGAGGCCCGTCCGGATGCGCGACCCAGCGTAGCTCCTGGGTGCACAGGAGGTCTCCATCCATGTGGGCCCCTCGCACGCCGATTGCAAGGTCCACCTGGCCGGTCTGCAGCTTTCCGGTCAGGTGCGCGGTCGATGCGCAAACCAGCTCGATGTGGACCGTCGGGTGGGTTGCATGAAAGTTTCGGATTGCGATGGGAAGCAGTCCGTTCGCATAGAAGTCGGGAGCCCCGACGCGCAGACGGTGCTTTGCGCTGCCGCGAATTGCCACCCAGGCTTCTTCCTCCAGCGCAACCACACGCATCGCGTACGCGTAAAGCGCCTCCCCGGAAGCGGTCAGCTTTAGCTGTCTATTCTCCCGACAGAACAACTTGGCCTCGGCCATTTGCTCCAGTTGGCGCATCTGCATGCTCACAGCAGCTTGCGTCTTGTGACAAGCCCGCGCTGCAAGCGTAAAGCTCTGACGGTCTGCGGCTGCCAGAAAAACCCGAAGTTGCTCGATGCTAGGTCTACGGCCCATAAGCGAAGTTTGTCCACCCCATCAATTTTTCTTGCTTTATTCGTCGGCGCAGTCTACGCCATACTGGCGGCGCGCCGGGATGACCTATGTCAAAAAAGGATTGTCTTTACGATAGCGGTGTAAATCGAAGTGTGTAGAGAACATGCAAATCGACCCAAGAGTCGGCTGCATAGGGCCAGAGGCTGCTGAATTAGTTGCGGGGTTATGCTACCCCTGGTCCGTTCGTGACTCGCTCATACCCGGCGCATCCGGTAAAAAGAATGGGCCTCAATTGTCGGGGCTTTCGGGGGCAGGCGTCGTCCTCACGGCGACGCGGGCTTTACGGGGGGTTGCAACAGGATGGTCGATTTGTGCGGCGATGCGGTGGAGCGAATCGAGTCAACATGGGGTGTGGACAATTTGTCCTTGTACGCATTTGCGATGGAGCAAGTGGCCGATTCCATCGTGATTACGGACTCGATGGGAAAAATCACCTATGTCAACAAGGCGTTCGAAGCCCAGACGGGCTATGACCGCTCGATGGCGATTGGCAATACGCCTGGCATTGTGAAGTCGGGAAAGATGGCGGAATCGTTCTACGAGAGGCTATGGTCGATTCTAGGCGCGGGTGAGACATTCAAAGGGATATTTGTAAACAGAAGAATTGACGGCGGGCTATTTTCCGAAGAGAAAGTCATCACGCCGCTTCGCGATCTGAACGGCGCGATTACCCATTTCATCTCGGCGGGAAGGGACGTCACCTCGCGCCTGGAATCCGAGCGCAGACTGCGAGAGCTGGCGTGCTTCGACGATTTGACGAAGCTATACAACAGGGTTTCTTTCTTCGAGCAGCTTGACGTACTGATTTCAGCCAGCAGCGAACGCTGCAACGGGGTCACGCTCCTGCTGATCGACCTTGACCGCTTCAAAGGCATCAATGACGCGTTGGGGCATGACATAGGGGACCAGGTACTGATCAAGGTGGCGGAGCGCCTGGTCGATGCCACCCGGCTTGGCGATATCGTTGCGAGGCTCGGGGGCGATGAATTCACGGTGGCTCTTGCCGGCCCGCTGACGGATGCCGACAGGGAGTCGATTCTTCAGCGCATTTGCGCCACGGTCGAGGTTCCGATCGTGGTATCCGGAACGCCGCTCTATGTAGGCGCCAGCATTGGCGTAAGCCGGTTCCCCGACGACGGCGGCGATAGCAAGGCGCTCTTCAAGCAGGCCGACATTTCGCTGTATGAGGCCAAGCGTGAAGGGCGCGGCAGGGCGAAGCACTACTCCCCTGCGCTAAGAAAGAATGCCGAGCGATATCACCAGATCTACCAGGCGATGCGGCATGCCTTTGGTGCCAGGGAACTGTGGGTTGCCTACCAGCCAGTCTTTGACCTGAAGACCAGGAAGGTGGTCGGGGTGGAAGCCCTCGTCAGGTGGAATTCCCAGACCCTGGGTACGATCATGCCCGCCGAGTTTCTCCCGGTGGTCTGTGACCTGGGGCTTGGCCACAAGCTCACGGACTTCGTTCTCGAGAAAGCATCCTCCGATATCGCTCGCGCCAACGCGGAACTCGACGTGTCCCTGACCGTGGCGGTAAATGTCCCGGCCGAAGAGCTGCATGCTCCCGGATTTGCGGGCAAGGTTGAGGCGGCGCTGCGCAGGAGCGCGCTTGCGCCGACCTCGCTGAAGGTCGAGATTACAGAAAGTGCGCTCATCCCCCAGGGGGAGTCTTCTACCTCCGCGCTGGAGGCGCTCGCGAACGCCGGCGTCGAGATCGTGATCGATGACTTCGGAACGGGGTACTCGAATCTCGGCTACTTAAGTACCCTTCCCGTAAGTTCACTGAAGATCGCGCGCTCATTCATTGAGAAAAGCGGACGAAGCGAGAATTCGAAAAAGATAATCCGGGCAATCATGATGCTCGCCTCGAATTTCGGCGTTGGCGTGATAGCCGAGGGGGTCGAAACTTCAAGTGAACTGGAGTTCCTGGAGGAAGAAGGCTGTCGTCTTATACAAGGATTCCTGATTGCCCGCCCTATGCCGATAGGAGATCTTATTAACTATATGAATTCATATAGCAAGGAAGCAGATCGGTTGAGAGGCGGCACTGGAAATGAGAAGTAAGATGTGTCAAAACACGTGATCTTATTTCTGCGTATTTTATATGTAACGGAATACTTGTTGGGGAAACGAAATGCGCGGGAATTTTCCAGTCAAAAATGAAGAGTACGTGCTGCCGGATGGTGAGGTCATCATTACACGCACGGATATTTTCAGCCGCATTACTTATGCTAACGAAGCGTTTGTCAGGAGCAGCGGATTCTCCAGGGCTGAAATCATCGGCGAGCCGCAGAACATCGTCCGCCATCCCGACATGCCGGCAAAGGCGTTCGAAGATATGTGGGCCACGCTGCAGGATGACCGTCCGTGGACAGGGGTCGTCAAGAATCGGCGCAGGGACGGCGGGTTCTATTGGGTGGTCGCAAATGTCACGCCCGTCTTCAAATCGGGGCAGAAGGTTGGCTATATGTCAGTGCGGACCAAGCCATCCAGGGAGCAAGTGGCAACGGCAACCGAGCTCTACAGGCGGATTCGGGAGGGGGAGGACAAGCATTTCCGGTTGCAACATGGCGAAGTAAAGCGCGTAGGACTCGCTGGCCTCTCGAGCCGGATTCTGGGACTGCCTGTCGGCATCCGTCTCTGGGCCGTCATGCTTGTGCTCGTAGGCATTCTGTTGGCACAAGCCATCGGCGTCGGCCTCCTGAAAGCGGAGGCTGGCATCCTCGTGGAATGGATATGGATGCTCACCGCATCCGGCGTGGTGATTGGCCTCGGGGCGGCGTTCTATCTTTCGCGGCAGGTCCTGGAGCCACTCAAGAGGCTGAATGAGACGGCCTTTGCCGTTTCTTCGGGGCAGGTACAGGCCCGGTTCCCGGAGTACGGCGACGTTCAGGCAAAGATGTTGGGACGCGTATTGAACCAGATGAACGCCAAGCTGGTAGGCGTCTTGCTGGATGCGAGGGCGGCCGTCGACACCATCCGTGTGGCGGCGGCAAAACAGGAGCGCGGCAATGCGGATCTCTCCCGGCGCAATGAAGAAACGGCGAGTTCAATTGAAGAAACGACAGGAAGCCTGTCCCAGATCACCGAAACGGCGCGGCGGAACGCACTGGGCGCGGAACACGTCAACGAGGCGGCACAGGCGGCTTCCAGCGCGGCGATGTCTGCGGCAAGCGATGTTCGCAAGCTGGCGAACCTCATGGGCGATCTGGACCGTCAGTCCAGGAAGATCGCTGACATAACGTCCATGATAGACGGCATTGCGTTTCAAACGAACATTCTTGCGCTGAACGCCGCTGTCGAAGCCGCCAGGGCAGGCGAAAGCGGCAGGAGTTTCTCTGTCGTGGCTACCGAGGTTCGAGGCTTGTCAACCAAGACGGCAAGCGCAGCCAAGGAGATCAAGCTCCTGATCGACGATTCAAATCAAGCCATATCCAAGGCCGGGGAAGTGGCCGTATGCGCAGGCGGGGCGATGGCGGGCGTCGAAGAGAAGGTGAGGGCGCTGATGGAGTCTGTGTCGGTCATCGCCAGCGCCAGCAGGGAGCAGAGCCAGGAGATCGGGCATATCGATCTGGCGGTAGGACAAGTGGCGCAGCTGACGCAACGGAATGCGGGTCTCGTCGAGCAGGCCGCTGAGTCAGCATCCAGGTTGGGTCAGCAGGCGCAGCATCTGGAGGACTGCGTCAATGTATTCATGCTGACCGAATGAGCTGCCGCGCAGGGATCGGGCGCTGAGTGTTTCAGCGCCCGGGACATTAGCCCGCATTCGCAAACGCCCGCAACTGCTCGATATCCAGGATCTCGATCGCACCTCGCGTGCGGTGCAACACGCCCCGCAGTTCGAGATCCTTGAGAATCTGGTTCACCGTCTGCCGGGAGACGGAGAGCATCAGCCCGAGTTCCTCCTGCTGCACGTGGATGACCCGCTTGCTGCGGCCATGCCGCTCGCCGTAGCCCCCGGCTATGGCCAGGAGCCGGTGGGCCAGCCTGACCGGCGCCGGCAGCAATGCCGATGCTTCGATGGCGTTTAGCGTCAGTCTCAGCTTTTGCGTCAGCAGGAGCCCGAACGCTCTCCAGTGCGATGGGTTTTGCGCAAGAAAGTGAAGCAGATCCGACTGGGGTGTGTGCAGCAGCAGCGCATCGCTTTGCACCCACGCATCGTGGGTGCGCGGCAAGCCGTCGAACAGGGAAATTTCCCCGAACCATTGCGGCGCCTCGGCAAAGGCAAGCAGCGCCTCCTTGCCCTGCTCGGAGGTCCTCGTCATCCGGACCGCGCCATCCACCACGAAGTAGAGGCCGTCGGGCGCATCGCCGCGGCGGAACAGGGGCTCGCCGGCGGCCAGGGCCCTGACCCTCGAATGCTCGGCGATCCACCCTTGAAGCCCGGCGGTCAGGCCTGCAAACCAGACACTGGATTTCAGTGCGGCCAGGCGGTCTTCGGTGGTAAATGGCTTTGACACAGCGTCAATCTTGGCTTTATGTCAGGAAGACGACATTGTATTCGGCCATTCCCGGCAAAGATCTTCACTTGTCGTGACGACCCCTAGATAAAAACCCTCGGAAACGAGGGCGCGAGCATGAAAACCGCAACGTCAGCGGCTGGCGGCGTCGCGGTCCCGGCAATGACGTCATCAACAGGAACGAGGCAATGGCCACCCAGACCGCCCCCGATCTCTACAAGCGTGATTTACCCGCCGCATTTCGCGCGATCCGCAAGCTGCTCGCGAACGGCGACGATACGACGCAGGTGTTCCTCATCATGCGCGCGCTCAACGGGCCCGCCGCGGCGAAGAATTTCGACCGGCTCATGAAGACGCCGCAGGGGCGCAAGCTGGCCTATCGGCGCGTCGAGCTGGCGGAGCGGTTCTCCGATCCGGCGTTTATCGCGAGCTTCGCGCCGGGTACGCTCGGTGCGGCCTACCGCGCGTTTCTCGAGGAAACGGGATACAGCGCCGCCGGCCTCGCCGAAGTCTCAAACATCAACCGGGAGCCGCTCATCGAGAGTCCCTACGCCTGGAGCGCCAGGCGAACCCGCGACGTCCACGACATCTGGCATGCGCTGACCGGCTACAAGGCCGACGAGAACCTGGGTGAGGCGGCGCTGGTGGCGTTCAGCTATGCGCAGACCGGCGGCCTTGGCTGGGCCTTCATTGCGGCAGCCGCCGCGCTGAAGAGCCTGCGCGAGACTGGCACCACCGCCTATGCGCGTGCCGTGATCGAGGGGTATCGCAACGGCCGCAAGGCAAAGTGGCTGCTCGGCGAGGATTATGAGGCGCTCTTGCACGAGCCGCTCGACGCGGCGCGCGCACGGCTCGGCATCGCCGAGCCCGTTGCGTACCTGGATTGTCCCGAGAAGCAATGGGCCTGACCGGGCCGGTGGGACCGGCCAATGGCCGCGCCATGCCGGGCGGCCAGCCTCAGATGGTCCCGAACAGCGCGCGCGGCCGGTCCCGCAGCGTCTGCGCCACGATCCGCAATGCGCTCACCAGCTGATCGCGCGAGGCGGCGCAGGCAAGGTTGATCCGCACGCCGTGCTCGCTGGTCGAGCGGTCCACGGCGAATGCCGAGGCCGGCATGGTGTTGACGCCGCGCGCCAGCGCATTCGCCGCGAAGTCGTCCGAGCGCCACGGCGCCGGCACGCGCAGCCAGACGAACATGCAGGCCGGATCGCTCTTCAGATGCTCCTTGGGCAACAGTTCGCGCGCAAGCTCCTGCCGCACCGCCAGCTCCGCGCGCTGGGCATCGAGAATGCACTGCGCCGTGCCGTCCTCGATCCAGCGCGTGGCGATCAGCGTCGATAGTGGCGCGGGCATCCACGCCGTGGTACGCACCGCTTCGGCCGCCAGCGCGGCGCCGTTGGGCGGCGTCAGCACATAGCCCACCCGCAGTCCCGGCGCGAGGACCTTCGATGTCGACGTGACATGGAAGGTCAGCTCCGGACACAGGCTGGCAATCGTGGGCAGGCGCGTGCGCAACAGCGGGCCGTAGACATCGTCCTCGATGATGGCGATGTGGTGCCGGCGCGCAATGTCGACCAGCGCCGCGCGCCGCGCCAGGCTCATCGTCACTACCGTCGGGTTCTGCAGGTTGGGCACGGTGAAGATGGCCTTGACGCGCAGGCGCCGGCACGCATCCTCGAGCTGCTCGGGCAACAGGCCTTCGTGGTCGCTGGGAATGCCGACGAGTTCAAACTGGAACACCGGTGCGAGCGCCTTCAGCCCGTAGTCGGTGAGCTGGTCGGAGAGGATCACGCCGTCGTGGACCATCAGGCTGCTCAGCACTGCGTAGAGACCATGCTGCGCGCCACTGGTGACGACCACGTTCTCCGGCGCGGGCGTGAAGCCCGGCGCCGCCATCCATCGCGCGCCGGCGGCGCGCGCCCAGTCCGGCCCCTGCGGCGGCTGGTACTCCTGCGTTTCCGGATAGCGCGGATCGTACGGGACGGCACCCATCGTCTGCGCAAGCTGAGCCAGGAACTCGCCCGTTGCCGGCCGGTTGACCGTGAGGTCGATGACGGTATTCGACGCTTCGCCGGTCGCGCTGCGCGCCGGCTTGGCCTGGACGGATGGCATCGCGCCCCCGGTGACGATGGAGCCGCGCCGCTTGCTGGCCACGATCAGGCCGCGGGCCTGCAATTCCTCTTGCGCCGTACGCGGCAACCCGTTTCTAGCCATACGACTCCGACATGTCGCGCATCGGCCGGTCGATCATCACTAGGCGTGACACCATACTTCGCAAGGAGCGCATCATGAATCGCCGCCATTGTCTGTTGAGCCTGGCAGTTTGCGCACTGTGCGCGCAAACGACGCTGACCCGGGCCGCCGAGCCCAAGGTTGTGAAAATCGGCTTTGTCGCGCCGCTGACCGGCTCGGTCGCGCGGGTCGGCAAGGATCTGCAGTATGGCGCGCAACTGGCGCTCGACGAGGAGAACGCCAGGAACCCGATGATCGGCGGCACGCCGGTCAAGTTCGTGCTGGATGTGCAGGACGACCAGGCGGATCCGCGCGTGGCCATGCAGGTTGCGCAGAAACTGGACGACGACGGCGTCGTGGGTGTGATCGGCCACTACAACTCGGGATGCAGCATCTGCCCGCGGCGCAGGAGTTCGGCAAGCGCTACAAGGCGCGCTTCAACCAGGATGTCGAACTGTACGCGCCGTTTGTCTACGACGCGGCGCTCGCGATGATCAAGGCCATCCACGATGCCAACTCGCTCGACCGGAAGAAGATTGTCGACAGCCTGGCGAAGGTGACCATGACGGGCGTCACCGGCAAGATCGCATTCGATCCCTACGGTGACCTGATCAAGCCGCCCTATACGCTGTTCGAAGTCCGGCAGGGGCAGTGGAAGAGCGTCAGGACGCTGGGCGGCGAGGGAGGGAACTGACCGCGCCTGGTCCCGGACCGGGGGCAGGAAGAGAGTCCCGATAGCGTCAAGGTGGGATGGCGCAGGCAAATGCCTTCATTTCAGTATCTCGGTCCGTTTCCCCAGGCTTGCCACCAAGAGCCGCCAGCCAATAAAAGGCGCCATCGCCGTAGTTTTTGTATGCAAAAGTAGAATACAATCAGCTGCAGTGAAGAGCGCGGCGCGGGCATCGGCCCAAGCTGATCATGGGTTCGGAGGACAATATGACATTTTGTGAAGCAGGCCTGACGTCACCACATGTACCGGCTCTAGAGCCGATCGAGAACTACCTGAAAGCCCATATCACCGGCAAGGCCGAATATATGCGCCTGGCTTTCCATCCGGACGCGAGGATTGTCTCGTTTCGCGACGGCGTGCTGCATTCCCTGAGCGTCGATGAATTCTCCGCTCGCTTTCAAGGCCAACCCGCACCTGATGAAGCTCAGCGCAAACGCTTCATTACGCATTTCGACGTCGTCGGCAATGCCGGCAGCGCCAAGGTTGTACTGCAATATCCGGAAGTGACATTCACGGACTATATGACGCTGCTGGAGATCGACGGCGTGTGGAAGATTTCCAACAAGACGTTCAGCGCAGCGCCGCAAGAAAAAACCAGATAAGCGGCGGAGGGTGCAGCCTGCGACCTTCCGCAGGCAGATCCCGGATGCTCGCTCGTCCAGAAATCTGAGTCTGGTCGCCGGGGCACCGGCTGCACCGACCGGCGAACTCGAACTCGAACTGGCACGGCGCGGGAAGTCGCCGATAAACGGTATATACTGTTTATTCTGTTCTCCTTTGAAATTCGCCGTGAACTCACCGATCATCAAGTCGCCCACGAAAGAGGCATTTCATTTTCCGAAGAGCGCGGACGTGGCCGCTAGTGCCACATCCGCAACCAAGGGCAAAGCGCCGCGGGGCTCGGATAGCAAGAAGTCAGTGTCGAAGGCCGACAAGAGCAAGCCACCAAAGGTGGAAGCTCGCGTCGGCTCGGCCGTGTCGAAAAAGACGCCTGGTGCCAAGAAGGAAAAGGTGCTGCGTGACAGCTTCACGATGCCAAAGTCCGACTATGCAAGAATCGATGAACTCAAGCAGCGATGCCTCGATGCGGGTGTGCACATCAAGAAGAGCGAGCTTCTGCGAGCAGGCTTGCTGCTTCTTGCCGCGAGGTCGCCAAAGCAATTGCTGGCCGCGGTCTCAAAAGTCGAAGCCGTCAAGACCGGGCGTCCACCGAAGGCCTAGGCGCTTGTAGCGTGCCTGCGAGGCTCGCCGGTCGGCCAGCCTCGCAGGCGTCATGGCGTCGAAGCGGCCTGCCAATTCCTGCTTCAGGCGCCGGCTGAGCGTCAGGTGCTGCTTGCTGATTGCCTTTGACGTTGATTCCGGCGCTTTCCTGGGTTCTCGGGGGTTCTCGGAAATGTCATATGCATCGGCTAGCCTGCTTAAGAGGGGCCGTCGGTACGCCACCCTCTCGGGGAGGCAATTTTTTGACAAAATCCGTATCGATGAGCCCCTGCCGCGCGCCTGCTCGCAATGCTAAATACCCGAGCAAGTCATTCTGCGAAGCGAAGTTTTCCGCTCGCTCAGCACGCTAAGCATTCTAAGTTCCCGCGCGCAACGCGGAACTCAACCCAAATTCTCCCAGCAGTGCGCCGCCGGCATCGAGCGATCGCCGTGAATGACACTGGGAGCGCCCCGGTTTTATGAAGTTTTTGTGACATAACCTAAAAGAGGCGCAAGTCCTGGCGTTAAGGGCTGTACTGCCTTCACTAGGTTCAATATGTCTCTACCTACCCAACCCCTTCTGGTGCGGCGTTTCCGCTCGCTATCGCTCATCGCCCGGCTGTGCCTTGCCCTCGCTTTTGTCTATGTATTCGGCGCAGCCGTCGGCGTGACCGGGATTGGAAGCCTGGCATTCGTCAGGCATACGGCAGACCATCTATACGATAACGACCTCGGTGGTGCCTTGATTGCGGAGCAGGCGCAATCCGTCATTGCGGAGACCGCCCGTGCTCAGCTTTCATTGACGGCCGCCACGAGCGGGGAGGAGCGCGAGGTCGCAAAGCAGGAGATGTTGAACGGGTTGACGACACTCGATGCCCTGCTGGCCGACTCCCGTCTTGCCTCGAACAGCGTTGTCGCACACGCGCGCAGCCAACACAAAAAGGCGAGGGAGATGGCTCTCGCCTATATCGAACTGATGCTGCGACAGCCACTCGATGCAATCCAGTTCGATGCCACCGTATCCGTGGATGGCCATTTCCTTGCGGAACAACTGCAACACCTTACGGAAACCGTCCGGCGACTCAAGGACCAGCAGTTGGCGCAGGCGAAGGCTACGATGGCATCCGCTTCGGCGTCGCAGCGCTCAGCCCAGATCATCATGGTCGGGCTGCTTGCCGTGAGCCTGCTTGCTTCGGTGGTGATGGCCTATGTCATTGCTCGTCAGGTCAAGCGGGAACTCGGTGGTGAACCGGCGGACGCGACGCGCGCTGTCGACCGTATCGCCGTCGGTGACCTTAGCCTGCCCATTGCAGTGAGAAAAGGGGATACCTCCAGCATGCTGGCAAATCTGGCCAAGATGCAGTCGGCACTCAAGAGCACCCTGTCTGGCATTACGGATGCGGCGGCCTCTGTCTCGGTCGCGACGAAAGAGATATCGTCCGGCAATCAGGACCTGTCGTTGCGTACTGAGCAGCAGGCGGCGTTGCTCGAGCGGGCAGCGACGTCAATGCAAGAATTGCTTGAAGACGTTAACCGTGCCAGCGACGAAGCCAAGGAGTCCAGCGCGATCGCGGCAGCAATGCTGGAGGCGACGGCGGATGGAAGTCGGGTCACAGAGCGCCTGGCCGGAAAGATGACCGACCTGCATGACCATTCCCGCGCGGTTGCAGAGATTGTGCAGCTTATCGAGACCATCGCTTTCCAGACCAACATACTGGCCCTGAACGCTTCCGTGGAAGCGGCCAGGGCAGGTAGCCAGGGGCGGGGCTTTGCTGTCGTTGCCGCCGAGGTCCGGACGCTGGCTCAACGCTGCGCCGCCGCGGCAAAGGAGATTGGTGGCGTCATCTCGAAAACCGTAGCGGACGTGAGTGCCGGTGCAGCCCTGGCTCGCGATGCTACGGTTTCGATGGCCGGTGTCCGGCACTCGGTCGAGCGAACAGTGGCGTTCGCAACCGCGATGCAGGCGACTAGCCAGGGTCAGGCCGACAAGCTTGAGAAGCTTCGCACAGCGGTGCATGCGATGGACGAATCAACACAGCAGAACTCTGCTTTGGTTGAGCAAGTTGCTTCTGCGGCAAGCATGCTGCATCAGCAAGCCGAAGGTCTTGCCGCGGATGCGGCAACTTTCAAGCTTGGGGCCTAAAGCACTTAAACGAGCGTGACCGGCTCCAATCATTCGGATTAGTCCAACCGCTGGCTGTGCTGTTGTGAGGATCCCGCCCCGCGCGCTTGCCCGGCCGCGCTAGCGCAGGATGCCGCCCACATGTCCCAGCCCCATTCCGATGGCGTACAACGAGCACGCCAGTGTCATCAGCAGCAGGGCGCCCACCATCGAAGCGGTCATCGTTTGCGTTGCCATCACCGACAGGAAGGACGCGCTGCGCCAGCTAGCGGTGGCAAGGCGGTACGACGCACGGCCGATTCGCTTGCCGGCGGCAATGGGGAAAGTGCGTTGCATCATCGATGGCTCCGGCTTATCAGTGGATGGTCCTTGCCAGGCGGCAATCCATCCTTGCGGCGCGCGCAGACAGATTGACCTCATGCGATACGGACGCTTCAGTGCGCGGCCGCGGCGGCCTCCGATACCTGGCCCTTGACCGGCTTGGTGAGCCAGATCAGCGGCACGATCAAGATGAAGATCACGCCCGAGATCCAGAAGATGTCGTTCAGGCCCAGCATGATGGCTTGCGTGTTCAGGCTGCGCTCGAAGTACGCCACGGCCTGGCCCGGCGTGAAGCCCAGCGTCGATTGGATCGACTGGAGGGCGGCACCGTACAGCGGGTTGTTCGGGCTGGCTTGCTCGGCCAGTTGGGCGTGATGCAGCACGGCGCGGTTGTTCCAGCCGGTCGTGGCCAGCGACGTACCGACCGCCCCGCAGAACACGCGGGCGAAGTTGGACAGGCCGGCGGCTGCGGGAATCTTCTCAGGCGGCTGGCCCGAGAGGATGATCGCGGTCAGCGGCACGAAGAAGAGCGCGGTCGGAATGCCTTGCAGCAAGGTGGGCAGCACCAGGGTGAAGGTATCCACGCCGGTGGTGTAGTGGGAACGCATGAAGAAGACAGCCGCGAAGCCGACGAAGGATAGCGTGGCAAGCACACGCAATTCCGCCTTGGGCATCAGCTTGCCCAGCACCGGCGTGAGCAGCACGGCAAAGATCCCCAGCGGTGCGGTCGCAAGGCCGGCGTTGACGGCCGGGTAGGCCAGGTACTGCTGCATCCATTGCGGCAACACAACCAGGTTGGCAAAGAAGACCGCGAAGGCAACCGAGATGGCGACGGTGCCGGCCAGGAAGTTGCGTCCCTTGAACAGGCGCAGGTCGATGATCGGATTCTCTTCGGTCAACTCCCAGATCACGAAGAAGAGGAAGCTGAGCAGCGCCACCACGGCCAGGATGATGATGACCGGGGAGCTGAACCAGTCCAGGTCCTTGCCTTTGTCGAGCATGATCTGCAACGAGGCGACCCAGGTAATCAGCGAGGCCAGGCCCACCAGGTCGATCGGCAGCTTGCGGACCGGCGTCTCGCGGTCGCGGTAGACGGCCCACGTAACGGCCGCGGCAAACAGGCCGACCGGCACGTTGATGTAGAAGATCCAGGACCACGAGTAGCTGTCGGTCATCCAGCCGCCCAGCGCGGGGCCGGCGATCGGGCCCACGGTGGCGGTCATGGCCCACAGCGCCAGCGCCATGGCGCTCTTCTCCTTGGGATACGAGCCCAGCAGGATGGATTGCGACAACGGGATCAGCGGTCCTGCCACCGCGCCCTGCAGGATCCGCGCGGCGAGCAGCACGGTCAGGTTGGGGGCGATGCCACACAGCCAGGACGACAGCACGAACAGAAGGATCGCGGTGACGAACAGGCGGATCTGACCCACACGCTGGGTCAGCCAACCCGTCAACGGAATCGCGACGGCGTTGGCCGCGGCGAACAATGTGATCACCCAGGTGCCTTCGTCGATCGACACACCGAGGTTGCCTGAGATGGTCGGGATCGCGACGTTGGCGATCGACGAGTCCAGCACGTTCATGAAGGTGGCCAGGGCCACGGCGAAGCTTCCCAGCACGAGCTTGCCGCCGGTGAGCGGGGCGGGTGCGGTCTGGGTCTGGGCTGGGGATTGCATGGGGGCGTTCCGAAAGAGATTCGCTCTGGGGAAGCCGCCGCACGATCTGCGGCGGCGGTTCGGCTAGTAATCTGATATGTCAGATAAATGGGCGAGAGAGGGCTGGTGCATTGCAGTGTTCAGGCCCCGGCCGCTTGCATGAGCGGCTGAGGCTTCGCGCCTTGCTCCGTACGCTGCGCCGGCAGTTTCGCCACGTCCGTGCCGGACTTGCCGTTGCTGTTCTGCGCAATGATCCGCGTGATCTCGCGGTCGGCCTCTTCGCCATAGCGTTGGAACACATCGGTGCGATAGGTCGTGCGATACGGCGTTTCGCCGCCGGCGGCGAGCTGCGAACCGGTGGCCGTGTGCGTTGCTACGTCGACCTGCATCGACAGGCCGATCTGCAGCGGGTGCGCGCGCAGTTCCGCCGGATCGAGCAGGATACGCACGGGCAGGCGCTGCACGACCTTGATCCAGTTGCCGGTGGCGTTCTGCGCGGGCAGCGCGGAGAAGGCGCTGCCGGTGCCGGCCGAGAAGCCCACTACCTTGCCGTGGTAGGTCACACCGCCGCCGTACAGGTCGGCATGCAGTTCGACCGGCTGGCCCATGCGGATGTGCTTGAGTTGGACTTCCTTGAAATTGGCGTCCACCCAAACGCCGTCGAGCGGCACGATCGCCATTAGCGGCGTGCCAGGGGCAACGCGTTGGCCTACCTGCACCGAACGCCGCGCCACGTATCCCGTGACCGGGGCGGGAAGCGTGTTGCGGGCATTGGCCAGATACGCGTCACGCACCTTGGCCGCGGAGGCGAGCACGCTGGGGTGGTCGGCAACGGACGCCTGGTCCGTCAACGCATGGTTAGAGGCCAGTTGCTGGCGAGCGCTTTCGAGCGCGGCTTCGGCGGCCTTTACCGCATCGCGGGCGTGCGCCACGTCTTCGGCGGCTACGGCGCCGGCTTCGCCCACCTCGGTACGGCGGCGCAGGTCGTCCCTGGCGCGGGCGAGGTCCGCCTGGCGTTGCCGCACCGTGGCGTCGAGCACGCTGTTGTTGACGTAAAGTGCGCTGACCTGGCGTACGGTCTGGCCCAACGCGGCTTCGGCGCTGGCGAGCGCAACCCTGGCATCGGCGGCGTCGAGGGACACCACCGGCTCGCCGGCCTTCACGATCTGCGTGTCGTCGGCATTGACCGCGATCACCGTGCCGATGACTTGCGGCGTGAGCTGGACCAGGTTGCCGTTGACATAGGCGTCATCGGTTTCCTCGTGAAAGCGCGCCACGCTGTAGTAGTAAGCGCCGTAGCCGGCCACGGCGATCGCGCTGGCCAGGCCGAGCAAGGCAAGCAGGCGCTTGCGGGTGTTTTGCCTGGGGGACTTGGCGGGTTGGGCTTCGGCGGTAGCCTGGTCGGTCTTGGTCGTTTCGTTCATGGTGTCACCTGTTCGTTTTCGCGTTCGTTTTCGTTGAGAGCGGAGTTAGCGGGACTGTGCCGCCTGTTTGGTCGAGCCAGAGGCATCCGTGTAGCCGCCACCCAGCGCCGCGGCGAGGGCAATCTGCCGGTCGCGGCGATTCATGCGCAGGTTGGCTACCGCCTGGCTGCTGGAGAGCGCATTGGTCTGCGCGTTCAGCACGGTGAGCTGGTTGGTCAGGCCTGCCTTGTACTGCGCCAGGGCCAGGGTCAGCGCGCGCTGCGCGGCGGTGTCGCTGCGGATCGCGCTGTCGATCTGCGCGTCGATGGCGCGAACATCGGAGAGCTGGGTCGCAACATCGGTCAGGGCGTTCACCAGGGTTTCGTTGTAGTTCGCGACGGCAAAGTCGAATTCGGCGTAGCGGCCCTTGAGCTGCGCGCGCAGCGCGCCGCCATCGAAGATCGGCAGGTGGATCGCGGGACCGGCCGAGGCCGTGCGGCTGGCGGCGCGCAGGAAGCGGCCCCAGCCAAAGGCGTCGAGGCCGATCGCGGCGGACAGGTTGATGTCCGGATAGAACTCCGCCTTGGCCACCTTGATGTCGTGCAGGGTGGCATCGACGCGCCAGCGGGCGGCGACGATGTCGGGGCGGCGCGAGACCAGATCGGCCGGCAGGTTGTCGGGCAGGCGGACTTCGTCGCCGGTGGCCAGGGCAGGGCGGCTGATCGCCAGGCCACGGTCCGGACCCTGGCCGAGCAGCGCGCCCAGTTGGTAGCGCGTGCGCTGGATATTGCCGTCTAGCGAGGAGAGCGCGACTTCGCTGGCGGCCAGATTGGCTTCGGCGGTGCGCTTCTCGACCTCGGTCTCCAGTCCCATGGTCACGCGCCCGCTGGTCACGCGCAGCACGCCACGGCGCTGCTTCACTTCGTCCTGCGCAATGTCGTGCAACGCGTAGAGGCGGGCCAGCTCATTGTAGGCCCGGGCAATCGCGCTGCTTAGCGTCAGCTTCACCTGTTCCGCCTCGGCCTCGCTGGCGTGCACCGCGGATACAGCGGACTTCAGGGCTTCGCGGTTCTTGCCCCACAGATCGAGTTCATAAGAGGCGTTGATGACCGCCTTGTTCTCCGACTGCCAGGACCCGGCAAACGGGGGCGGCACGAGCGTGCTTTCCGAGAAACGTTGACGCGTCCAGGAATAGCCGGCGCCCACCTGCGGCAGCGTATTGGCGTTGGCACCCTCGCTGAGCGCCGTGGCGGAAGCCACGCGAGCCCGGGCCTTTTCCAGCGACGGGCTGCCTTGCAGCGCTTCACCGATCAGTGCCTTGAGCTGGGCGTCGCCGAACTGGTCGGTCCAGTCCGCCGAAGGCCAGCGGCCTTGCTCGGCGGGGATGCTCTGCGTGGTGGCGTAGGAAGTGGCTTCGGCGATGTGCTTGTCGCTGTGGATGCCGGCATAGTTGGCGCAGCCGGCCAGGACCGCCGCCATCAACACCGAGAGCGCGGGGCCTGCGAAGCGGCGTGCCGAAGAGGTAATCTGATTGTACATTATCTGACCTATCAGTTAAATGAGCAAAAAAAAGCGATCAAATATTCGCAAATTTGGCAAGGAGCCGGCGGAATTCAGTGAATTCCTCCGGGCTGAACATCTTCAGTCGGGCATTGAGCACCTTCGGCGCCACTTCCGGAATGCGCTCTGCGACGGCCATGCCCTTCTCCGTCAGCGTCAGGTTGACCATCCTGCGATCGTCGACGCTACGGCTGCGCGCCAGCAGGCCCTTGCTTTCCAGTTTGTCCAGCATGCGGGTCATCAGGCCGCTGTCGATGCAGAGCAGCTTGCTCATCTCGTACGGCGTGTGGGCCACGCCACGCGTCAGGAGGAGCAGAATCCCCATATGCTGGGCAGTGATTTCCAGGTCTCTCAGAGCCGCATCCATTTCGCACAGGAGGCCGTCGCGGGCACGGTTGAGAAAGAACCCGACGCTCTGCATGAGCTGATAGTTCTCCTTCGAGTAATGATCCACGGTGAGACCTCATCGGTGTTGTTGACGAAACAGTAGTTGATAAGTCAGATATATGCAAGATAGATTTTTGGCCTGAAGCGCTGCGCGACGGTTGATCTCGTCCAAGCCGCTGATTTGTATGGTGACTTTAGGTGGCGTGGGTTGGCACAGCCAGCATCAGACCTGGCGGCGCGACCGCAATTCATTCGCCGGCGCGAGTGCTTCAAGCGCCGGCAACGCATGACGTATCAACGCCGAAGAGCGCTCCCGGGCATATCAGCGGGAGCGTCGCGTTGACCGGAATCCGGGTCGTGGCAGGGAGCTTTCAGCAGCATGAAGCCTGGAACCTCATCGCGCAGGCGAAGAGGCGCCGGGGTAAGAAAAAGGAACTAGTTCTCGACCCGGGTTGCATTTGCGTCATGGAGTCGACGCGGCCTGCCGTCGCCGGAATATCTGCCTATCCGCGCTTTGCCGAATCCTCGAACCTGGCGAATACGCGAGCCTGGACAGCGTCCATGACAGCAAGGACGCGCTCATCCGCGGGTGCGCTTGCTGTCACGCCGGTCGCCTTTTTCGGCTTTGAGCCGACCGGATAGAAGACAAACACCGTATCGAACCGGCCTGCCGATTCCTTCTTCAGGCGTCGGTTGAGCGCCTTCAGGTACTGCTTCTTGATGGTCTTGGACATAGGTTCCGGGGCTCTCAGTGCTGTTGTAAATGGGGGGCTCGTTTCAACTGGCGTAGCGACAACTTCCACGGCGTTCGTCCCAAGGCAGCTAGCCGGGATGCGCCCGCGAAGACGGGGGCAGCCGACCGCTGCCGATCAGTTCCATAAGATCGGCGACCCGTGTCTCGGCCATGGCAAAGGCCTCGGTTTCTTCCATGGAAGGCCGTCCCGCGCGAAACACCGTCTGCAGTGTCCCGGCAAGTGTGTGGTGGCGGACAAGAACGAACCCCTGGTGCTTTCCATTCGTAAGTGGCTCGGTGTAGGCTTTAAATTCGTAATAGCCGGCGCGCTTGTTACTTTCCATGCACTTCTCGCTTTTATGGTGCGCACGGAGTCCGCCAGCGCGCAGTGGCGAACTTCGGCTCAGCTTGCGGACCCACCCGCCGGGCTGGCTGGGTGTGCATACGCGGGCGAGTGGATTTCTCCCCGACGCAATGTGCGACCCTCCTGGCAGTAACGAGAGGGTCTAACCTTAGGATATCAATTCGCAGGCTAGCGTTCCTCAGGGAATTTCCCGGAGACCGCTTGCGCGGCATGGGCGGCGCCCCGCCCGCCTGAGAATCCCGTAACACCCTTCAAACGCACGTTCGTGGTTCAGGCGGGGAGATATGCCATGGAGAGGGAACTGAAGTTCGAGCTTGCGCAGGAACAGTCTCACGTCCTGCGCGACCTTCCCCTACTCCCGACATTGCAAGTGGAACCGCCGCACGAGGAAGCGTTGCTTAGCGACTATTTCGACACGCCGGATCTGCTGCTCTGGCGCCAGGCCGCATCGCTCCGGGTTCGTCAGGCGGCCGGTCATTATGTGCAGACCTTGAAGTCAGCGGGCGCACGCCATGCGGGCCTGTTCGAGCGAGAAGAGTACGAAACGCCGGTTGCCGGTAACGCGCCCGATATTGCTGCATTGCTGGCGATCGTGCCGGAGACATCGCCACTCTCACCGGTCCTGAAGACACACCAGCTACAGGAGCAGCTGGCACCGGCGTTCTGTACGGACGTTTGTCGCACCGTGTGGCTGCTAGGGCTTCCCGAGGGAGATGAAGTCGAGCTCGCGATCGATACCTGTACCGTGGTTGCCGGCGAATCAAGCCAGTCATTTTCCGAACTGGAGCTGGAACTCAAGCGTGGTAAGGCGGACCACCTCTATGCATTGGCGCTGAATCTGGCCGACACGGTGCCGATGCGCCTTAGCCTGGCGAGCAAAGGCGATCGCGGCTACGGCCTGCTTGTCTGCGATAAGCCGAAAGCCGTGCGTGCGAAGCCGCTAGTGCTGGAGCGGCAGGGCTCCGTGGGCGATGCTTTCCGCGAGATCGCGCAGAACTGCCTTGCGCAAGTTCACGCCAACGAAGCTGTAGTCGCGAGCGCGCAGTCGCCGGAGGGCGTACATCAGATGCGCGTCGGGCTACGCCGTTTTGGCTCTGCGCTCGATATGTTTTCCGGCGTGGTCACGCTGCCCGCCGAGCTGCAGGACGAACTCAAATGGATTGCAGGCGAGTTGGGCAAGTCCAGGGACTGGGAGGTGCTTGCCCATTCGACGCTGCCTCAGGTTTCGGCGGAGGAGGAGGACCTCCCTGGCCTTCGGCGTGTCAGCGAGGCCGCCGCCGAGATTGCGAGAGCTCGACGGCTTGATGCCGCCGAAGCGGTTCATTCCGCGCGCTATGCGCGGCTGGTTCTCGCGCTGGGACACTGGATGGCGGTTGCGTCCTGGCAGGGTGATGCGGAACCGTCAAAGCAAATGCTGCTGACGATGCCGGCAAGCGAGCTGGCTCGCGATGTGCTGCGCGCGCGCCATCGCAAGCTTGTCCGTCGCGGGCGAGGGCTGCACAAGCTGGACGCGCCACGGCGGCATCGCGCTCGTATCGCCGCAAAGAAGCTGCGCTATGCAGCCGAATTTTTCGCGTCGCTGTTCCGGAGGAAGTCGCTGGACAATTATCGGGGCGTGCTCGCCAGGCTGCAGGATGACCTTGGCTGGGGCAATGACATGGCCGTGGCTGGCCACCTCCTCGGTTGTCTTCAGCAGGCCAACGAAAGTGTCTCAGGCGGCGCAATCTATGTCAGAGGGTTCCTGGCGGCACGCATCGTCGCTGATCGGGAAAATCAGCGACGGCTCTGGAAGCGGTTCCGCCGCACGGAACGACCACAGTAAGAGGTGCGACTTTGCCCGGGCATGGTTGCCGGTTTAGCGGCAGGCGGCATGGCGCACCACCTTGAAATCCGCACAGATCGTGATTGCGTGTTTCTTGATCTGGGGGACCGCACGCCGGGCGACGACGGGCAGTGGCGCTTCACCCGCAAGGACGGAGCGCAGACTACCCGGCGGCTTTCCCACTGACAATCCGCCCCGAAACCCCCGCCGGCACCGTGCGTTGCCACGGGGCGTTCGAGGCCACGGAATAATCGGCCGTCATTTTTGTTCATTGGAACGCCCGGCGCCAAGCGCCTCGAGCAGTGGCCGGAGGGTATCGAGTTCCGCGCCAAAACCGGTCCAGTCGCCCGCCTTCAATCGCTCTATGGCGCGGTCATAGTGGGCGAGCGCCTCGCGGGCGCGGCTGTCCGCCGTGCCCTGGCGCTGCGCCGCTGCGGGGGCGGCTTCCTTGAAGAGCGCCGCCAGCGCGGCGCCCAAGGTCTCCTCCATGACCACATGGTCGCCGTAGGCGGCGATCACCCGCTTCAGCTCGGGCAATTGCCCGGACTCCGCGCGCAGGTAGAGCGGGGAGACGTAGAGTATCGAGTTCTCGATGGGCACGACCTGGAGATGGCCGCGGATGACGCGCGAACCCATCTGGTTCCACAGGGAAATCTGCTGGGATATCTCGGTGTTCTGCTGGATGCGCGCTTCGATCTGGAACGGCCCGTAGATCAGCTTGTCCTTTGGAAACGCGTAGACGACGAGCTTGCCGTAGTCGGGAGGATCGCAGCGTGCCGCCAGCCACGCAATCATGTTCTCGCGCCGGCTTGGCACCATCGGCAGCATCAGAACGAACTCGGCGCGCGGCTCCGCCGGGAGCCGCACAATCATGTAGTAGGGCGTCATCGGCGCACCGGGGCCGGCCCCGGTCCCGGTCCCGGCGTCAATGTCGGCCAGCTTGCGGGGGAACTGCCAGAGATCCTCCCGGTTGTAGAAGACTTCCGGCGTTTCCATGTGGTAGGCGCGGTAGATCTGCGCCTGGATCAGGAACAGGTCCTCGGGATAGCGGATATGTTGCTGCAGGTCCTGCGGCATCGTGCCCAGTGCCTTGAACAGGCCCGGGAAAATGCGCTGGTACGTCCGCACGATGGGATCGGCGGGATCGCTGACATAGAAGTCGACAGTCCCGTTGTACGCATCGATCACCACCTTGACCGCATTGCGTATGTAATTGTCGCCGTCTTCGCTGGCCGGCTGGGAGTACGGGAACCAGCGGCTGGTGGTATAGGCGTCCTGAATCCAGTAAAGCCGCCCGCCGCTCGCGACGATGTAGGGGTCATGGTCGAGGCTGAGGAACGGGGCGATCGTGCGTACCCGGTCCTGGATGTTGCGATGGAGCAGGATCCGGCTTGCGGGCGTGATGTAGCCGGTCACCAGGATGTTGGGATCGTCGAACTGCCAGGCGAAGAGGGCCTGCAGCGCCAGGCTGCCGATGCCGATGCCGTCGCGCCCGCTGTAGTTCGTATAGACGTTCTCGTCGCCCTTGGGGTAGTCGAACTCTGGCGCGTTGCCGTTGACGATAACGTAGCCCTTGCCGCCTTCGCCGAAGTACAGGCGCGGCTCACGGATGGCGGGGCCGCCGTTGGAGACGGGCGGAATATCCTTCAGGTAAAGGGAGGGCAAGCCCTCCGCGGATTTCTCCGTGACCGGCGACATCACGACGCCGTTGCCATGGGTGAACAGCAGATGCAGGTTGACCCAGGTCTGGGCATTTGCCGGAAGCAACGACGGCTCCAGTTCCCGAGCCGAAAGCATGACCTGCTGATAGCCGGCGTCAAACCGGTAGCGGTCGATGTCCGTCGCAAGGAATTTGTAATAGGTCCTGATCTCCTGCAACTGCGCATAGGTATCCCGCAACGGCTGCAAGTCCCACAGGCGGATGTTGTCGATGGTCGGGCGATTGGCCTGGAGCGTGGCGAGATTCAGGTTCTGTTCGGCCGGAAACGGCTTTGCCGCAATCTGCGCCAGGCCATAGGCCTCCCGCGTCAGCGCAATATTGTGCTGGATATAGGGCGTTTCCAGCTGTAGCTCGTTCGGCTTGACATAGAAGCGCTGGAACAGCGCCGGGTAGGCCACGGCGAATACGAATGCGCCGCCGAACACGAGCAGCGCCGACGCCGCGGGAATCCGATAGCTCCGCCAGCGCATATTGGCCCATGAGGCGATCGCGGCAGCGGTGGCCAGGCCGATCAGCGGCCACAGGACCGGCAGCCCGACATGGACATCGGTATAGCCGGCGCCCACCACGACGCCGTTGTCGCCGTAGAGCAGCAGGAAGCGGTCGAGCCAGTAAGACCAGGCCTGCAGCAGGAAGAACAGCCCCAGCAGCGCCGAGCCGTGGGTGGCGGCCGCTGGCGAAAGCCCGCGCGGCGACTGCATGAATGCGATGTCGCCGCGCAGTCCATACACGACGGCGGCGACGGCCGCGCTGCAGCCGAGCAGCAATAGCAGCCAGTTCCTGAGCGCGATATAGGCGGGCAGCGAGAAGAGGTAGAAGCCGATGTCCTTGCCAAAGATTGGATCGCCTTTGCCAAAGGGCACCTGATTGACATAGCGCAGCGCGATGTCCCAGTCCGAGGCTTCGCTGACGGCGAGGAACAGGCCCACGAGGACGGCGGCCCCGGCGATGGCGGTGCGCCAGTGGACGTGTGGCGCAACGTCGCCGACCAGTTCGCTCAGGACCTCCGGCATCCCGGGCGGAGATGCCGTCTCCAGCTTCCAGGCGCCAGGGCTCGCGTAGCGGTGCGCCAGCCATCCCGACGCCCATATCGCGCCCGACGAAGCCACGAAGACGGCGGCGAAAAGAAGCACCTGGGTGACAAGGATCGTCCAGAAAACCTCAGCGTAGCCGACGGAGGAAAACCACAGCCAGTCAACCAGCATGCCGGTGACGCGGCTGACGACGACCAGCCCGGCGACGACCGCCACGATCCTGGCTGCAATGCCTCTCAGCCGCGTGCCGGATCCTGCTGGCGATCGCATCGATCGTGCTCCTTTGCCGAAACGCCATCCATGGCCTGCTGCGAGCGGACCACGGTGCGCTGCCGGTCTGCCCGATACCTGGCCGGACGGGTTGCCAGGGTGACCGCGATAGGCGGCTCGCAGCAAAGCAAAAGTCCGCGCCGAATCACCCCGGATAATCAATTGTAGGTGGGGAATCACCAGGCAGCACGCTTGCCAGGGCGCATCGGGATACCGCCCGCGCCCAAGTACATGAAACGGCACAGCGGTGGAGTCGGGATTTACGGAAGTTTTATGGCAGGTCAATACCTCTTTACGCCAATTTCATGGGCCAATTCCTAACCTGTGCTACCCCTGACCAACCTGGTAAGCAATATGACGCCGCACTTCACCAAAGCACCGCGCACAAGCGAACCCTGTCACGGCGGCAGCTATTACCTGAAGCTTGCCGGATGCCTGCTCGTGCTTGGCCTGTTGTACGCCTTGTGAATGCGGGGGCGGGAGCCCCTCCGCAGCCATCCCTCCTACTCCTCTGCGTAGCCTTTGCGCAGCTTCTCCGCCACCAGCTTGTCCATCTCGCGAAGGGCCCGCTCGGCAGTGTCGAACTGCTTGAGGTTGACCTGCCCGCTGCTGCCGATGCGGCCGTAGCTGACGCTCAACTCGGTGCCGCTCAGGCTGGCGCGCCAGAACTTGCGCGAACTGCCCTGCTCGAAGCGCAGCGCCCGCACCAGTTCCGCTTGCCTGGTGCCGGTTGCGGAAGTGCCGGTGCTGGCGTCGTTGGCCGAATCCGAAGCCGACGCCGGCGTCACCGGTTGCGCTGGTGGTGCCAGCACCGGCGCCAGCGGCTCGACTTCCGCATGCAGCGCGCGGTCCTCGCCATCGGCCAGCATGGCTTCGATGCGGGCCAGTACCGCGCCGGCATCGTGCAGCCAGTCCTTGCCGGGAATGTCGAGCACTCGCCAGCCGAAGCTGCGCAGGATGCCGGGACGGAACACGTAGCGCTCGGCGGTGTCCGCCACGGCCTCGGCCGGCGCATCGAGCAGGATCGCCAGCGCATAGCCCTGCGCGGACGGATCGGCGATGGCCAGGTCGCAGCGGAACTGGGAGCGGCCGACATTGACGTGCACCTGGTGGCCGCGCGAGCGCAACGCCTCGGCCATCGCGTCGCGGATGCTGTCGGACGCGGCCTGGCGCGTGAAGGCATCGCGCGCGCCCAGGTTCAGGGCGCCGAGCACCGCCTGCGCGCGTTCGAACTGGCCGCGCGCGCTGGCTTGCGCGAACTGCAGGAAAGCGCGCAGCGCGGCAGCGCCATCGTTGTGCACATTGGTGATGGCTTCCGCCTGGATCGTCGACACCACCGCCATGCGGTGGCGCGCGCGGCTGAAAATCACGTTGAGGCGCTTCTCGCCGCCGCGCTGGTTGATCGGGCCGAAGTTCATCAGCATCTTGCCGTCGGGGCCGGGCGCGTAGCAGATGCTCAGGATGATCACGTCGCGCTCGTCGCCCTGGACGTTCTCCAGGTTCTTGACGAACAGGCCGTTGAACTGGTCGTTGTCCTCGCGCACGTACTCGCGCTCCAGGCGCATGGCAAAGTCCGCGTCCTCGCTGGCCAGCGCCTCCAGCGCGGACTCGATGGCGGTTTGCTGCGCCTCCGAGAAGGCGACGATGCCCAGGCTCAGCCCGGTCTCGCGGCGCAGCATCTCGCGCACGGTCTGGGCGATATAGCGCGCTTCCGGCGCGTTGCGCCGGTCGAGGTAGACGCCATCGCCCAGCCGGTGGAAGCTGACCGGCCGCGCCAGCAGCGCGTCGGCCCCGGCGATGCCGGCGTCTTCCTGGTCCGAGCGCAGCGGCGCTGCCTCGTCCTCGGCCTGCTCCAGCAGACGGTCGGGAATGGTCACCAGGCGGCCGTCGTAGAAGGCGGCGTTGGAGAAGCTGATCAGCGATTCGTGGCGGCTGCGGTAGTGCCACGCCAGCAGCGTGGCGGGCAGGTTGCGCGCGGCCTGGTTCAGCAGGCTGTCCGAGTCCAGGTTGATAGCGATGCGCTCGCCTTCCTCCTCCACCACGATCTCGTCGTCGCCCTCGGCGCCACTGGCCGAGAAGAAACTGGTCGGTGGCAGCTGCATCTCGTCGCCGACCACCACCACCTGGCGCGCCCGGCTCAGCGCAGGCACCGCTTCCTCGGTGGGAATCTGGCTGGCCTCGTCGAAGATCACCACGTCGAACAGGTCCGGCGACAGCGGCAGCGTGTCGGACACCGACAGCGGGCTCATCAGCCAGATCGGCTTCAGGTCGTTGATGACCAGCCCGGTCTCGTCGTCGCTGAGGTCGCGGATCGAACGGTGGCGCATGCTCTTGCCGAACTCGTGTTCCAGTTCGCGGCGGCCGGTGGCATAGCGCTTCTTGAACGCCTTGCCGTCGGCATCCAGTTGCGTGGCCGACAGCGAGGACTGGCGCACGTGCTCGGCAAACTGCCGGTGCAACGTTGCGCGTATCACCTGGGCGTTGAGGGCGAGCAGTTCGCGCTGGCCCTGCGCTACCGCGCGCGCGGCCTGCGCCAGCGCCGCCCCGCTGAAGTGCGCCAGCGCCGGGCTCTCGCGCTCCAAGCGGCGCAATGCCTCGTCGGCGACCAGCGCCTCCAGTTGCGCCGGTTCATGGTCCAGCAACTGCAGCGTGGCGGCACAGGCGGGATCGGCGGCATGGACGGCGCGCAGCAGTGGCAGCAGGTCGGGCAGGTCGTCCAGTGCTTCGCGCAGGTCGCGCAGCAACTCTGCAATGTCGCCCAGGCGCGCGTCCGGGGCCAGGGTCAGCCCGTCGCGCACGCGCAGCGTCAGCTTGTCCAGCGCCTCGCGCGCGCCGGCTTGCGCGCGCGCCGTGGCGGCCGGATCGACAGCCTGGCGCAGGTGGGCAACCAGTTCACGCGGACCGCTGGCTGCCTGCAGGCGCTGCTCCAGTTCGGCCAGCGCGCGCAGGAAGTCCTGCATCGCGCTGACGCCAAAGCGCTGGCGGCTGTCGGCATCGCTCGCGGCCAGCGCGGCGCTGGCGGCGTGCTCGGCGGCCAGCGCCTGCAGCACTTTGCCGAAGCCCGGATGCACGGCATGCTTGCCGAAGTCATAGCGGTGCTTCAGTTCGCCGCGCAGGCGCCACCAGGCCGGCTGCAGCCAGCGCGCCAGCGACGGCTCCAGGCGCCGGACCAGCGCCAGCGCCGACTCGGTGTCGCCGGGGCTGAGCTTGTCGCGCCAGTTCGACGTCGCCGCCTGGGCGGCGGTGAGCGCCTGGGCGCGCGTTTCAAGTTCGGCCCGTACCTGGCGCAGCGCGCCTTGTGCCGGCGAGGCCGGATCGAGCAGGTCCAGGTGCGCGGCCAGGCCGGTGTCGAGCAGCCATTGGCAATCGGCGGCGATCGCACGGGCCTGTTCCAGCGCGGTGTCGTGGCCGATCAGGCTGGCGGTGCTGTCCAGCAGCGGGTCCAGCGCGTCGAACAGCGCCTCGGTATCGCTGCACAACTGCTCGGCGCGGCCGAAAGCGCGCTCGTCGGCCAGTAGCTCCCGCGACAGCCGGGCGAACGGGTGCGCGGCAAGCGCGTCCATGCCGAAGCGCTCGCGCATGGCGCGGTGCACGCGCTGGGTGAGTTCGCGCTGGCGATCCCAGCTGGCCAGCGCCGGCAGGCGCTCCCGCATGGCCGGGCCGGTCTCGGGCGCCGCGGGCAGTCCGGCCACGCGGCGCAGCAGCGCGCGCACGCTATCGCCCAGCGCCTCGGGCGCGGCCGCCATCGCCGACTCGAAGCGGTCGATACGCTGTTGTTGCCCCGCCAGGGCCCCGGCCACCTGCGCCCGGCGCGCCGCCACCGCGTCGCCGTCGTGCGGCTGGGCGATCCACTGCTCATAGCAGGCGCGCAGATCGGCGATAAAGGCCTTCTTGTCGGTCTGCGAGTCGTGGATCAGGCA
The DNA here is from genome assembly GCA_000955785.1 of Burkholderiaceae bacterium 16. Classification (GTDB taxonomy): domain Bacteria; phylum Pseudomonadota; class Gammaproteobacteria; order Burkholderiales; family Burkholderiaceae; genus Cupriavidus. Next base: position 114,535 of record JYOD01000017.1, read on the forward strand.
GCACAGCGGATCCAGCCCGCTTTGCTTGAGCCGGTGGAACACCACGTCCAGCGCGGCGCGCTTCTCGCAGACGAACAGCACGCGTTTGCCGCGTCCGGCGTAGTCGGCGATCAGGTTGGTGATGGTCTGCGACTTGCCGGTGCCGGGCGGGCCCTGGATGATGAAGCTGCGCTGGCTGCGCGCCAGGCCGACCGCGGCGTTCTGCGTGGCGTCGGACGCCACCACGCTCCACTGCTCGCCCGGCGCCAGCGGTGCCGGCGCCTGCGTCTCGATGTCGCGCGGCTCGATCGAGAACACGCGGTCGAAGGCGGGGTTGGGCCCGGGTTCGTCCAGCAGTTGCGCGTAGTCGCGCACCAGCGACATTTTCTTGTAGTTGAAGTTGGCCAGCGTCACCTGGGTCAGGTCCAGGTCCCAGGCATAGCGGTGGCCTTCGGATTCCTGCAGCACAAAGCCTTTGCGGTCGCCGGCATCGGCAGCATCGACGGTGCCGGCGGCAGGCTGGGCCATGTTCGGCTGGCGCGGGCCGGCGCTGGGCGCGGCGCCCGCCTCGAAGCGCTGTGGCAGCTCGCTCGGCCGGACCCAGTGCTCGAACAGCGCCCGCCCCAGCGGGCGGTAGTCGTCCTGCGCATAGCTGTAGGGCGGCAGCCAGCCACCGCCGCCCGCGCGCGCGGCGGCCATGCCCGGCTTGCGGCGCTGGAACTGCTGCATGCGCTGCAGCGCCTTTTGCCGCACCAGCCGCACCGCGGCCTTGTCCACCAGGCGCAGCTCCACCGATGGCTCGGAGCCGCGGATCTGCGCGAGGAGACTGGCATGGATCTCGGCCAGCGAGGTCTTGCCCAGGTCCACCGTCTCGTCCAGGCGGATGTCGTACAGCTGGCTCAGGTGGTGGCGCAGCACCGGGTTGAACTCGGCCTCGCCGCTGGTGCACTGGACCACGTACTGGTCGCGCACGCCCTTGCGCTTGACCAGTTCCACCGGCAGCCACAGCAGCGGCGTCACGATACGCTCGTCCGGTGCTTCCTTGAGGTTGTGCCAGCGCAGGAACGCCACTACCAGGCGCAGGTTGCTGAAGCCGAACTCGGCACGGTCGCGGCGCGTTTCGGCGATCAGCCGGTCCAGCGCCGCCGGCAGGTAGGGCTGGTCGTCGAAGCGGAGCCAGCGCTGCAGCGAAACCGGCTTGCCGTCCACCAGATCGGCGGCGAACGGGCCGCCCCAAGTGCAGATGTGCTCCGGCCGCACGCTTTCGATCTGCAGCATCAGCGGCACGCTGGCCACGGTCAGGTTGACGCTGGCCGCGGTGGGGCGGAAGTACAGCAGGCGGTTGCGCCGGGACAGGTCGAACAGGCGGTCGCGCAGATGCGCGAGCACCGCCGTGCGGCGTGGCGCCGCACCGCTGGCCCCGGCCAGCGCACGCTCCACCTCCAGGGCCAGCGGCTGATCGCGCCAGGTGCGCAGCCGCGTGGCCAGCGAGGCCACGTCGGTGGCGCGGTCATGGCGGTTGATCTCGGTCATCTCCACGATCACCGCGGCCACGATGGGGTGCAGCCGCTCGTGCAGCAGGAACAGGTTGCGGCGGCAGGCAACGAACTCGCGCAGATCGTCCTCGTCGGCGAGGTCCGCGCCGCAAGCCAGGCTGGCCAGCGCCATGCCGAGCAGGAAGATGTCGCCGATCTCGTCGTGGTGGCCGACCAGCAACTCCCAGCTGGCCGGGCCGGGCAGGTACACCGGGCGCTCGATCGGCGCCGCGGGATCCAGTTGCAGCGTCAGGTCGGTTTCCTCGCGGCGGCCGTCGTCGGCGTGGCCGCGCTGCAGCGTGCCGACGATGTTCAGGCCCGAGGCCGGATGCGGCTGCACCCGGTGCACCGCGCCGATATCCATGACCGGCAGCTCGCCGTCCGGCCGGCGCAGGCCGAGCGCGCCATCCTCGCCCACCAGGATGCTGTCGGCGTCGAGCGAGGCGACCCTGCCCTGCGCGTGCAACGCGGCGACCTGCTGGAACAGCGGCAGCATCAGCACCAGTACGTCGTCGGTGGGCAATGCCGCGCCCGCCTGCGCCTCGATCAAGGCACGCAGGGTACGCGGCGCGCTGTTGGCGATCGTGCTGTCGTTCATGCCTGGGCCTCCTTGGCCAGTTGGCGGTTGTAGCGGTCCATCTCGCGCTTGCCGAAACCGGCATCGCGGCGCAGGTTGCCGTGCAGCGCGTCCAGGCTGCCCAGCGCCTGCGCCACCCGGCCGGCGCGCAGCAGCGCCGCCTCCTGCTGGTCTGGGTCGGCCAGGGCCAGGTCCATCATCAGCGCATTGAGGTAGGCGCGCACGTCATCGCCGGCCACCTCCGCGGCGAATGCCTCCGGGCCCACCGCGGGCTCGTCGTCGCGCCAGTCGGGAAAGAGCATGTGCACCTGTGCCAGCACCGCCTCGCTCGCCAGCGGCGTGCCGGCCAGGTAATGGGCAAGGAAGCCGCGCGTCAGCGCCTGCAGCCGCCGTTGCCCCGGCAGATCCAGCCGCTCCAGCGCCAGCGGACCATGCAGCCGGGTCTCGATCCACTGGTCCAGGCCGGCCGCGCCCTCCCACCACAGCGCCAGCGCGCGGGCGCGGATAAAGGTCTCCGGATGGCTGTGCGCGTTGCTGGCCCCCGCCTCGTGCGACTCGATCTCGGCGGCCTGGCGCAGGTAGGCCGCCGCATCGACGCTGCCTATGCCCGTCTGCACCTTGACCAGCGTCGACACGGCCGGCGCTACCGCGCCGGCGGCCACCGCGCCACCCCGGTCGGCAAACAGCTCGGTGTGCAGGGCATAGCGCCGGTAGGTCTCGCGATGGCTGCCGCTGGTGCCGGGCGCGGCCAGCGCGTCGTTGAGGATGCGGTCGGCCACCAGGAACCGGCCGTCGTCGCGCGACCACAGCAGGTAATGGGCCAGCTCATGGCCGAACACCGCAAGCAGCTCCACCGCCGACAGGCGCTCCAGCAGCGGCCCTTGCACGATGATGTGGACCTCGCCGGGCACATAGACCAGCGAGGCGTTCATCTCCTGCCCGGGTGACTGGTACAGCGTAGCCCGCGCATCGACGCCCAGCCGCGCCATGGCCTGGGCCAGCGCCGCATGCACATCGGCATGCGCCTCGGCATCGATGCGATAGGTATCGCGCAACAGCATCACGCGCAGCGCCTCCAGGTGCTCGGCGCGGGTCGTGCGCGCGCTGGCCCAGCGCCAGACGTCGGGCTCGTGGCTGCGCAGGTAGTCGACCACCGTTGCGTGATAGGCCAGCGGCGTCAGCGCGCTGCGATCCGGGGCGTGAGAGTCCATGCGGGAAATCCCAGGGTTGCATGGAGGCTGATTCTACAGGGGGCGGGATGGCCGGCGCGATTCGCCAGGACCGCCGCTTCATCGCTTCTTGTGGGTTGGCTTTGCCAGCGCGGCAACCGGTTCGGGATGCATCATCCGCCGCACTGAAGGAGTAGATACCCGCCGGCAGCCCAAGGCCTGGGGATCGCGTGGTTCTCCACTTACATGTTCTGTTGTCCTACAACAAGAGGTGGAGAATTCTCAGCTAAATATTTGCCATGATCCCGAATTTCCCGGTGTTAACCCTGAAACTCGTCGCACTTTCTTGCCTGAATGTTCTCTATGTCATAGGATGACTGATAACCAGCCTACACCAACGAATCCGAAACAAGGACCGATCCGAAAGCCCGGACCTCAAAAGCGGTTCCCTCCTGACAGGACCCCCGATATGAAAGCCAACATCCTCCAGCTCAACCCGATCCTGGTCCCTGCGATCAACGACAAGCTGGATTCGCTCTACACCGTGCACCGGTTGTTCGAGCAAGCCGACAAGGATGCCTATCTGCGCGAGCACGGCGCCTCGATCCGCGCGGTCGTCACCGGCGGCCATACCGGCATCGCCAGGGCGATGATGGAGCAGCTGCCCGCGCTCGAGGTGGTGGCGGTCAACGGCGTTGGCACCGATGCGGTCGACCTCGAGTACGCCCGCGCGCGCGGCCTGCCGGTTACCGGGACGTTCGGGGCGCTGACCGAGGACGTCGCCGATCTCGCCGTGGGCCTGCTGATCGCCACTTGCCGGGGCATGTGCCCGGGGGATCGGTTTATCCGCGCCGGCGACTGGGTCCGGCATCCGCAGCCAAGCGCTATCCCGCTGGCCCGCCGCGTCAGCGGCATGCGCGTGGGCATTGTCGGCATGGGCCGCGTGGGCCGTGCCATCGCGATCCGCATGGCGGCGTTCGGCTGCCCCATCGCCTACGCCGACCTCAGGGCGATGGAGGATGTCCCTCACACCTTCGTGGCCGACCTGGTGCAACTGGCCCGCCAGAGCGATGCGCTGATTCTTGCCGCCGCCGCGGACAAGGCAGAGGGCATCGTCAATGCCGAGGTCCTCGACGCGTTGGGCAAGGATGGCTACCTGATCAACATCGCGCGCGGCCGGCTGGTCAAGGAAGACGATCTGGTCGCGGCGCTGGTTGCCGGCCGGATCGCGGGCGCCGGGCTGGATGTTTTCGTCGAAGAGCCTAACGTGCCCGAAGCCCTGTTCGCGCTGGACAACGTCACGCTGCAGGCGCACCGCGCCAGCGCCACGCACCAGACGCGGGCGGCCATGGGGGAGATGGTCCTGGCAAGCATTGCCCAGGCGCTGGCCGGGCAACGGCCGGAGTTTAGCCTCACCACCTGAGCGCCGGCAGCCGTCTTCCCCCGCCCCAAAAGACAATAACCAGGATCACAGGAGACAAGATGCGAATCAAATTTCTGGCGGCCATCGCCATGGGCGTGTTCGCGTGCGGCATGGCCAGCGCGCAATCCTATCCGGCCAAGCCGATCACCATCGTGATCGGCTCCAGTCCCGGCAGCACCACGGATGGCCTGGCTCGCGCCATGGGCGCCCAGATCACCAGGGAAACCGGCCAGCCGGTCATCGTCGACAGCCGCCCCGGCGCATTCGGCGGCATTGCGGCGCAGTTCGTCGCGCGCTCGGCCCCTGACGGCTACACGCTGTTCATGACCACCAACACGACGCAGGCCGCCAATCCGCACCTGGTGAAAAACCTGCCCTACAACCCCATCAAGGACTTCGCACCGATCGGCCAGGTGGTCCAGGGCTACATGCTGATGGTCGTGAATCCCAACGTGAAGGCCAAGAACGTATCCGAATTCATCGCGCTGGCGAAGACGGAGCCGGGCAAGCTGACGTTCGGCTCCGGCTCATCGTCGGCGCGGGTTGCTACCGAGCAGTTCCAGCACATGACCGGGACCAAACTCACGTATGTTCCCTACAAGGCCAATCCGCCCGCCGTGATTGACCTTGTCGCCGGACAGACCGATGTGATGATCGTCGACCTGACCACCAGCCTGCCGCAGGTCAAGGCCGGCAAACTGCGCGCGCTCGGCGTCAGCAGCCCGCAGCGCTCGCAGCTGCTGCCCAACGTGCCGACCATCGCGGAGCAGGGCGTGGCGGGCTACGAGTCCGGCTACTGGAACGCGCTCTACGCGCCAGCGGGCACGCCGGCGCCGGTCATCCACCGGCTCAACGACCTGATGCGCAAAGCCATGGCAACCGAGTCGATCCGCCGTTTCGTGACGGAGAACGGCATGGAGGTGAAGGTGTCTTCGCCCGAGGAACTCGCCAGATTCCAGCTTGCCGAGCTGGACCGCTGGGGCAAGATCATCAAGACGGCGGGCATCCAGCCTGAATAGGAGCCAGCGGTATGCGGTGGGGTACTGCCAGGGCCGCCACCGCCTACAGCGCGTACTTCACCGTCAGGTAGAACGTGCGCTGCGGGAACGGGTGGAACAGGAAATACTTGCGGTTGTTGAGGTTGTCCACGCCCAGCGCGCCGCTCCAGTGCTTGTCGAACTGGTAGCGCACCCGCGCGTCCATGACGAAGAAGCTCTCGAAGCCTTGATAGGTGGCGGGGTTGATGTCGGTGTTGTCGACCGTCGCATAGACGCGGCTGCTGTAGCGCGCCGCCAGGGTGTAGGCCCATTTGTTGTCCGGCTGGTACGTTACCGCCAGGGTGCTGCGCCACGTCGGCACGTAGGGGGCCCGCTTGCCGACCGATGTCGCGCCCGGAATGGTGGGAACGTAACTGTCGTTGGACAGTATGCGTGAATCGACGTAGGTCACATTGCCCGAGAACGACAGGCCGTGGATCAGCACGTTGTGCTGCTGGCCTGCCAGCTCCACGCCGACCTGACGTGTCTTGCCCACGTTCTGCGTAAAGGAGACCGGCGTGGCAAAGCCGGGGATCGTCGACGTTTGCGAGATCAGGGCGTTCGACACGTACTCGTTGAATACCGAGAGACGCATCTTGCCGTCGTTGGCATGGTGCTCGACGGCCAGTTCGCCGGACATGACGCGCTCCGGCTGCAGGAAGGGATTCGCCTGGACAAAAGTCGTGCCGGTCTGGATGGATTGATACAGTTCGCCGACGGTGGGGAACCGATACGCCTTGCCGAACGAGCCGGTGACCGACCACGTCTCGGTCGCGTCCCAGGTGACCGACGCCTTGGGAGAGAAGGCCGACTTGTCCACGCCGGGCTGGTTGATCGGCACCCCCACGCCATTGCTGCCCGTCGAAAAATTGAAGCCGTCATACGCGCGCCACCATTCGTAGCGGCCGCCCAGCGTGGCCTGCCAGCCCGGTGCCACGCGCCAGACGTCCTGCACCCACAGCGCGCTGGTCTGTGTCTTGCCGAGCGAATTGCTGAACAGCGGGCCGCTGCTGCCCGATGTCCAGTTCGTCGTCGTGTACGTAGGGCTGGAGAGCTTGAACTGATCGTAGTGCGCGCCAAAGCTGACGATGTTCGCCCCCGCGGCGCCCTGCGGCCGCCAGGTTCCCTTGAGATCGACCGTGGTCCATCCGGTCGCGCTCATGTCGGTGGCGCGCCCGGGGCCGCCGCTCTGCGCGCCCGGGTAGAGTCCGGTGGACAGGCGGCTCAGGTCCCACAGATAGTAGAGATTGCTCAGGGTCATCTCCCAGTCGAACAGTCCCTTCGTATGGGTTTCCACCTTCAGGCTCTGCATCAGGTGCTGCTGCTCGATGTTGTTGCTCGAGAACTGGCCGGCGATGGTGTTGGCGTTGTACGAGAACCCACCGATATTGACGCTGCCGCTCTGGGCGCCATAGAAGGGCGTGCCCGCGGCGGTGCTCAGGTAGGTCTGGGCGTTTGCCTTCGAGCTGTTCTGCCAGTAGCCCAGCGTGTAGGCAGCGCTCAGCGTCGGCGTGAAGTCATAGGCCAGCTTGACGGCGGCGTTGTCCTGCAATGTGTGGACGAAGTTGCCCGCGCCGATCACCTGGATCGCGCCGCCTGTGCGGTTGCGGTCCGCGATGGCGCCGGTGATGACCGGCAGCCCGACGCCGGCCGGGGTCGTCGACTGGGTGACAGTACCGATGCTGAGCGGCTGGCTGAAGCTGTTGAGGTGGTTGGCATTGAACCACCACGACAGCTTGCCCACGCGGTCGCCCAGTGTGGCGCTGTATTGCTGGGCCGGCTCGTTCTCGCTGGTGCCGTATTTGCCGAAATGCTGCACGGCGCCCGTGAATTCCAGGCTGCCTTCGAAGGCCTTTGGCATCCGTGTGGTGATTTCCGTCACGGCGCCATACGAGTTGCCGGGGTAGGCCGCGGAGAAGGGGCCATACATCACGTCGATGCGATCGACTTGCTGCGGTACCACCATGAACCACTGGGGCGACCCGTTGCCGTTGTTGTTATTGATCAGCGTGGATAGCAGGACGCCGTCGGCGTAGATCAGGCTGCGCGCACTGGCATTGATGCCGGTGGTGCGCGTGGCCATCGGCGACTGGGTGTCGCCGATGAACCGCTTGCGCACCAGCACGTCCGGCAGGTACTTGAGCATGTCTTCGGTGCCCATGACGTTGATGGTCTCGGCCGCCTGCTGCGCCGTGATGCCCTCGGTCGTTTGCGGCAGTTGATTCTTCTCGGCGAAGGACCGGGTTTCGGTGACCTGTACCGCGGGCAGGGTCCGCTCCCCCGGCGCCCCCTGGCCTGCCGCGACGGCTGGCGTTGTGCCGCTGTCCTGGGCGTGGGCGCTGCCGGCCCCCAGGATGGCAGCCGACAGCAAGGTACAGCCGCAGCTGACGAAAGCTAATGCAAACGCCGGTGACGGCAAGGCGCTACCGGCGATGCCGGCGCGAGGGTCTGGATTCATGGTGTTCCGGGCAAGTCTGGAGCGGACCGTTAGCCCGCTCGTGGCATGGACGCGCGCCCGCGGAGCGGGGGGGCGATCAGGCGAAGGCGATCATGCCAGGGGTGGCGCCCGGGCCGTTGCGCGCAGGAGGCCCGGAGGCTGGTAGGCATTGCGCTGCAATGCCGGCCGCGCAAGACCAAGCTGGGTGAGGTGGGGGAGAAAGGCGAACGGCGCGTGCGGCACCGCATTGGTGTTGCCAAGATCCGCGCAGACCAGGCAGCAGAGGGCGTCGTCGAGGCTGTGATGGCTGCCGGGTGCGTCCTCACGGAAGTGCGTTTGCTCGTCGATCGGGACAACGCGCATACCGCTTGCGCTGCAGATCGTCATGTCCGCCATCTGCCCGTCCACCCGCCCGTGGGCCATCTGCGGCCACGGTGCATGCAGCACCATGCCGAGCAGCGCGAGCCACAAGATGAGTCGACGGGTGAGGGACATATTGTGTGGAGACAATGGGTGGCCGATTATAGTGGCGAGCCGCCGCCTGCAAGGGCGCTGTAGGCCTGATTCCGCTGGATCGGGGTGCGGCGCATGGCCGCACCCGCTGCCGTCGGATGGTCGTGTGCAGCACCAGGCATCGGATACGGCCGGCGTCCTTGCATTACCTGTCAGCTTATATCCCCTTGCGGCGCATTTCCCTGTGCTGTGTACGGTTCGCCACGTTTCTGTGAGGGAGGCGCTTGCAATTCAGGCATGCGTGTACTCCGGGGCTGACCGCGGGTGATCGGGGTCGGCTATGCCTGAGGCCAGCCGAGTTCGATGAACACCTTGCACAGTGCCTCCATGCCTGCCGCATCCTCATCGTCAAAGCGGCCTGCCACCGGGCTGTCTACGTCCCAAACGCCGATGAGCGTGCCGTTGGCGGCGATCAGCGGGACCACGATCTCGGACTCGGAGGCGGCGTCGCAGGCGATGTGGCCGGGGAATGCGTGGACGTCGCGGACGACTTGCGTGCTGCGGGTCTGGGCTGCGGTGCCGCAGACGCCTTTGCCGAGGGCGATGCGTACGCAGGCGGGTTTGCCCTGGAATGGACCGACGACCAGCTCGGTGCCGTCGTAGAAGTAGAAGCCTGCCCAGTTGAGATCTTGCAAGGAGTGGAATACCAGGGCGGAGAAGTTGGCGGCGTTGGCGATGGGGTTGGTTTCGTCTGCCAGTAGTGAGCGTGCTTGGGGGATGAGGTTCTGGTATTGCTCGGGTTTGGAGTTGGGGGTGGGGGGGTGTTGGTACATGGTTGGGTCCGGTGGGTAGTTGCAGTCGCTGAACGTTAACGTCAAGAGCTTAACGTCAAAGGCCTAACTTCAAAAGCTTAAAGTCAAAGGCAGTTTC
>JYOD01000017.1:124131-292062 GCA_000955785.1 Burkholderiaceae bacterium 16
GGCTCGCTTCGCATCGCGCTGGGGTGTGGCCCGCCCTTGGGGGCGCTCCACACGGCTAGACCGAATCGTGCGCTGGTGATATCGCTTTTCTTTGACATCCTTCGGTTCTTCGTGGCCTTCGTTTCGGTCCTACGTTCGACGCGAACTGCCGTCGGGTATCCACTGGTTTGCTCCACGCTCCCGCTTGCGGGAGGGGCCGGGGGACAGGGCGCGCTCGCTATGCTTTGGTGCGTCCCGCGGGGCTTTTCCGGCGCTTGGGAGGCATCCTGGCGGCAGGCTTGCCATCCGGTTTTTCGCACGCCTCCGGTCCGGGCTCGTCAGCCAGTTTATCCCGCAACCATGCGATAAACACCTCGGCGTCCTTGGGCAGTTCGCGCGCCGCAGGCACTGCCATCAGCCCGTACTCGAATTGCGCGAATCCATATGGCGCGAGCAGTTGTCCATCCCTTAGTTCCTTGCGGATCAGCCGCTGTTCGATCAGCGCTACGCCTGCGCCGGAGAGCGCGGCCTCAATGCACAGATGCGTGTGCGGGAAGGTCAGTTCGCCGGCGGGGGCGATGCGTTGGCCGGATAGCGCTTCCCACTGGTCCCAGGCGCTGGACGTGAAGTCATGCGTAATGCGCACGCCGGAGCGCACGGAGCCGGTGTATGACGGCGCGCACACGGGCCCGAAGGCTACCGGCGCCAGGTGCAGCGCGCGCTGGCGGTCGGGCTCCGGGTAGGAGGTCAGGTCCCAGGCAATCACCACGTCGGCGCCTTCCGTGCGCATTTCCCGGGCGGAGGTCATGGACAGGCGGATCCGGATGTCGGGCCGCAGGCGGTAGAAGTCCACCATGTGCGGCACCAGCCAGCGCATCGCGAACGTTGCGCTGCAGGCCACGTGCAGGCTCGGCCCGCGCGCCTGGTCGATCAGCCGGCCGTAGCTTTGTTCAAGCTGGTCGAACACGGACCGCACCACGTCGTACATGCCCTGGCCGCGCTCGTTAAGGCGCACCCCGGTGCCGTCCTTGTCGAACAGCGTCGTGCCGGCATGCTCCTGCAACAGGCGCAGTTGCCGGCTGATCGCGCCGTGCGTGCGGCAAAGCTCTTCGGCGGCGCGCGTGATGGAGCCGGTTCGCGCCGTGGCTTCGAAGGCGCGCAGTGTGGACATGGGTGGCAGCGTCCGCATGAGCTCTTCCTATGTGAAGAAAACTGACGAATACGGGAAATTAACTCGGTTTTGCCGGCGGCGGGATGAATCTAACATCCTTTCCATTGATGATGCGGCAGCAAATCAATACGGCGACCAGCCTCGGAAGCTGAGCCGGTAGCGTGAGTATTACTCACGAAGCCGTCGTGCCGGATGCCGCTGGCGAAGCATATTTAATGAAAGGAGTGGCGGATGAGCCAGATCACGCAGGTACAGGGATATGAGGTGCTGGACAGCCGGGGAAATCCCACGGTGGAGGTGGAGGTCACACTGGCCGACGGCTCGGCCGGCCGTGCCACGGTGCCTTCCGGCGCCTCGACGGGCGAGCGGGAAGCGGTGGAGTTGCGGGACCTCGACCCCAGGCGCTACCTGGGCAAGGGCGTGACCTGCGCGGTGGGCGTGGTGAACACCGAGCTGCGCGCGGCGCTTGCCGGCGTCGATGCCCGCGAGCAACGGCAGGTCGACGACATCATGATCCGGCTGGATGGCACGCCGAACAAGAGCCGCCTCGGCGCCAATGCGCTGCTGGGCGTTTCGCTGGCGGTGGCACACGCCGCAGCCGCGTCCGCGCGCTCATCGTTGTTCGCGCATATCGGCGGCCCGCGCGCCAGTGTGCTGCCCGTGCCGATGATCAACATCATCAACGGCGGGGCGCATGCGGACAATACGATCGATTTCCAGGAGCTCATGATCGTGCCGGTGGGCGCGCCGGGCTTCGCCGAAGGCGTGCGCATGGCGTCGGAGATCTTCCACACGCTTCGGCTTGCCTTGAGGGCGGCGGGCTTCAATACGAATGTGGGGGACGAAGGCGGCTTTGCGCCCGACTTGCGCACGGCGGAGGAGGCGCTGGACTTTATCCTCCGCGCCATCGAGACAGCGGGATACCGTGCCGGCGCGGAGGTGATGCTGGCCATCGATCCCGCGGCTAGCGAGCTCTTTACCGGCGGCGAATACGTTTATCGCGGCGAGGGCGTGACGCGGTCCAGCGAGGCCCAGGTGGACTATCTGGCCGGACTCGCCTCACGCTACCCGATCTTCTCGATCGAGGACGGGATGGCTGAGAACGATGCCGCGGGCTGGAAGCTGCTGACGTCCCGGCTGGGCGGCACATGCCAGTTGGTCGGCGACGATGCGTTCTGCACCAATGCCGCGTTGCTGCGGACGGGTATCGGGAGCGGCATTGGGAACGCGATCCTGGTCAAGGCCAACCAGATCGGGACGCTGAGCGAGATGCTGGACACCGTAGGCGTGGCGCATGCGGCCGGGTACGCGGCGGTGATGTCGCACCGCTCCGGCGAAACTGAGGACGTGAGCATCGCGGACCTGGCGGTGGCGACCGGATGCGGGCAGATCAAAACCGGCTCCATTTCCCGCTCCGACCGGACCGCGAAGTACAACCAGCTGATCCGTATCGAGCGAAGGCTGGGCGCGCGGGCGCAGTACGCCGGCACCTCCATTCTCAAGGGCCGGCCCTGATCGAACGGCGATCCGCCGGCGCAGGCGGATCGCCGCCGCTATCACGAGCCCGCCACCTTCAGCAGCACCGGATCGTTGCGATACAGGTCGGGGAACATCTGCTTCAGGTAGCCGATCTTGGGCAGGTCGTTGATGACGATATAGGGATGCGCGGGATGGTTGGTCAGGAAATTCTGGTGATAGCTTTCCGCCGGGTAGAAGGCCTTGTAGTCCTCGATGCGGGTGACGATCGGCGCCTTGAAGGCATTGGCCTTGCCCAGTTGCGCGATGTACGCCTGCGCTATGCTGCGCTGTTCGGCGCTAAGCGGGAACACCGCGGAGCGGTACTGCGTGCCGTGGTCCGGACCCTGGTAGTTAAGCTGCGTGGGATTGTGCGCGACGGAGAAGAAGACCTGCAGCAGCTTGCCATAGGTGACCTGCGCCGGGTCGAACGTGACTTGCACGGATTCCGCATGGCCGGTGTTGCCGCCGCTGACGGTCTCGTACTGCGCCGTGCCGGCCGCGCCGCCGGCATAGCCCGACGTCACCTGCTTCACGCCGCGCACGTGCTGGAACACGCCCTGCACGCCCCAGAAGCAGCCGCCCGCAAACACGGCGGTTTCGCTCTGGGCAGAAGGTGCCTTCTCGTCCAGCGCGGGTGGGGGGATCCTGACGGCGTCCTCGGCGGAGTTCGCCGCGCGCTGCCAGGCCAGCAGGCCCGCGGCCAGCATGACGAGGCCCGCGAGCCTGGCGGTGGACGAGCGCGTCCACCAGGAGGAGGCGCCGGTTGAAGAGTTCGTGGTCATGATTGCCTGTCCTTGAATATTGCCGTTGGTGATGCTGTTGATGCTGTCTGTTGCCGGTGCGCGCATCAGCCGAAGGTGAATGCGTAGGCTTCGACACCGGCGTCGAGGAATTCGATGGCAAAGGTGCGGTCGGCGACCTTGCCGTTTTGCCGCACCAGTTGATACAGCCGCTGCTCTGTGACCGTGCCGCTGCCATCCGCCGCCACGTCGGTGCCGTGCGCGTCGCCCGGCGCGGCGCCGTCGATCGTTACGCGGAAGCGCACCGGCTTGCCGTCCTTGCCCGGCCCCAGCACCAGGTGCAGGTCGCGCGCATGGAAGCGGTAGACGATGCGCCCGGAGGCGCCGGCCAGCGTCGCGTGCTCGGCCCCAACCTTCCAGGTGCCGGCCAGGCCCCAGTCGTTGAGCGCGGGTTGCGCGGGTGCGGTGTAAGTGTGCGCCTTGTCTTGCGCCTGGCCGCCCGGCGACGCGAAGTTATCCGCCCGCTCATAACCGAGATAGGTTTCGCCGGACTGAATCTCCGCCTTGTCGGCAGCCATCTGCACGCCTTGCGCGCCGGCGGGGCCCAGCCCCGTGGCCACCTTTGCCGCGCCGGCGTGGCCGGCTTCCGCCAGCAGTTGCTGGATCACCTGCTCGGATTTCGCGTACTCGCCCTCGCCAAAGTGGTGGAAGCGGATCTGCCCCTGCGCATCGATGAAATAGTGCGCCGGCCAATACTGGTTGTTGAAGGCGCGCCAGATCGCGTAGTTGTTGTCGACCGCGACGGGGTAGTCGATGCCAAGGTCGTGCGTGGCCTTCTTCACGTTATCGATATTGCGCTCGAAGGCAAACTCCGGCGCGTGCACGCCGATCACCACCAGCCCCTGGTCGCGGTACTTCTCTGCCCACGCTTTCACGTACGGCAGGGTGCGCAGGCAGTTGATGCAGGAGTAGGTCCAGAAATCCACCAGTACCACCTTGCCGCGCAAGCCTTCCGCCGTGAGCGGGGGCGAGTTCAGCCACTGCACGGCTCCCGTCAGCGCCGGCAGCTGGCCTTCCACGGGCAGCGCTGCCGGGCCGCCGAGCGCTGCGCGCATCATCGCGCCGGACGACGCGGTCATCGCCGCGCTGGCTTGCGCGTCCTGCGCGGGTGCCGGCCTGGCCGACAGCCGGTCGACCAGGTGCTGCTCGATCCCTTCGGTGGCTACGGTCGACACGCGCGCCAGCACGCCGGTGTCCAGCCCCAGCGCAATGGCGGCCACGCCGAGCAGCATGGCGGCGCCGATCCCGCGCCGGACCCATTCGCCCGCGCCCAGCGAACGCTTCATCGCGGTAAAGACCCGGCCGCCGATCAGCAACGCCACCGCCAGCGACGTGGCCGCGCCGGCGGCATAGGCCACCAGCAGCAGTGTGGTGCCGACGCTGGCGCCGCGCAGCGCGGCCCCGGTCAGCACCAGGCCCAGGATCGGGCCGGCGCAGGGCGCCCACAGCAAACCGGTGGCGATGCCCAGCAGGAACGACGAGCCCGGCCGGACTTGCTGGCCATCGGCCTGGGCAAACGCGGAGAGCCGGCTGCCGGCGCTGACCAGCGGGTGCATCAGCCGGTCCGCCAGGCGCGGCAGCAGCAGCGTGAGGCCGAATACGGCGAGCAGCGCAATCGCCAGCCAGCGTCCGTACTGGTTGGCCTGCGTCACCCATCCACCGCCGACGGCGGCCAGCGTTGCCACGCCCGCGAAAGTCAGCGCCATGCCGGCCAGCAGCGGCAGGCCGCTGCGCACGAATGGCTGGTCGGCCCGCGAAAACACGAAGGGCAGGACGGGAAGGATGCACGGGCTCAGGATGGTGAGCGCGCCGCCCAGATAGGCAAGGACGAGGAGGAGCATGGAATCTTCGCGGTTGAGGTTGGAGGCCCGGATGCCCGGATGCCCGGGGGCTCAGGCGGCTTGCGGCTTGAACGCCATTGCCAGGCCGTTCATGCAGTAGCGCAGCCCGGTTGGCTTGGGGCCGTCGTCGAACAGGTGGCCCAGGTGGCCGCCGCAACGGCGGCAGTGCACTTCCGTGCGCGACATGCCGAAGGAGCGGTCCGTGCGCGTGCCGACCGCGTTGTCGAGCGATGCCCAGAAGCTGGGCCAGCCGGTGCGGCTGTCGAATTTCGTGCGCGACGAGAAGAGATCCAGCTGGCACCCCGCGCAGGCGAAGATGCCGGCACGATGCTCGTCGTTCAGCGGGCTGCTGTAGGGCCGCTCCGTGCCTTCCTGCCGTAGCACGTTGTACTGGGCCGGCGTCAGCACCTGGCGCCATTGCTCGTCGGAGCGGACCACCTCGAAGGTTTCGGCGGGCTTGCCCGCGCCCGGCTGCCCGGCCGCCAGCGCCCGCCAGCCGCTGGCGGCTGCGAGTGCCGCCATGGCGGCACTCCCCGATACCAAAAAGCGCCTTCTGCTTCCCATGATGTGCTCCTGGCCTTGATTGGCAGGCCGCTGCGGCCGCCCGTTGCTGATCGTTGGCGCATCGTAGGCCTGGCGCAATCCCGAAGTCCTCACGAAAGGTTAAATTAATTGTGATAACTCAAAGCCTCGAAATTTTGCACAATAGCCAGGCCGGCGCACTTGCCGCGGCTGCCCGGTTACGCGCGAACAGGCTCGCGTCCCGAGGCCAAAGCCGGATCACCTCAGACGGATTACCCCAAAACGGATCACCCCAAGTGGATCACCCCAAGCGCATCCTGATTGTCGAAGACGACGTCGACATCGCCAATATCCTCAGCCTGCACCTGCGCGACGAGCGCTATGACGTCGTGCACAGCGCCGACGGCAACGAGGGCTTGCGCCTGCTGGAGCAGGGCAACTGGGACGCGCTGATCCTTGACCTGATGCTGCCCGGCGTCGATGGCCTCGAGATCTGCCGGCGCGCCCGCGCCATGGCGCGCTACACGCCGATCATCATCACCAGCGCGCGGTCCAGCGAGGTGCACCGCATCCTCGGCCTGGAACTCGGCGCCGACGACTACCTCGCCAAGCCGTTCTCAGTGCTTGAACTGGTGGCGCGCGTGAAGGCGCTGCTGCGGCGGGTGGATGCGATGGCAAAGGATCTGCGGATCGACGCTGGCAGCCTGGAGCTTGGCGGCCTCTCGATCGATCCGCTGACGCGCGAGGCCACCGTGGACGGCCGGCGCATCGAGCTGACGCCGCGCGAGTTCGACCTGCTTTATTTCTTCGCCCGGCATCCGGGCAAGGTGTTCTCGCGCATGGACCTGCTGAATGCCGTCTGGGGCTACCAGCACGAGGGCTACGAACATACGGTCAATACCCATATCAACCGGCTGCGCACCAAGATCGAAGCCGATCCGGCGCAACCCAGCCGCATCCTGACCGTCTGGGGGCACGGCTACAAGCTCGCGGCGGGACCCGCGGCGGCGCTGGGGGATGCGCCGTGAACCTCGGCCTGAACCTGAGCCGGCGCCTCACTCTGACGCAGCGGCTGTCGCTCGTTTTCTCCGTGCTGCTGCTGGCCTGCTGCGGCGCCTCCGCCTGGCTGCAGGTCCGCTCGAACGACATGCGCGAGAAAGAGGTCATCCAGGACCTGTCGCGCGGGCTTGCCGGACACATCGCGCGCAATGCGTCGCTGATGGATGCGAACGGGCTAAAGCCGGATGCCTTGCGCCGCTTATTCGGCCAGTTGATGGTGGTGAACCCGAGCGTGGAGGTGTACCTGCTGGACAGCCAGGGGCGCATCCAGGGACACGACGCGCCGGCCGGCCACCTGCAGCGCGAGCAGGTGGACCTCAAACCGGTGCAACGCCTGCTGGCCGGCGAGCCGCTGCCCATCCTCGGCGACGACCCGCGCAGCGCGGGCGGGCGCAAGGTGTTCAGCGCGGCGCCGCTGCGCGCGGGCGGCGGCGAGCCCTCCGGCTATATCTACGTGGTGCTCCTGGGCGAGGCGCATGACGAACTGGCGGCGAGGGCGTCGGCCAACTCGGTGCTGCGCACGACCTTATGGTCGATGGGGCTGGTGGCGCTGCTGGGGCTGTTCGCGGGCCTGATGGCGTTCGGGCTGATCACCCGGCCGCTGCGCCGCCTGACCGAAGCAATGCGCCGCTTCGATGCCGACGCCGCGCCGCCTGCGCAGCCGCGCGTGCCGCGCTCGCCGTCCGCCAACGCCCGCGATGAAATCGTCGCGCTGGAGGCGGCGTTCGCGCAGATGGCGGACCGCATCGCCGAGCAATGGCGCGCGCTGACCAAGCAGGACCAGGAGCGGCGCGAACTCGTCGCCAACATCTCCCACGATCTGCGTACGCCGCTGGCCTCGCTGCATGGCTACCTGGAGACGCTGTCGCTCAAGGCCGACAAGCTCAGCGAAGCCGAACGCAGGCGCTATCTGTCCATCGCGCTCGCGCAAAGCCTCAAGGTGGGCCGCCTGGCACAATCGCTCTTCGAGCTGGCCCGGCTCGAGCACGGCATCGTCCAGCCGGCGCTGGAGGATTTTTCACTGGTGGACCTGCTGCAGGATGTCTTCCAGAAGTTCGAGTTGCCTGCCGAAGCGCGGCACCTGCGGCTGCGCGCGGGCATCCCGCAGCGGCTGCCCGCTGTCACGGCCGACCTCGGCATGATCGAGCGCGTGCTGACCAACCTGCTCGACAACGCCATCCGCCATACGCCCGCCGAAGGCGCCATCGACGTCGATCTGGCCCTGCGCGAGGGCAAGGTGTCGGTCACGGTCAGCGATACCGGCCCCGGGATTCCGCCGGAACTGCGCGACAGCCTGTTCCAGCGGCCGTTCAGTTCCGGCGGCGCGCATCGCGGCGGCGGCCTGGGTTTGCTGATCGTCCAGCGCATGCTGCAGTTGCATCACAGCCAGATCCGGCTGGTGGAACGGGCTGGCAGGGGGACGGTGTTTTGCTTCGAGCTGCCGGTGTCTGGCGGCGCGTCCCGCTGAAGGGGCGGAGCTCAGTCAGCGGCCTGGCCGGCAAAGCGGGAGATCAGCCACGAGGCGGCGGGGCCGGGCGGCGTGTCGGTCCGGTAGATCGCATCGAACGGGTATAGGCCACCTTTGTAGTCCGGCAGGTCGAGCAGGACCAGGCGTCCCGAGTCGAGATCCTCTTGCACCATCGGCACCGGCATGTTTCCCCAGCCGATGCCTTCGCGCAGCAGCATGTGCTTGGCACCCAGGTCGGCCAGGCGCCATGTGTGCGTGCCGATCACCGAGAAGTCCACGTTACGCGTAAGCGGGGAGCGGTCCGACAGCACCAGTTGCACGTGGTGCCGTCCGGCGCCTGGCGGATTGGGGTTGGCGCTGGCCAGGGGGTGGCCCGGAGCCGCGACCGGCCGCAACATGACGCCGCCGATCCCGATGCGCTCGATCCCTGCCGTGACTGCGCTGAGCGGCCCGCTGACGCCAATCGTGGCACCATGGTCCAGCACCAGCTGCGCCACCGCCCCAAGCGCCTCCATGTGCAAGTGAAGCGCCACCGTGGGGAATGCATCGCGGAATGCCTTCAGGGCATCCACCACCCGTGCCGCGGGGAGCATCACGTCCACCACCAGATGGAGTTCGGCCTCCAGGCCCTGCAACAGGCCCTTTACCTTGGCGCGCAACCCCTCAATGCGCAGGTAAACCGTGCGCGCCTCGGCCAGCACGGTGCGGCCGGCCTCGGTCAGTTGCGGTTTTTTCGTGGTTGTGCGGTCGAATAACGCTACACCGAGCTGGTTCTCCAGGTTGGCAATCGTATAGCTGATGACCGAGGTCGCCCGGCTCAGCTTTCGTGCCGCGCCGGCAAAGCTGCCCACATCCACCACAGTCAGGAAGACCTTCAGCTGATCCAGCGTCGGCGTACCGGGATTGGGCATCTTATCGATTTTCTCGAACGTTTCGATCCATATTATCCCAGTTTCGCGTACGTAAGAACGCGCCTACATTTCGTCCATCGGCCGCGCAACGCAATGCAATGTAACGCAAAGTGATGCAACGGCCATGCGGTAATACGGGCGTGCACCGCACGTCTTGCCGCAGACTAATCCGAATCGCTTGTTTCAACCGGCCCGCCAAGGCGGCGCGGCCAAACCGAATGGAGAATCATCATGTCTCAAACCGCTCAGCTTGACGCCCGGAGCCGTACCTATTCTGAATCCTCCGCCATGGCGGGCCTGACGCTGCTCGGCCGAGTCCTGGTCAGCGCCATCTTCCTGCTGTCCGGCGCGTCCAAGCTTGCCGCGCCGGCGGCCATGGTCGGCTACATCCAGTCGGTGGGCCTGCCGTTTCCGCAGTTGGCCCTGGGACTGGCAGTCCTGGTGGAACTGGGGGGCGGCCTCGCCCTGGTCCTGGGCTACCGCACGCGTCTGGTTGCCGCCATTCTCGCCGTCTTCAGCGTAGCCACCGCGCTGGCCTTCCATGCCAATCTGGCGGACCAGAACCAGTTCATCCACTTCTTCAAGAACATCGCGATGGCAGGCGGCTTGTTGCAGATCGTGGCCTACGGCGCTGGCCGGTTCAGCCTCGACGCGCGCCGCGGCAATGCGTGAGGCTGGCCGGCCCCAGGCAAAGCGGGAGCGGGGACAGCGGTCTGCGTACTGAACAGTTCGCTGTCGCTGGCCGGCTTTGCCTGGGTGAAGGTGTTCATTGCGCGGCCCTCCTGCCTTCCTGGGGAGCGGTGGTTCTTGCGCCTGCCAGTTCGCCGAATGCGGTCTCGCCCCACAGGTGGCTGGATGGCGCGCCGGGGAACAGCCAGTACGGCGTGCACTCGGACGAAGGCACGACATTGCTGAACGGATGGGCTTCCGAAGTGCCCGCGATGGTCTTCTCCAGCACCATCGACAGGTACTGGTCGTTGCTGCCCTCCTGGGTATTGCCGTTCAGGATCACTTCCGCGCCGGTGGCGCGGGCAAAGCGCCGGATGCCGTTGTGGCGCGAGTTCGCTGGTGCCCAGCTATCCGCCGAGACGCCGTTTTCGCTGCTGACGCGGATGCCGTCTGGCGCGCGGTACACCAGCGAGTGGTTGCCTTCCGTATGACCTGGCGTATGCACGAGTGCCAGGCCGCGCCCCAAGCGCAGGCTGCCGTTGAAGGCGACGATGCGCTCCGGCCGCACGCCCGCCAGGCCATTGGGACAGTACCAGTCGGCCTGTACTGGTAGCAGCCCGTGCACGCTGGCCAGTTCTTGCTGGTGCACCAGCAACCTGGCGTTCGGCAACAGCCCGGCGTGGCCGTTGCCGCCGAGCCAGCGGCGCACGTCCTGCGTGTGCAGGTGATCGTAGGTGATGTAGTCGATCTGCTCCGGCGCCACGCCGCAGCGCTCGAGCGCCTGCGGCACCGTGGCATAGACGGGCGCGATGGTGCCATGCAGGAATTGCGGCGTGCGCGCGCCCATGCGCTTGAAGTAAGGCGTCTCGGCACCCGCCTCGAAGTCCGCGGGGGTGAACAACAGCGTGCGCAACTGTCCCGCGAAGTCCTCGTACTGGATCAAGGTCATGCGCGATAACAGGTGGATCAGGTGCGGCTTGAGCATCTGCTGCGAGTACACGCCGTTGAACGCATACCAGGCAGGGTAGGGGACCCGCAAAAGGTTGAAGCTGCGCGCGAACCGTACCGGCGGCTCCTCCAGGAACTGTTCGCGGAACTGCTGCCCCGCGCGGCGCAGCGCGCGCAAGCGGTCCTGCGGCGCGGGCGCGCCGCGGGCGCCGTCGAAATCGGAGAGCGGCAACAGGCCGGACGGATCGGGTTCGCGCTTCATGCGGTGTCTCCTGTGGGCTTTGCTTTATCGTTTTTGTTTGTTCTCTTTCCCCGCCAGCGTGGCAATGTTCAATAAGCAGGTTCGGCCTGGCGCGCCTCCGGCTGCCCCAGCAGGCCGCCGATCAGCCTGGGCAGCATCTCGGGTGGCGTTCCGGCCAGCAGCTGACGCATCATCGTCAGCGTGTCGAAATACACGCGCTCGCAAACCAGCCGCTCGTCTTCGAAGATGAACAGCGCGATCATGCGGCAGCGAAAGGCATTGCCCGTCGGTGGCAGGCCGCGCAGCGGGCCGCGGTGCGTGCCAAGCAGCCAGAACTCGACGATGACGGAGTCGTCCGTGTGACGAAGCTGGATGATCTCGTGCCGCTGGTCGGGGAAGGCCTTGCGGCTGTCGATGTAGTACTGGCGCACGGTATCGGTGCCGTCGTGCACTTCGCCGCTCGGGATCAGCTCATAGTGCGGATGCGGAAAGGTAGCGAGCACCGCGTCGAAATCCTGCCGCGTTTCGTCGGCAAAGTGGTCAAGCACAAGGCGTTCGCGGTGTGCCTTGAGATCGGAGGAAATGGTCATCTTGTAGCTCCATGCGGGGCAATCTGCGGATCGGTTGCGGCTGGTGCCGCCATCCGTTGCCTGGAGCGATTATCTGCAGCGCACCGCGGGAAGACTGTCGCGGGTTGGCAGTTGCGGATCCGGATAAACCCCGTGCCGGGGTTGATGAGTGCCGGGTGGCGGGCCGGCGGCTACGCGTCCGCCGTTTCCTGCGCCGGCATGCCCATGCGCGTCGTCAGCTCGACAAAGCTGGCTACGCTCGCGGTTCGCAACGGGTAGTAGGCAACCTCGTGACGGTCGCAGACGCGCTTGAGCGTGCTCATCGAGTCATGGTCGATGCAGTCGACGGGAAATACCACCATGTCCGCGCGCGCCACGGTGGCAGCCAGCAGGCCCTTGCGGTCCTCGATGCCGCCGTCGTGCACGACGAGCTGGCCGCCGGTGGATTCCACCAGCGATTTTAGCGCGTTGTTGGAGCCGGGCCGCCCGCCGACGTAGACGATGCGTTTCCCCTGCAACTGGCGCAGCCCGGGATGGCGCGCTTCGCCTTGCGGGGCGGCGGGAAGCATGGCGCGTTCCATGGCCTCCGACTCGGCGCGGCTGATCTTCAGCTGGGCCAGGGCATCGTCGAGTTGCGCGCGCACCGCCTGCGCCTCCTGGTGTTCGCGCATGGCGCGCTGCTCCGCGGCTTCGCGGAGGCTTGCCTGCAGCGCGAGGTCTTTATCGCGGGCGGCCAGCGTATCGCGCAGCGTCCGCAACTCAGCGTCCGTATCGCACGGCTCGACAAGCCGGTCCGCGCGCACGCTCAACAGGCTGAGATGCTCGCGCATCTGGCGGATCGCCGCTTCGTGCCGCGCGCCCGCTTCCTGCAAACGTTCCTGCTGGCGTTCGAGTTTGTCGCGCAGCGCGGCGTTATCTTCCTCCAGTGCGATCAGCCGGCGGATGTCGGCACGGTTCGCGGCGCCCACCAGATGCGACAGCATATGCACCTCGCCGAACGCCGCCTGGCGTACCGCAGTGGTGGCATCGGGATGTGTCATCACCGCCCAGTAGGCCGGCGGGATATCGCCGCAGCGTACGGCGTCTTCCCACAGCTTCAGCACGGCATCCGCATCCCGGGCGGCACCGAAGCGGCGCAACGCATGGGCATGGCGCTCGTCCAGCGCTTTCTGGAGGGCCTTGCAGCCCTCGCCGCCGCCGCTGGAAAGCTTGACCGCTTCGTGGTGAATCTCGAGGTCCGTGGCGCGTTGCCGGTCCAGCGAGGTAAAGCGCGGCACCAGCTTGCGCAACTCGCTGGTTGTCATGCAGGTGCCGATCACCGAGCAATGCAGATGAGAATCCAGCTCCGCCAGGCGGACGCGCCGCCGGCCGGCGTGGCTTTGCGGTTCGGCCGGCGCGCAGCATCCGGCCGCCGGCGATGGCTCGTCGCCAAGGGCGGCGCCGATGCCGTTCGCGCGTGCAAGGCGAAACGGGGGCGTGTGCATGCGTACCTCGCGTCGGAGAAGAACTGGCGGGAGCGGGCATTGCCGTACCGCGACGCAGAGCAGCCCCGATTTCCCTTGCCGGTCATCGAAATATACCATTGAATATAACGGTGCGTAGTGCCGGCGAGTTCTCAGCCCTGACGGCATGGACTCGGCGGGCACGCGTATTCCTCCGGAGTGCCTCGCCGGGGTACCATGCCGCCATGGTCAAACTTGCTCGCTCCCGAACCTCGGTCAGCCCGGATACGCCGCAGGCACTGTTTCGCATGCGCGTCATGCTGGGCGATACGATTGCCATTGGCCCCGGCAAGATCGCGCTGCTTGAAGCGATCCGTGAATGCGGCTCCATTTCCGCCGCGGCCAGGCGCCTGGAAATGTCCTACAAGCGGGCCTGGGATCTGCTCAACGAGATCAATCGTTCCCTGAATCAGCCGGCGGTCGATTCCGAGCATGGCGGCGCGCAGGGTGGCGGCACTGTGCTGACCCCGGTCGGCGAGGAAGTGATCCGGCTCTACCGGGCCGCCGAGCTGCGCGCGGCCACGGCGTGCGCGAGCGAGATCGAAGGCCTGATCAGGCTGCTGGCCAAGCCTTGACGGGGGACGCCGCGGGCGCTGTCGGGCTGGTTCCGGTGATGCCCGGCGCAGCGCTTGTCGTGCGTCGACCATAGTCGTTCCTTGAGACGTTCCTTGAGTATTGCCTTGACGGAGCCTGTACGCATGCAAGAACCGAAAGTCGCCGATCTCCCTTCGCCACGTTTCGAAACCGGCCCGACGCTATGGGTAGCCGGACTCAGTGGCCGTTTCACGCCGGACACGCACGCGGGCATCCCCGCACTCTGGCAGACGTTCATTCCCTATATCGGACAGGTCCCGGGCCAGGTGGGCTGGATCACCTACGGCTTGTGCTGCAATCCCGGGAAGGACGGCAGCTTCGAGTATGTCGCCGGTGTCGAGGTGCAGAGCCCGGACGGGCTGCCACCGTCCTTTCGCTGCATCAAGGTCGACCCGCAGCGCTATGCCGTGTTCGAGCATGCTGGCGATATCTCGACGCTGCACGTGACCTGCCGCAGCATCTGGCAAACGTGGCTGCCGGCGTCAGGCTTCCAGTCGGGGCATGCTCCCGATTTCGAGCGCTATAGCGCGGACTTCGATCCTGTCGCGGGAACCGGCACGGTGGAAATCTGGTTGCCGCTCAGGGACGCGGTGAGCGTGCCGGCATAAGGACTAGCTACCGGCATGTACAGAAAGCCAGCCGGCGTCATGTTTTTGATACTGCATTCGGCAAGCAGCTTCGCCACGGCACAGTGCCCACCCGACGCGTCCTGCGGCCCCTTGACGCCGGAATTCAAGGTGGCGATGTACGCCTCCATCGTTGCCTTCCCGATGGCGTGCGCGAAGCTGGATCCCACGAATGCGGCTCGCTACACGGCAGCCCTGCAGACGGAACTTGGCAAGCTGGGCGCCGGGGACCGGCAAGCCATGGCCGAGGCGGCGCGCGCCCCCGCTCTGCCAGAGATACTGGCTGCTGCCGCGAAGGAGCTCCACGAGGAGCAATCGCCCCGGAGGCTGCTGAAAAAATGCGGCCGCGCCCTCCAGCGCTCCGAAGCGGGCGAGACGGCAAGCCAGAATCGATAGCGCAGCCGGCGCGCAGGCGCACACGGGGAGCTTGACAGTATTTTTGCCATCGGCCACCAAAAGGCCATCCGCGCAGGGTGTTGGGCCACGACTGACGCGTTCAGCCGGGTGTTGGCCGCGCACCATCATTTGCTCCCCGTTTTGGGCTCCTCCGCGCACACCGCGTGGCTTCACGCCTATGGCATGGCGTGTGCTCTGTGGGAAGGTAGAGCGCCTTTCGCGGCGTTCGTCCCCCACTTCAAAGGAGCACATCATGAATCGCAAATCCGCCTGTACCGCCATCACCGCCGCCGCAATTGCCGCCGCTCTCCTGGGAGGCACCGCCTACGCCTCTGGCCCGCGGGACAGTACCGTCTCCGGTGACAAATACGGCTACAACTTCCGCGTTGGCAAGACCGACGCGTTCACCGACGGTGGCCGTACCGGCAAGTTCGACACCTTCAGTGACGGCGCTCGCATGGTCGACCCGTACACCGACGGCGGACGCATGGTCTCGGGCATGGACCGCAGGGGCGTATCGGCCGAGCCTTCGCGCAGCTTCGACGTCTACACCGACGGCGCCAATACGTGAGTGGCTGGCAGCACCCGCCACGCCAGCACCTCGCCAGATCCGCGCATGCGGGCCTGGCGAGGGCTGGATCCCGGCCTATCCGGAATCGGCCGCGCAGCGCGTCGCGTGCATCCGCCCCGCGAGGTAGGCAAGGTTGTGCGCGACAAACAGCGCCAGCAGTATCGCAGCTACGCTCCAGGCAAGCGGCGGCAACCAGGGCAACAGGGCCGCTATCTCCGGATGCTTGCTGGCCCCTGACGCGACGATGGCAATCCGTGTGAACGCAGCGAGCGCGGACAGCGCGAACACCAGTCCGGTGAAGCAGCCTTCACGCCCGACATGGCCTGCATCGATGGCGGCGTTCGCAGCGGAGCCGAAGATCGCCCCCCACAGCCCGCCTGCTACGCATTGCATGGCCAGGATCCCGGCAAGCGAAGCCGCCGACGCGAATCCGAACAGGGCTAGCGCGCCAAGCGCGGTGGCTGCCAACAGCAGAACATAGGCCGGGAGGCGCCTGAAGACTGCGGTTCCCGGCAACAGCACGCACAGCGCAAAGCCGATCCAGAATGCCGGCATGACGCGCACCAGATCGGGCGCCGGCATGAACTTCAGGTATGCCGGCGCCGAGTTGACGGTTGTGTGGATCTGAAATCCCAGCGCCAGGGACCAGACGGCAGCAAAGAACAGCCAGATCATCCGCGCACGCCCAGCGCCCCGTGCTGTCATTCCTGCATCGTCAACAAGGGGCGCAGGCAATGTCTCGGCCCAGCGTAGCGCTGCGACAGCAACGACGAGGCCCGCGCTTGCAACGACAAAGGGCAAGGTCGGCGATATACCTCGCAGCCAGACAGTAAGCGTGGGCGCCAGCGCGGCGGCGATGCCAAGGCCGAGAAAGGAGCACGCCACAAAAAACGGCGTGGCCGATGTCTTCATGCTCCTGCTGATGATCACCATGGGCGGCGCGCGCAGCGCCGAAGATGTCGCAGCCCACACCGCGGTCAGGCCAATCAGGAGCACTGGTGAAGTTGCGTGCGGCAGCAGGACAAACGCGGCGCACGAAGCCACGGTCATGGCCAGTATCCACCCGCCAAGATGCCGCATCGCATTCGCGACACGATCCGCGGCAATGCCCAGCGCGCAATCCATGGCGACAAAGATCACCTGGTCCATCAACAGGATCCAGGCGGCATGTTCCCGGGGAATGCCCGCCTGCGCCGCCAGTTGCGGAAGAAACGCAAGGTATAGCGTCCACGTGACCGCGAGCAGGAATTGCACGGAACAAAAGATCAGGGCGTGCATTGATCTCTCCGGCTATGCATCGAGGGAATCGGTCATTCACCCGCGGCCGCGCGGCAGCATGCCCATGCCGCTAAGCCCTTCAACACCAAGCATAGAGCAGGCGCTTGTTGCTCGAAAGCGCGCACTTTGTGCGGGACATGCACCATGTCCGGGGACGGATTCATCCCGCTGTGCATGCCGCAGCGTTGCCGGCTTGAGTCCCCCGCCACGATGAACAATACTGGGCCATAGGCTCGCAGGCCGGAGTGGGCGGGACCTGCGCATGCCGAAGTCATCTCAAGGAGCGATCCATGTTGCGCGACAGTCATGCATTCAGCGGATTCTCGGTCGACGACATCGCAAAAGCGACGGACTTCTATGGTGGAACGCTGGGCCTGGAAGTGACAAAGACCGGGGGCGTGCTGACGCTGTACCTTGCTGGCGGCAACAACGTGTTGCTCTATCCCAAGGCAAACCATTCTCCCGCCACGTTTACCGTGCTGAATTTTCCCGTGGAAAGCGTGGACCGCGCCGTGGAACAACTGGGCAAGCGCGGCGTGCGGTTCGAGATCTACGACCTGCCTGGACTGAAGACCGACGAACGCGGGGTCTGCCGGGACAGCGGCGGCCCTGTCATTGCGTGGTTCAAGGATCCGGCGGGCAACATCCTCTCGGTGCTTGAACCGATGTAGGCCTTTGCAGCCGGTGGCGGGGCTCCGGCAGATTTCTCCGCGATATCCGATGTGACATCGCGGACGCAAGAAGGAGCGCTCATGCCACTTTCAGCCATCGTTTCCGTAATTTTAAAAATACTGAAACGATGGCGTTGGTATCTGGCCATGAACCTGCCTGACAGACTGGCGAACGGCGTGGCTACTCGCGGTGTCCCGCGCCAGACTGCGTGCCGGTGGCTAGAAGATCGGCCAGGTTTCTGGCGACAAGCCGCTGCAGGTTCCAGAGGCTGGCATCCCGGATGCCAAGGCGCTCCAGGTGATCAACGGTCTGCATCAGGTACTCGGCACCGGATCCCCAATGGCCGACTGCCTTGCTCAGCACGCTTGCGATTTCCTCGTTGGTCACGCCACCGACAAAATTGCGGCCCTTGCGATCGGCGGCAAAGACGATGGCGCGCACGGGGGTCTGTCCCGCCCTGGCGGTCACCCATCGGGGTGGGCTGGTGGGCGGCTTGACAGTCATCTCCCGTCTCCAAAGGATGCGGAGGACCTTCATGGCCCGGTCCCCGGCGATTCGATACAGCGCGCCACGGCAACTGCCACCCGGTACCAGCGACATCATCAGCCCGGGCTGTTCGGGCGTACCGCGAAACCGTGTGAGCCGAATGCAGAAGGCACGATGCCAGCCGTGCAGGGTGGCTGGCATCTGTTCGTCAACCTCAAAGCCCGGGTTCCACAGCAGCGAGCCATAGGCGAACAGCCAGACGTCCTGGCCGTGCCACGCACCGGCGGCCAATAGTGTATCCAGGGATGCGTCGTAGTCGGCCTCGTTGTGGACGACGACGCCAGGGGCGGGCCCGGCGTCCTCGACCTTACGCGCAATGCGCCCCACCAGGTCGGGCGTCAGGCGCGGCGGTGCCGAGCGGTGCTGATGTGTCGTAGCGGGCGTTTGCATCCGTGCTCCCCATTCACTGCCTCGCGGCGATGTGGCTCGGCTGCTGTAACGCTAGACCACGCGGCAACATAGAACAAGGCTGGGCCGGCCAGGTGCCGGCGCCGTGGCGATGTGGCGAGGTGGCGATACCTCCACCGTGATCCCGTGGCTGGGGAGTGCCCTATACCCAGCCGCCAGCCCCAGCGAGCGCAACTTCGCCTTCTGGTCGTGGTCCACCTTCACGCCAGGGCGGTCCGGGGCGATATCGCGGTCGAGGATCACTAGCGGCGCATCGATTTGCGCGATCTGCTGCTGCAGCTTGGCCGAGCTTTCGGAGCCGGGAGCAAACAGCACGCCGTCGACGCCGACGCGGGTAACGTCGAGCAGCAGCTCGGTGTCGTTATGCGTGTCCACCAGCAGCAAGAGTTAGCCGGCGTCGCGCAGCACGTGTTCGGCCGCGCGTACGATGACGCCATAGAAGCGGTTGGTGATCTCCGGCACCAGGCAGGCCACCAGCCGGGTGCGCCGCGAGTGCCGGCTGCGGGCGGCGGCGTTGGTGACGTAGCCGATCTTGCGCGCGACCTCGACCACGTGCGTGACGGTCTCGGCGGAGGGCCCGCCGCGTCCCGCCATCGCATTGGATGCGGTGCCCACCGAAACGCCCGCTTGCTCGGCCAGATCCTTCAGGGTCGGCTTGCGCTGCGCTTCAGTGGTCTTCTTCATGGGCCTCCGCGGATGTCGTCGTTTCCTGGTGCCGGCTGTGTAGCATGGGCATGAAACGATTCAATCGCGCGGAGCGGACTTGCGGGAAGCGCCTCAGGCCGCCTTCTTCAACGTCGCCAGCGCCTGCCGGCCAGCCGCCAGTTGCTGTGCCACTTCCGCGACGCGCGCACCCAGGTGCTCGGCCGTGCGCAGGTCCGCCAGCGGGGGCACCACATCCGAGCTTTCGTCAGCGTTCGACTGCGCCGCCGCGCCCAGGAAGAAACCGTGGCGATTCAGCGAATCCTCGGTCGACTTCGAGTTGTTGTGTCCCGGCGGAAGGCCAAGGTTGACCCAGTGCATGCCGTGCTGCGCGGCGAAGATCGAGATCTGCTGCAGCGTGGCCAGCTTGTCGCCCGAACGCGATGCCGAGTTGGTGAAGCCCGCAGCCACCTTGTTGGCCCACTTGCCGCCCTTGGCGAAGACATTGCGCGAGGTGGCGTCCATAAAGCCCTTGAACTGCGCCGATGCGCTGCCCATGTAGGTGGGCGCGCCGAAGATGATGCCGTCCACGTTCTCTAGCGTGTCCCAGTGCTGGTCGATGTCGTCGACACTGACCAGCAGGCTTTCCACGCCATCGACGCTGGCGGCGCCGCGCGCGACCGCCTGTGCCTGCTTGGCGGTGTGGCCGTAGCCGCTGTGGTAGACGATGGCGATCTGGGTAGCGTTGGCATTCATGATGTGGGCCTCAAAGAAATTTGAAATATTTGAATGTGGCCTGCATCGCGTTGATCGTTTGATTGCTGGGCCGGTGAAGCAAGTCTAGGCGTCGGCCGGCACAGATGGCGGGAACAATATCAACCAGTTATTGAATTATTTTGAATGAACGGGCGGCGTGAGAAGCTTGGTACGCGTGGCCCATCGCGCCAGCCGCGCGTGCCGGTGCCGGAACAGGCATCTCACCACGGCGATGCTGCCCCGGATCAGGATGACGGCGCCAAGCCAGCAGCGGCTTCAGCGGCTTCGGCCGCAGGTTCATGCCGGATCACGTGGAAACCCTCGCCCTCCGATGGCGCAACGAAGTATCGGGTGATTTCATCGAACTGCGCATCGCTGGTCTCGAACGCATGCGTGCCGCTGGCATTGCGGGCGCGCAGGCGTGCCTTGCACACGGTGCCCGGCACATCGAGATAGTGGAGCTGATGCGATGCGCCCGCCTGCTCGAATATGGCCCTGGCCCAACTTCGGCTGGCCGGCGTGTTGGCGGGGAAATCGAGCACGACCGACATGCCCGCCAGCAGCAGCGCCTCGATGTGGCTGGTCATGGCGTCTCGCAGCCTGCCGGCGCAGCGGACATAATCGGAGATCGCCCGGATTTCCCCAGGGTAGAGGTGCGACAGCCAGTCGTCCTCGCTGATCAGCACAGTCGCCGGACGGGCCGCGAGCTGCTTCGCCAGCGTCGATTTTCCTGCGCCGATCTTGCCGCAGACCATATAAAGGATGGCGGGTGGTTGCGACGTGGGAACGGGGCCGGGGTTGTGTGGCCGCATCTCAGTCTCCTTGGCGATGAAAGCCCCGGGAGACGGAAACAAAAAACCCGCCTCACGGGGCGGGTTGCTTTGTGTGCTCAGGCCACGCGCTAACCCACCATCCCAGGGATGGTGTGAATAATCGAAGGGGTTTGCACGCGGTTCATGAGATGGAGGATAAGTGACTGCGCGTTGGCACGCAATCACTTTGGGACGAAGGCCGCCGGGCACCGGGCGGCGCGTGGAACGCACCGGTGAAGGAAGTCCGAAGCGATTTTGGTAGGATGCAGGCCTTTCCATCGACGGTGTGCCAGTGCGTTGCGCCGGAATGTGACTCCGATGTTGCTTGCTTCATGAACCTGGCCCAGATCAAGACCCTCGCCGCCGAGCGGCTTGCCCGCCTGCGGCGCCCTACGCGGCGCGGTGTCCTCAAGGCGCTGGCTGCCGTGCCGGCGCTGTTCATGCTGTATGTGCTGGTGTTGATCCCGTTCACGCCGGGCATCAGCGATATCCGCAAGGCCAAGTCGGACCAGCCTGCGCAAGTGCTCTCGGCGGACGGCAAGGAGCTGGCGGTGTTCAAATGGGCCAACCGCGACTGGGTCCGGCTGGCTGACATCTCGCCCAATGTGACGACAGCGCTGATCGCCACCGAGGATCACCGCTTCTACCAGCACTTCGGCCTGGACTGGCGGCGCATGGGTTCGGCAGCGCTGCATACCTTTTCCGGCAACCGGCAGGGTGGCTCCACCATTACCCAGCAGCTTGCCCGCAATCTCTACCCCGATGAGATCGGCCGTGCGCCCACGCTCACGCGCAAGCTCAAGGAAGCGATTACCGCGCTGAAGATCGAGGCGCTCTATACCAAGGACGAGATCCTCGAAACCTATCTCAACACGGTGCCGTTCCTGTACAACGCGTACGGCATCGAGATGGCGGCGCGTACTTACTTCGACAAATCCGCCGGCAAGCTGGATGTACTGGAGAGCGCCACGCTGATTGGCATGCTCAAGGGCAACAGCTATTACAACCCGGTCATCAATCCCGAGCGTGCCGTGCAGCGGCGCAATACTGTGCTGGCGCAGATGGTCAAGTACCAGAAGCTGGATCCGGCGAAGTACGAGGCACTGAAGAAGCGGCCGCTGCGCATCGACTTCGAGCGCCAGACCGAGCCGCCGGGGCCGGCGCCGCACTTCGCGCAGCAGTTGCGCAAATGGCTGATCACCTGGGCGGACCGCAACGACTACAACATCTACACCGACGGGCTGGTGGTACACACCACCATCGATTCGCGCCTGCAGGCGATGGCCAACCAGGCTGTGGCGCGCCAGGGCAACCAGTTGCAGGGCATAGCGAATGCAGCGTGGGCGCCGCGCTCGGGCTGGGCTGCCAACAAGGAGCTGGTGCAGGCCTTCGTGCGCGAGACGCCGGAGTACCGGGCGGCGCGGGAATCCGGGCTGACCCCCGAGGCGGCCATGAAGCAGCTGTTGGCCGACGGTGCCTTCATGCAGGCGCTGCGGCAGTCGAAGACCCGCATCCAGGCCGGTTTCCTCGCGCTGGACCCGCGCAGCGGCGAGATCAAGGCCTGGGTCGGCAGCCGCGATTTCAGCCAGGATGCCTTCGACCACGTGCAGCAGGCACAGCGCCAGCCGGGCTCCACGTTCAAGCCGTTTGTCTATGGCGCGGCGTTTGAGCAAGGCGCCAGTCCCGACGATACCTTCGTCGACCAGGCGGTGGAGATCCCCCTAGCCGGCGGCGAGGTCTGGCGGCCTTCCGACGATGGCCCCCCGAGCGGGCGCGCCATGAGCCTGCGCGACGGCCTGGTGTATTCCAAGAACACGATCACCGCGCAGTTGATGCAGCGTGTGGGCCCGGCCAAGGTGGCCAGGCTGGCCCGCGCCATGGGCGTGCGGCAGAGCCGTCTCGACACCGTACCCTCGCTGGCGCTGGGCACCAGCCCGGTGACACTGAAGGAGATGGTCTCCGCCTACGGCACCATAGCCAACCAGGGTGCTTACCTGGAGCCGGTGATGGTCACCCGCATCGAAGACCGCAAGGGCGAGGTGCTGGAGACGTTCCGCCCGGCGTCGCCCGAGCAGGCGCTGCCCGTCGCCACGGTGCAGACGCTGCTGGATGTCATGCGCGGCGTGATCGACCGGGGCACGGGCACAAGCATCCGCACGCGCTTCGGCATCCGCGCGGATGTGGCCGGCAAGACCGGCACCACGCAGGACAACGCCGACGGCTGGTTCATCCTGATGCATCCGCAACTGGTGGCCGGCGCCTGGGTCGGGTTCAACGACAGCCGGGTGACGCTGCGCAGCGACTACTGGGGGCAGGGCGCGCACAGCGCGCTGCCCATGGTGGGCGACTTCTTCCAGCGTTCGCTCCGGGCCCGCGTGATCGACCCGAACGTCCGCTTTGTGAAGCACGAAGAGACCGGCTTGTTCGAGGCGCTGGGCTGGACCATACGCGGCTGGTACCAGCGCTTCTTCGGGACGGCCTCGAAGCCTGAAGCCCCGCCCGCGCCCAGGCGCCCGGCACACTCGGCGCAGGCGCCGGAGCCTGCAATGGAGGCCAGCGCGGTGGCGGCGGCACCGCCAACGGCCTTGCCGCCCGGTGGCGCCAGCGCGCCCTTGGGGCGGGAATTTGCGGATGCCGTGCCGGGGCCGGTATCCGCAAGTTCGCCGGCGAGTGCGCCTGTCGAGGCCTTGACAGGCGCGCCGCGCGTGCGGGATATGCCGGCAGCCGGCGCTTCCACGTCCGCGCAGGATGCAGCCGTGGCGCCGGCAAGTGAAGGCAACGTACCGTGACGCCAGGCATCGCACTCCGCGCCGGTTTATCTTGTTGCCGGCGCCTGCTCCATGCCGGTCGCCGGCCGCTTGCAGGCAAGCCGATGAAGGTGCAGCGCAGTGCCGGCAAGCGCGCCCGGACTTGTCAATCCGGCACCGCGCGCGTACTGTTGCGGGTCACATCGCTTACCATAGCGGTTTGACTGGCGGTATCCCTGTAAAGCGATCCGGCCGGCCTGGTCGTTGAGTTCCCGCAATGCAAGGCGCGGGAGCTGGCGCTAGTATGCCAGCCGTGTGGCAGCTTTCCTGCCGGTGGACCTTTTTCCAGATGAACAACAATCCAAAGAATTCTCGCGGCGAGCCTCCCGCTCCACGTACCTGGGACGCCCGTCTGGCGCGCGCGCTTGTGCGCCCGCTCAAGGACTCCTGGATCACCCCTAACCACCTGACCACGTTGCGGCTGCTGATTGGCCTGGCCGGTGTTGCCTGCCTGATGCAGGGCGGTTATGCGTGGACGAATTACGGGGCCCTGCTGATCGTGATCTCCAACTTCGTTGACCATACGGACGGCGAGTTGGCGAGAATTAGCGGCAAATCCAGCAAGATAGGCCATTTTTATGACCTGGCGAGCGATGCCCTGATTACGGTGCTGCTGTTCGTGGGCATGGGCGTGGCTATTTCGGAGCAGGCCTCAAATGGGGCGCTGTCGCCGGTGCTGCAAGGCACGCTGGCGGGCGTGGCCGTGGCGCTGATCTTCTTTCTCCGCATGCGCATTGAAGAGCGCGTGGGGAAAAGCGGGACGAAGCAGGCATCTGCCGGGGGATTCGAGACCGAAGACGTGCTTTACCTGCTCCCGCTGGTGACGCTGACCAGCGGCATCGCGCCGTTCCTGACGGCGGCGTCGATCGGCGCGCCGCTATTCGCGGCATGGGTCGTCTTCGACTACTGGCGCGTCATGCGGCGCCCCCGGCCGGTCACGGCTCCGACTTCGACGAAGATCCGAGGAACCCGATGAGCGAGCAAGCTACCAACGACATCACGCTGGACGCCCCTTCCGTCCAGGCCGCCGCAACGGTTTCGCCACGCCCGACGCCGGCCACGCCAACCGGCACGCCCGATCCCGACTCCGCGGTGGCCAGCCGTACCGCCATGCTGGACAACGTGAAGCTGCGCGCCGATTTCGAGCGCCAGGACGCCTTCCTGCACCTGGAGGAATTCCTGGCGCCGGAAGTCACCGCGCAACTGGTCGCCAGCGCCCGCGCGCTGGTGCCCAAGATCAACCGCAACTACCTGCCCGGCCACAAGCAGGGCGGCAGCGTCAGCCGCCACACGATCGACGAACTCGCCCCGTTTATCGCCGAACTGTATCGGTCGAAGGCGCTGATCGGCTGGCTGGAGCAGATGTGCGGCGAAAAGCTGCTGCTGTCCCCGGACACCGACCCGCATGCCTACGCGCTCTATTACTACACGCGTCCCGGCGATCACATCGGCTGGCATTACGACACCTCTTATTACGATGGCCGCCGCTACACGCTGCTGCTGGGCGTGATCGAAGAATCCTCCTGCCGCCTCGATTACGAACTGCACACCCGCAATGCGGATGTGCCCGACGAGCCCGGTTCGGTGCAAACCATCCCCGGCGGCCTGGTGTTCTTCGACGGCGACAAGCTGCGCCACCGCATTACGCCGGCCGGCGCCAACGAGATGCGGGTGTCGCTGACGTTTGAGTACGTCACCGATCCGGGCATGCGCCCGTGGCTGCGCTTCATCTCCAATATGAAGGACGCGATCGCCTATTTTGGCTTCAAGCAGGTATTCAAGAGACTGGCGCCAGGCCAGAAACCCCGCGCATGACCCGTGCCGCCATCTTCCTGCTGTCGATCGGCGCGGCGCTGTTTGTCGCGCTGCTCGCCTGGCAAGGATTCGGCTCCGTCGCGTCGACGCTGATGTCCGCAGGCTGGGGCCTGGCGCTTGTCGCTGCATTCCACCTGCTGCCGCTGGCGCTGGACGCCGGCGCCATCTTCGTCTTGTTCGACCGCCGGGCCGGGCGCGGCACCATGTGCAACGCACTGCTGGCGCGCTGGGCGGGCGAGTCCGTGAACAGCCTGCTGCCCGTCGGGCAGATCGGCGGGCCGGTGCTGATGGTGCGCTACCTGGCGCAGCGCGGCACGCGCATGCGCGACGCCGCCGCCGCCATTACGGTCAGCACCACCATGCAGGCGCTCGCGCAGATGGTGTTCGCGTTTATCGGCCTGGCGCTGTTTGCCTTGTACGGTGGACACGGCGGGCGCGGCGGGCAAGATGCGCTCTCGGACCTGCGCACGCCGACCCTGATTGTCACGGCTGTGCTGGCGCTGTGCATCGTGGCGTTCTACGTCATCCAGAAGCGGGGTTTGTTCGGCCGGGTCCTGCGCGTGCTGTCGAAGCTGTTTGGCAAGCGCGACTGGTCCGGGCTGACGATGCGCGCCGATGCCGTGGACGCGGCCGTGCATGGCATGTACCGCGACCGCCGCAAGGTGGCGGGCACCTTCGCGCTGAGCCTGGCCGGCTGGCTGGTCGGCACCGGCGAAGTCTGGCTGGCGCTGCATTTCCTGGGGCATCCGGTCAGCTGGCTCGACGCCTTGCTGCTTGAGAGCGTCGGGCAGGCCATTCGCGGCGCGGCGTTCGCCATTCCCGGCTCGCTGGGTGCGCAGGAAGGCGGCTACC
Organism: Burkholderiaceae bacterium 16; assembly: GCA_000955785.1. GTDB lineage: Bacteria > Pseudomonadota > Gammaproteobacteria > Burkholderiales > Burkholderiaceae > Cupriavidus. The sequence goes on from JYOD01000017.1 coordinate 150,105, forward strand.
TGCTGCTGGCCCCCATCGTCGGCCTGCCGCCCGAGGCGGCGCTGGCGCTGTCGCTGGCCAAGCGCGCCCGCGAGATCGGGCTCGGCGCGCCGGGCCTGCTGTATTTACATTTGAGTGAACGGAAATTCCAGCGGCGGCGTGCGGCCATGCCTGCCGAGTCCCTGAAATAGACGGTGAAGGACCTGGCGGCGCCGCGGCGCGTGCGCAAGCCAGGCCAGGCACCAGGCGGTTTCAGTGATTCAGCGGGCCGGCCGCACGCTGCCGATTGATTGATGCAATTTGCATGGGTGCGGAGAACGAATGCGAGCAATCATCCTTGCCGCGGGCCTTGGCCTGCGACTACAGCAACAGCCCGGGGAGCAGTTCCCGAAGTGCCTGCTGCGTTTTGACGGTGTCACCCTGCTGGAGCGGCATTTGCGCATGCTGGATGCGGCGGGTGTGGACGAGATCGTGCTGGCGTTGGGTTTCCAGCCGGAACACGTGGAAGCCGAGCTCGACCGGCTCGGGCGCGACCCCTACCCGGAAATCGTGCTGAACTCCCGCTACGACCTGGGCAGCGTGCTGACCGTGCATACGGTGGCCGATGCGCTTACGCGCGGCGGCGACGTCCTGCTGATGGATGCCGACGTGCTGTACGACGAGCGCATCCTCAGCGCCCTGGTGGCCGGCGACACCACCAACCGCCTGCTGATCGACCGCGATTTCGAAGCCGGCGACGAGCCGGTCAAGCTGTGCGTGAAGAACGGCATTCCGGTGGAGCTGCGCAAGCAGCTCGCGGTTGGCCTGGAGTACGACACCATTGGCGAGTCGGTCGGGTTCTTCCGCTTCCAGGAGCAGACCGCGCGCCGCCTGGCGCAGATCGTCCAGGGCTATGTCGATAGCGGCCGCTCGAACATGCCGCACGAAGAAGCGGTGCGCGACCTGCTGCTCGAAGGCGGCCATGTGTTCGATATTGCCGACGTGAGCGGCGCTCCGTGGATCGAGATCGATTTTCCGAACGATGTCGCGCGTGCGCGCGACGAAGTCCTGCCTGAACTTCAGCCGATTGTGGGGGTAGCACAGTGAACGCGATTGACCCGATTTTCTCGACTGCCACGCGCACTGCACGCCTGCGCCAGATGATCGTTGGCAACGAGCTGGAATTCATGATGGAAGCGCACAACGGGCTGTCCGCCCGGATCGTGCGCGAAGCCGGTTTCAAGGCCATCTGGGGCTCCGGCCTGGCCATCTCGGCCCAGTACGGCGTACGCGACAACAACGAAGCCAGCTGGACCCAGGTCGTCGACACGCTGGAATTCATGGCCGATGCCAGCGACCTGCCGATCCTGCTGGACGGCGACACCGGCTACGGCAACTTCAACAATGTGCGCCGCCTGGTGCGCAAACTCGAGCAGCGCGGCATTGCCGGCGTCTGCATCGAGGACAAGCAGTTCCCCAAGACCAACAGCTTTATCGATGGCGAGCGCCAGCCGCTCGCCGAGATCGACGAGTTCTGCGGCAAGATCAAGGCCGGCAAGGATTCGCAGTCGGACGACAACTTCTCCATCGTTGCCCGCGTGGAAGCCCTGATCGCCGGCTGGGGCATGGACGAAGCCCTGCGCCGCGCCGAAGCCTATCGCCAGGCGGGCGCCGACGCCATCCTGATCCACAGCAAGCTGTCGCGCCCCGACGAGATCCTGGCGTTCGCGCGCGAGTGGGCTGGCCGTGGCCCGCTGGTGATCGTGCCGACCAAGTACTACAGCACGCCGACCGACGTCTTCCGCAAGGCCGGCATCAGCGTGGTGATCTGGGCCAACCACCTGATCCGCGTGGCGGCCTCGTCGATGCAGGCCGTGGCCAAGGAAATCCACGACAGCGAAACGCTGGTCAACGTCGAAGACCGCATCGCCTCCGTCAACGAGATTTTCCGCCTGCAGGATGCCGACGAATACTCGGCCGCCGAGAAGATGTACCTGTCCGGCTCGCAAGCGCCTGGCGCGGCGGTGGTGCTGGCGGCCAGCCGCGGCACCGGGCTTGAGCCTCTCACGGAGGACCGGCCGAAGGTGATGCTGCCGGTGGCCGGTAAGCCGCTGCTGCGCTGGCTGGTGGATGCCTTCAAGAAACAGTCGATCAACGATATCACCGTGGTCGGCGGCTACCAGGCCAAGGCCATCGACACGGCGGGCATCAAGCTGGTGCTCAACGAGCAGTACGCGCAGACCGGCGAACTCGCCTCGCTGGCGTGCGCGGCCGATGGCTTGCATACCGACACCGTGATCGCCTACGGCGACCTGCTGTTCCGCAGCTATATCCTGCGCGACCTGCTGGAGAGCGATGCGCCGTTCAGCGTCGTCGTCGACTCCTCGCTGACCACCGAGTCTAACCGGAGCGTGCGCGACTTCGCGTATTGCTCCGCGGCGGACGACCGCGACCTGTTCGGCCAGAAGGTCTTGCTGCGCCACGTGTCCAGCAAGGGCCAGGAGCCGGCCGCCGGGCAGGCGCAGGCGCCGCACGGCCGCTGGATCGGCCTGCTGAACGTGCGTGGCGAAGGGCGCGAGCGTCTGCAAAAGCTGCTCGCCGAGCTGCGCACGCGCGACGATTTCAACACGCTGGACATGCCCGCGCTGCTCAACGCGCTGGTCGCAGCCGGCGAAGAGATCGAAGTGAAGTACGTGCACGGCCACTGGCGCGGCGTGAACGATCTCGACGACTTCCGCCGTGCCGGCGACTTCGCGCACACGCAGACGCCGTTCGCGGTTGGCGGCACGGATGCAGAGGAAGCCCGATGATCGAAGCGGCACAGTTTGTCGAAGCCGCGCGCGCGCGCGGTTTCGACTGGTATGCCGGGGTGCCGTGCTCGTACCTGACGCCGTTTATCAACTACGTGCTGCAGGATCCGTCGCTGCATTACGTATCGGCGGCGAACGAAGGCGATGCGGTGGCACTGATCGCCGGCGTGACGCTGGGCGCGCAGGGTGGACGGCGCGGCATCACCATGATGCAGAACTCCGGCCTGGGCAACGCGGTGAGCCCGCTGACCTCGCTCACCTGGACCTTTCGCCTGCCGCAGTTGCTCATCGTCACCTGGCGCGGGCAACCCGGCGTTGCCGATGAGCCGCAGCACGCGCTGATGGGGCCGGTCACGCCGGCCATGCTCGACACCATGGAGATCCCATGGGAAACCTTCCCGACCGATGCGGCCGAGGTGGGCCCGGCGCTGGACCGCGCGGTGGCGCATATGGACGCCACGGGCCGTCCGTACGCGCTGGTAATGCAGAAGGGCAGTGTCGCGCCCTATGAGTTGAAGCAGCAGGAGCGGCCCGCGCCGCGCCCCAGATGCACGCCGGTTTCGCCGGCGCCGGGCGCTTCGCAGGACGGCTTGCCCACGCGCCGCGAAGCCTTGCAGCGCGTGATCGCGCATACGCCCCCCGGCAAGAACGTGGTGCTGGCATCCACCGGCTTCTGCGGACGCGAACTCTACGCGCTGGATGACCGTGCCAACCAGTTGTACATGGTGGGCTCGATGGGTTGCCTTACGCCGTTCGCACTGGGCCTTGCCCTCGTGCGTCCGGACCTGAACGTGGTGGCCGTCGACGGCGACGGCGCGGCGCTGATGCGCATGGGTGTGTTTGCCACGCTCGGCGCCTATGGCCCGTCTAACCTAACGCACGTGCTGCTCGACAACGGCGCCCATGACTCCACCGGCGGACAGGCGACCGTGTCGCCCAATGTCTCGTTCGCCGGCGTGGCGGCCGCTTGCGGCTATGCCTCGGCGGTGGAAGGCGATCAGCTCGGCACGCTCGACCAGGTGCTCTCTGCCGCGGTGCAAGAGCCCGCTGCCGGGCCGCGTTTCATGGCGCTTTCGATCCGCGCCGGCACGCCGGACGGCCTGCCGCGCCCGACCATTACCCCTGTCGATGTGAAGACGCGCCTCGCGCGCCATATTGGCGCCGATCAAGGCGCCGACCAAGGAGAGAAGTAATGCTGCTACTCAACCCGGGCCCCGTGACCTTGTCGGCGCGTGTGCGCCAGAGCCTGTTGCAGCCGGACCTGTGCCATCGCGAAAGCGAATTCTTCGACCTGCAGGACGAGGCGCGCGCGCGGCTGCTGGATATCTATGAACTGGATCCGGCCGAATGGGCCGCGGTGCTGATGACGGGTTCCGGCACGGCGGCGGTGGAAAGCATGATTGCCGCGCTGGTACCCGAGCAGGGCAAGCTGCTGATCGTGCAGAATGGCGTGTACGGCGAGCGCATTACGCAGATCGCCACGCAATACCGCATTGCCCACGAGGTGGTCGCGCACGACTGGATGCAGGCTCCCGACCTCGGCCGCATTGCCGCCGCGCTCGACGCGGACCGCGCCATCACCCACGTGGCGGTGATCCACCATGAAACCACCACCGGACGCCTGAACGATCTCCAGGCGCTCGACGCACTGTGCCGCGCGCGCGATGTGCGCCTGCTGGTCGATGGCGTGAGCAGCTTCGGCGCCGAAGCAATCGATTTTGGCGGCAGCATTGCGGCGGTGGCGGCCACGGCCAACAAATGCCTGCATGGCGTGCCCGGCGCGTCCTTTGTCATTGTGCGGCGCAACGCGCTGGAGCAAGCCGCCAGCCGGACTTACTATCTGGATCTGGGGCGCCTGGCGCGGCTGCAGGACCAGCGCAATACGCCGTTCACGCCCTCCGTGCATGCCTATTACGCACTGGTGGAAGCCTTGCGCGAACTGGCGGACGAGGGCGGCTGGCGCGCCCGCCACGCGCGCTATGCGGCGCTGGCGGAACGCGCGCGCGCCGGGCTGGAGGCCCTGGGCATGCCGGCCCTGTGGGCGTCGGAGCAGTCCTCCGTGGTGCTGCGTGCCTACCGTTTGCCGGCCGGCCTGACGTACGCGCAGTTGCATGATGGCCTGAAGGAACGCGGTTTTGTCATTTACGCGGGGCAGGGCGGGCTCTCGGCAGAGCTGTTCCGTATTTCCACGATGGGGAATATCCAGCTGGATGACATCGATCGTTTGCTGCAGGGCTTTAAGGAACTGACGCAGTAATCGCGCCGCCCGGCGTCATCGCCATTTGTGATCGCTATTTTGTTTTTGCGGGCAAAGCACTAGCATGGGGTAATGGATGCGGCGCAGCCGCATCCAGCCAACCCTTGCGGAGGAGCATTGCGATGCGTCGCCATTTCCGCCTTGCCCTTGCCAGTTCCGGTGGCACAGCCGTTGCAGTCCTGGCTGTGCTTGTCTTCGGCGCAGCCGTGCCGGGGAGCGCAGCGGCTGCCGGCCCCGACGCGGCGCCCGCCGCCGCCAGCGTCGACCGCTCCTCGCCGGACCGCATGGTCCGCGCCGCCGTCGAGGGCGTGCTCGGCACCATCCAGGCCAATCCTGACACCCGCAGCGGCGATCTCGACAAGATCACGGCCGTGGTGCGCAAGCAGTTCCTGCCCTATACCGATTTCCGGCACACCACGCGGCTTGCCGTGGGAAACGCTTGGCGCAACGCCTCGCCTGAGCAGCAAAAGCAACTTTACGAGCAGTTCGAGACGTTGCTCGTACGCAGCTACGCGTTGTCCCTGTCGCAAGTGCGTGACCAGGCACTGAAGTTCCGCTATAAGCCGCCACGTACCAGCGGCAATGACGTGGTGGTGGAGACCAGCATGATCAACAAAGGGGACGTGGTGCAGATCGATTACCGCCTGCAGCGCGGCCCCGCGGGCTGGGCCATCTATGACATCAATATGAGCGGTGCCTGGCTGATCGAGATCTACCGGCAGCAGTTCGCCGACATCGTGGCGCGCAGCGGCATCGATGGCCTGGTCAAGTACCTGACGAGCCACAACGCGGCCTGAGGCTTGCTGCTGGCCTCTATGTGGTTATGCGCTTTGGCGGTTACGCGGCGTCCGCCAGCTCATCGTTGCCGGCGAGCGACGCGATCAGCGTCTCCGCGGACATCGGCCGTCCCAGCAGGAAGCCCTGTAGCGAATCGCAGCCCAGCCGCGTCAGGAATTCCTGCTGCTTGGCCGTCTCCACCCCTTCCGCGACGATGTCCAGGTTCAGCGTGCGGCCAAGCGCCACGATGGCCGAGACGATCGCCGCATCTTCCGTGTCGCGGGCGAGATCCCGGATAAAGCCGCGATCGATCTTCAGCTCGCTGGCCGGCAGCCGCTTGAGGTACAGCAGGCTGGAATAACCGGTGCCAAAGTCGTCGATCGAGATGCGCACGCCCATGTCGTGAAGCTGCTTCAGGATCTGCAGGCTGGCATTGGCGTCGCGCATCGCTGTCGATTCGGTGACTTCGAGCGTCAGGCAGCCTGGCTCCAGCGCGTGCCGCGCCAGGGTATCCCGCACTGTCTTGATCAGGCTGGCATGCCGGAACTGCAGGGCCGACAGGTTGACTGCCACGCTCCAATGCGGATGGCCCGCATCGCGCCACTCCCGCATCTGCCGGCAGGCTTCGTCCAGGATCCAGTTCCCCATCGGCACGATCAGGCCGGTCTTTTCGGCCTGGGGAATGAACTGGTCCGGGGCAATCAGGCCGCGCGTGGGATGCGCCCAGCGCACCAGTGCTTCCACGCCGACCACCGGCCCGCTGGGCGCGGTGAGCTTGGGCTGGTATTGCAGGATCAGTTCCCTGCGCTCCAGTGCCAGGCGCAGGTCCTGCACCAGTTGCAGCTGCTCGTGCACGTTGGCGTTCATCGACGCCTCGAAAAAACAGATGGTGTTGCGGCCCAGCGCTTTCGCGTGATACATCGCCGCGTCGGCGTTGGTCAGCAAGTCGTGCTGGAGTGTACCGTCGCCGGGGTACATGGCAATGCCGATGCTGGTGGAGACGCGCAACTCGCGGCCGGCAACCTGGAAGGGCTCGCGAATGGCCGTCAACACCTTCTCGGCGAGGGTTGCCGCGTCCGCCGGCTCGCCGACGCTGGCCAGCAGCACGAACTCGTCGCCGCCCAGCCTGGTAATGGTGTCCTGCGCGCCCACGGCGGCCCCGATGCGCCGCGCAACCTCGACCAGCAACTGGTCGCCAACGGGATGGCCATAGGCGTCGTTCACCGCCTTGAAGCCGTCCAGGTCCATGAACATCATGGCGAAGCGGGTGTTCTTCTGCGCGGCTTCCTGGATCGCCCGGTCTAGCCGGTCTTCCAGCAAGACCCGGTTGGGGAGTTTTGTCAGGTTGTCGTGCAGCGCCAGGTAGGTCAGTTCCTGGTTAGCCTCGGCCAGCGAGAGCGCCAGCATTGCGGTGCGGGCCTCCATGCGCACGTCGAGCACCGAGGTGATCAGGGCAATGGCAAGCACTGCCAGCGTGACGACGATGATCACCACCGCCAGCCATCCCGTATCCATCCCGTCGCGCGCCGCCCCGCAAATGCTGCCAAGCGGGAACTCCGCAGCCGCCATGCCGGTGTAATGCATCCCGACGATGGCAACGCCCATGATGACAGCGGCGCCCGCGCGCAGGGGCCGCACCCAGATCGACTCCCGCCGCAGGTTGAATGCGACCCACAGCGCCGTGCCGGAGGCCAGGACCGCGACCACGATGGACAGGATGAACAAGGACGGGATGTAGCGGATGCCCGGCGACATCTGCAGCGCGGCCATGCCCGTGTAGTGCATGCCGGCGATGCCCGCGCCGATGAGCAAGGCGCCGCCACGGCAAGGTTTCCCGGCCCACGAGCCAGAGCGCAAGCGCCGACGACGCGATGGCGATCAGCAGCGAGACCCCGGTGATCGGCAGGTCGTAGCCGAGCGGGATCGGCAGATGGAATGCCAGCATGGCGATAAAGTGCATCGACCAGATGCCGATTCCCATCGCGCACGCGCCGCCGGCCAGCCACCAATGCGCCGCGCGGCCCTGCGCGGTGGCGATGCGCCCCGCCATGTCAAGGGCGGTGTATGAGGCCAGGATCGCGACAAGCAGCGAGATCAGTACGAGCGAACTGTTGTGGCTGCCGGCAAGCATTGAGGCCCTTTCTCTTTCTAGACGTTGACTTTGATCTGCCTGGATTTCGCCTGATGTGCACTCGCACGGGTGCGCGATAGAGAAGGCGCCAGTTCGCCGCTCATAACGACATGTTAACTGGCAAATTTAGGTAAGGCTTGAAAAATAGGTTGTCCGGCTTTCCGTGCAGGCCCGGCGACCGGCCGGGCGCTACGCCTGCGTTGGTTTTTGTCCCGCGCCGGCCGGCGATCACTGCCGCGGCTCGCCCCTGGGCACTCCGGCCCACATGGCGACGCCGCTGGCCACCAGCAAGCCTGCCAGCAGGTACAACGCATTGTCCATGCTGCCGGTGTGCGTCTTGATCTGCCCGATGACCCAGGGGCTGACGATGCCGCTCGTAATGCCGATGCTGCTGATAAAGGCGATCCCGGTGGCCGCCGTATGCGCAGGCAGGTGGCTGGGCGGCAACGACCAGAAGATCGGCAGCGCGGCAAAGATCAGCACGGCCGCGACGGACAGCAGGGCGAGCATTGCCGCGAAGCTGGGCAGATGCAGGGTCAGCAGCGCCAGTGCCAGCGCGCCACCCGACGTGCAGGCCAGGAAATGGCGATGCCGCTCGCCGCGCCGGTCGGAGTTGCGGGCGATCAGGATCAGGCCGACGGCGCCGATCGCGTTCGGGATGACGGAGTACAGGCTGATGGACATCACATCGGTAATGCCGAAATCCCGGATCATCAGGGGCATCCAGAAGCTCAGGGTGAGCGAGCCGCATGTCAGCGAGAAGTAGATGAACGCGAACAGGTAGATGCGCGGATTGCGCAGCGCCTGCATCAGCGCGCTGAAGGAGTGCGCATGCGCGGCGCTCCCGGCCGGGCCGTTATGCGCGGCGAGGAAGGCCTTTTCCTTGTCGGTGAGCCAGTTGGCCTGCTGCGGGCCATCGACCAGGCAGACCGCGGCGATGAGCCCGAGGATGATGGCGGGCGCGCCTTCGATGGCGAACATCCACTTCCAGCCGTAGAGGCTGAGCACGCCTGCCATGTCGCGCATGATCCAGCCCGAGATCAGCCCGCCCAGCACGCCCGCCACGGCAACCCCGGCAAAAAAGATGGCCATCACCGCCGCGCGCCGCCGCGCCGGGAACCAGTAGGTGAGATACAGGACGATGCCGGGGAAGAAACCCGCCTCGAACACGCCGAGCAGGAAGCGCAGCGTATAGAAATGCGTTGGGGTGGACACCATCATCATGCCGACCGAGGCGGCTCCCCACAGAAGCATGATGCGGGTGAAGGTGCGGCGCGCGCCGAAGCGGGCCAGCAGCATATTGCTGGGCACTTCGCACAGGACGTAGCCAACGTAGAAGACGGCGGCGCCCAGCCCGTACATCGCATCGCTGAAGCCCAGGTCCTGCTTCATCTGCAATTGGGCAAAGCCGATATTGATGCGGTCCAGGAAGGAGATGACGTAACAGACAAACAGAAAGGGGATGATGCGCAGCCAGATCTTTCGATAGAGCGCGTCTTCATCGCGCACGGCAGTAGCCTGGGGCGCGATGGCCCCTGCAGAGGGATAAGTCATGGATTGTCTCCGGGAACGCGGGCGTCGATGCGCCCTGGATGCCGGCGTCTTGCGCGCCTGGGCAAAGAGTTGGGAGCGGCGGGCGCAGGATGCGCCCGCCGCGGTCAGGCTTGCGCGCTGCGGTCCTGCACCGCGCCTGCCCGCGCCAGTTGCATGGCCGCGAGCAGCGTGCCGTGGTCGCCGATATGATTCGCGAGCAACAGGATCAGCTGCGCATTGACCGCCTGGCTCTGGCCGTCGTCGAGATCGCGGTGCATGTCGATCAGGGCTTCGTAGAAGTCGTCGGGGCGCTTCAGGTTGGGGTGTGTATTGAGTGCCATCGCTCTGTCTCCGATTCGGAATGTCGCCGGAATGCCTATGCCGCGACGGGGGCAGGGGCTTGCGCCTTTGCCGCCGCCTGCATGCACGGCGCGTTGCCGGTTGCGCGGGCCAACGCCTGCTCGACGCTGGCGATGTCGGCCTGCCGCCAGCGCGCGCAGACATGCTGGTCCGGGCGGATCAGGTACAGCGTGCCGGGCTGCGCGTCGTAGCGCTGTGCCGCCAGGCCCTCGGCGTCGCGCAGTACCGTCACGCCTGGCTGCCCGGTGCAGGCTTCACCCGCGTCGACCACGACCAGCTTGAGCGGCAGCGTGCCTTGGCGCAGGCTTTGCAGGGCCCGCAGGTCGCCGGCATCGGGCGCGCCGAATACCAGCGCGGTGAACTGCCCGCCGAGTTGCGGCAGCAGCCAGCCCGGGCCTTGTTCCCCGGATACGGGCGCATCCACGCAGGCCGCGCCCGGCACCATGCCGCCGGCAAATTCGCTGGTGTCGGGCGTGTTGAGCGGCGAATCGTGCAATACCGACGGCAGGGAGAGCCGTCCGCTATTGACCAGCTGCCGCGCGAACGCATGCTGCTTCGACAGGTTCAGCACGGCATCGCGGAACACTTTGCTGACGGCGCTCTTCGGCGTGATGAAATCGGTGGAGCGCGTCGAGTTGCGGATGTTCTCGTCGGCGGCGTACTCGCGTTCGCTCGCATACGTATCGAGCAGGCTGTCCGGCGCCTGGCCCTGGAGCACGAAGGCCAGCTTCCAGGCGAGGTTCTCCGCATCCTGCACGCCGCTGTTGGCGCCGCGAGCGCCGAACGGCGAGACGCCATGCGCTGAGTCGCCAGCAAACAGCACGTTGCCGTGGCGGAAGCTGTCCATGCGCAGGCAGGAGAAGGTATAGACGCTGACCCATTCCAGCTCGAACTTCGCATCGGGCCCGAGCAGTGCCTGCACGCGCGGAATCACGCGCTCCGGCGTCTTCTCCAGCACCGGATCGGCATCCCAGCCGAGCTGGAAGTCGATGCGCCAGACGTTGTCGGGCTGGCGGTGCAGCAGCACGGACTGGTTCGGATGGAAGGGCGGATCGAACCAGAACCAGCGCTCAGTGGGGAATTCGGCTTCCATCTTCACGTCGGCGATCAGGAAGCGATCCTTGAAGGTGCGGCCCTTGCTGTCCAGGCCGAGCAGGTTGCGCAGCGGGCTGCGCGAGCCATCGGCCGCCACCACGTAGCGGCCGGTGAGCGCATAGGGGCCGTCCGGCGTATCGACGGTCAGCACCACGGCTGCATCCGGCGTGCCGGCATGGCGCTGCTCGATGCCCACCACCTTGTGCTTCCAGCGGATCTCAAGGTTGGGCAACTGGCGCGCGCGGTCGAGCAGGAAGCCCTCGACGTAGTATTGCTGCAGGTTGATGAAGGCCGGCCGCTGGTGGCCGGCTTCCGGCAGCAGGTCGAACGTGTAGACCTGCTCGTCGCGCACGAAGACCTTGCCGACGTTCCAGCAAACGCCCTTTTCCACCATGCGCTCGCCGCAGCCGAGCCGGTCGAAGACGTCCAGCGTGCGCTTGGCGAAGCAGATCGCGCGCGACCCGTTCGACAGGGTGCAGTCATCGTCCACCAGCACGACCGGCACGCCATGCTGGGCCAGGTCGATCGCGGTGGCCAGCCCTATGGGGCCGGCGCCGACGACGATGACGGGGTGAGGATTGCCTGCCTGCTCCTGCCGTTGCTCGGGGCACGGCTGGTAATCAAATGACAGGTTCTGGTAGTCGTTGCTCATGCCTGTGTCTCCATCCACTCTACTCGGCCGTTCCATCTTTGCGGCGGCTGGTCTTCAATCCTGCAGCGCGGCCCACATTTCCTTGTCGCGCTGCGCGGTCCAGATGCGCGGGTGCTTGATGCCGCTGGCTTCGTCGAAGGCGCGCGACACGTCGAACGGCAGGCAGTGCTCGTAGATGAAGACATGGCCGAACTTCGGGTCCATCGATTTGCGCGTATGGGCCATCGCGCTCTTCAGGTCGAGGCGGTCCACCACGGCCTCCTTGCCAGCCTGGAACAGCGTGGTGACGAAGTCCTTGGTGTACTCGATGCCCTTCCTGACCTCCTCCGTGTTGGTGAGGGCAGGGCCACGGCCGGGAACCAGTTTCTCGGCGCCCAGTGCCTGCAAGGCATCCAGCGTGGCCGGCCATTGCTCAAGCTGCGCATCGCCGCAGTAGCACGCGGCGTCGTATTCCACCAGGTCGCCGGAGAACAGCACCTTTTGCGAAGGCAGCCAGACCACCGTGTCGCCCTTGGTATGGCCGGAGCCCAGATGCGCGATGCGGACTTCGAGCTTGCCGAGGTACAGCGTGATTTCCTTCTCGAACACCAGCGTTGGCCAGGTCAGGCCCGGCACGGTCTCGACGCCGGCGAACAGGCGCGGGAAGCGCTCGATCTCGGACTTCATATCCGCTTCGCCGCGCTCGACGATCATTTCGTAAGTGCCGCGGCTGGCGATGACCTGCTGCGCGCCCTCGGCGAAATAGGCCGACGCGCCAAGCACGCGCACCGCGTGGTAGTGCGAGAGCACGACGTACTTGATGGGCTTGTCGGTGACCGAGCGGATCCTGGCGATCAGGTCTTGCGCCATGGCGGGCGTGGCGGTGGTGTCGACGATCAGCACGCCGTCGTCGCCGATGATCACGCCGGAGTTGGGGTCTCCCTCGGCCGTGTACGCGTAGGCGTTCTCGGAGAGTTGGGTGAAGGTGACTTTCTTGGCTTCCAGGTCGGCCTGGGATGCGAATGCCTTGCTCATGCTTGCCTCTTTCTTTTCTGCTGCGTGGGGAAAAGACGAGACAGCAGGCGCCGGGGCGGATCACTGCATAGCGGGGGACTGTCTCGCCCCGTTTTCACTCTGTAACTGCACCGGTATCGGGGTAAGGCCATCTTAGGAATCTCAGCGAAATTAGTCAATAACAAATCTAGTTGTTTTTGACTAATAAAATGCGAGAGCCGAATGCGGCACAGAAAACCAAGGGAAAACCCTCGGTGATGCGGGAGGCGGGGCGTCTGGTCGATTACTATCTGGGTTTTCAAGCGAGAGGCGAATGGCAAGATCAGCGGACAACACGTCGGATGCCGGTGGCGCGGAGAAAGCGCAGCGCGGCATACAGAGCGTCGAAGTCGGCGGCCGTTTCCTGCGGGCGCTGGCCGATGTCCGTGCCCCGATGACCCTGGCCGACCTCGCGGCTGCCGTGCAGATCGCGCCCGCGCAAGCACACACTTACCTCGTCAGCCTGGTGCGGCTTGGATTGATCAAGCGCGATCACTTGTCCGGGCGCTACGAGCCCGGCCCGCTGGCGCTGCAGCTCGGGATGCTGTTTCTCGACCATGATCCCGCCTATCGGGCAGCGGTGCCGCGCGTGGCCGCGCTCGCCGCGTCGTGCGGATTCAGCGTGGCGATCTGCGCCAGCGGGCCGCAGGGCCCAACCATCGTCCGCTATGCGCACGCCGGTTCGCCCTTGCACGTGAACCTGCACGTGGGCTCGGTCATGTCGCTGTCGGCAACCGCGACCGGCCGCGTGTTCTGCGCGTTTCTCCCGCCTGAGCAATGGCAGGCAATCTGGCAACAGCAGCAGCCTGGCGGCACGCCCGACGCTGCCTTCGGCGCTACCCTTGCCGCCATCCGCGAGCGTGGCATCGAGCGCAGCATCGATGCGCCGAGCCCGGCGGTCAGCAGTCTCAGCGTGCCGGTGCTCGACACCAGCGACCGCTTGCGCCTGGCGCTGACCGTGGTCGGCTCGACCGGCGCCATCGATGTGGACTGGCGCGGCCCCGTGGCACTTGCCCTGCTCGGCACCGCGGCAGCCATCCGTGACGCCATCGCCGGTACTCCCGAATGACCCCAGCACCCATGCCAACCGACGACAGCCAGGGCGAAGGCGCCAAACCGCAGCGCGGTATCCAGTCGCTGGACAATACCGGCCAGTTGCTCGCCGCGCTGGTGGCGGCAGGGCGGCCCTTGCCGTTGCGCGATCTCGCGCGCGCGGCCGGCATGCCGCCCGCCAAGGCGTTCCCGCATCTGGTCAGCCTGCAGAAGATCGGCCTGCTGGCGCGCGACGCGGCGGGCAATTTCCTGTCCGGCCCGCTGGGTCTCGAACTCGGGCTGATCGCCTTGCAGCGGCTCTCGCCAACCCGCGAGGCCGAGCCGGAAGTGATCGAACTGGCGGGCGCGACCAGCCTGAGCGTGGCAATGGCAGTGCTCGGCCCGCTGGGGCCGACGGTAGTCCGCCTGGAAGAAGCCGCGCGGCCGCAGCACGTCAGCCTGCGGGTGGGTACTGTGCTCTCGCTGGTCAATACGGCGATCGGCAGGCTGTTCGCGGCGCACCTGCCGGAGCACGCGCTGATTGGCCTGATGGGCCAGGACGAGCTTCGGCTGGCCGGTGTGCGGAAATCGGAAGTCGTCGAAGCGGATGGCGGCGCGGGCGAAGCGCTTGCGCCAGCGTACGCGGCCCGGCTGGCGCAAATCCGCGCGCAGCGGATCGACAACGCGCTGAGCCGGCCCGTGCCCGGCATCGACACACTTGCGGCGGCCGTGTTCGACCACACCGGCAGCGTTGCGCTCGTCATCGCCCTGATTGGCACGTCGGGCAGCTTCGACAGCGGTACAGATGGCGCCACGGCCAAGACCCTGTTGCAAGCGGCGCGGCGGTTGTCGTGGCGGTTCGGCGCGATGGAGCCGGCTGAGGCGGACGGCTAGGCGCCTGTGCGTTCAGGCGCGTTGCTCATTGTCCCTTTGCCACGCGCCGCGACCGCTTCACCGGCGGTGGCGATGCCGCCGGTTCATCCTCCCCGACGAATACCTTGGGATAGTGTTCGAAGGTCCGCTTCACCAGCTCGCGCAGCCAGATGATTGCCGGGTCATGGTGGAAACGCGGGTGCCAATGCTGCTTGATGGCAAATTTCGGCAGCGCCACCGGCGGCTGCATGACGCGCACCGTGCCGTATCTTGCAAAGACGTTGGCGAGTTCCAGCGGCACCGTGGCAATCAGCTCCGGATGCTGCTCGATCAGCAGCGGCACAACCAGGAAGTGGGGCGTGGACAGGTAGATGTTCCGCTTGATGCCGTGATCGTCGAAGGCGCTGTCGTAGGCCGCGCTGGCTCGCCCTGACAGCGTGACCACAATCTGCGGCATGCGCTGAAATTGCTCCAGCGTCAGGGCTTCGCCGATCTCGCGGTTGCGCGCGCTTACGATCGTCACGAAGGAATGCATGAACAGGCGCTGCTGGAACAGGCCCTCCGGCGCGGCGCGGATGGAGCCAAGCGCCAGGTCGGCTTCCCCGGAACCGAGCAGGCCTTCGATCTGCTGCAGCGGCACTTGCAGCGTGCGCAGCGTGCAGTGCGGTGCTTCGCGGCGCAGCCTGCTGATCAGCGGCGGCAGGAAGACCAGTTCGCCCATATCGGTCATGCACAGATTGAACGTGCGCCGCGCCGCCAGCGGGTCGAAGCGCGCCTGGGACAGGACTTGCTGTCTCACCGTCGCCATCACGCCGACGATGGCTTCGGTCAGTTCCTCCGCCTTGTGGGTGGGCATCATGCCCTCGGGCGTCTTGACGAACAGCTGGTCGTCGAAGAACGCGCGCAAGCGGTTCAGGGCGTGGCTCATCGCGCTTTGCGTCAGGCCCAGTTCCTGCGCCGCCTTGGTCACGCTGCGTTCCCGCAGCATCGCGTCGAACACCGACAACAGGTTGAGGTCCAGCTCGTCCGCATGCATGGCGTACATTCCCGCTATTAGGTAGATGACGTTGACGCATGTTTGCTCCAAACCTATTCTGCAGTCAAGGACCCCGGAGATGGGTCCCGGCATACGGAGACAAGACATGACGCCCCACCTGTCCGCACATTTCCACCCGCATTCCCGCCTGCACGGGGCATCGCCCCCATCCTGATTTCCCTCCTGGTCCAGGCCACGGCACCTTAGCCCGGTCTGGCAGCTTCAATTCCCCGCCCACGCATCGCTGGAAGGCAATGCGGGCATGGCAACGCGCGCCCCGGATTTCCACGCCGGGCGCAAAGAGACTTCCCGAAGGAACGCAGCATGTTTATCAAGAACACCTGGTATGTGGCCGGCTGGGACAATGAGATCCCCGCCGAAGGCATGTTCTCCCGCACCATCATCGGTGTGCCGGTGGTGATGTACCGCAAGGAAGACGGCAGCATCGTCGCGCTGGAGGACCGCTGCTGCCATCGCGGCGCACCGCTGTCGGTCGGGCGCAGGGAAGGCGACTGCATCCGCTGCATGTACCACGGCCTGAAGTTCGACAGCGCGGGCCACTGCATCGAGGCGCCCGCGCAGGAGCGCATTCCGCCGCAGGCCAAGGTGCGCAAGTTTCCCATCGCCGAGCAGCACCGCTGGATCTGGATCTGGATGGGGGATCCGGACAAGTCCGATCCGTCGCTGATCCCGGATACGCAGTGGCTGGACCACCCGGACTGGCGCAGCCAGGACGGCTATATCCGCTATGACGTGAACTACCTGCTGATCTGCGACAACCTGCTGGATTTCTCGCACCTGCCGTTCGTTCACCCGACCACCCTGGGCGGGAGCGAGGACTATGCCGCCGTCAAGCCCAAGGTGGAGCGTATCGATGGCGGCGTGCGAATTACGCGCTGGGCCATCAATACCGAGGCGCCCGCATTCGCCAAAGCCGTCAAGGAATGGCCCGGGAAAGTCGACCGCTGGAATATCTACAACTTCACGATCCCGGCCATCCTGCTGATGGACTCCGGCATGTCCCCCACCGGCACGGGAGCGCCGGAGGGCGTGCGCGTCGACGCCGCGGAGTTCCGGGGTTGCCAGGCGATCACCCCGGAGACCGAGAACTCCACGCACTACTTCTTCGCCCATCCGCACAACTTTGCCATCGACAAGCCGGAGGTCACCGCGTCGATCCACCAAAGCGTGGTAACGGCGTTCGACGAGGACCGCGAGATCATCTCGGCGCAACAGCGAAGCCTCACGCTCGAGCCGAATTTCAAGATGATGCCGTTCTCCATCGACGCGGCGCTGTCGCAATTCCGTTGGGCCGTGAACCGCAAGATCGAAGAGGAAGCGGCAGAATCCCCGGCACCCGTTGAGAAGACGGCGATGTCCGGGGTGAGGTAGCACGGCATGCTCGAACTGATCGTATCCAGGCTGACCTCGGAGGCAGAGGGCGTCCGCGGCATCGAACTGCGGCGTCCCTGCGGCGGCGCCTTGCCCGCCTTCACCGCGGGCGCGCATATCGATGTTCACCTGCCAGGCGGCATCGTCAGGCAGTATTCGCTCTGCAACGACCCGGCCGAGACCCACCGCTACTGCCTTGGCGTCGGGCTTGCGCCGGCTTCACGCGGGGGCTCGCAATATGTTCATGCCGGGCTCAGGGAAGGCGACCCGCTCACCGTGAGCATGCCGCGTTCGCTGTTTGGCATCGACGCGTCAGCCACGGCGCATGTCTTCATTGCCGGCGGCATTGGCATCACGCCGGTTCTCAGCATGATTCGCTGGTGCGAAGCCAACGGCAGGCCATGGAAGCTGCTCTATTGCATGCGTTCGCGCCAGCGTGCGGCTTACCTGGATGTGTTGTCGCGATATGGCGAACGGGTGCAGCTTCATGTCGATGACGAGAGCCGGGGCGAACTGGCGGACCTGTCCGCATTTCTCGGCGCGCTGGCCGACGGCAGTCATGTGTACTGCTGCGGACCATCGCCGCTGATGGACGCGGTGGCCGCCACGGCGGAAGCGGCGGGCGTGCCACGGGCCGCCACGCACTTCGAACGGTTCAGTGCCGAGCCACGGCAAGCCAGCGCAAGCGCGGAGCCGGCATTCACGGTGATCCTGCACCGGCACGGCGGCCGCTTCATGGTTCCCGCCGGCTCCACCATTCTCGAAACCCTGGAGCAGAACGGCGTGCCGCTGCCGTTCGCCTGCCGCGAAGGGCTGTGCCGCAGCTGCGAAGTACCGCTCTTGTCCGGCATGGCGGACCACCGCGACCATGTGCTGAGCGATGCGGAGCGCGAGGCGAACATGGCCATCATGATTTGCGTTTCCAGGGCACTGACACCCGAGCTTGAACTGGATATCTGAGCCTGCCCGGAACGCCTTACCTCCACCATACCCTCACCACGCGCGCCACCGAGATGGCCGCGATACACCAAGGAGACAAAGCGATGTTCCATCCCACCCGCGCACTGATGGCTGCCGTGCTTGCCATTTCCGGCATGGGCCGCAGCCACGGCCCATGCCGATATCAACGTCGGCGTCACCTTGTCGCTGACCGGTCCGGCGGCGTCGCTGGGCATTCCGGCGAAGAGCGCCATCGACCTTCTGCCCAAGGACGTGGCGGGGCAGAAGCTGAACTTCATTGTGCTTGACGACGCCTCGGATCCGAGCGCCAGCGTTCGCAACTTCCGGCGTCTGGTGGATGAGCACAAGGTGGATGTGGTGATGGGTTCCTCGGTCACGCCATCGACCATCCCCCTGGTGGACGTTGCCGCCGAGACCAGGGTGCCCCTGATGAGCCTGGCCGCAAGCGCGAGGATCGTCGAACCGCAAGACGAGAAGCGGCGCTGGGCATTCAAGGCAATCCAGAACGAGAGCCTGATGGTCGGCGCCACGCTTGACCACATGCGCCAGGCCGGCGCGAAGACGCTGGCGTTCATGGGTTTTTCGGATGCCTACGGGGACGCGTGGCTGTCGGCGCTCCGGCCGCTGGCGGACAAGTCCGGCATCAGGCTTGTGGCGACGGAGCGCTACGTGCGCACCGATACCAGCGTGGTAGCCCAGACACTGAAGATCATGGCCGCGAAGCCGGATGCCGTTCTGGTCGCCGCGTCCGGAACGCCCGGCGCCCTGCCGCAGAAGACGCTCGCCGAGCGCGGCTACAAGGGCAAGGTCTACCAGACCTATGGCATTGCCAACCGGGACTTCCTGCGCGTTGCGGGAAAGGATGCGGAGGGTGCGATCTTTGCCGTCGGGCCGGTGCTGGTAGCCGACCAGCTTGAGCCGGGCAGCCCGATGCGTCCCGTGGCGGAGGATTTCATCAAGCGATACGAGGCCGCTTACGGGCAGAACTCGGCCTCGATCTTCTCGGCCAATGTCTGGGACGCGGGCCTGGTCCTGCGCTCGGCGATTCCCGTTGCCCTCGGCAAGGCCAGGCCAGGCAGCGAAGCGTTTCGCGCTGCGCTGCGCGATGCGCTGGAGAGCACCAGCGGCGTCGTGACAACCCAGGGCGTGACGACGATGTCCAGATCCGACCATGTTGGCTACGACAAGCGGGCAGCCGCGCTGGTGCAGATCCAGAGCGGTGCCTGGAAGTATCTGAAGTAGGGTGGCGGACGGGCAAGCGGCTTGCGCCCCGGCGGCCGCATTTTCCGGATTTGCTACTGCGGTTTTATTCTTGGACCATCATGCCGCCGCTTGCCTAGACTGGCTCACCTGGCATCTCGCCAACTCAACCATTGCCAGTCCAAACTCAAGGTGAACGGCTTATGAACCTGCGCGCATTGCTTTCAACGCTCCTGGCCGCCACGGCGGCGCTTGCCATTGGCGCCGCCCCGGCGCTGGCTGCCGACAAGACCATCAAGGTAGGCGTGCGCGGCGGCGTGGATGAGGAGATCTGGGAGGTGGTCACACAGGTGGCCAAGAAGCAGGGCCTCAATGTGCAGCCGATCGTGATCACCGGCACCGCGAGCCCCAACGAAGCGCTGAACAACGGCGACCTCGACGCCAATGCCTTCCAGCACATCCCATTCCTGCGCGACCAGGTGAAGCAGCGCGGCTACAAGATCGTGGCGGTGGCGGATACGCTGATCTCGCCGATCGCCTTCTACTCGCGCAAGTACAAGTCGCTGGAGTCGCTGCCGCAGGGCGCGCGCCTTGGCATTCCCAATGACCCGAGCAACCAGACCCGCGCGCTGGTGATCCTGCGCGATCACGGCCTGATCAAGCTGCGCGATGGTTTCGACCCCTACACCGGCACTGCCGCGCTGGCCGACGTGACCGCCAACCCGAAGAAGCTGGACCTGGTGGAAAGCGCCTCGGTGGTGCTGGCGCGCTCGTTGCCTGACGTCGACGCCGCGGCGGTGGTCAACACCTTTGCCTATCAGGCCGGCCTGATCGCCACGCGCGACGGCATTGCCGTGGAGAAGAAGGAGCACAACCCCTACGTGAACGTCATCGCGGTGCGCGAGCGCGACAAGGCCGCGCCGTGGGTGGCGCCGCTGATCAAGGCGTACCACTCGGACGAGGTGCGCAAGTTCATCCTGACCAAGTTCCAGGGCTCGGTGATTCCGGCGTTCTGAGCTTCGGATTTCCGATTTCCGATTGTTATTTTTCCTGCTATTTCCAGGAGGATCCTGATCGTGTCACAGGTGCTACCGCTGCAATCCAGTCCGCCGCATATCGTCTTCGCGCATCTCGGCAAGCGCTATGCGGGCGCGCAGGCTCCGGCACTGGAGGATGTTTCCTTCACGGTGGCGCGCGGCGAGATATTCGGCATCATCGGCCGCAGCGGCGCGGGCAAGTCCACGCTGCTGCGCACCATCAATATGCTGGAGCGCCCGGGCACCGGGCAGGTTCGCGTGGATAACGTGGACGTGGGCGGACTCGATGAAAACGGCCTGGTGGCGCTGCGGCGGCGCATCGGCATGATCTTCCAGCATTTCAATCTGCTCTCGGCCAAGACCGTGTTCGAGAACGTTGCCTTGCCCTTGCGCGTGGCGGGCGTGCCGCGCGCGGAGATTGCGCCGCGCGTGATGGCGCTGCTGGAACTGGTGGGACTGGCCGGCAAGGCGCAGGTCTATCCGGCCACACTCTCGGGCGGGCAGAAGCAGCGCGTGGGCATTGCGCGCGCGCTGGTGCACCGGCCCGAGATCCTGCTGTGCGATGAAGCCACCTCGGCGCTGGACCCGGAAACCACGGAGTCCATCCTGGCGCTGCTGCGCGACATCAATCGCCAACTGGGCCTGACCGTGGTGCTGATTACGCACGATATGGCGGTGATCCGCCAGGCTTGCGACCGTGTGCTGGTGCTCGACCACGGCCGCGTGGTCGAACTCGGCGACGTGTGGCAGGTATTTGCCGAGCCGCAAGCCGACGCCACGCTGGCTTTGCTGCGGCCGCTGCGGCTGGAGATGCCGGCCCCGGCCGGTGTGAATTCGAATTCCAATGCGGCGTACGCGGGTGCGCGCGCCGGCCATTCCGAGGTACGCGGCTATGCTGCCCATTGTTGACAAGTACATACGCGCACTGGGCGAGACCCTGCTGATGGTGAGCAGTTCGTGCCTGGTGGTCTTCGTGGCGGGCATTGCGCTGGCGATCGTGTTGACGCTGAGCGCGCCGGGCGGCTTGCGGCCCCGGCCGCGGCTGTACCGCGCGCTGTCCGCGCTGGTCAATACCTTCCGCTCGATCCCCTTCATCATCCTGCTGGTGGCGATGCTGCCGGTGACGCGGCTGATCGTCGGCACCACCATGGGCACCTGGGCGGCGGTGGTGCCGCTGAGCGTGCACCTGATTCCCTTCTTCGCGCGCATCGCGCAGGTGAGCCTGAACGAGATCGATCCGGGCTTGATCGAGGCCGCGCGCGCCATGGGCTGCCGGCGCTGGCATATCGTGCGGCACGTGCTGCTGCCCGAGGCGCTGCCGGGTATCGTCGGCGGCGCCACGGTCAGCGTGATCGCCATGATCGGTTCCTCCGCCATGGCCGGCGCGGTGGGAGCCGGCGGCCTTGGCGACCTTGCCATCCGCTATGGCTACGAGCGCTACGAGACCGCGGTGATGTTCAACGTGATCGTCATCCTGGTGGCGCTGGTGACGCTGGTGCAGTTCGGCGGCGAACGGCTGGCACGGCGTTTCGACCACAAGCGCTGATCCGGCCAGCGCGTTCACCCGTCAGCGCACGGTCGAGGCATCCTGCCCGAACAGCACGCGCTTCGACGCTTCGTCGACTACCGGTGCGGTATTGATCGTCGTCGCCAGCGCGTAGGCGCGTTCGGTGGCGGGCCGCGCCCGTATGCGCGCAAACCAGTTTGCCAGGTGCGGGAAGTCATCGAGGTTCTGGCGCTGTCGTTCGTGCGGCACCACCCACGGGTAGCAGGCGATATCCGCTATCGAATATTCGGCACCGCAGATGTATGCGCGACCGTCTGCCAAGTGCTTGTTCAGCACACCATATAGCCGCGCCGTTTCCTTCACGTAGCGCTCGATGGCGTAGGGCAGTGGCTCGGGTGCGTATTGCACGAAGTGATGGTTCTGGCCGGCCATCGGCCCGAGCCCGCCCATCTGCCAGAACAGCCATTGCAGCGCCATGTTGCGGCCACGCAGGTCCGCCGGGATGAAGCGCCCGGTCTTGTCGGCCAGGTACAGCAGGATCGCGCCCGACTCGAAGGTGGAGACCGGCTCGCCGCCATCATCGGGCGCCTGGTCGACGATGGCCGGGATGCGGTTGTTCGGCGAGATCTTCAGGAAGGCGGGCTCGAACTGTTCGCCGCGGCTGATATTCACCGGGACCACGCGATAGGGCAGGCCAGCCTCTTCGAGGAACATCGTGATCTTGTGGCCGTTGGGGGTGGTCCAGTAGTACAGATCGATCATGTGGATGGTCCTGTTGTGGCGCATGGCAGGCACTGGGAAACGGGAGGCCTGGACGGGCTTGCATGCAGGTGGATTATAGGATCGCCTCCCTTTCCCTGCTGCGGCCGGGACCAGCCGGCGTGGACTGCCGCGGTGGCTGCCGGCATGCGCAGCCCGCTTCGCCGGGCGCTACGGCTCAGTTCGCCAGCGGCGGGCACGGCGCCGGATCGCTGCGCAGCGCCGCCAGCACGCGCGGGTCGCGGCTGGCGCGCAGCAGTAGCAATAGGGCCGCCAGCCCGAGGCCGGCCAGGGTAACGGCGGAGGTCGCGGGCATGAGGCCTCTGGCGTGCACTCGCGCTTATTGACGGTAAGATGGATCGCTGCGGTCGAGCTGCCGCAGCAGGGCGGCCCAGTGTTTGCGCGTGACCGGTCCGCCGGCGTTGTTCACCACCACGTCCGCCACCTTGCGGGCCACCGCATCCGGCGCGATCACCAGCGGCGCGCCACCGGACTGCGCGGCAAGCTGCGCGACGCAGGCACGCTCCAGCATGTGCAGTTCCTGGAAGGCTTGCGCAATGGTAGGCGCGCAAGTCAGCAGGCCGTGGTTGCGCAGGATGAAGATATCCTTGTCGCCCAGATCCGCCACCAGCCGCGAGCGTTCGTCCAGATCGATGGCGATGCCCTCGTAATCGTGATACGCCACCCGGCCGAAGAAGCGCATGGCGTGCTGCGAGATCATCGGCAGCCCGTCGCGCTGGGCCGAGACGCCGATGCCGGCGGCGGTGTGGGTATGCAGCACGCAGCCCACGTCGTGGCGCGCGCCGTGGATGGCGCTGTGGATCACGTAGCCGGCGGGGTTGATGCCAAGGCCGGTGTCGTCGCGCAGGATCCGGCCGTCGATATCGACCTTGACGAGGTTGGATGCAGTGATCTCGTCGAACGTCAGGCCATAGGCATTGATCAGGAAATGCTCGTGCGGACCGGGAACGCGCGCGGAGAAATGGGTGTAGATGTGATCGGTCCAGCGGAACTGCGCCGCCAGCCGGTAGGCCGCCGCCAGCTCCACGCGCACAGCCCATTCATCGGGCGAGACCTCGGCCTGGACAGCGGGGAAGTGCAGGGCGGGAAGGGACGGGCTGGTGTCAAGCCAGGCCAGCTGCGGTTCGGTGACGGCGTTCATGCGGCGCTCCGGCGTGTGGGGATGGTGCCGCAACATCATACGGCTGCGGGTCAGGCTTGCCAACGCCGCAATCGGCATATGGAAATGCGCTGGCGGAGCTTGTGCGCGCGGCCGCCGACGCGGCATCCCGTAGAATCCGTTGCAGCGCATGAACAACACATAAAACGAAAAAACAGGAGAGCCCCTTGAAGAAGCCCCTTTCCCTGATCGCTGCCGCCGCACTGACGCTGGCCGGCACGCTTGCCCATGCAGCCTACCCCGAGCGGCCCATCAAGCTGATCGTGCCTTTCCCGCCGGGGCAGGCCACCGATATCTTCGCGCGCGCGCTGGCCGAGCGCCTGGGCAAGCAGCTTGGCCAGCCGATCGTCGTGGACAACCGCGCCGGTGCCGGCAGCAACCTCGGCATGGAGCTGGCCGCGCACGCCGCGCCCGATGGCTACACGCTGGTCATGGCCGGCAGTGCCATGGCGATCAACCAGACCCTGTACAAGAAGCTGAACTACAACCCGCGCCAGGACTTCCAGCCGATCTCGGGGGTGTTCTCGGTGCCGCTGGTGTTCCTCGCTACGCCGGCTTCGGGCATCGTCTCGCTGCGCGACCTGATCGCCAGGGCCAAGGCCGCGCCCGGCAAGTACAGCTACGCTAGCGCCGGCGTGGGCGGTACCCAGCATCTCTCCGCCGAGATGCTCAAGGCCCAGGCCGGCATCTTCATGGTGCACATTCCCTACAAAGGCAGCGGCCCGGCGCAGGCGGACTTCCTTGGCAACCAGATCCCGCTGATGGTGGATTCGGTGACGGCGGCGCTGCCGCTGATCCAGTCAAAGAAGGCCGTGCCGCTCGCGGTGACGGTGGCCAGGCGCACGCCGCAGCTGCCCAACGTGCCCACGGTGCGCGAGGAAGGCGTTGCCGGCTTCGAGGCGCTGGGCTGG
The DNA here is from genome assembly GCA_000955785.1 of Burkholderiaceae bacterium 16. Lineage (GTDB taxonomy): Bacteria > Pseudomonadota > Gammaproteobacteria > Burkholderiales > Burkholderiaceae > Cupriavidus. The sequence continues at coordinate 174,597 of JYOD01000017.1, forward strand.
GCCATCCTGATGGCGCCCAAGGGCCTGCCGCCCGCGCTGGTGAGCCAGCTCAACGCGGAAACGGTGAAGGCCTTGCAATCGCCGGAGCTGGCGAAGTTCATCACGGACCGCGGCTCGGAACCGATGCCGATGAGCCCGGAGGAAACCGGCAAGTTCCTAGACAGCGAGATTCGCAAGTGGGGCGCGGTGGTGAAGCGTTCCGGGGCGCAGGCAGACTGAGTCGCGCGGGAGCAGGAAACGGAATCTTCCGGACTTCCGATTGACGCGCTGCGAAGGGTTTCCTACTCTGGGACAGTGTCCGGCGTCCAGGAGAAGACGGATGAGCACAAATGCCTACCCCAAGGCGATCACCGCGCTGCTCCTGGTCGACCCGTACAACGACTTCCTGTCGGACGAAGGTAAGCTCAACCGGCCCGCCCGGGCCGTGGCCGATGCCACCGGCACGGTCGGGAATATGCGCCGGGTGCTAGCCGCCGTGCGTGCGGCGGGCATCACGGTCTTCTACGTGCCGCATCATCGCGCCACGCCGGATGATTTTGCCGGATGGAAGCACCTGTCACCCTACATGGCCGGCGCGCATCGCGTGCAGCCGTTCGCGGCGGGGTCCTGGGGAGGCGAATGGCATCCCGATTTCATGCCGCAACCGCAAGACGTCATGGCCACCGAACATTTCGGCTCCAGCGGCTTTGCCAACACCGACCTTGACCATCAGCTCCGGCGGCGTGGCATGGAGCATCTGATCATGATCGGCATGCTGGCGAACACCTGCATCGAGACCACCGCGAAATTCGGCGCCGAGCTGGGCTACCACATCACGCTGGTAAAGGACGCGACCGCGGCGTTCTCTCCGGAAGCCATGCACGCCGCCCACGAGATCAACGGCCCGACGTATGCCCACGTGATCCTGACGACGGACGAACTGCTGCCGCAACTGCAGGCAGCGAGCTAAAAGGCACGATGGCGCCAGAACGTGCCGATCGTCGGGCCGTAGGGACCGATGTGGCGCCGGTAGGCGACGCGTACGTCGGGTAGATGATGCGGACTTCCATATTGCGCTCTCCATGTGCTTGGTGGGAGCCGCCATGGTCGGTGAATGCACGGCCGTCCCTCAAACCGTCCCGAACATGGGAAAACGCCCCGCGCAAGGCGAGGCGTTTCAACCGTTCAGTCGTTCACCCGTTCAGCCGTTCAACCAGCCACGCGCGCTGCCGCACGCGAGCCAGCGCGGGCTGTCACGCTGGCTCAGGCGAGCGCGGGGTAGTCGATATAGCCTTCGGCGCCCGGGTGGTAGTAGGTCTCAGGCTGCGGCGCGTTCAGCGGCGCGTCGATCTGCAGGCGGCGTGGCAGGTCGGGGTTGGCGATGAACAACTGGCCAAAGGCCACGGCATCGGCTTCGCCGGCTTGCAGCACATGCTCGGCCGTTTCCTTGGTCATCTGTTCGTTGGCGATATAGACGCCGCCGAAGGCCTTTTTCAGTGCAGGGCCGAGGCGGTTGTCGCCGAGCGCTTCACGCGAGCAGATAAAGGCGATGCCGCGCTTGCCGAGTTCGCGCGCCACATAGCCGAAGGTGGCGCCCAGGTCCGAGTCGCCCATGTCGTGGGCATCGGCGCGCGGCGCCAGGTGCACGCCCACGCGCGATGCGCCCCATACGCCGATGCAGGCGTCTGTCACTTCCAGCAGCAGGCGGGCGCGGTTCTCGATCGGGCCCCCGTAAGCGTCGGTGCGCTTGTTGGTGCTGTCCTGCAGGAACTGGTCGAGCAGGTAGCCGTTGGCGCCGTGCACTTCCACGCCGTCGAACCCGGCGGCCTTGGCGTTTTGCGCGCCGTGGCGGAAGGCCGCGACGATGCCGGGGATCTCATCGGTTTCCAGCGCGCGCGGCGTGACATACGGGCGCTTGGGGCGCACCAGGCTGACATTGCCCGCGGCCGCGGTGGCGCTGGGTGCTACCGGCAGTTCGCCGTCGAGGAAGACGGGGTCGGAAATGCGGCCCACGTGCCACAGCTGCAGGAAGATGCGGCCGCCGGCGGCGTGCACGGCATCGGTCACCAACTTCCAGCCGGCCACTTGCTCGTCGGACCAGATGCCCGGGGTATCTGCGTAGCCCACGCCTTGCGGGGTGACGGCAGTGGCTTCGCTGAGGATCAGGCCCGCCGAAGCGCGCTGCACGTAGTACTCGGCCATCAGGGCATTGGGCACGCGGCCGCCGCCCACCGCGCGCGAACGCGTCAGGGGCGCCATGATGACGCGGTTGGGAAGATCGAGGTCGCCGATACGGATCGGATCAAAGAGTGTTGGCATGGCTGTTGGTCTTGGTACCGAGGAGGGTGGATGAAGGTGAAGCACCATGGCATTGGTGCGGATTCGGGCGCTTGCGCGCCGCCAGGTCTCACAGATCGCTATGCATGTGATCCAGAAATGCCTGGATGGTCTCTTCGTTGCGCTTGAAAAAAATCCATTGGCCAACCCGCTTGGACGTCACCAGGCCGGCGCGCTGCAGCGTGGCGAGATGCGCCGACACGGTGGATTGCGACAAGCCGGTGCGCGCGTCGATCAGGCCCGCGCAGACGCCCAGCTCGAGCGGGTAGTCCTGTATGGCGAAGTTCTCCTGCGGCGATTTCAGCCAGGCCAGGATATTGCGCCGCACCGGGTTTGCCAGCGCTTTGTGGATAGCGTCGATGTCGATCGGGTTCGAGTCGGAACTCGCGTCGGGGGTGGCTTCAGGGTTCACTACCGTCACGGAAGGGATCGCTGTTTCGCAGACAGGCGAAACAAATATCTGCTTCTCACAAAATTAATATCGTGACTATACGATATACGTCGGAACTTTGCCGGAGGGGCTAAAACATCACCAATTGGCCCTATTGGAGAAAGGTTTTGGCGAAATCCAAGCTGGTTGCTTTAAGAAACCATGGCGGTTAGACTTCACTCGGTTTTTTTACGAAACCAGATGGAGCCTGTCATGACTTTTAACCCAGGAAGCGCAGCCGCATTGCGTATGGCAGCGCCTTCGATGCCTTCTTCGCTGGTCTGGCTGTTCGCGCTGGCTTGCGGCCTCAGCGTGGCCAACGTCTACTACGCGCAGCCCTTGCTCGATGCCATGGCGCATGAATTCGGCTTCGGCACGGGCGCGGCAGGCATCGTGGTCACTGCCACGCAGGCGGGCTGCGCGCTGGCGCTGCTGTTGCTGGTGCCCGTGGGTGACCTGGTCGACCGGCGCCGCCTGATACTGCTGCAGTTGTTGCTTCTGGCGATGGCTTTGGCCCTGGTGGCCCTGGCTTCCTCGCGCGTTGCCTTGCTGGCCGGCATGCTCGCCGTGGGCCTGCTGGGCACGGCCATGACGCAAGGCCTGATCGCGTTCGCCGCCACGCTGGCTGCGCCCGCCGAACGCGGCCGCGTGGTAGGCGCGGCGCAGGGCGGCGTGGTGATCGGATTGCTGCTGGCGCGGGCCCTGGCGGGCGTGCTGGCTGACCTGGCCGGCTGGCGTGCCGTGTATGTGGTCTCGGGCGTGCTGGCGCTGCTGATGATCGCCGTGCTGGCGCGCCGCCTGCCGCATCGGCACGGCGCGCCGTTGCGCATGACTTATACGCGCCTGCTGGGCTCGATGTTCACGCTGCTGGCGCGCGAGCGCACGCTGCAGATCCGCGGGATGCTCGCCATGCTGATGTTTGCCGCCTTCAACGTGTTCTGGACCGCGCTGGTGTTTCCGCTGAGCGCGCCGCCGTATTCGATGTCGCATACGGCCATCGGCGCCTTCGGGCTGGTGGGGGCGGCGGGCGCGCTGGCGGCGGCGCGTGCCGGCCACCTTGCGGATCGCGGGCTGGGCCAGCCGACGACCGGCGCGGCGCTGGTGCTGCTGCTGGCCTGCTGGCTGCCGCTGGGTTTCGCGCAGCAATCGCTGTGGTTGCTGGTGGCCGGCGTCATTGTGCTGGACCTTGCCGGGCAGGCCATCCATGTCACCAACCAGAGCCTGGTGTTTCGCGTACAGCCGGAAGCGCACAGCCGGCTGGTGGGCTGTTACATGTTGTTCTATGCGCTGGGCAGCGGCGCCGGCTCGATCGCCTCGACCCACGTCTATGCGCGCGCCGGATGGTCCGGCGTGTGTGTGCTGGGCGCCGCCATCAGCGCCGCTGCGCTGGTGTTCTGGGCCCTGACCTTGCGCGCGATGCCCCGGCCGCTTGAATAACAATCCCCCCGTTTGCACGGTAATCCGGCAGGAACTTTCATTCTGCTTGCGGATCCAGTATGGAAATCGGGCTGATCACGTCAACCAAAACCCGCCCGCTCGCGTAAGAGCGGTGTCACCTACAGGTGTTCGAGATCAGGCAGGGCTATCCATGACCTTCAGCTTTTCACGTGTGATGCCGGTGTTGCTGCTGGCTGCTGCCGCCGGCCTGCTGGGCGCCTGCGCGCAGGGCGGCGGCGCGCCGGACAGCGGCAGCGCCGCGGCAGCCCTGAAACCGGCCGACCTGCACTGGCTCAACACCGTCACCTTCGGCGCCAACCAGGCCAGCATCGAACGGCTGCGAAAGGTGGGCCGCGAACGCTATCTCGACGAACAGCTCAAGGCGCCCGTCACCGATGCCGGCGAACTCGCAGTCACCATCGGCGCGCTGAGCATTGCACGACAAAGCGACGAGCAAAGGCTGCGCAGCGTGCGCGCCGAGCAGCAGCGCATCAATACGCTCACGGACGATGACGAAAAGCAAAAGGCGCGCGATGCGCTGAACCGCGGCGGCAACGAGGTGCTGCTCGATACCAGCCGGCGCCATCTGCTGCGCGCGCTTTACTCCACGGCGCAGTTGCGCGAGCAGATGACATGGTTCTGGATGAACCACTTCAGCGTGTACTCCGGCAAGGGCTCGGTACGCTGGGTGCTGGCGGACTACGAAGACAAGGCAATACGCCCGCGCGCGTTGGGCAAGTTCCGTGACCTGCTGATGGCCACGGTGACCGCGCCGGCCATGCTGGAGTACCTGGACAACGCGCAGAGCGCGGTCAACCGGATCAACGAGAACTACGCGCGCGAGCTGATGGAGCTGCATACGCTGGGCGTGTCCGGCGGCGCCAGCGGTTCGCGCTATTCGCAGCAGGACGTGCAGGAACTGGCCCGCGTGCTGACCGGGCTGGGCATCAATGCCAGCGGCCAGCCGCCAAAGCTGCCGCCGCAAAAGCAGGCGCTCTACCGCGCCGACGGCGTATTCGAGTTCAACCCGGGCCGGCATGATTTCGAGACCAAGACGCTGCTCGGCCATCGTATTGAGCCGACCGGGTTCCACGAAGTGGAGCAGGCCGTCGACATTCTCAGCCGCGAGCCCGCCACGGCGCGCTTTATCTCCTACAAGCTCGCCGCGCACTTCGTTGGCGATGCGCCGCCGCCATCGCTGGTCAACCGCATGGCGGCCACGTTCGCGCAGAGCGACGGCGATATCGCGGCGGTGCTGCGCACGCTGTTCCTGTCGCAGGAGTTGAACGCAACGCTGGCCTCGGGCGACCGCAAGTTCAAGGACCCGATGCAGTTCGTGGCCTCGTCGCTGCGGCTGGCCTACGACGGCCGCATGGTGGCCAACCTGCGCCCGGCCATCGGCTGGCTCAACCAGCTGGGCGAGCCGCTCTATGGCCGCATCACGCCGGACGGTTTCCCGGCTGCGGAGAGCGCGTGGGCCAGCTCGGGGCAGATGGTCAAGCGCTTCGAGATTGCCCGCGCTATCGGTTCCGGGCAGGCTGGCCTTTTCTCCAAGGATGATGGCAAGCCGGCTGAGCGCACCGGGTTTCCGCAACTGAGCAACCGCGTGTTTTTCGACAGCATCGAACCCACCCTCGGGCCCGCCACGCGCACCGCGATGACGCAGGCAGCTTCGCAGGCGGAGTGGAACACCATCCTGCTTTCCTCGCCCGAGTGGATGCAGGAATGAGAGATCCCGCCCTGGATCAAGGAGCAACCCATGCAACGACGTGAATGGCTCAAGGGCGCCGGGCTGGCGGGACTGGCCGCGCTGGCACCCGGCATTGTCTCGCGCGCCTACGCGCTGCCGCAGCAGGCCGATGCGCGTTTCCTGCTGGTGTTCCTGCGCGGCGGCTACGATGCCACCAATGTGCTGGTGCCGGCAGGCAGCGATTTCTACTACGCGTCGCGCCCGAATATCGCCATCGCCAGGCCGGTTGCGCAGGGTGCACCGGCCGATCCGCGCGCCGCGCTGTCGCTGGCGGCGGCCTTCGATGGCGGCGCGGACCGGGGCATCGACAAGTGGGCGCTGCATCCCGCGCTCAAGGACAGCCTGCTGCCCTTGTGGCAGAAGCAGCAGCTTGCCTTTGTGCCCTTTGCCGGCACCGAGGACTCCTCGCGCAGCCACTTCGAGACGCAGGACAGTATCGAGGCGGGTTTGCCTCTGGCTGCGAACGGGAAGGGCACCGGCCGCGCCGATCCCTCGCTGCGCGGCACCGGCTTTCTCAACCGGCTCGCCGAGTCCATGGGCGGACGTGCCGCGCCGGTAGCCTTCACCGACGGCCTGCCGATGGTGCTCAGCGGCGCGCTCAGTGTGCCCAATGTCTCGCTCAAAGGCACCGGGCGCACGCCCTTCGACGAGCGCCAGACGCGCGTGCTGGCGCAGATGTACCGCGGCACGCGTTTCGAGTCGCTGATCAACGAAGGCTTCGAGCTACGGCAGACCGTGGCGCAGGAGGCCGAGGCCATGCAGCGCCGCAACAGCATGATGGCCGCGAACCTGCCCGCGCAGCCCGACCCCGACATGGCCAGCCGCATGCAGGAAATGCAGGCGGCCAACCGGCGCGCGCTCAGCGCCAAGGGCTTCGAACTGGAAGCGCGGCGCATGGCCAGCCTGATGCGCGAGCGCTTCAACCTGGGCTTTATCGACGTGGGCGGCTGGGATACGCATGTGAACCAGGGCGGTGCGCAGGGGCAACTGGCCAACCTGCTAGACAACCTGGGGCGCGGCGTCGCTGGCTTTGCCGATGAGATCGGCCCGGTGTGGAGCAAGACCACGGTGGTAGTGGTCTCCGAGTTCGGCCGCACCTTCCGCGAGAACGGCACGCGCGGCACCGACCACGGCCACGGCACCGTGTACTGGGTGGCCGGCGGCGCGGTGCGCGGCGGGCGCATAGCCGGCGAGCAGGTGGCGGTGGAGCAGCGCACGCTGAACCAGAATCGCGACTGGCCGGTGCTCAACGAATACCGCGCCATGCTGGGCGGCCTGTTCAGGCGCCTCTACGGGCTGGACGATGCGCGCCTGACGCATGTGTTTCCCGATACCCGCGCGGTGGATATCGGGCTGCTCTAGTCGCCTCAGCCCCTGGCCGGCAGCACCGGCCGCCCGATCTTGCCGCACGATGCGGCCGGTGACGATCCAGTAGCTTCCAGCTCTGCCTGCAGCCTCTCCATCTCCGCCATCATCTCCGCCGTGAACTCCGGACCTTCCCACGCCCGATAATCCTGCCGCGCATAGGCCAGCGCATTCTTGTAATACAAAAATGCATTGAGCCGGTTGCGCACATAGTTGTTCTGCGTGCGCGTGACCTTGCCGGGGCTGCCCATCACGATGGAATTGGGCGGAATCACGGTGCCTTCCTTGAGGAAAGCATGTCCGGCGACGATGCAGTTATCGCCGATCACGCAGCCATCCATGATGGTGGCGTTGATGCCGATCAGGCAGTTGTCGCCGATCGTGCATCCGTGGATCGTGCAGTGATGCGTGATGGAGCAATGGCTGCCGATGATGGTTGGCGTGCGGTCGCCGATATGTAGCATCGCGAAGTCCTGGATATTCGTGTAGGCGCCGATCACGATTTCCCTGCTCTCGGCGCGCGCGGCGACATGGATCCAGATCGATGCGCCCTCGTGGACGGTGATCTTGCCATAGAGGTAGGCCGATTCGTGCACGTAGGCGGTGGGATGCAAGCTCACATCGGGTCCGATGACTGCCATGACTGTCTCCTTGAATTATTCTTTTGAATGCGGAGATTGTACGTGGATGCGCTCACGCGCTTTCGCGCGGCACGCGGCGAAAGCCAGATCGATCCCGCGTTGCGCGCCTTCGCTTTCGGCGGCCTGTTCCGGGAGCCTGGGCTGGCGCAACAAGCAAGGAAACCGGGCCGAAGCGCCCGTGTCTGGCCGGGCTTTCACCTGGCCGCGGCCGGTCCTATGCTATGCAGACGCAGCCGTTACCGGGAGTCCGCCGTGCCCGTCCATCGTTCGTTTGCTTCCGTGCAGATCGCCATGGTTGCGCTCGCCGGCGCCGCCATGCTGGCCTGGCCCGCGCGCGGCGGCGATAACGACCAGGAGAACCGTGGCCGCGATCCCTTCTTCCAGATATCTTCGCGCATCGCCGGTTGCCCGGAGCCGCTCGGGCCCCGCGTGGACGAGGCGCAATGGCGGCGCGATGCCCATCACCGGATCGAAGATGGCAACCACTGCTATGTGGAGGGCCGCTGCCGCCTCGCCAATTCCTACCAGTACGAGAAGGAGATCGTGGAAAGCACGCGCCGCCGCCTGCAGTCGCTGTCGCTCGCCATGCCGGGCTGGCAGGATTCCACGCTGTGGCTCACGGTGCGGGGGCGCTGGCTGCTGGTGCAGGGCTGCGTGGGACGTGGCTTTGCGCATCAGCCGTTCATAGCGGCGCTGCGCGAGGTGGCGGATGTGGAGATCGTGATCGACCAGACCACCGATGATCCTGCGCGCGGGGTGCCTTATCCCTTGTTCGGTGACCGCCAGGGCGTGGCGGCGCCGGCCCGGCCGCAACCCGCCGGCGGGAAGAAGTAAGCACTTTCCTGCCGGGCATGGATTCTTCTGTTCCGGTGTCTGTCCCGGTTGTGGGCCGCCATGCCAAGTGCTACCTTCGGGGCATGCTGGTGGCCCGGCCGGGTCGAAATCCCTCTATCCAGGGGGATCGCCAGTGCGAGGTTTCTGGCTTGGGACAAGACATGACCGCTCACCCTTACGGGCCGACGCGCGCCTTCCGAAGACTGGGCGCGGTGTTATTTCCATTGCTGTTATGCGGGCTTCCCGATGAAGGGATGGCACAGCAAGGGCAAACCGGCAGCGCAGCGCCCGAGGGCATCCCCGGCACCATCTGCGACGCGCCCTGGTTCCAGTCGGGGGCGCGCGCGCAGATGGAGGCCAGTGGCGACATGCCAATGTCGATCACCATGACCATCCGGCATCCTTCGATCACGGAGAAGGGCTGCAGCGCATGGCTGTCGATCCACTCCAAGTCGGCGCTGGCGGCCATGATGGGCCCGCCGGTGGTCATGGACCAGGTGCACAGGATGAGCTTTGACCGGGGCGCTACGCCCGGCGCGGTGGCCACGGTGAGCAGCCAGCGCGCCACCATCAATGCGCAGGCGCGCTATACGCGCCTGTTCGGGCAGGCCTCGTTCCAGGGCAAGGGCGTGCTGAGCTATGCGGGCCTGGCCATCAGGGAGGGCGTCGTGCTGCCTGGCGAGACCCTCAGTTCCAGCCTGGACCTGGAGATACATAGCCTGGCAACGGACGAGATGGTCACCACCATTCGGGCCCCCTCGGCCTCGGTCTCCATCGGCGAGCGCCGGGTCGGCCGCGCGCAATCCATCGAGACCGCGATGGGCCGCCGCGAATGCATGCCCATCACCTATGAGAAGCGATCCTCGCTGGGGCCATTGATGATGGGAGACGACCTCATCCAGACCGAGCCGACGATCATGAATGTCACCGACTGGTACTGTCCGACCGAGGCGTTTGTGCTGCGCACGGAAGTGCGCCAGAAGGGGAAGGTCGAGCGGATCGATACGACGGCGATTGGCCTGGATGAGGATGCGCCGTGATCCGGGAAGCAAGACGGTAGTGAGAGAGGAGTGCCCTGGTATGAATGAAGATACGCAATTGCTGCCGGTGCTGCAGCAGCTTGAAACCGAACTACACCAGCTGCAGCCCGCGGCGACAGGGATCGGCTTGACATGCTGCTGCATGACAGCTTCCTGGAGTTTGGCCGCTCCGGGGGCATCCACACCAAGGCCGAGACGCTCGGCGAACTGCCCCCCGAGGCCGCATCCGGCACGATATGGGCGCAGGACTTCTCGCTGCGGCAACTCGCGCCAGGCGTGGCCATGCTGAACTACCGGTCGGCGTGCCGGCGGCCGGACGGACGGCTGGAACGGCACACCCTTCGCACTTCGATCTGGAAGCTTACCGACAAGGGCTGGCAGATGTTCTTTCACCAGGGCACGCCGACGGACCCTTTCTCTACTTGATGAGTTTCAATCCGGCTGACGTGGCCGCTTTCACGTCAAACGTCGCCGTGTATTCGCATTGCGCGTCGTGGCAGGCGCTTTTTATCAAGCAGTCCGCGAAGTCGGCTGCCGAGGAGGCAAACACCCTTAGGGCTTTCCAAACTGTCTCTGACGCTTCAACGGTGAGTTCTTTCGTCCGCAGTAGCGTCTCGAGGACCCGAACGATATCTGCGCGTTGCGCGTCATAGCATTTGCTCAACACCCAGACGACCTCGATCAGTGCCACTTGCGTCACGTAGCCTTGCCGCTCGGTCGATAGCGACTCGATCAGAGTATTGGCTTTGGGCGACTGCACGGCATCGTCTTGCGCAAGGTAACGAACAAGTACATTGGTATCGAGGCCAATCATCGCGCCGACGCTCCTTGCTCGGCGATGGCAGCGTTCATATCCTCCACTGAGACCGGCTGTTTCGGACTGCCAATGATGCCTTTCAATGCCGTTACCGATTGAATGGCTGGAACGACCTCATAACGACCGGATTGCTCATTCATGATGAATTCGATCCGGTCACCTGAACCTACGCCTAACGCATTGCGCACGTCGACAGGGATGGTGACCTGCCCTTTCGAAGTGATTGTTGCTGACGTCATTGTGCGCTCTCCTACGGAACCTGATTCCTTACTTTAGTGTAAGGGAATAGAAATCTCAAATGAATAGCAGCGGCAGCCGCTATCGATGCTCAGGTAACTGAGCTGCAGGTGAAAAAATAGCTTGCAATTGAATCGTGCGCGATATAAATTTGAGCCCATGGACACGAAACGCACCTCCCGGACCAAGCAAGCTGCACCTGACGCCACGCCGAGTGCCGCGTCCGCGCTGCTGCTGGACCAGCAGTTCTGCTTTTCCGTGTATGCCACGTCGCTTGCGCTGAACAAGCTGTACCGTAAGCTGCTGGCGCCGCTGGGCCTGACCTATCCGCAATACCTGGTGATGATGGTGCTGTGGGAGGCCGATGGCCTGACCGTTTCGGAAATCGGCGCGCGGCTGCACCTGGATTCGGCCACGCTGACGCCATTGCTCAAGCGGATGGAAGCCCAGCAACTGGTGCGGCGCGAGCGCGCCGCCGCGGATGAGCGCCAGGTGATCGTCTCGCTGACCGCCGAAGGTCGTGCGCTCAAGGAGCCGGCCGAGGCCGTGCCCCGCGCAGTGCTGTGCGCTTCGGCGTGCAGCGTGGAGCAGGTCGTGGCGGTGAAGGCGGAACTGGACGAGCTGCGCGAGCGGTTTGCCGAAGCAGGTGGCTGATCAGGATCGCGGTGCCAGGGCGATGCGAGCAACTGGTGCCAGGCGGGCCAGGCAAGAAGGCGGCCCGTTTTTATTGCAATTTATATAGCGTACTATTTAATAGTTGGCTATTTAATATGGAAGGCTCCCGGGCTTTCTCGAACCGCAGGCTCGACGAGCCAGCTTTATCACTTATCAGGAGTGTCATCATGTCGATCGAAAAAGTCCTCTACCGTGCTACCGCCACCGCAACTGGAGGCCGTGACGGCCGCGCGGTATCTACTGACAATGTGCTGGACGTCAAGCTGGCCACGCCGCGCGAACTTGGCGGCGCGGGCGGCGCGGGCACCAACCCGGAACAACTGTTCGCCGCCGGCTATTCGGCTTGTTTCCTCGGCGCGCTGAAGTTCGTCGCGGCCCGCGACAAGGTGGCGCTGCCTGCCGACACCGCCATCACCGGGCAGGTTGGCATCGGCGCCATTCCCACGGGCTTCGGCATCGAGGTGGACCTGAACATCGCGCTGCCGGGGCTGGACCGTGCCGTCGCGCAGTCGCTGGTGGACAAGGCACACATCGTCTGCCCGTACTCGAATGCCACGCGCGGCAATATCGACGTACGTCTCAACCTGGTCTGAGCGCGGAGCCGGATTCGCAGGGTTGGCGCGGATTCGCGCGCCAACTGCCTGGGAACCGGCCCTGCGCAATGCGCCGGAGTGCGCTTCCCTTGCGCATGGGCCGGACCGCCCAGCCGTGCGGAATCGTCGCTGGCATCACCACCATCCATGAAAAAAGCGACTTAATTGATGTTGTATATATCATTTTTAGAATGATGTCGGCGTAGCTACACTTTTCCTACCTACCCAACAAACAAGGGCAGGCACAAGGAAAACATAATGACCAAGAAGCAAACGCTTGCCGCCGCGCTGGCACTCTCCATCCTCGGCATCTCATCAGCCTGGGGTGCCACGGCGCCCCCGCAAGCGCCGCAAGCACCACTACCTGTTGCAAAGGCCGACCGGGTCGCGGCCTTGTTCGGCAGCCCCGCGGACGTGACCACGACGACCCGCACCGTGACGCTGACACCGGGCATGAACTACGTGAACGTGGCGTCCGGGGAATCGGTGGCCTTCCGCGCCGGCAACAAGACCGTCGGCTGGACCTTCCTGGAGGCGATCGGGGGAACGTCGGTCGATATGAAGACCATCTTCCCGAATGTGGCACAGGCCGGCGGCATCCGCGTGTACATCGCGCCGAGCAAGCTCTTCACCGGAGGCTGACGCCTAACCCCGAAGGCGCCAAAAAATGGCCGGCATCGCTGCCGGCCTAACGTCCTCCGACTCAGTGAACAAGCCAAGGTCGATATGATCGTGCGCTGGCGTGGCCCGCAAGCCCGCCAGTTTGTGCCGCGATGGAGGTCAGAAGCGGTGGCGCACGCCGGCCATGACGCCGGTCTGGTTCTGACCCGCCAGCGTATTCATCGCGTTGGTGACGCCGTAGGTGGCCTGCCCCTTGTTGTTCACGTAGCCGAGCAGCAGGTAGGCGTCGGTGCGCTTGGACAAGGCATAGTCCGCATTCAGCACGAACATCCACGAATCGTTGCTGTCATTGCGGGCATCGGTGTAATAAGCCGCGCCGGTCAGGCTGAAGGCGGGCGTGAACTTGTACAGCGCGCCAAGCCAGTACAGGTTGTCCTGGCGCACCGAGGTCGCACTGGTGAGTTCGTCGCGCAGCCAGCGGTAGCCGGCGAACACCTTCGCATCGCCGAAGGCATAAGACCCGCCGATGGCGGCGCGCTTGGCCGCGGCGCCGGACGTGGCAACGGTGCTGCCCTGGTACTGGTCATAGGCGACACCCACCGAGACCGGGCCGGTGGCGTACGCCACGCCACCGCCGAAATTCTTGCCGACCCGGAAGCTGCCCGGTACTTCGCCGCCGTTGGCGACGTTGCTATCGCGGCCGAAGCTGTAGAAGCCGGTTGCGATCAGGCCGCCGAACTTGCCGGTGTACTTGACGGCATTGTCTGCGCGGCCGTTGAAGCCCTGGGTATCGACCGAGTTGAGCGAGTAGCTGCTGCCGACACCCATCGGGTCATAGGCACCGAACAGGTCATACAAGGCATTTTGCTGGCGGCCCAGCGTGATGGCGCCAAGGTCGTTCTGCAGGCCGACATAAGCCTGGCGGCCGAACAGGCGGTTGCCCTGGGCGGACTTGCCTGTGTCGATGTCGAAGCCGCTTTCCAGTACGAAGGTGCCCTTCAGGTTGTTGCCGAGATCTTCCACGCCGCGAATACCCCAGCGCGAACCGGAAAGGCCGCCGGACGTCACGCCATACAGTGCGCCGCCCCCGTTGGGGCCCTGCACATGGCTTTGGTAGCTGATGCCGGCATCGGCAATGCCGTAGAGCGTCACGCTGGACGCAGTCTGGGCGGAGGCGATACCGGAGGCGGAGCATGCCGCGGCTGCGGTGGTCAGTGCGAGGAGCGTTTTTTTCACTATCAATCTCGGTTTTCTTGTCTGGGCGAATAAGGTTTCCTGCTGCCGGGGAGGTCATGGGCGCAAAGCGAGCCGGGGACCGTCCACCGATGCGGAACCGAGAGTTTGCGTCGGTAGTGTGACAACGATATGTAAACAGTTATGAAAAAATTAAGGTAACTATTTCTTAATAAGAAATTAACCTGTTTGCGTATGGACGCCATCCATGGCATGCGCCGGGCACCGCGCCGCCGCTCGCGCGGCTGGTGCGGTTGGTGGCGGAGGGGCGCCGGACGTCAGGCGCTGACGGAGCGACCGGACGCGCGCAGCCGATTTCCGTTTCTTCCCAAATCGGTAGGGATAGAATCAAGTGCTTTTTTCGACTGGAGAAAGCGCAATGAACCCTGGTGACATCCCCCGGCTCCGGGAAGGCAACGCAGAGAACCCGGCCGCTATGACTTGTATCGCGATGCCCCGAACACGCCGGAGTTCCTGCGCAAGCTGCCGGCGCTACCCGGGTTGCAAGGGCTGGATGTGGGTTGTGGCGAAGGCTCCGATACGCGCGAGCGCGCAGCCCGACGCGGGCGACAACTACGGGGTCGAGCTCGGCGCGATGGCCGCGCGCGGCGAACGGGCGGCGCTGATCGTCAGCCTGGATGCGCTGATCCGCATGTCGTCCAATCCCTTCTTCCCGTATCTGTTGCAACGCGTGGATGAAGGCATCGCAGGTCCCGCCGCCGCGCCCAAATGACCAGCCCGCTATCCACGCACCTTCCTCCTGTGCTGCGGCGCGTGCTGCGCCCGCTGCTGGATCCGGCCCGCCGCTATCGCTACGCCCGGCAGATTCACGCCTCCAGGGTGGCGCTCGGGCTGCTGACGTCCATCGCGCTGACCACGGGGATCCACCTGCCTCACGGCGAATGGGCATCCATTACGCTGCTGGTCGTCATCGGCGGCTTGCAGCACCACGGCAACATCCGCAAGAAGGCCGCCGAGCGCGCGCTCGGCACGCTGATCGGGGCGGGGGCGGGGCTGTTGATCATCCTGCAGCAATCGTATTTCCACGCGCCCCTGCTCAGCTACGTGCTGATCGTGATCGCCTGTGCCATCTGTGCGTACCAGGCAATCGGCAAGGGCGGCTATATCGCGCTGCTTTCCGCCATTACCATCTTCATCGTCGCGGGCCACGGCGAGAACGCCGTCGCCGACGGGCTGTGGCGCGCGGCCGATGTGTTGATCGGCATCGCAATCGCGCTGCTGTTTTCCTTCGCCTTGCCCCTGCACGCCACGTACTCGTGGCGCTACAAGCTGGCCGAGGCACTGCGCAGCTGCGCGAGGCTGCACACAGCCATCGCCACGGATGCCGCCCTCGACAAGGCCGAACTGCAGCGCGCCATGGTCCTGCAAGGCGGCCTGCTGGTGCAGCTGCGATCCCTGATGCCATCCGTGGCCAAGGAGATCAACGTGTCGATGGAACAGCTCGAGGCGATCCAGCACGGCATGCGGGTCAGCATCAGCCTGCTGGAAGTGCTGGCCGCCACCCGTCCGCGCTTCGACGACGAATCCAGGGCTTTCATCCACGACCGCCTCGGCGAAGAAACGCGCCACATCAGCGCCATGCTGATCGGCATGGCGCGCGCCCTGACGCACGGCGTCGTCGCGCGCCTGGAGCCGCGCGGCGATTCGCAACTCGAACGCATGACAGAAGCCATACCCGCGCAATGGGCCGGCTATGTATCGTTGACGCTGAGACTATCCGGCGAGTTCGATGAGTTGCGGCAGCGGCTGTCGGTGATTGCGCAGCGGTGGAATATCTGAGAGCGGTCTCTTTCGCATACACTGTGCGCTCGAACGGCGGGCGCATTTCGCGCCGCTGTTCATCCTGCTCCCGGCGCTGTCGACGGCAGGAATGCCGCACAATTTTCGCTCGCTCTGGAGAGAACGCATGAAAGCCTGGATCGCAATGGCCGTTGGCGCGCTTGGCTGCGCAATGGCGTTCCTGGCAGGTCCGGCGTGCGCCGCGGACACGGCGACGCTGACTATTGCCGCCGGTGCGCAACAGCGCAACTGGACGCGGGAGGCGCTGCTGAATGACCGCCGCCTGACCGACGTGACGGTGGACGACGACAACCTGAAGCACCGGCTGACGTTCAAGGCTATCCCCCTGGCGGCGCTGCTGCGCGGCATGCCGGTGACGGCCGATGCAAGTGCGACGACCGCAGCCAGCGATGGCTATATTTCCCACCTGCCGATGCGCCTGCTGCTGGCCGATAGCGTTGACGAGCCGCGAGCCTGGCTGGCGGTGGAAAATCCTGACTCGCCATGGCCGACGCTCAAGGGCCAGGACATCGGGCCGTTCCGCCTGATCTGGACAGTGCCGGCGGGCCGCGCTACCTCCGTGGTCAATGAGAGTCTCTGGACGTACAGCATCGTGCGCATCGACATCACCGCTTCGCCTGCCGAGCGTTTTGCGGCAATCCGGCCCGCCGCCAGCCTGCCGGCCGGCGGACCGGTCGCGCGCGGATTTGCGACATTCCAGCGCGTTTGCTTTTCGTGCCACTCCCTCAACCGCGTCGGCGATGCGCACCTTGGCCCCGATCTGAATGTGCCGTACAGCGCGGTCGAGTATCTGGGCGACGACAAGCTGGCCAGGCTGATCCGTGATCCGCAGTCGCTGCGCTGGTGGCCAAACGCGCGCATGTCGGCGATCGACAAGAAAACGCTGTCCGACGCGGATCTGAAGGACTTGCTTGCGTATCTGCACCATATGGCCGGACGCAAGGTGGCGGCGCCTGCCGCCGGCTCCTGACCTGGAGTCGGGCAGGCGCTCGAACGGAATGGCGAAGACCGTGGCGTGGACAAAATTGTAGGACAGCCAACTCAGCACCCAGCAGATCATCAGGGTCGTCAGCGAACTGCTTGCGATCATCACCGCCAGCGCAATCACACCCGGCAGGGCGCTGGCTGCCATGAACAGGCGCTCCGACAGCCGGTCGGTCCAGCGAACCGGGAATTGCTGTAGCGTACCGACAAAATGTTCATTGGCGTTAGCGTCCGTTTTTTCAAAGCTGTGAGCCGATCATCAAGGCCACGCGTGCGGCGGCTCGTCGGCGACGAGGCTATGTGAAAATGCCGTGGTTCACCTAAACTGAAAAAGTGCATTCAGATGGAGGCGGAAGGGTGCCTGTAGGTTGATGGCTTGCTATCTTGCGCCGAACTATTTGATCTAGCTCGTCACGGGCGCCGCCTGCACGCCACCGGGGAAATGACAGGGCCAGGGAGTACGCGGCGATGAAGACGGTCAGCAGACAGAAGCTCATGGCCGCAGCCTGTGGCGGTGCAGTGCTGACATTCGTATCGCACGTGGCGCGCGCTGACCAGGGTGGCGTGCCGTTCTGGTCTTCAGGGCAATTCCCGAGCCTTGCCACTGTGCCCGAGTCACCGGGCTGGTCAGTGGCTGCCCTGCCTTATTACTACAACGGTAGCGCGGGCGGGGGGAAGTCTTTCAATATCGGCGGAACGGTTTCGGCGGGTCTGAGTACGCGGTTGCCTCAACTGCTCGTGCAACCCGGGTACGCGACGGAACAAAGGATATGGGCGGTCAGCCCTACGTCGGCGTTAGTTTTGGTATCGGCAGGAATAACGACGACGTAAATTCGTCGATCGCGCTCGCGACCCGTGGAGCGCAGGCCAGTCGGTCTGACGCGATAACCGGCGGCACCGATCTCTATCCGTTCGGGAGCCTTTCATGGAACAAGGATTCCCACAACTGGATGACTTATCTGACGGGCGATATACCGACCGGTGCATACAACAGTCAGCGGCTTGCCAACATCGGCATCGGTCATGCCGCAATCGACGCCGGCGCCGGCTACACCTATCTAAATGAGAAGACAGGGCACGAGTTCTCCGTCGTGATGGGCGTCACCTACAACCTTAAGAACACCAGTGTGAACTACCGGAGCGGCATCGACGCTCATGTCGACTGGGCGGTATCGCAGTTCTTATCCGAGCGGTGGCATGTGGGAATCGTCGGCTACGCGTATCGGCAGCTTACCGCCGACACCTATCCGACCAGCGGCTTGGCTGGCGCCCTGCGATCGCAGGCGCTCGGTGATTTCAAATCGAAAGTGTATGCGGTCGGCCCTGAGGTTGGTTACCTGTTCACAGTCGGTGGGCAGCAGGCATACATGAACCTGCGTGGCTACAAGGAGTTAGGGGCGCAGAACCGCACTGAAGGCTATGCGCTGTTTGCGACGCTGTCGATCCCGATCGGTTCTGCAAAAAAATAAGGGAGTGTCTCTGCTCTGCCGGCCGTCTCCGGACGTGCTGCTGACCGTCGTGATGCTGGTGTGCGGCTTCGGCATCTGACGCATACGGGATCAGTCAACAACGCGTACTAGTTGAATGACCGGCAAAGCAGACGTCGAACGAATTCAAGTGAACCGCGGACCGGGCGCTGGAGGACATGGCGCGGACGCATGCGGCTCGTCGCAGGTGCTCATGCGCGGTGGCGATTCCGCTTATTGTCCTCCGACCGAATGTGGCGGCAGTTGGTAGCTCCACGTCTCGCTTAGCGTCTTGTCGCCGGACACCAGCGCGGCGCGCATTTCCACCACTTTCCGCGGATCCTTGACTTTGATGCGCAGATTCAGCCGCCAGCCTTTGGTGACAGGATTGGGCTCCAGCACGTTAGCGAGGAGTTCGGCGTTCTCGCTCACGCTGACCTGTGCGCCGACCTGCGTGCCGGCTGGAAGGTCAGCGAGCACGGGGCCCTCGAAATCGACTACAAGGCCGGTGCTGCCATCGAGACGGCGGATCAGGTTGGCCTGCGTGATTTCTCCTGCCGAGCGCAGCGTCTGCTTGACCCAGGCCAGATCCTTGTTGAGCAGGGCGCGCTCATTCATGGTCCAGTGCATCGTGTAATCCGCCTGCAGCGGCTGGCCCTTGGGCGGCAACTGGTCCGGCGTCCAGAAGGCGACGATGTTGTCGTTGGTCTCGTCCGGCGAGGGGATTTCCACGAGCTCGACCTTGCCCTTCCCCCAGTCGCCCTGCGGTTCGATCCAGGCGCTCGGGCGCAGGTCGTAGCGGTCCTTCAGGTCTTCATAAACAGAGAACTCGCGCCCGCGCTGGAGCAGCCCGAAGCCCCTTGGATTCGTGACCTGGAAGGTGCTGATGGCGAGGTTGCGCGGGTTGTTCAGCGGCCGCCACAGCCATTCGCCATTTCCCGTGTGGATAGCGAGGCCGTTGGAGTCATGCAGGGCTGGCCGGAAGTTATAAGGATCGCGTTGCTGGTTCGGCCCGAACAGGAACATGCTGGTCAATGGCGCCACGCCGAGCTTGGTGACGGCCCCACGCAGAAAGATGCGTGCCTGCACCTTGAGGATCGTGTCCTCACCGGGGTAGAGATCGAAGCGGTAAGCGCCGGTGGCGCGCTGCGAGTCAAGCAGGGCGTAGAACACGAGATGCTTGTCCTGCGGATCGGGCCGAGCGATCCAGAACTCGCGGAAGGCCGGAAACTCCTCGGCTACGGGCAACCCGCTATCGATGGCCAGGCCACGACTGGACAGTCCATACACCTGGTTCTTGCCGATGACCCGGAAATAGCTGGCGCCCAGCACACTCATGATCTCGTCGAGCTTGTCGGCGCGGTTGATCGGGTAGAGCACCCGAAAGCCGGCGTAGCCAAGCTTGCCGGTCGCGGACTTGTCGAACTTCAGGTCGCCGAAGTTGAACCGCGCCGGGTTGTATTTGATCTCGTGGACTGCATCACCGACGATCTCGTTGATGCGAACCGGGCTGCTGAACTGCATGCCTTGGTGGTAGAAGCCCAGGCGGAACGGTGTGCCCGCGTCCTTCCACTCCATCGTGTCGCTTCGGGGCTGGATCTTGATGTAGTCGGCAAACTGCATCTGGCTGAACACGGGTGGCAGGTTGCTGGCCGGTGCGGCATATGGCATGTTGGCCAGGGTCCTGGCGCGGGGTGTCACGTCGTCCAGGGAGAACGCGCAAGCCTGGGTGCCGCACAGCAGCGCCCAGGCGGCCATAAGCGCTGGCAAGGCGGTTTGCGTCTTGGTACGTAACGACGCGGCGATGGCGGCAAGAACCACAAGTCTCTCCAGAAAATGCACGTTAAGGAATGCTGCTCCCCCGCAAGTGCGGCGAAAGCCGCTGGTGCAGTGGCGGTAAACTGCGGACGCAATGCAGAAAGATAACGTATTTCGCTTCGCATACCTGTAGAACAGGAGGTGTGCGCCATAGCGGGGCGGCGACCCTGTCGCGCCGCTTGGATCCTTGGACACTTGGACAACTATCAGATGAGAATGCTCTCTTCGCTGGTCCTGTCGGCCAGTCTGGTCTGTTTGCCGGTTCTTGCCGGTCCCGCGTCGGTTTCCCCCGACGACAAGAACGCATTCATCGCCGATCTCATGGGACGGATGACGCTCGACGAGAAGGTCGGCCAGCTGCGCCTCATTAGCATCGGCGATGACATGCCGCAGCCCCAGTTGCTCAAGGAGATCGCGGCGGGCCGGGTAGGCGGCACGTTCAATTCGGTGAGGCGACAGGACAACCGGCCTATGCAGGACGCGGCAGTGACGCACAGCCGCCTGAAGATTCCCATTTTCTTCGCGTACGACGTGGTACACGGGCACCGCACCGTATTCCCGATCAGCCCGGGTCTCGCGTCGAGCTGGGACATGGAGACAGTGGCGCAGAGTGCACGTGTCTCGGCCATTGAAGCCAGTGCGGATGGCCTTGACATGACCTTCGCGCCGATGCTCGACATCTCCCGAGATCCGCGCTGGGGGCGCACGTCCGAAGGATTTGGCGAGGATCCCTATCTTGTCTCGCTGTGCGCCCAAGCCAGCGTCAGGGGGTTGCAGGGAACATCGCTGGCCAATGCCGATAGCGTGATGGCCGTTGTCAAGCACTTCGCGCTATACGGAGCCGTGGAAGGCGGGCGCGACTACAACACGGTCGACATGAGCCCGAACCGCATGCTCCAGGATTATCTGCCGCCGTACCGGGCCGGCGTCGATGCCGGCGCCGGCGGGGTCATGATTGCGCTGAACTCAATCAACGGCGTGCCGGCCACGTCCAACAAGTGGCTGCTGAGGGACCTGCTGCGCAAGACTTGGGGGTTCAAGGGCATCACGGTGAGCGACCATGGGGCAATCGACGAGCTGACGCTGCATGGCGTGGCAAAGGACGGGCGCGAGGCCGCCAGGCTCTCCATCCAGGCCGGCGTCGATATGAGCATGCACGACTCGGCATACCTGGCGCACTTGGCCGGGCTCGTGAAATCGGGCGAAGTGTCCGCGCGTGAGGTCGACGACGCAGTGCGGGAGGTACTGGGTGCCAAGTACGACATGGGCCTGTTCCAGGATCCCTACCGGCGCATCGGTGTCGCAGCGCAGGACCCGCCGGACGTCGACGCGGAGAGCCGCCTGCACCGGGCGGCGGCACGCGCCGCCGCGCGCAAGTCGCTGGTGCTGCTCGAGAACCGCGGCCGGACGCTGCCCCTGAAGAAGACCGGAACGATCGCGGTCATCGGGCCGCTGGCCGATGCGCCCGTCGACATCATGGGAAGCTGGTCCGCGGCCGGCAATTCCCGGCAGTCGGTCACGTTGCTGCAAGGCATGCGCGACGCAGTCGGCGACAAGGGCCGCGTGGTCTATGCCCGCGGCGCGAACGTGACCGACGATGCCGGCGTGGTCGGCTATCTGAACTTGATGAATTGGGACAAGCCCGAGATTGTGCAAGACAAGCGTCCGCCGGGCGACATGATTGCCGAGGCGGTAAAGGCAGCGCGCAGTGCCGATGTGATCGTGGTGGCCGTGGGCGAGTCGCGCGGCATGTCGCACGAGGCGTCGAGCCGCACAAGCCTTTCACTGCCGGGAAGCCAGGAGACCCTGCTCAAGGCGCTCAGGACGACCGGAAAGCCGCTGGTGGTGGTACTGATGAACGGCCGCCCCCTGGCGCTCAACTGGGAGAAGGAGAACGCCGATGCACTGCTCGAGACCTGGTTTGCCGGCACCGAAGGCGGCCATGCTATCGCCGACGTGCTGTTCGGCGATCACAACCCGTCCGGCAAGCTGCCCATTTCCTTCCCGCGTTCGATCGGGCAGATTCCGATCTATTACAACCATCCGCGCATCGGACGCCCATTCGTACAAGGCAAGCCACGGAACTACACCTCTCAATACTTCGAGGAGCCGCCCGGCCCGCTGTACCCGTTCGGCTACGGGCTGAGTTATACGGAATTCAGCGTGTCGGACTTTACGCTGTCTAGCCGGACCATGGCGCGCAATGGCCGGATCGAGGCCAGCGTGACCGTGAAGAACACCGGGCAGCGCGACGGGGAAACAGTTGTCCAGCTTTATCTCCAGGATGTCGCCGCCTCCGTGGTACGGCCGGTGAAGGAGTTGAAGGACTTCCGCAAGCTCATGCTCAAGGCCGGTGAAGAGCGCGTGGTGCATTTCAGCATAGATGAAGAGAAACTGAAGTTCTTCAACGCAAAACTCGAGTATGCCGTCGAGCCAGGCGATTTCAATGTCCAGATCGGGCTCGATTCGGAGGCGGTGCAGGTGCGGAGCTTCGTGCTCGAGTAGCATGATGGCTCCTCCGTGGCGGATGGTTTTCGGGGCCGCAGGACACTTGCTTCCTGAAGGACGGTGCTTGAAGGATTTCCGCTTCGGCCGAACTTCGGCGCGTTGGCGCTTCGGCACCTTGTATGCCGTCAGCCGCTCGCGACAGTACGCGGCGAGCGTGTCGGCATCCAGCGCTGCATTTGTGGTCTTCACCACGTAGATCTTGACGGCCTCGCCGGTCTTGCCGTCGACGACCCCGACGCAGGCGCATTCCGCCACGCCGTCGCACCCGCCCACGATCGCCTCGATTTCATTCGGAAAGACGTTGAACCCCGATACGATGATCATGTCCTTCTTGCGATCGACGATCTTCAGGTAGCCCGCCGCATCGCGATCACGCCTGCATCACCCGTGCGGAAATAGCCGTCGCTGGTAAAGGCAGCGGCATTCTCTGCCGGCTTGTTCCAGTAGCCACACATCACCTGCGGGCCCTTCACGCACACTTCGCCCGCCTCGCCGTCCGCGGCTTCCGTGCCGTCGTCACGCAGCAGGCGGACATCCGTCGAAGGCACCGGCAAACCCGTGGTGCCGTTGAAGTCCAGGAGGACGGGCAGACCTTCGAGATCCTGAAGGACACTGCGCGACGCGAACTCGCTGGCCAACTGCTCGCGCAAGCGGACATCGGCCTTTCGCAGGTGGCGCAGTTGCTGGACTTCGCGGACCAGTCCGTGCTGACCCGAGCCTGTCAGCGCTGGTTCGGGAAGCCACCGTCGGTTGTTCGTCGGGAGTCGCTGGCACGCAGCGCGGGTCGCTGAGTCGCCCTTCGAGGCAGCCATTCTTCCCAAAAGGCGGATAGCCGCAAGTCGATCTGTGGACAGAATATGCGTCCGCCCGAGCCTCCGCGAAGCGAGCCATTTTCGTGTACCTGCTCGCGCTGCTGCCTGCCTGCTGGTCCTCGCTCTATTCCTGCTGCCGGCCGCGAGCCAGGCCCAAGGCGAGGAAGACCTCGCAAAGAAGCTGTCGAAGCCCGGTGGCTGCGTTGGAGGCGCCCTCCCCGCCGACAGTGGCGAGCGATTCGGTGACGCCAAGTGAGAGGCGCAAGTCCTATGGACGCCGCAGATCGACTGACTGCAACTGTGGACAACGCCCGACGAAAGGTGCAATTCGTCAGACCAACCCAAGAGCTCGCAGCTTTGCATCCGCCGCCGAATAGGGCCGCTCGCAGATGATCTTGTCCGAGTTTGGGGCAAACTCGAATGTCGCTGCCATTCGCACGCGAAACTTCCGGCCGGTTGGTTCAAAGACTTTGCCGTTCGCCTTCAGCGGGCCGAGGTGCGTACCAGATAGCCAGAATTCAACAAGAACAGTCTCATCGTCCGCGGCGATGGCGATGATCTCATTGGCAAGATCGGGGAAGGGGATGCGCGAGGAATCGAAGTAACCTCGGACCTGCTCCTCGCCATCAAACACGACCCCGGTAGCGTGCATTTCATACCGGGGGTGCTGGAACGTGTTGATCACGGCGTCCCACTCGTGGGTGCATTCCAGTGCCATGTGGTCGCGTACGGTCTGAATGCGCGCGGTGCTCAAAGTATCGGTCATCCTTGTTCTCCGTCTGATATTTCTTGGATAGATATGGGCGGCTCCAGCCGGGCCGCCGCGAGAAATTGTGCTGAACTGCGCGGGTTTCGCCTGTTGCCTTGATCGCGGGGCAGCATGGCCGTGTCTGGCCTTTAGCGGAGCAGCCGCCACCCGCCATCTACGGTGAACTCCCCGCCAGTGATATAGCCTGCTTCGTCCGATGCAAGGAATGCGATCAGATTTGCGACATCCTCCGCTCGTCCCTCGTCGCCGAGCGGAATATGGCGTCCTTTCGGCCTGGGGTCTGCGTCGCCCGCCGCCTGGCGCTGTTGGTATTGCGTGAAGATGCTCTCAAGCATCGGCGTCGACGTTTTCCCGGGATGTACGGAGTTGCAGCGAATCCTGTTGCCATTTTCTGCACCAGTCAGCGCAACCGTCTTGGTCAACTGCGTTACCGCGCCTTTACTGGCTCCATACGCGACACTTTGCGTTGTCGGGTAGTAGGCGCCCACAGAAGCGAGGTTGATGATCGAACCTGCGCCAGTTTTTTGCATCGCGGCCATCGCCTCGCGGCACCCCAAGAAGGTCCCGTCCAGATTGACGGAAAGCACGCGATGCCAGTCATCGAGCGTCGTCTTGGCCAAGGTGCCATTGACGACGTCGCCAACAATGCCTGCCGCGTTGACGAGCACATCCAACCTGCCATGCCGGTGCAGAATGGATTGGACGGTCTCCGCCCAGTTCGACTCGCTGGTCACATCGAGCGGCATGAACTCGCCGCCAATTTTCTGGGCGATCTTGGCGCCGTTGCTAATGGGTAGGTCGGCAATAACGACTGTTGCCGCCCGCTGGGTTAGCAAGCGAGCTGTGGCAGCGCCAATGCCGGACGCACCGCCAGTGATCAGGGCTACTCTCTCCGTGAACTGCGCCATTTTCATGTCTCCGGTATGTTCTTCTGCAGTCTCTTTCCAGTTTGCCAATCTCGTTCTCGTCAAACAGAAGAAACGTTTCCACAACTGAGGCGCATTGTTGTTCTGCTAGATAATTGGAACAATTATGGTAAACACTACCCTTGTTGTTTGGTCGACGGATGATGTATTGTAGAAACGTTTCTGCGCGGCAGGGCACACTTTCAAGACGACAAGGAGACATCGATGAGTTATCTGTTTGGCGCGGTTCGGCAGCTTGGTTACGTCGTGAGCGACATTGAGAAGGCAATGACGCACTGGACGGAGAAGCTAGGTGTCGGGCCCTGGTTCTACAAGGAAGACGTCGGCACGAGCGAGTTTCGCTACTACGGCAAGAATTCGACGCCGCCCAAGCTCTCTATCGCGCTAGCAAACTCGGGGGATCTGCAGATTGAGCTGATTCAGCAACGAGATGACGCGCCATCGCTCTACCTGGACTCGTTGAAGCGAAGCGGTGAGGGCGCGCAGCACATCGCGTACTGGACGGAAGACCGCTTCGACGAGATCGTCGCACGGCTTCTGGAGGCCGGTTACGTGGAGGGGCATGGTGGCCGCATGGGGTCGCGGGGGCGCTTTGCGTACTTCGTCAACCCCGATTTGCCTAGCGGGATGTTCGAGATATCGGAAATGACTGGCGGCAAGGCCGAGTATTTTGCTGAGGTGAGGCGTGCTGGCCGTGCCTGGGATGGAAAGGGCGAGCCCATCCGGCTGATCGGCGCCCCGCGATAGTTGCCAACCTGGGCGAGAGCGCATTGCGAGGGGCGCTCTCGGTTCATGATGGGACGGTCTCTGCCTCCACGAGTGCGCGTCATTCGGTAAGCTAGAATGCTCGGCATTCACATAAGACGTTACTCGGTCTGAACCCGCCGCTTCGCGGCGCAGGTTAGGGCAAAAGGAGAGAATCGATGTTGCAGTCCCGCGCACTGCCTGAACCTGTGTGGCGCAAGGTGTCACATCAGACTGTGTCGGGTGGCTGGTCGAGCATGCGTGTGGCCCCGGGCACTTTGGTTAGCCAGTTCACAACGGCGCTCGCCATATGAAGCCGCGTATCACAATCCGCGAGGTGGCAAAGGAAGCGGGCGTCTCCATCGGTACGGCTTCCCGCGCGCTCAATCGTGCAGGGCGGGTGAGCGATGCCGCTATTGCAGCCGTCACCAAGGCAGCGAGCCGCCTGGGGTACGAGCCGGACGCCATTGCCCAGAGCATGCGGACGCGCTCGTCGGGAGCTATCGGCATATTGGTCTCCGATCTATCGAACCCGCTTTACGCACGCATCATCATCTCCATTGAGGCGTCCCTGCAGGCCGCAGGCTACGCGCTGCTGATCGCAAGTACGCACAACGATGGCAAGCGCGAGAAGAACCTGATCGATCTCTTCCGCCGGCGACGGGTGGATGGGCTAATCCTTGCACCCTGTGAGGCAGAGAACCCAAAGTTGCTGGATCAGCTTTCGCAAGAATTGCCCGTCATCGCGCTTGATCGGGATCTTTCCGCAATTGGAACCGGTGTGCATGTCGATCACTATGGCGGTGCCATGCAGGCGACCCGCTATCTGCTGAATCTGGGGCATACGCGGATCGCGTTGTTGACGCCTGGTAGTGCGCTTCGACCCGGGCGGGAGCGGATTGCCGGATTCACGGATGCGTACAAGGAACGCGGGCTTATGCCCGTGCCCAAACTCATCCGTTCGGAGAAGTCATCGATGGATTTCGCTTTCAGCGAAGCGCTATCGTTGTTGTCCGGTCCGGATGCTCCCACCGCATTTCTCTGTCTCGGGACGCGGATCCTGTCCGGCGTTCTCCAGGCGCTGCGGCACACCGGCAGGGTTGTGCCGAATGATGTGAGCGTAATCAGTATCGGTGATACCGATCTCTCTCAACTGTTTAGCCCATCGATCACGTCTTTGACCTGGGATCTCGACGTTGTCGGTACCGTCCTCTCCCAGATCTTGCTCAAGCGTCTGGAAAAGGATGCGGAGATCGAGCCGGAGACGATCGGCATCTCAACCCAACTCGTTCTGAGAGAGTCTTGCGGGCCCGCTGTCGCCAGCCTTAAGAAGACAACAGCATAGGCTTTCCCGATCCAGTGGATCCCAACAAGGCCGCTTCGAAGTGAAGCGGTTTTTTTTGTCTCGCAGAGACTTGCGCAAATTGTAAAAACGTTTCTACAATGATCATGCCCATTACGTCGTAGCCTACGGACGCGACGTTGCACCAGAACTATTTCGACAGGAGACATGTATGAAAGCTGCGATTCGCAATGCGACGGGACTGGCCATTGCAGAGCTTGAGATCCCTTGCCCCAAAGCCACCGAAATCCTTGTAAAGGTGCGGGCGAGTTCCCTGAATCGCGCAGACCTGGCGCTCGTCGATGGCAAGTCGCACGGCGCCGTTGGCGGCCCTGGCACGGTCTTGGGCCTCGAGTGGTCTGGTGACGTGGTCGAAGTAGGGGAAGAGGTCGCTGCATACAAAGTAGGCGACAAGGTCATGTGCTCCGGCATTGGCGGATTTGCCGAGTACGCCGTCACGGATTGGCGCCGCGCCTTCCCATTTCCGGCGGCCGATATGGACGATGAAACCGCTGCCTGCCTCTCCGTCGCGCTACGGACGACGCACACGGCGATACGGCATACCGCGCAACTGGAGGCGGGCCAGACAGTCATGGTGCTGGGTGCATCGTCCGGCGTCGGGCTGATGAGTCTTCAGGTCGCCAGGCACTTCGGCGCGAGCCTGGTGATCGGCTCTTCGACCAAGGCGGAGCGGCGTGATCGGCTTGCCGAGTTCGGTGCCGATGTCGCTCTCGATAGCAACGATCCGGACTGGGCGAAAAAGGTACTTGAGCTCACAGACGGCCGAGGCGTCGATCTTCTCGTAGATTTCCTGGCCGGACCGCTGATCAATGACAGTATGCGCGCCGTGGCAATCGGAGGACGGATCGTCAATATTGGGAGGATGGCGGGGGAGAGCGGAACATTTGATTTCGATCTTCACTCGATGCGCCGGATTCAGTATCTCGGCATGACGTTCAGAACCCGCACGGTCGAGGACTTTGGAGTAATCGCAGAGCGCGTGCGCAAGGACTTCTGGCCCGCACTCGCGCGTGGGGAGTTGCGCCTTCCCATCGATGTGCGATTGCCACTCGATCGCGTGGCGCAAGCGTGCGAAATGATGCGCAAGAACACCCACTTTGGGAAGATCGTTCTCACCCAGAATGCTTGAGAGAGTTGGTCAGGAGGGGGCTGAACCTCCAGTTCCCCTCCAATAGCGCTCAGAGCGCAGGCCAGGCGGAGGCGCCGGATCTCCGCGCCTGCCGCCTACACCGGAGTGCCTTAGCGCACCCGGCATCAAATTCCCCGCGGGTTTACCACCATTTGATCGTAAAGCCCGTGGTCGCAAAATGCGTGGAAACGTTTTACCACGTTCCATTTACGCGGCAGATTGCCACGCTTAGAAAGATGAGAAGAGTGGTGCACCGCCCCACAAGTTGGAGACAAAAGTGAAAAAGTTCAGCACCCTCACATTGCTCACTGCGATCACGTTATGCGTTGCAGTTCAGGCACAGGGCGAAGTGGCGTATCCCAGCAAGCCTATCCGCCTGATAGTTCCCACCGCGCCAGGCGGCGGTGGCGATGTGTTTGCCCGAATCCTGGCGGACCAGATGGGCCGGCGCCTCAAGCAGCCGCTGGTGGTCGAAAACAATGCGGGCGCCGGCGGCACGATTGCAATCGGGCAACTGGCGCGCGCCACTCCGGATGGCTACACGATTGCCCTTGGCACGATGACCACGACCACGCTCGCGCCGGCCGTGTACCGAGCCTTGCCATACGACCCGATAAAGGACCTGACCACGATCGCTCGCGTTGGCACATCGCCAATCATCCTGGTCGCCACCAAGGACTTCCCTGCCAACAACCTGAAGGAGCTTGTGGCGGTAGCGAAAAAGAGCCCGACACCGATTCAGTTCGGTACATGGGGGCTCGGCTCCACGGGCCACTTTTGTGCTGAGGTCCTTGCGCAGAAGACGGGTATCAAGCTCGACCATATTCCGTTCAAGGGGACCTCCCAGGTGGTTACCGCAATGCTCGGTGGTGTCGTGAAGGTGGGGTTGTTGGACATTGGCAGTGGCACGGCCGCGGTCAAGTCCGGAAAGGTCAAGGCGCTGGCCATGTGCACCCGTCGCAGTGCGAACTTTCCCAATGTCGCAACGTATAAGGAGCAGGGTGTCGATTTCGACCAATGGACCGGTTGGGCCATGTTTGCTCCGGCGGGCCTGCCCAGGCCGATTGCAGACAAGCTCGCCGCAGCGGTTCAGGACACGCTAAAGGATCCGGCTGTGACCAGCAAGATGGCTGATCTTGGCATTACGCCGGACTTCGTATCAGGCAACGAGCAAGCTGCGACTAACGCCCGCGATATCGAGGTCTGGAAGCGGGTCGCGCGCGAAGCAAACATCACGCTGGAGTAGGCAATCGCCAAATGCTGTAGCCAGGCCGGCGTCTGATCGGCCTCGGCCCTGTACTTCGCCGGAAAACGATCATTCCATAGGAGGTTGAGATGGCACTACCGAAGGTTGTTACGCATCAGGACCGATTGCTTTCGGTCAATATCCATGAGTCGCAGGAGTTTCCGGGATCCGAATCGGGCTCCACAATCATCCCCTTGTTCCTCGATCGCGAGAACGGAGTATGGGTGCTGTATGGCAAGTTCGAACCGGGCACGACGCTGCCGCCGCACTTCCACACCGGCACCGTGCACTTCTTCACGACCAAAGGGCAGTGGAACTATGTGGAGTACCCGGATGACCCTCAAACTGCTGGTAGCTACCTTTACGAACCCGGTGGCTCGGTGCATACGTTCTCGGTGCCGGCGGATGCTAAAGAACCTGCCGAGGGCTTCATGGTGGTGTACGGAGCCAACGTCATCTTCGCCGATGGGGAGTACCAGAGCGTTCGGGATGCCGGAGCCATCGAAGAAGGCATTCTTGCCGCGGCTCGGAACGCCGGCCTTCCTGTGCCCCGGTATATCCGTCCAAAGGGTGGCGCGGAGTTTTCGCGGGACTAACTCGCAATAGTCTGGGAAGCGCTTTCCCATGCGGCCACAGGGCAGAGCACTCGAAATCGGTGCTCGCTCGGAAGGCGCGGATCATCGATCCTCACGTACAAGAAGATTATGGAGACAAGCGTCATGAAGAAGTCCCTTTGCGTGGGCCTCTTGGCCATATGTGCGACGTTCGCTAGTGCTGCGATGGCCGAGGCTCCCGGTGATTACCCTGCGCGTCCCATCAAATTGATCGTGCCGTCGGCGGCGGGCGGCGGCGCGGACGCTTTCGGTCGACTGCTCGGTGAGCAGCTCAGCAAGCGATTCAAGCAGTCGTTCGTGGTGGAGAACATCGCAGGCGCCGCAGGAACGATCGCGATCGGGCAGCTCGCTCACGCCAAGCAGGATGGCTATACGATTGCGCTGGGGACGATGACCACCACCACGCTTGCACCCGCGGTCTATCATCAGTTGCCCTACGATCCCATCAAGAGCCTTACCACCGTGGCGCGGGTTGGCACATCGCCGATTATTCTCGTAGCAACAACGGATTTTCCTGCAAACAACCTCAAGGAGTTTGTCGAGCTGGCCAAGAAGAGTCCCAAGCCCATTCAGTTCGGTACCTGGGGGGCGGGCTCGACTGGTCATTTCTGTGCGGAGGTGCTTGCGCAGAAGACCGGCATCAAGCTCGATCACATTCCGTTCAAGGGAGGCGCTGCCGTCATGACGGCGATGATGGGCGATGTCGTGAAGGTGGGATGGCTCGACATCGGCTCGGGAACCACGGCAGTGAAGACCGGCAAGATCAAGGCACTTGCCATGTGCACCCGACGTACATCGAACTTCCCGAATGTGGCAACGTACAAGGAACAGGGGGTCGATTTCGATCAGTGGACTGGTTGGGCCATGTTCGCCCCCGCAGGCGTGCCGAAGCCGATCGTCGAGAAGATCTCGGCGGCGCTTAGGGATACGCTCCAGGACCCCACCGTCAAGGCCAAAATGCTCGACTGGGGCATTACCCCTGACTATCTATCTGGCGAAGAACAGGCAGCGGTCAACGCCCGCGAGATTGAAGTCTGGAAGCGGGTTGCAAAGGAGGCAAATATCACGCTCGATTGATCGAAATCGGCCGGCGCGCATTAGGGCGCAGACGCCGGATCGGCTGGGCGCGATCGCAGAGGAGCAGGGCTGCACCCTCTCGCAGCTTGTGTTGGCCTGGCTGTACAACAAGAGCAGCAATGTCGTCGCGATTTAAGGACTCGGGCTGTTTCGAGCGTGTGAAGCATCGGTAGCATGTACCTCGATAGGAGCCTCGCAAGATGACCATCCAATGTCCGCTTTGGCCGATCTGCAGGCCTCGGGGCTATGCCAGAGGAAGGTTCCGTAAGCGCGCATGTACGGTCACCCAAGGTGGCATCGGCGATCGCCGCTTCATCGACCATTTCTGCCATGCAGCTTGCCGCGTCGGGTCAGCGTTCGGGGCGTGTCGTTGTGACGGTGGCGTGATACAGTCGGCACGGTACCGACGGACGGCGAGTGGGAGTGAATGAAGACGCTGCTGATCATCTATCACACGATGACGGGGGGAACAGAGCAGATGGCCGAGACGGCAGCCGATGCGGCACGCATGCAGTCTGGCGTCGCAGTCAAGCTGCAGCGTGCGGCCGAGACCGGTCCGGACGATGTGCTGGCCGCCGATGGCTATCTGTTCGCGACGCCGGAGAACCTGGCTGCGATGTCGGGGATGATGAAGGACTTTTTCGATCGCTGCTACTACGCGGCACTTGACCGTGTGAATGGCCGACCGTACGCGGCCATGATCTGCGCCGGCAGCGACGGGCAGAACGCACTGCGTCAGGTCGAACGCATCGCCACTGGCTGGCGCCTCAAGTGTGTGGCGCCAGGCCTGATCATCTGTACCCATGCACAGACGCCCGAACGCATTCTAGCGCGCAAGGAGATCGGCGCGGAAGACCTTACGCGCTGTGCCGAACTCGGTGCCGGATTGGCGGCGGGTCTTGCGCTAGGCGTCTTCTGACACCGGTTCCAGCCGCGTTCGGACTTAGCTCGATGGGCGGCCGAACCCTTTCGTCTGATGCGGCTTCCTTACATCGCCCTGGTTTGCTCCCACGCAACCCGACAGTGCGCAAACGCCCCAAGAACCCTGAACTCATCCGAAACCAGTGCCTGTCGGTCGTACGGGACCTGCTGGTCTCTCACGGTCCGGAGTTCGGACAAGCCGCCGAACTTGTCGGGCAACTGGGTATCCGCGTCGGCTGAGTTCGCGAACGAGCCAATGCGATCCGATGGGAGCCCTTGGAATCTCGGCTGGTTTCCTTGCCTCGTTCGCCGCAAGGCATCTCCGAGTCGAACGGGATGGACTGCCGATACGACGCGCCAATCGTCAGCCATGTCCGGCGCCCGGACGTCTTTGAGCGGTCGGCGGGAAATCTGTCGCGGCTTGGCCGCGTCACGGCGGTAGCGGGGAGGTGTCTAACTAAACCCCAGCGTGAACGCCAGAAGCAGCGCATTCACGATGAGCAAGCCATAGACGATCGCCATGGCCGTTGAGATGGTCCGAGGCTGTTCATGTTCTGGCGAGGCGCGCCGATCGCGCCTGCGTTTCCACAGGCAGGCCGTGCCAATGCCGAAGGCGGCGAAGCCTGTCAGCAGGCCTGGCAACCCGACGGCGCCCGATGCTGGCTTGGGCGTAGCTCGCCCGGTTGCAGTCGAGGTCGGCGAGGCCTGAAAGGAGGCAGCCGTCGGCGGTGTTGGCCCGATCGGTTGCGGGCTCTCTTGCATGGCAATCAACTGAGCCGGCGTCGCCCGATCTTCCGCGGCAGGTGTTGGCGCTTGCTTTGGCGGGACGGGCGCCGCAACGGTTGTACCTGGCGGGACGGATCGCGATGCTGGTTTGCTGCGGGCAGCATCCCGCCACCGCCACCATTGATGGAACAGGTTATCAAGACAGCGCACGGAGCCGCAGGCATCCCTTTCGATGCGCCAGGCGCCGACGTCGGCATCGTTCGTGACGCCGGTCCGCAGCAGCCTCTGCTGCTCGGCGTAGATGCGCTCGTAGCGCATCGAGAGCTCCGGGTTATCGCAGACCAGGTGCTTGTTACGCGGGCGGTCGTCGGTCACCAGCGTACATCTTGTCCCGTTGCCGTATGGATCTTCGCAGCGGACCGATCTCGCGCCCAGCGCTGACTTACAGTTGATGTCGGATGCCTGCGCGCCATCGAAGGCGGACAGGCCCAAGACAACGAGCACGGCCAGGTGTCCTGTGACCCTGTTCATCATTGCTCCTCATGGCAGTGGCCACGTCGGCCTTGAGGTTCAACATAGTCGATGGTTGTGTGGGGCGGCAAGCGCGCAGTTAGCAACGCGTGCGGTAGTGCACTTCCTTCGACGTCGCATGTGATTGGTGCGGCTGGCGAACAGGCGCATCGGCGTTTCCCGGCGAGATGCTCAACGCCTGATGCGCTCGACAAACGCGCCGGCAAGTGCTCTATCAGTTCCCGCTGCATCAATTCGGCTTCGCCGCGCACACCGCATGGAAGCCGCGTCGTCATGGCTGCCGGCATTCACGTGCCGGGTGCAAACCTTCGCGCACGTCCGCTGCCCGTGCATAAAGAGGCGCAGTGTAGCGCCGCTCTCCTACTTCTGGATGATGCCTCGCCTGGGCAAACTGCACCAGAATTTGCCAGAGCCTTAACTGGGCGGGGAAATCACGAGGCGAATCGAGTTCGCGGCTCCAGCCGCGACCTTGCCGCCTGGCGCCTGCGCCACGACGGGCTTCCAACGCAACGACTGCGGGTTGCAACTCGGGAGAACTCTGCCATGAAGCTATCTAGCATTGCTGTCCTGGCGCTTGCGCTCGCCGGATGCGCCACGAACCAAGGTATCCCGGGCAACGCCCAGGCATCGCGCACGGAAAGCTGCAAGGTCACGTCAGAGCAGGAGATTGCGGCGTTGTTCGATCGGTGGAACCGGTCGCTGCAAACAGGGGATCCCCACAAGGTGGCCGCCAACTATGCGGAGCGCTCAATTCTTCTTCCGACGGTATCCAATAAGCCTCGCTTGACGGTCGCAGAGAGAGAGGACTATTTCCATCACTTTCTACAGGACGGCCCGTCCGGAAAGATCGACTTCCGCAGCATTGAACTGGGGTGCAATTCCGCTGTCGATTCCGGGCTTTACACGTTCACCTTCTCCCGAACTGGCGCCGTCGTTAAGGCCCGCTATACCTATACCTATCATTGGGATGGGGTGCAATGGCTGATTACAAGCCATCACTCATCGGTCATGCCGGAGAAGTAAGACGTCGGGCGCGGGTCGCAAGGCAAGATGCCAGACGGCTTCAATCGATAGAGACCAAAAAACGCCCGCCAAAGCGGGCCAATGTCGATATGGGACATTCGCGCCGGGCCGTCCGCAGCCCGCGCGCGGATTCTCAGAAGCGATGCCGCACGCCAACGATCGCACCAAGCTGGCTTTGCCCGGTACCCACCTGCTCGGTGGCGTTGACGAGGGTCGTGGCGCTGGGGTTGAGCGACGGCCCGAAGCCGGACAATCCCATCGCAGAGCCATCGCGGTTCTTCGCATAGGCGAGGATCGTATAGAGGTCGGTGCGCTTGGAGAGCGCGTACGTGCCGGACAGCACAAAGCTGTAGGGATCGGCCGACGAGTTGCGCACGTCCGTATAGTACGCAGCGCCTGTGAGCGACAGTGCCGGCGTTGCCTGGTACTGCACGCCCGCCCAGTAGAGGTTGGTGCGCAGCGAGCTGGTGGTGAAGTCGCCGCTGTAATAGCGGTAGCCTGCCAGGACCTTGAGTTGCGAGAAGGCGAACGCTGCCCCCACTGCCGCGCGGCGTTCGCGATTGTCCTGCAGGGCTACGGTGCTGCCGCGCACTTCGTCGTAGGCCACGCGCGTGGAGAACGGGCCATTGGCGTAGCCAAGGCTTGCGCTCCATTCACGGCCGGCTTTGGAGGCGCCGGGGATTTCGCCGCCGGCCGTACTGTCATAGCCCGTGCTGTAGAGCAGGCCGTAATAGATGCCGCCCGTGGTGCCCGTGAACTTGACGGAGTTGTCGGCGCGGCCGGACATCCATTTGTCGTGCATCAGCAATGAATAGCGCGTCGAGATGACCATCGGGTCGAACGCCGACGAGAAGTCGAACAGCAGGGTCTGATGGCGGCCGAGGGTCAGCGTGCCGTACGGGTTCTGCAGGCCGACGAACGCCTGGCGGCCGAACAGGCGGCCGCCCTGGTTGACCTTGCCCGTGTCCAGGTCGAATCCGTTTTCCAGCACGAACACACCTTTCAGGCCGCTGCCGAGATCTTCCGTGCCGCGCAGGCCAAAGCGGGAGGTGGAGAGATTGCCGGTGGACATCCGCACCGTGGAGGCACTGCCGCCGCCGGCGGTGGGCACGTGGCTCAGGTATTCGATACCGGCGTCGACCACGCCGTAGAGCGTGATGCTGCCTTGCGCCAGCGCAGCGCCGGGGATAAGCGGCAACAGCGCCAGCCATGCACGAGATTTCATTGCTTGAATTTCCTTATGATTTGCGATGGCCCAAGGGCTCGGTCATCGCAGCGGCGTCAATGTAGCCTCATAAGGACATTGTGGAAAAGGGAGCTGCCGGGACAGACTGTTCGTGCTGGTGGACAGTATTCACTCCGTCCCGGCTTCTGGCGGCGTGCTACCGCTTGCGTTGCAAAAACGCATTCATATAACGCTGCGGTTCCCCGGTTTCGAACGCGCTGCCAAACTCCGCCACGCTGTTATTGATGGACACATCCAGTGACGACTCTTCCCACTCGCGCAACAGCCGCTTCTGCTGCCGTACCACGGCAGGCCCGAAACCAGCCAGCAGCGTAGCAACGCGTTCGATCTCGGCGTCCAGTTCCGCCAGCGGCACGACCTTGCTCACCAGGCCCCACGCCAGCGCTTCGCGGGCGTCGGAGATTTCGCCTGTCAGCAACATCCATGCGGCGCGTGCGTTGCCGATCAGCCGCGGCATCAGCGCGGCGTGGATGACGGAGGGGATGCCCACCTTGACCTCTGGCATGCCGACGTGCGCATTGTCCGCGGCGATGCGGATATCGCAGGCCAGTGCCAGTTCCAGTCCGCCGCCGAGACACCAGCCCGGCATGCGCGCTATCGCCGGAACGGGGAAGTGGCGCAGCGCGTCGCAAAGCCCGCGCAGGCCGCTGATAAAGCGTTCGCCGCTTTCACGGGTGAGAGCCGCCATTTCCTTGATATCGGCGCCGCCGATAAAGCCTTTTTCCCCGGCGCCTTGCACGATCAGTACGCGGATCTCGTCGCGGCCGGCCAGCTCGTTCACCGCCTGGGTCAGTGCGGCGATCACCGGCGTGCTCAGGATGTTGAGCGAGCCCGCCTCACGGATGGTGAGGGTCGCGATGCCGAGGGCGTTGATCTCCACGCCGGCGTAGTGCTTGATATCTGCTTGGCTCATGGCTTTGTCCGTCCTGCTGCAGTTTATTGAAATGAATGTCCTTGACGAGCTTCAGCTGGCAGGGCGACCCGCAGCCGCGCGTAGCGCCGCCGTGGCCGGGGCGTTTCACCTTGGTGCCAGCCACGGCCTGATGATGCATGGCTTCTCCCCGGGACAGGTAGTGATAGTGCGGGCGAGTGTATCGGCCGCCCCTCTGGGGGGCCAGCTCATTGTCTTGAAGGTGGTGTTCGCCGAATTCGAACGGTGGCGGGCGATTCGTGCCGGACGCAATGGCGTTCCCGAGTGCATTGCCGGGCGCCCGGCAGGCGTCGGTGCCGCATTGATCTCCAAGTGCCGTGCGGCACGCGCTACACTTGAGCTACCGCGCGGCGTTAGGACAGAAAACCCATCGGCTGGCGCGGCCGGTTTCCTGCTTCACCTACCCCCCAGCGAGGAGATGCACCATGGCTACAACGTCAAATCCGTTCACCGATTTCAGCAAGTTGCTCGAGCAGTACAAGCTACCGGGGGTCGACATGACTTCGGTGATCGAAGCGAGGCGCAAGGATATCGACGCCATCACGGAGGCCAACAAGGTCGCCTACGAAGGCATGCAGGCACTGGTGCAGAAGCAGACGGAGATCCTGAGCAAGACCATGCAGGAGATCCAGGCCGCGGCCCAGAAAATGACCGCCGGCGGCAATCCGGCCGAGGCGATGGCCAAGCAGGGTGAATTCGTGCAGCAGGGTCTGCAGACGGCGTTCAATAACATGCGCGAACTGGCGGAGATGGCGCAGAAATCGCAAGCCGAGGCGCTGGCCGTGATTA
This sequence comes from Burkholderiaceae bacterium 16, assembly GCA_000955785.1. Classification (GTDB taxonomy): domain Bacteria; phylum Pseudomonadota; class Gammaproteobacteria; order Burkholderiales; family Burkholderiaceae; genus Cupriavidus. The sequence goes on from JYOD01000017.1 coordinate 212,030, forward strand.
CCAAGCGCGCGGAGCAGAATATCGAAGAGGCGAAGAACCTGATGAAAGGCAAGGGCAAGTAAGCGCAAGCCATAAGCCCGTTGCGGACGGCCTCGCCAGTGCGGATCGCTCGCGGTCCTGCACTGGCGAGCCGCACCGCTGTTTCATGCCTTTGCGTATATCGTTGTGGAGGGGATCCCCATGATCGCCATCACGAACGCCAGCCCGCTGATTTCGCTGATCGCGGGCATTCTTATCCTGGTCATGCCGCGGTTGCTGAACTACATCGTGGCGATCTACCTGATCGTGATCGGCCTGCTCGGGCTGTTCGGCGGGCACCTGCACTGACTACCGGTCTTCGAAGACGCTTGCGCGATCGGCAAGCTACGGCGCGCTGATCGACACCGGGCGAGCGCCGGCACATGCGATCAGGATCAGGGCGGAACACCGGATCCAGGCATGCTGCCGGGATCGGTGCCATGGCAACCGCAGCGCAGCGCGGTTTCCCGCACTGCGCTGCGATGGATGCTTACTGCTTGGCCGTGCGGCGCGAGGCCTGCTGGGCCGCGCCGGACGCCACGGCGGTCGATGCTTCGAAGTTGGACTTGACCGTTTCAGCGGCTTGCTTCGTGGCCTTCTGCACCGATTCGTAAGTGTTGTTGGCGGCGGCAACCGTCTGCTGCAGCAGGGCGGTGAGCGCTTCCGAGCCTGCCGGCGCGTTCTTCACGAACGTGTCGACGAAGGTCTGCACGCTGCGGGTGTGCTGTTCGTACTGCGCTTCCACTGCCTTGGCGAGTTCGGCCTGCGTGCCCGAGGTAATTTCATACACATTGCGCGCATACGCCAGTGCCTTATCTGCCGCCGGTTGCGCGAACCTGCCCTGTGCGTTGAATACGTCCTTCAGGTCGCCGCCGGACAAGGCAGCCTCGATGTTGCCCTGGCTTTCGGCAAGGGTCGATTTCGCTGCCTGCAGGTTCAGCTCGGCCAGTTTCTGGAAACCGTCGAAAGCCGTATTCGTCAGCGCGAACAGGTTGGCGAAATGGGCTTTCTGGGCTTCGGCGAACTGATCGGACGAAAAAGCGAACATGCGTGTTCTCCTGTGAATCGCCCGGCTGCCAGGTCGGCATGCACGGGATGTGATGTCGGGCGGACCGGGTCGAATATCTGATCTGATTAGGAAGGGCGGCGGTGCCACTGATTTGCGCAGTGCACCATCCAATAGCAAATTCTAGAGCCCTCTATTTGGATCGCCCCTAGGGAGATACCCGAACAAAAGCAGGATCCATGCTGTTGCTGTGCAGCAAGGTCGACTTTCGCGTGCCCCCGCTTCGTGGGGTGCTTTCGGCAGCACACTACCCTTGAGTCCGCCCGGCATCATTGTCTTGTCAGGATGACATCATGACCTCGGCCCGGGCCAGGAGGTCGGCTCAACAGGCCGCACCTGCGCCGCACGCAGCCGTGGCGGGTGTGCTGGCGGGGAGACGGAGTCATCCACCTCCGGCTAGCCTTCGCCCGGTTCCCGCCGCGGCCGGTGACCCCGAAGCCGACGGATATCTCCGTGCCCTTACGCGGCGGGCTTTTCGAAGGCGCGCACGGGCTTGAGAAACTCCAGCGTGCGCGTCCGCCTGAGCAGCCGCGGGAGCGCCGCCTCATAGGCACTGCGGTAAGGGCGCGCGAGGTGATGCTTTTGAAAATATTCGCGGCTGCAGGCCCAGGTCTCATACAGGATGAGCGTATCCGGATCGTCGGCCGAGCGGTGCAGGTAGGTGTTGATGAAATCCGGCTCCTTGGCCATCTGCTCCAGGACGTCAAGCAGGCCGGATTCGAGTTCGTCGCGATGCTCCGGCTTGCCCGGCAGATGGACGATAAAGGCAATGGTTTCACTCATGGAAAGACTCCTTGTGTGCGAGGTACGGTCGGCCGGCTCCCGCCTTACAGTTGGCTCATGCCACCGTCGATCACGATCTCGGTACCGACGATAAACGCCGACTCGGCCGATGCGAGGTGCAGCACGGTTGCCGCGATTTCTTTCGGGTCGCCGAAGCGGCCGAGCGGAATCTGGCTCTTGATCTGGGCCGCGGTGTTGGCCAGCGTGTCGGCATCCAGGCCGAGCTTGCCGTAGATTGGCGTGCTGACCGGACCCGGGCTGATCACGTTGACGCGCACGCCGAGCGGCAGCAGTTCGGCGGAGAGGGTCTTGGCCAGCGAGATGATGCCGGCCTTGCTGGCTGCATAAACCGACGAAGCCGGCATGCCGATATGTGCGTTGATCGAGCCGTTGAGCACGATGGATGCGCCTTCGTTGAACAGGGGCGTCAACGCCTGGATCTGGAAGAAGGGACCCTTCACATTGGTATTGAAGGTCTGGTCCCACATGGTTTCCTCGACGTCGGACAGGGGCGCGAACCTGGCGATGCCCGCGTTGATGAACACGGCGTCGAGCCGGATGCCCTCGTCGGTAAGACGTTGCGCGAGCGCGCGGGCGGCTGCAACGGTGCCGGCCTCGTTCCGGATGGCCAGGGCGTTGGCGCCCAGCGTGGGTCTGGCGGCTTCCAGCGTGGCTGCATCGCGGCCGGTGACAATGACGCGCGCGCCTTCCGCAGCGAACGCTTGCGCGGTCGCCAGGCCTATTCCACTGTTGCCGCCGGTGACCAGTACGGTTTTGCCTTCAAAGCGATTCATGGTGTTCTCCTGGGAACGTCTATCGGTGTTTGGTGTGCGTGTGTGAAAACATTATGGACCGCGTAGTTCAATAATCCATGCGAAGGAGTCGATGACCTCGTTCGATGGAATTGGACGTGTTTGCGGCTTGCCGGAAGCGGATCCGGCCACACATGGAGGCGTCCAGGAGGGGAAGGAAAGCGGGGGGAGTGGTGATGAAGAAAGGAGGGCGCTGCCGGGCAGCGCCCCCTCATGCGTTACTGCCGCCGGCGGCGCTATGCCTGTCCTTGCGCCTCACGCTGCAGCGCCACTTCCTGGTTACGCAGGATAAAGCGCTGGACCTTGCCACTGGGCGTTTTCGGCAGTTCGGCCACGAACTCGATCTCGCGGGGATAGGCGTGCGCGGCAAGGCGGTTGCGCACATGCAGACGCAGTTCTTCGGCCAGTTCCGGGCTTGGCCGGTATTGCTGGTCGAGCACGACGAAAGCCTTGATCAACTCGGTGCGATCGGGATCGGGCTTGCCGATCACCGCGGTCTCGACCACCGCCGGATGCTCGATCAGCGCGCTCTCCACGTCGAACGGACCGACCCGGTAGCCGGAGGTGGTGATGACATCGTCGGCGCGGCCAATAAAGCTGATGCTGCCGTCCGGGTTCAGCTCGGCAGTGTCGCCGGTCAGGTAGTACTTGCCGACGAATGCGCCGGTCGGTGTTTCGTGATAGCCGGCGAACCAGCACATCGGCGACTGCTCCAGGTCCAGCGCCAGCGTGCCTGGCTGGCCAGCCGGCAGCTCGCGCGCTTCGTCGTCCACCACCACCACGCGATGGCCGGGGCTGGCAAAGCCGGCGGCGCCCAGGTGCACTGGATGGCGCAGCGCGTGGTGATTACACAGCACCATGCCCAGCTCGGTCTGGCCGTAGTGATCGTGGATGGTGACGCCAAGCTCGCCGGCGAACCAGCGGATCACTTCCGGGTTGAGCGGCTCGCCTGCGCTGCTGACCGCGCGCAGCTTGCCGCGCAGCGGACCGGCCACGGCCTGCCCCGCCGCGATCAGCAGGCGATAGGCGGTAGGTGAGCCGGCCAGGTTGGTGATGCCGTATTTTTCGATCACGCGGCAGGTGCTCTCGATGCTGAAAGGGCCGTCGTAGAAGGTAGTGGGATGCCCCAGCGCCAGCGGCCCGGTCACCGCGTAATACAAGCCATAGGCCCAGCCCGGATCGGCGAGATTCCAGAAGGCATCCTCGGGGCGCAGGTCTACCGCATCGCGCATATAACCCGCGAACGCGGCGACGGCCTTGAGCGGTACCAGCAAGGGCTTGGCGGGGCCGGTGGTGCCGGAGGTGAACATCATCAGGAACGGATCGTTGCCGCTGCGCAAGACCGGTTCGAAGTCCGCGGGCTGGCGATCGAGTTCCGCCCAGAAGCTGAAGTCGCCGTGCACAAGGCCGCGGCCTTTGGCGCCACCAACGGTGAGGACTTCCGGGCAGTTCGCCACGTCCGCCAACTTGCCGCGATTGGCGCCATCGGTGACGACGAGGCGGGCGCCCGAGGCCTGCACCCGGTGTTCAATGGCCTTCGGTCCGAAGGCCGTGAACAGTGGCTGGTAGACCGCGCCTGCGCGCCATGTACCGAGGATGGTGACAAGCAACTCCGGCGTGCGCGGCAGCAAACCCGCCACCCTGTCGCCCGGCCCGATGCCCTGCGCCTTCAGGAAATTGGCGAACCGGGCGGAGAGTTTTTGCAGCTGGGTGAAGGTGTAGGTCTCGCTGGTGCCGTCGCGGCTTTCCCAGAACAGCGCGATGCGTCCGGGCAGGGCATGGCGGTCGCAGCATTCAACGCAGGCGTTGAGGGCATCGAGCTTGCCGCTCAGGCGCTCCGAGATCGATGCCTCATAGGAAAAGCCGGCGATGGCCTCGGCGTAGTCGCGCATGGTGGTCTCCTGGTGTTCTTTTGTGAATGGCCGCCGTCCGTCCGGAAAGGGGCTGGCGAAATTCTGGGCCACGCCGGTGCGCCCGGCAATGGCCAAAGTTCCCAGCCTGGCTGAACCCGTTTGCCAGTGGCTGCCAGTGGTTGCCAGCGGCGCCATGGTTCAGCACCGGGGCACGGTTGCACTGGCAGGGGTAGCTAAGCTGCGCCGAATAAGTCCGGTCGCGAAGATTGTGCAGCGCCGCATCGCACAATGTGTACCGGCTGATGGATCCCATCACGGGGAAAGGCACGCCCCCGGGCAATCGGGCAATGATCGGGTAGTCGGGTGCGAGCCCCGCACGCGTGTTGACCGGGCCGTCCGTGCAGGCCTGGGCGGGCTAAGCAATCGCCGCGCCGGACGCAGCCAGCAAGGCGTCGAATCCCGCAAGAATGCACTGAACGGACCGTTCGCGCAGCATGGCCTTCCGTGCGGCGGCTCGACGCGGATGGCCGCCGCGGCACCTGTCCTATCGCGCGGGTGGACTTACCCCACCACGTGCCAAGGCGAGACGGAGAACGCCACCATCAGGACCGAGACGATCGCCGGCGCACCGAATTTGATCGCACGGGATTGGGCGAGTGTACCGAGCAATACATAGAGGCATACAAGGCCAATAGCGCACAAAAAAACGAGGCTTTGATAATCTTGCATGGATGTCTCCTTTAATCGTTATATTTTTAACGTTATATCTAATGACATCACCGGACGCCGTCCGGACGCATTAACTGCCTGGAGCACGATCAAGTCCATGGTAAATCCGGAATCGCTGTGCTGGCAATCGCAAATGCCAGAGGGTATACGCGCAGATTAGCCGGCGCCTTGCGCATACATTCCACTCATTTCATTGACGGAGACAAAAAATGAAACTGGCTAGAACACGATTCGCGCCGCTGGCTGGCGCACTGCTTTATACGTGTGCCGGCATTGCCAATGCGGCAGGCATGCAGGTGTCTTCGGCGTCGTTTGCGGATGGCGCCACGATCCCTGTGCTGCATGGCAACAATACGAATGATTGCGGCGGCAAGGGCGTGACGCCGCAGGTGTCATGGTCAAATCTTCCCGCCGGCGCCAAGTCGGTTGCCGTGCTGCTTTCGGATCCCGATGGCGCGATGGGGCTCGGCGTTTCGCATTGGGTTGCGTACAACATCGCCGCCGAGCGCGCGCAGCTCAAGGAGGGCGAAGCGCAGGCCGACGGACACGGCGCCACCGTAGGCAAGAACGTCAGGGGCGAGATGATCTATCGCGGGCCTTGTCCCCCGATTGGCGATGCACCGCACCATTACACCCTGACCGTCATCGCGACGGACCTTCCGCCCTCCGCGCTGCCGCCGGGGCTGACCAGGGAGGAACTGATGTCGGCGCTCAAGGGCCACGCGCTTGGCGGCCAGAGCGTGATCGGCAAATACAGCCGTTAGCCGCCGCGTTCATGTCCATCGTCCAGATCCGTACCGCCACCGAACAGGAAGCCAGGGATGTTGGCGCACGGTTGCGGTGCTTTAACTACGCGGCAATCGGCGAGTACGAAAGCCAGCCGGTCTGGCTCGTCGCCAGGAACGGGCAGGGTGAGGTAGTCGGCGGCCTGAACAGCTACGTCATGATGCAGTGGCTGTCGATCAACGTGCTCTGGGTCGCGGAGGAAGCGCGCGGCGCGGGGCTCGGTTCGCGCCTGCTCATCGATGCCGAGGCGCGCGCCAGGGAACTGGGTGCGCACAGTGCCTGCCTGGATACCTTCGAATGGCAGGCCGCGCCGTTCTACGCCAGGCATGGCTATGCGGAGTTCGGTCGCTTGCAGGATTTTCCCGTCGGGTCATTCCGGCTCTACATGAGCAAGAAGCTCTAAGCCATCACGCCGGCACCTCGCAAGAGGGCCCGGCGTGTCTCGCCGTCCTCTTCCTGAGTGACGAACTCTGGCATTCATGCCGATACTCCGGGCTTTTCTTGCCCAAAGACTAAGACTCGAAATATCGCAGTTTCCGCCGTCTGCCGTGTGCAGTCGGGGGAGTCCCTTCGCTCACACCGCACGAGATCTTCCCGGCACAGGCTTCGCCGTGCAAAAAAACTCCTTGAATTCCATAACTACGACTCATAGAATCGGAGTTATAGAGGGGCTTGTGGCGCAGCCCGGCCCTTTTCTCCTTCCTTCACGGACCAAAGCCCGCGCGGTGGCGCAAGGAGGTCCCGCAGCGTGTAAGCACGCATCAATTCAACGGAGTGGCATGATGACCAAACGTATCCTGGTAGTTGGCGCCGGCTTTGCCGGTATGTGGAGCGCCCTGAGCGCGGCGCGCCTGATCGACCAGCAGGGAGAGACGGGCATAGAGATCGCGCTGATCGCCCCCCAGCCGGAGCTGCATGTGCGTCCGCGCCTCTATGAAGTGGGTGCCGCGCAGATGCGGGCGCCGCTCAAGGAGATCTTCGATGCGGTTGGCGTCAGGTTCATCCAGGGCACGGTGGAGCGGATCCATGCGGACCGCCATGAAGTGGAGGTGGTCGGTCTCGATCAGGTCCGCTCCACCGTGGCGTATGACCGCCTTGTGCTGGCTACGGGCAGCCGCCTGTTCCGCCCGCAAATCCCCGGCCTGGACAAGCACGCATTCAGCGTTGATCAGGTCGATGAAGCGGCCGAGCTGGAGGCGCATATCAAGCGTCTGGCCGACCATCCCGCATCCCCTGCGCGCAATACCGTGGTGGTGGCTGGTGGCGGCTTCACCGGTATCGAGACAGCCGCGGAAATGCCGGCGCGCCTGCGCGAGGCGCTGGGGGAGGACGCCGACGTGAACGTCGTCGTGGTCGATCGCAACGACGAAGTGGCGGCCGAACTCGGTGCCGGACCGCGCCCCGTCATCACGCAGGCACTCGATGCACTTGGCGTCAGCTGGCGGCTTGGCTCCGCGGTGGCGTCCGTCGACGAGAATGGCCTGACCACCGCGGACGGACAACGCATCGATGCCAGGACGGTGATCTGGACTGCCGGCGTGCGCGCGAGTTCGCTGACGCAGCAGATCCCCGCGCAGCGCGATACGTTCGGCCGCCTGCACGTGGACAGCAGCCTGCGCGTCAAGGGCGTGGACACCGTGTTCGCCACCGGCGACGTCGCCTATGCCGCGACGGACGATGAAGGCAACTACGCCGCGATGTCGTGCCAGCACGCGATGAACCTTGGCCGTTCGGCAGGACACAATGTGGCGGCGGATCTGCTCGGCCTTGCGCCGATCCCGTACAGCCAGCCGAAGTACGTCACCTGCCTGGACCTGGGTCCGTGGGGTGCGGTTTATACCGAGGGCTGGGAGCGCGAAGTCAGGCTCGTGGGTGCCGATGCCAAGAAGCTGAAGAGCCAGATCAACTCGGAGTGGATCTATCCGCCCAGCGCCGATCGCGCGGAGGCACTGGCCGCGGCCGATCCGAACCGCATCGTGGTGGCGTGATCGGAAACCCGGCAACGTTCGCTCGCGCGGCGTTGCCGGATGTCCTGATGGCAGGATAGTAAGGGCAAAGGTAAAGGCCGGACCGTCAATCGCGCTGACGGTCCGGCCTTTACTCGCTGGCGTCGGCCGAATCGCCTTGGCCTAGTCCCTGGCATCCGTGTCGCGGTCGCCGCGACGATGCGTGGCGCGGTCCGTCAGCCACTGCACCACATGCGGCCCGAAGCTGGCGTTTGCCTTGGCGAGGGTCCGTTCGGCCAGGTCGGCGAGGGTATGCTTTGACAGCTCTTGCCGCATGGCCTTTTCCGCCGCCTGCATCACCGCATGGATGGAGCAGACGCCGCGCGTGGCCCAGGCGGGCGGCGCATCCTCGAACAGCGCGCAGCGCGAGCGGATCTCGCGGCAATCGAACAGCGCCTTGTCTCCGTCGATGGCTTCCACGACATCCTGGACGGTGATTTTCCCTGCCGGCCGCGCCAGCGAAAAGCCGCCGCGGATGCCCTCGGTTGCCACCACCAGGTCGGCCTTGGCAAGCTTGGTGAACAGCTTGGCGAGGTATTCGACAGGCACGCCTTGCAGGTTGGCCAGGTCCCGCACGCTGGCGCCTTTGGTGCCCGGCGGCGGGTCCACGAGGAACAGCAGGCAATGCAGTCCGTATTCGACACCTGTGCTGATGTGGGGCATGACTTAACTAAGATAAATTGAATCGTAGTTTTAGCCTATAGGGAATCGATGCAAAGCGCAAGACGGTGCTGCCGCCTGCCATGCCACCGCGCGCCAGTCCGGCTGCGGGTCAGGCGATCGTATCGACCACCCCGCCATCCACGCGAAGCGCAGCGCCAGTGGTAGCCGATGCCTGGGGCGAGCAGGCATACACGATCATGTTGGCGACTTCCTCGACGGTGGCGGCACGCTGGATGATGGAAGACGAGCGGTGCGTCTTCACAAAATCCGCCGCCACCTCGACGGCGGATTGCCCCGTGCTTGCGATCGCATCCTTGAGCATATCGGTGACACCTTCGGACAGCGTGGGGCCAGGCAGCACGGCGTTGACCGTCACGCCGGTGCCGGCGAGCCGTTTGGCCAGCCCGCGCGACACGGCGAGTTGCGCGGTCTTGGAGAAGCCGTAGTGGATCATGTCGGCCGGGATATTCAGCGCCGATTCCGACGAGACGAACACGATCCGCCCCCATTTGCGCTCGGCCATCGACGGCGCATAGGCGCGCGACAGCCGCACGCCGGACATCACGTTGGTTTCGAAGAAGCGGGTCCACTCGCTGTCGGACGTCTCGAAGAAGTCCTGCGGCTTGAAGATGCCGAGGTTGTTCACCAGGACATCGACCCGCGGGTATTGCGCCACCAGCCGGACGCAGGCCTCGGGGTCGGCAAGGTCGCCGACGAAGCCCGCCACATCGGCGCCGGGCACGGCGCCGCGCAGCGTTTCCAGGGCCTTGTCCACCGTGGCCTCGCTGCGGCCGTTGACGATCACGCGGGCGCCCGCGCCGGCGAGCCCTTTTGCCGCGGCGAAGCCGATGCCGGCGGTGGATCCTGAAACGAGGGCGATCTTGCCCGAGAGGTCAATCTTCATGTTGATTCCAGGTTGGCAGGCATCCGGGACGGAGGCCGATTGACCCAGTGTATTGGCTCCGCGCAAATGGGCAAAGAGGTGTGGGGAAAACGACCTTTTGGCGCCATCGGACAATGGTCCAGATGCGGGGCTGCCATGCCGGAATGGCAGGGATCGGCGTATCATCCACTTCCATCATGCATTGGAGCCCGGGCGATGAAATCCCTTTGGTCTGTTCCCGCCGTCGCATTTTCCGCAGCCGTGGCGCTGCTGGCTGGCTGCACCGGCCCGGTCGAGTTCTCGGCAGGCGGCCCCGATACCGTATCCCCGGCGAATCCGGATTCCCTCGACTTCGGTCCGATGGACCGCTCGATCGCGCAATGCAAGGCCGCCTCGCAACAGGCCGGCACGGGGCAGTGCGCCAAGGTGCGGGCCTATGAATCGTGCATGAAGGGCAGGGGCTATTTCACGCTGATGGGTCCCGAGAACCCGTCCGGATGCGGCGAGCCGTCCTGGCAACAGGATGTGCGCAAGTTGATTCGCTGAGGACCTGCCATGTTAGGGCCTTGTGCGCGCGTCCCGCGTGCCGCGGCGATCTGCGCGATGCCACACGATGCATTGCGCTTCCCTTCGCGGATGTAGCGGGAAAGCCGCAACGATGTGGCGCAGGCCTCGCCAGCCTGGCCCGGCCTCCCCGGTCCGCTTGCCGTCCTGCCTGGGCGCGCCCTTTCTCTGCACGTACAATCCCTGTTTTTACTTGATCTTCAGGCCCTGATCTCACATGACCACTATCGGCACCCCTCTCTCGCCTTCCGCGACCAAAGTCATGCTGCTGGGCTCCGGCGAGCTTGGCAAGGAAGTCCTGATCGCGCTGCAGCGGCTCGGCGTTGAAACGATCGCGGTGGACCGCTATGAAAACGCGCCCGGACAGCAGGTCGCCCACCATGCGCGCACTATCGCCATGAGCGACCCGGAGCAGCTCAAGGCGCTGATTGAAGCCGAGAAGCCGGACCTGGTGGTGCCGGAGATCGAAGCGATCGCCACGCAGATGCTGGAGACGCTGGAAGCCAGCGGCGTGGTGCGCGTCATTCCCACGGCGCGCGCTGCGCGCCTGACCATGGACCGCGAAGGCATCCGCCGCCTGGCCGCTGAAACGCTGGGTGTGCCCACGAGCCCGTACAAGTTCTGCGATTCGCTGGAAGAACTGCAGGCCGCCATTGACGGCGGCATTGGCTACCCGTGCGTGGTCAAGCCAGTGATGAGCAGCTCCGGCAAGGGCCAGAGCAAGATCGACGGCCCCGCCGATGTCAAGGCCGCATGGGACTACGCCATGGCCGGCGGCCGGGTCAGCCACGGCCGCGTGATCGTGGAAGGCTTTATCGATTTCGACTATGAAATCACGCTGCTGACGGTGCGCGCGATCGGCGCCGGCGGCCAGGTCGAGACGCAGTTCTGCGAACCGATCGGCCATGTGCAGGTGAGCGGCGACTACGTGGAAAGCTGGCAGCCGCATCCCATGCATCCCGCCGCGCTGCAGAAGTCGCAGCAGATCGCGCAGGCCGTTACCGCCAACCTGGGCGGGCAGGGCCTGTTCGGCGTGGAGCTGTTCGTCAAGGGCGAGCAAGTCTGGTTCAGCGAAGTCAGCCCGCGTCCGCACGACACCGGCATGGTGACCATGATCACCCAGTGGCAGAACGAGTTCGAGCTGCATGCGCGCGCCATTCTCGGCCTGCCGGTCAGCACCGCGCTCAAGAGCCCGGGCGCCAGCGCGGTGATCTATGGCGGCGTGGATGCGCAAGGCGTGGTGTTCGACGGCGTGGACGAGGCGCTGCGCGTGCCGCAGACCGAGCTGCGCCTGTTCGGCAAGCCGGAGAGCTTTGCCAAGCGCCGCATGGGCGTGGCACTGGCGTATGACGCCGACGTGGAAACCGCCCGCGTCCGCGCGAAGGATGCGGCGGGGCGCGTCAAGGCACGCATGGCGGGCTAAGGGCGCCACGGCAGGCTGGCGGCGAATCCAGGCGCTTCTATACTTCGAGGCATCGGCAACACCGGTGGATTGGCCAGTCCTGCTGCTGGGCCGCGGGTGAAGCCTGCGGCATGCGCGTATTGGCGCTCTCCGGCGGTGTGCCGGGGCCGGGACGGTGCGTGCGCGCCGAGTCCTGGCGTCCCACTGCCGGAGGTGCTGTCATGCCACTCGCTCCCCAAAACCTGCCAAGGCCCGGCGGCCCGGTCTTCCTGGCCGATGGCGGGCTCGAGACCACGCTGGTTTTCCTGGAAGGCATCGAATTGCCATGCTTTGCCGCGTTTCCGCTCGTGCTCAGCGACGAGGGGCTGCAACGGCTGGAGCGCTACTTCGTGCCGTATCTGCGCACCGCCGTGGAGCGCAAGGTCGGATTCGTCCTCGATACGCCGACCTGGCGGGCCAACGCGGACTGGGGCGGGAAGCTTGGTTTTTCGCCACGGGCCATAGCCGATGCGAATCGCCGGTCGGTCGCCTGGGCGGCGGGCCTCGGCGCGGCCTTTGCCACGCCGGATACAACGATCGTCATCAACGGCGTGGTTGGCCCCCGCGGGGATGGCTACCAGCCCGGCATCCGGATGAGCGGGGACGAGGCCCGCCATTACCATGCCCCGCAGATCGAGGCGCTGCGCGAGGCGGGCGCCGACATGGTCACTGCCGTGACCATGACCTATCCGGACGAGGCGATCGGCATCGTGCGTGCCGCAAGCGCCGCCGGTGCGCCTGTCGCGGTTTCCTTTACCGTCGAAACCGACGGCAAGCTGCCATCGGGCGACACCCTGGGCGCGGCGATCGAACGGGTCGACCGCGAGACGGCGGGCGGTCCCCTCTACTACATGATCAACTGCGCGCACCCGAGCCATTTCGAGGCAGCCGTCGCCACCGGAGAGCCCTGGACCGCTCGTATCGGCGGCGTGCGTGCCAATGCCTCGGCCAAGAGTCACGCGGAACTCGATGAAGCGCAAACGCTGGATGCCGGCGATCCGGTTGACCTTGGGGAGCGATATCTGGGGCTGTGCCGGCATCTGACGAAGATGTCGGTGCTGGGCGGATGTTGCGGGACCGATCACCGGCATATCGTGGCGATCTGCGATGCCGTATTGAGGCACCCGGGGGGATAGCCGCCGGGCAAGGCAGGAAGCGGGCGGGATAAACTCCCCCTTTCTCCTGACGGGATTCCCCAATGCCTGACCACATTGGCATCGTTGCCTGCTCCGCCGAAGGCGCGGCGCTCTGCTATCGCACCATCTGCATGGAAGGCAGCCGCCTGCTGGGGGCGCATGCGCATCCCGAGATATCGATGCACACGCCTTCGCTCGCCGAGTATGTCAGGTGCCTCGATCGCGGCGACTGGGAAGCGGTAGGTGAGTTGATGCTCACCTCCGCCGGAAAGCTTGCCGGCATGGGTGCCGATTTCCTGATTTGCCCCGACAACACCATCCACCAGGCGTTGCCTTACGTGCTGCCGCGTTCGCCGCTGCCGTGGCTGCATATTGCCGAGGCAGTCGCCGACAGCGCGGTGCAGCGCGGCTTCACCCGCCTTGGCGTGACCGGCACGCGCTGGCTTGTCGACAGCGAGGTGTACCCCGAGAAGCTCGGCGCGCGTGGCCTCGGGTTCGTGCGGCCGGACCACGCCGAGCGCGACGAGATCAACCGCATCATCATGGATGAACTGGTTGGCGGCATCGCCACGCCGGAAGCGCTCGCTTACTTCCAGCAAGTCATCGAGCGGATGAAGGGGCAGGGATGCGACGCCGTGGTGCTTGGCTGCACGGAAATCCCGCTGATCGTAAATGACGCCAATTCGCCGCTGCCTACGCTGGATTCCACGCGCTTGCTGGCGCGGGCGGCGCTGCGCCGGGCGGTGCAGGGCGCACATTGACGCCCGGCGGCGTTGCTGCTTCGGGCGTAGTATTGGCAGTCTGGCGATTCCCCGGAAGAGGCCTGGCCATGACCAGCAAGCCGATCAAGATCCCTGGACCCGATCATCCGATCACGATCGAGGCCAACCCGTCGCGCGTCGTCGTGTCCATCGGCGGCGTCGTGATCGCCGACACGCGCGAAGCCCTGACGCTGCAAGAGGCATCGTATCCGGCGGTGCAATACATCCCGCGCAAGGACGTCGACATGTCGCGGCTTGCCCGCACCGGCCACGCCACCTACTGCCCGTACAAAGGCGACTGCGCCTACTACAGCATCCCCTCGGGCGGCGAGCGGTCGGTCAATGCGGTGTGGACCTATGAGGCGCCATATCCCGCCGTTGCGGCGATCAGGGATCACCTGGCTTTCTATCCGGGCCGCGTCGACGCAATCGAGGAGCGGGCAAGCTAGCGCACCGGGCCTGGCGCCTGGCGTCGCGCCATTGTCAGTCATCCCTGATTTTCGCTGAGGCAAGATGCCCGCCGCGCGCCACGGCATTACGGTAAAGGGTGCGTCACTTCCGGCGCATTGCGCGGCTGCGGGGGGATTGGCCGCCGAGGCCGGCTATGACTATAGTCACTGCGTCCTGTCGTCCAGATCATGCCTGATCGATCTCTCCAGCCCGGTACGCTGTGGCCGGCCATCCTGCGCCAGACGGCGCACGCCCTGCGTTGCGGGGCGCTGCGTCCGATCGAGACCATCCAGGCGGTCATCGAGGATGGTGGCGTACGCTTCCTGGTGCGGCAGGTCTCCAGCCTCGCGCGCAAGGATCAGGACAAGGCCCGGCAACGCGACGCCAGCGCGGCGGTCAACCCATTCCTTCCTTACGATCCGGATCTGTTCGTCGCCGATATCTCGGACACCCACGTGGCGCTGCTGAACAAGTTCAACGTCATCGATCATCACCTGCTCATTGTCACCCGCCGCTTCGAATCGCAGGACGCGCTGCTTGATCTGGCGGATTTCGAGGCGCTGCTGGTGTGCATGGCCGAGTTCGATGCGGTGGGTTTCTACAACGGGGGCGCTTCCGCCGGCGCAAGCCAGCGCCACAAGCACTTGCAGATGGTGCCGCTGCCGCTGGGCCCGGATGGCCCGGCGCTGCCCATCGCGCCACTACTGGCGTCGGCGCGTATCAATGACCCGGTCGGTACCGTGCCGGGGCTGGCTTTTGCGCATGCGTTCGCGCCGCTGGCTTTGTCGTCCGCCCGCGTGCCTGGGCTGGCGGGTATCGCGCTCGCGCGTTACCGGGCGCTGCTCGATGCGGTCGGCGTGCGGGCGATTGATGTCGATGGCGAATTGCAGCCGTCGGGGCCGTATAACTTGCTGGTCACGCGGTTGGGGATGCTGCTCGTGCCCAGGTCGGCGGAGTGCGTGGAGGGGGTTTCGGTGAATACGCTGGGGTTTGCAGGGTCGTTTTTTGTGCGGGATGGGGCGCAGATGCGAATTGTGGAGCGGGTTGGGCCGATGGGAATGTTGGGGAGGGTTGCGGGTGCGGTTTTGGTTTGAAAGTGGATTTTGGCTGGCGTCAAAGGACGTGCGGCCTCGACGGCGGTGCCGCCAGAACGCAGACTAAAGAAAATCCTGTCACAACAGGGATTCCTGAAGAAAATCCTGGGGCGCTGAAAAAAATCTTTTGCGTACTGAGCGGGTCCGAGTCCGGCGTGGGTAATGTATTGGGCACAACTGAATAAAATATTGGGCTACACTCGGATTCTGAAAGAAATCCTTGTTTGCTGAAAAAATCATGGCTGTTTTGGGGTATGAGTACCTTCGTCGCGCGGGCGACCTCTCTGCATTCCCACTAAGGCGCCACGCCGAGGAACGTCCCGTCACGCGCGTGCTGGTCGAAAACGGGATGATCTCGGTACCGGTTCAGGTCGCCCCACAGACAGATGACTGGCTCGACCACGTTCTGTTCGCGATCAAGCACGAGGGTGTGAATCTCCAGGTGCTCGCCCAAGCACTACCGCGCATTCCCGCAGAGCGGCTTCAGGGGGCGGTGCGCGAGACGCCGAACGGCCAGTACATACGGATTGCCGCCTACCTCTGGGAGCATTTCGCCGGCCAACGCTTGGAGCAACGTCCGGAAATAGCGGCCCCCTATGTCGACGTTTTCGATGCGGCTCAGTACGTTACGGGTCCGAGCCGGCGCGAGCCTCGCTGGCGCGTTAATTTCAACGGCTTGGGTAGCCTTGCCTACTGCGCGACGGTGGAGCGGACGCCGGCAATCGCAGCCGGCATCGAGAGCCGAGTCCTCGAGCGCGCCGGGGAGTTCCTGAACAGCCTCGAACCGGCCACGCGCGATCGTGCCCTGACGTGGGCGTACCTTCACGAGACGGAGGACTCCTTCGCCATTGAGCATGAGGCACCCACCGAGGACAAAGCCAGGCTTTTCGTCCAACTGCTCCACCAGGCCCACAACGGTCGACGGCTCGACGAGGACTATATCTGCGAGCTACAGTCGTCGACGGTGACCAACCCGTTCGTGCGAGCCGATCAGTTCCGGACGGAGCAGAACTGGCTGCGCGGCCCCGGGCGTGGCACGAGCGCCGTAACGTACGTGCCGCCCTCGCCTGATCTGGTACCGCCGCTTATGGCCGAATGGATGAATTTCGCCAACGATGCCCCGTGCCAGGTCGACCCTATCATTGCGGCCAGCATCGCCTCGTTCGGATTCGTCTTCATTCACCCGTTCATGGATGGTAACGGTAGGCTGTCCCGGTTCATGTTTCACAAGGCCCTGTGCATGTCAGGAAGGCTCGGCGGTGGCCTGCTGCTTCCGGTGTCGGTAGCGATGAAGCGCCACGAGGCCGAGTACCTGAAGGCGCTGCAGTCCTACTCGAAGCCGGCCCGGGAGCAGGTGAAAGTTGTGTGGATCGACGAAGGTGATTACACCTTCGAATTCAAGGGCGATGACGCGATCTTCCGTTACTGGGATGCCACCGAATGCGTCGAGTTCGGCTTCGCAATGGCTGCGCAGGCGCTCGACGTCGAACTGCGGCAAGAGACTGGATTCCTCGCGAAGTACGACGCGGCCCTGCGTCGTGTGAACGACCAGGTGGACATGGTCGGGAACGACTTGAGCACCCTGATCGTCATTTGCCTGGACGCCGGCGGGACCATCTCCGGCAAGAAGCGCAAGCGCTATGTGAACAAAGTTCCCCAGGCGTATTTCCGAATCATCGAGGAAGCGGTGCAAGAGGTGCTGGAGGACGCCGAGGGCGATTCCGACGACCGCGCCTAGTTAAGGCGATGCGAGTTTGGGTCCTGGCCGCTTTTTTGCCTGGCGACGAGGCGCCCCATACGGCCTGGTCACCTCTAACGGATCGCTTCGCGTCGCGCCGGGGTTATGGCCCGCCCTTGTGGGGCTCCGTACGGCTACGCTGAATTGTTGTCTCGGCAGCGCTTTCATTGACAGGCATTCGGATATCGAACGCCGGGGCTTTGGTCCCGGGCCTGCTTCTGCCTGCCAGTTGCTGTCGTGCCGCAAAAAATCTCGCCTCGTTTCCCGTGGCTCCTGGCCAAAGGGAGCGGCATCCGCTCGACAGCCAAAATAAAGGTAAATATCAATCCGGGAACGCCGTTATAGGGTTTGGGCTGGCAAGGTTGTCCCGTGATTGCATCCGCATCGGGCAGGAATCCCTGAGTATCGACGCTGGCCAAGTCAGATCGTATCGCCTGCAGTGTGATCCGATGTGCCCAACAAGTACAACCTGGTAGGCCCGAACTCTTGCCTCTTGAAATGGCTACCGCCCCGGCCAGTCCGTGTACCGGCCGGAGGCGCTTCTCTCCCTCTCGTTTCCTGCTGGCCCTGCTTGCCGCCATCCTGTGCGTGCAGTCGCAGGGGACCGCTGCGGACACGGCCCCGCAACGTTCCGAGGCGGTGGCACGGGTGGTATTCAGCCTGCTCGGCTATGCCCGCTGGCCCTCGGAGCGAGACGTCTTGCGCCTTTGCATAGACGGATCCGCCCGCTACGCCGCCAAACTTTCGGAAGGCGGGATCCTGGCGACCGGGCGCTCCGTGCAGGCCAGGCGCATCGAACTGCTGGAGGCCGGGATGACCACGGGCTGCGATTCCGTCTATCTGGGCGTCATGACGGATGTCAGGCGCAAGAAGGTGGCAACGGAGCTGAGCGGGCGCCCCGTCCTCGTCATCACGGAGGAAGACTTCGAGTGCGAGGTCGGCAGCATGTTCTGCCTCAACGTCGCCGATGGCCGCGTTACGTTCCGCGTCAACCTGGATTCCGTTGCCCGTAGCGGGATTCACATCCATCCGGGCGTGCTGCAGCTCGGCCGCCGCCGGGGGCCGCCGTCATGAACATGCCATCCCGGCCCGACGCAGCGGTATCGCGCCCGACGCTGTACAACACGCTGCGCCGCATCCACTTCGGCGTGGCGCTGATCGCGGTGTGCACGGCCGGCATCTCGCTGACCGCGCTCGGACTGGCGGCGCTGCGCGTGTATGCCGACCACAACCTGCACCTGGTGGCCCGCTCCGTCGCCTATACGCTGGAGGCGCCGGTGGTGTTCCGCGACCAGGCGGCCGCTAACGAGGCACTGGTGGCGATCGCCGCGGCGGAGGTGGCCGAGGCCAGCGTCTATGACAGGGACAACCGGCTGCTGGCCGAATGGCAGCGCCCGGAAGGTGCGCGGTTCTCCGGCCTGCAGCGCCTGGCAAGCCGCCTGATGGCGCTGGGCCCGGTGGAACAGGTGATCCTGCATGAAACGCAGCCGGTTGGCACCGTTCGGCTGACCGGCGATCCCGCCAACCTGCTGCGCTTCGTGCTGAGCGGCCTGCTCGGCTTGCTGGCTTGCCTGCTGCTCACCGCGGTCAGCGCGCACTATCTGTCGAGCCGCATGCTGGTCCACATCATCGAGCCGGTGCGCAACCTGATGCACGTAGCCCACGCGGTGCGTTCGGAGCGTGCCTTCGACCAGCGTACGCCCCCGGCCCATATTGCCGAACTCCACGCGCTCGGCGAGGACTTCAACGGCCTGCTCGACGAGCTTGAGACCTGGCAGAACCAGCTCCAGCACGAGAACCGGTCGCTGGCACACCGCGCCAGCCACGATAGCCTGACCGGCCTGCTCAACCGGGCGGCATTCGAGGACGCATTGCAGCGCACCGTGCGCCTTGCCACCGCCACGAAGACGCATGCGGGCGTGCTCTACCTGGATAGCGACGCGTTCAAGGAGATCAATGACAGCTTCGGCCACGCCGCGGGGGACGAAGTGCTGTTCGACATTGCGCAGCGCATCCGCTCCTGCGTGCGCGAGGGCGACGTGGTCGCGCGGCTGGGCGGGGACGAGTTCGCCGTACTGGTGACGGCGCTGCGCAAGCCGGCCGACATCATCCAGGTCGCGGAGCATATCCTGATTCGCATGCGGGATCCGGTTCAACTGTCGAGCGGAACCCGCATCGACGCGTCGCTGAGCATCGGCCTGTCCGTGTTTCCCGTGCACGCGCAAACGGCCGCCGCCTTGCTGCGGACCGCGGACGAGGCCATGTATCAGGCCAAGCGCAGATCGGGGGGGCGCTGGCAAAGCGCGGAACCGCGCCTGGCCACGGTGCAAACCGAACAGGCATAGAAGAAAGAAAACCGAAGCGGATGCGGAAACGGAAACGGAAACAGGAGTATCCATCGTGTTATCGAACTTGCGAGGCATCGGCGGTCGGGGCATGGCTGCCGCCCTGATCGCCATGACGCTCACCCTGGGCGCCTGCCAGACCGTGCCCGCCGCCGGACTCTCCGGCACGCAAGTCGACGCGCTGCAGCAGCAGGGTTTCAAACTGACCGAAAACGGTTGGGAACTGGGCCTGTCCGAGAAGGTTCTCTTCGGCTTGAACGAGGATGTCATCAGCGGCGACCGGCAAGTGGCCGTGCAACGGATAGGACTGGCGCTGACGGGCGCGGGCATCGATCAGGTCAGGCTGGATGGCCATACGGACGATTCCGGCTCGGCCGACTATAACCAGCAACTGTCGGTGCGGCGCGCGGAGGCGGTGGCCAAGGTGTTCGCCACGGCGGGATTCCTGCCTGGGCAGATCGAGGTGCGAGGGCTGGGAAAGAGCAAGCCGGTGGCGGACAACCGCACGGCGGCCGGCCGCGCGGAGAATCGGCGGGTGGCTATCGTGGTGACGATTGATTAGCCGATCGATTCGTCGATTGATTTGTAAATAGAGAGAGCTTTCCTTGCGCCTGATCATGCGATCGGCGCGAGCCGGACCCGTGATGCCGCGCCGGCTCCCGCTGCCGGCGCGGACTCTCGCAACGGCGAGGGCTAGCGCACGCCCCGTGCGAGCTTCTCCTGCGCCCAGCTGACCGCCTCGCGCGCGGGCGCCAGGCCGGTCTTCTCCACGCGCTGTGCCAGCTCGAACACGCGCTCGCGAATATGGGCCACCTCGGCCAGCACCGCGGCTTCATCGGCGCCGCCGAGATACTCGCGGGCGCAGCTGATGATGCCGCCGGCATTGATCAGGAAATCGGGAGCATAGAAGATTCCGCGGCGCTGCAGGGTGTCGCCTTCATCCAGCGAGGCCAACTGGTTGTTGGCGCCGCCTGCGATGATCTTGAACTGGCACTGCTCGGCAACCGCCGGGGTGATCACGGCACCGAGCGCGCAGGGCGCGAAAACATCGGCGGCGACGCTGGTGATGGCGGTTGTCGGCACGGCATGCGCGCCAAACTGCTCGCGCGCCTGCTCCGCCCTGGCGCCGTTGATGTCGGCCACGATCAGTCTGGCGCCGGCTTCATGCAGCCGGCGGCACAGGTCCCAGCCGACCGAGCCAAGCCCTTGCACGGCGACGGTCACGCCTTGCAGGGTGTTGCGGTCGAGCACATAGCGCACAGCGGCTTCGATGCCGACGAACACGCCATAGGCGGTCTTGGGCGAGGGGTTGCCGCCGAAAGTGCCTTCGCGCGGCATGCCGCTGATGTAGCGGGTCTGCGTGCGGGCGGCGACCATGTCCTCCACCGTAGTGCCGACGTCTTCGGCAGTGATGTAGCTGCCGTCCAGCGATTCGACCAGCCGGCCGAAGGCGCGGAAGAGCTGGACGCGGTCATGCTGCGCCGGGGTGCGCAGGATGACGGCCTTGCCGCCGCCGAAGGGCAGGTCGGCGAGCGCGTTCTTGTAGGCCATGCCTTGCGACAGGCGCAGGGCGTCGGTCAGGGCATCGCTCTCGGCGGGATAAGTCCAGTAGCGGCAGCCGCCGAAAGCGGGGCCAAGGCTGGTGCTATAGATGGCGATGATGGCCTGCAGGCCGGATTCGGGGTCGGTGGCGAGCGTGACGCGCTCGTGGGTCGGGCCTTCGCCAGTGCCGAACAGGCGGCCGGCGGCCTCTGGGGTGGTGCGTTCAGTCAAAGCGTCTTCTCCATGAAGATTGGGAATGCAAAGGGGTAGCTTCGCTTTCCTGGTGCGCCGCATTGGGTGGCAAGGCGGTGCAATGGCGACGGCGGCCGGGCCGGCTGCCGTCAATAAGGCCGGGCTGCCATTGTGTGGCTGCCCGGCCTCGGGTAAACGCTTGGTGCCGCGCACTGGCGCGGAACCGGTGCTGGATCTTACCGGCAAATCGCGGCTGGATGAAGAGGGCGGTGTGTGCGCGGCACCGCGACACCTATACTTGGAGTGAGGTAATCCTCAACCCCGAGCGATGGGCGAGGAGGAATCTACCCGGTGGCCTCCGCCCCTCGCGTGCAAGGAGGAAGCCATGTTCCAGCATCTGCTGCTACCCGTCGACGGCTCGCCACTGTCCGAATCCGCTTTCAGGAAGGCGCTGGTGTTTGCCCGCGAGGCGCGAGCCCGGGTCACTCTGATCCGTGTGATCCCGGATTTCCATGTCTATACGTATCAGGTGGAGATGCTGGCCAATACCCGTGCGCAGTTCGAGCGGGAGGCCACCAGCAACGTGGCGGACTATTTGAAGACCCTGGCTGCCGAAGCCGAGGCGGCGGGCGTGTCTTGCGAGACCCTTGGCGTGATGCAGGACCACCCGTATCAGGCGATCATCCAGGCTGCCCAGGACAAGGGCTGCGACCTGATCGTGATGGCCTCGCACGGGCGCCGCGGCGTGCAGGGCGTGCTGATCGGCAGCGAGACCAACAAGGTGCTGACGCATAGCAATATCCCAGTGCTGGTGTATCGCTAGCGGCACTTGAGCGGGGGTGCCGACAGGGCCGGCATGCGCATGCGCTCTCGCTCTTCTAGGCGGGAACGGTGGCCGTCTGACTCGATCCCGTCCAGTCCAGCACCACCTTGCCGCTATTGCCCGACAGCATGGCGGCAAAACCGGCTTCGAAGTCGCCGACGCTGTAGCGATGGGTGATCATGGGCGTCAGGTCGAGGCCGCTTTGCAGCATGGCGACCATCTTGTACCAGGTCTCGAACATCTCGCGGCCGTAAATCCCCTTGATCTCCAGCCCCTTGAAAATCACCTGGTTCCAGTCGATCGCCATCTTCGACGGTGGAATGCCGAGCATGGCGATCTTGCCGCCGTGGTTCATGTGCTCGAGCATGGTGGCGAAGGCGGTCGGCACGCCGGACATCTCCATGCCCACATCGAAGCCTTCCGTCATTTGCAGCTCGGCGGCCACGTCTTTCAGGTTCTCGTGCTGCACGTTGACGGCGCGGTTGGCGCCCATCCTGCGCGCTAGCGCGAGACGGTAGTCGTTGACGTCGGTGATCACCACATTGCGCGCGCCCACATGGCGCGCGATGGCGGCGGCCATGATGCCGATGGGGCCGGCGCCGGTGATCAGCACGTCCTCGCCCACCAGGTTGAAAGACAGCGCGGTATGGGTGGCGTTGCCGAAAGGATCGAAGATGGCGGCGATCTCGTCCGGGATGTCGTCGGGAATGCGGAAGGCGTTAAAGGCCGGAATCACCAGATACTCGGCGAACGCGCCGGGCCGGTTCACGCCCACGCCCACCGAATTGCGGCACAGGTGGCGGCGCCCGGCGCGGCAGTTGCGGCAAAAGCCGCAGGTGATGTGCCCTTCGCCGGACACGCGGTCGCCGATTTCCAGCCCGCGTACCTCCTGCCCGATGGCGACGATCTCGCCGACGTACTCGTGCCCCACCTGCATCGGCACGGGGATGGTGTTCTGCGCCCACTCGTCCCATTTCCAGATGTGGATGTCGGTGCCGCAGATGGCGGTCTGGTGGATGCGGATCATCACATCGTTGTGGCCGACATCCGGCTCGGGCACCTCGGTCATGGTCAGGCCGGGCGCGCGTTCAAGTTTGGCGAGGGCTTTCATGGGGAGCCTCCTGCACGAAGCTTAGGCGATAGCGCCGAACTTGCGGCCGACCTTTGCAAATGCGGCAACGGCCCGCTCGATCTGCTCCGCCGTGTGCGCGGCACTCATCTGCGTGCGGATCCGCGCCCGGCCCTTGGGCACCACCGGGAAAGAGAACCCGACCACATACACATGCTCTGTCAGCAATGCGTCCGCCATGCCGGAGGCCAGCGCGGCATCGCCCAGCATCACCGGGATGATGGGATGCTCGCCGGGCACCAGCGTAAAGCCCAGCGCCGTCATTTCGCGGCGGAAATGTTCGCCGTTCTCGCGCACGCGGGCGCGCAGCGCGGCGCCTTCCTCGCTGGCCAGCAGCTCCAGCACTTTCAGCGTGGCGGCGCAGATGCTCGGCGCGAGCGAGTTGGAGAAGAGATACGGGCGCGAGCGCTGCCGCAACAACTCCACGATTTCCCGGTGCGCGGCCACGTAGCCGCCGGAGGCCCCGCCCAGCGCCTTGCCCAGCGTACCGGTGATGATGTCCACGCGGCCCTCCACGCCGCATAGCTCCGGCGTGCCGCGCCCGTGCTCGCCGACAAAGCCGACCGCGTGCGAGTCATCCACCATCACCAGCGCGCCGTAGCGGTCCGCCAGGTCGCAAATGGATTTGAGATCGGCAATGATGCCGTCCATCGAGAACACACCATCGGTGGCGATCAGCTTGAAGCGCGCGCCGGCGGCATGCGCCTCGCGCAGCCGCGCCTCCAGGTCGCCCATATCGTTGTTGCGGTAACGGTACCGCTTTGCCTTGCACAGTCGCACGCCGTCGATGATGCTGGCATGGTTCAGTTCGTCGCTGATCACCGCATCCTGGTCGTCGAGGAGCGTCTCGAACAACCCGCCGTTGGCATCGAAGCAGCTCGAATACAGGATGCTGTCGCCGGTGTGAAGGAACTTGGCGAGCACCGCCTCCAGCGTCTTGTGGACCGAGTGCGTGCCGCAGATGAAGCGCACCGACGCCATGCCGAAGCCATCCTGCTCCAGGCCGCGCCGCGCCGCGTCGATCAGGCGGCGATCGTCGGCCAGGCCCAGGTAGTTGTTGGCGCAGAAGTTCAGCACATGCTCGCCGCCCGCGAGCCGGATGTCGGCTGCCTGCGGGCTGGCAATGACGCGCTCGGCTTTGTGAAAGCCATCGGCGCGGATGGTGTCTAGCGTATCGCGGAGGTGGGAGAGATAGCGGTCGCGCATGGGAAGCCCCTGGCTGGGTTGTTGGGCGGCGTGGCTGGCGCCAGCCTCCATGGTATGGCGAAAGCCGGAGGAATACCGGTTTGCGATGCGCGTGTTTTGTGCTGCGCTGCGCAAGTGGCGGCCGGCGCGGGCTACCGATGCTGCTATGCGGCAGAGACCCGGCCAGTCCCTGAATCTGGATACTAAACCCAATGAAATCAAGCCTTTGTCTCTTTTCCTTGGGTTCGCCAACTCCTATCCTTAAGTCAGGTTGCGCATGCCACCGCGATCGGCGCGCATGCCGGCTAACGGCTTGCTTGCGGAGGCGGCCATGAACGAAGACACGCGGATTGCACCTATCGAGCGAATCGTCTATTCGCGCCGGCACGGATCCACCGGCACCCTTATCGGCCACAGCGCGCGGCGGCGCCGCCTGATTCAGGCCGCCGGGGCAACCGCACTCGCTGCGGGCCTTGGCCCCTTTGTGCTGCCACGTCGGGCGCGGGCGGCCAAACACACCTTGAAGATCCTCCAGTGGAACCACTTCGTACCGGGCTACGACAAGTGGTTCGACAACACCTACGTGAAGGAATGGGGCCAGCGCAACGATACCGAGGTCATCGTCGATCACGTGGGAATCCCCGCGTTGGCCACGCGGGCCGCGGCCGAGGTTTCCGCGCAAAAAGGGCACGACCTGTTCATGTTCCTGTCGCCGCCCCCGGTGTACGAGGAGCAGGTCATCGATCACCGCGAGATCTACGAGGAATGCCAGCGCAAGCATGGCAGGCCGGTCGAGCTGGCGATCAAAAGTACGTATAACCCGAAGACGAAGAAGTACTTCGGCTTTTCCGACAGCTTCGTGCCGGACCCGATCAACTATCGCAAGGACCTTTGGGACGACGTTGGCATGGCCGCGCCCGATAACTGGCTGGATGTACTTGCAGCGGGCAGGAAGATCAAGCAGAAACGCAATATTCCGGTCGGCATTGGCTTGTCCGCGGAACTCGACACCGCGATGGCGATGCGAGCCATCCTCTATGCATTCGGCGGCTCGGTGCAGGATGAGCGCCATACCGTGGTGCTGAACTCGAAAAATACGCTGGAGGCAGTCAAGTTCGTCAAGGCGCTGTACCAGGAAACCATGACGGCGGAGGTCTTGGCGTGGGACCCTTCGTCCAATAACCGAGCCATGCTCGCAGGCAAGATCTCGCTTTGCCTGAACGCGATTTCCATCACCCGCGAAGGCGAGAACAAGAACCTGCCGGTCACGCCGGACATCTGGCTCACGCAGGCCCTGCAAGGGCCGGTGCGGCGCATCGGCCTGGAGCATGTGATGGATTGCTACGTGATCTGGAAGTTCGCCGAGAACATTGCGGGCGCCAAGAAGTTCCTGGTGGACTATATCGACCACTTCCGCGACGGCTTCCTTGGCAGCGAGTTCTACAACTTCCCGTGCTTCCCGGGCACGGTGCCGGACCTGCAGAAGCTGATCGCCGACGATCCCAAGGCCAGGCCGCGCGACAAGTACAAAGTACTGGGCAGCCTGAGGAATCAGGCCACCAACGTCGGCTTCCCTGGCTATGCCAATGCGGCCACCGACGAGATCTTCAATACCTGGGTGCTCAACACCATGTTCGCCAAGGCCGCCACTGGCGACGAGACGCCGGAGAATGCCATTCGCGCCGCGGATGCGTCCTGCAAGCGGATCTTCGCCAAGTGGCGGGAAAAAGGGCTGGTATGAGCCGCCCCCGCCGGGCCGGCGGTGTCGGGACGGGCGTGGGCCGATGAGCCATGGCCACGGTGGAGACCCGCTCGCTCACCAAGCGCTTCGACGGCGGCAACGCCGTCGACGGCATCAGCCTTGCCGTGCGCGAGGCCGAGTTCCTGGTGCTGCTGGGCCCGTCAGGCTCGGGCAAGACCACCTTGCTGCGCCTGATCGCCGGGTTGGAAGCGCCCACCTCCGGCGACATCCTGGTGGGCGGCCGTGTGGTCACCGGGCTGCCGCCGCGCGCGCACAACATGGCAATGGTGTTCCAGAGCTACGCGCTCTATCCGCACCTGAGCGTGGCCGGCAACATCGCCTTCCCGCTGCAGGCGCAGCGCATGCCGCGCGAGGCGATCGCGCGCAAGGTGAACTGGGCCGCGGCGCTGTTCGGCATCGGCCACCTGCTGGCGCGCAAGCCGCGCCAGCTCTCCGGCGGCGAGCGCCAGCGGGTGGCGCTGGCGCGCGCGGTGGTGCGCGATCCGGTGGCCTTCCTGCTGGACGAGCCGCTCTCCAATCTGGACGCCAAGCTTAGGACTTCCGCGCGCGAGGAATTGCAGCAGTTGCAGCGGCGCCTGGCGGCCACCACGATCTACGTGACGCACGACCAGATTGAGGCGCTGGCGCTGGGCGATCGGGTCGCCATCCTCGACCACGGCCGCGTGCACCAGATCGGCACGCCGCAGCAAGTGTACGAGCAGCCGGCCGATACGTTCGTGGCCACGTTCATCGGCTCGCCGCCGATGAACCTGGTCGATACGGATGCGGTGGTGACGGGCTTCCGGCCGGAGCACTTCCTGCCGCGCGGTGTCTACGGCGATGATGAAATGCTGGAACCCTTTCCGTTCCATGTCACCCGTGTCGAGAACCTCGGTTCCGACCGGCTGGTGTACGGCTTGCTGGAGCCACCGCTGCCGCCCGCCAAGGTCATCTCGCGGATTCCCTGCACGGTCACCTTCCCGCTGGAGACCGGTGCGCGCTACCCGTTCGTGGTGCGGCATGCCGACCTGAGGCGCTTTGATCCGCGTTCCGGCGCCAGCGTGAGCGCGGCGCCGTCAGGGAGGCCCGCATGAGCGCCCGATCTTCCGCCGCGCTTGCGCCACAGGCCGGCGCCTGGCATGTGCTGGAGGGCGAGCGCTGGCTCGGCGTCCTGATGCTGGCGCCGGCACTCATCTATATCGCGCTGCTGCTCGGCTTTCCCTTCCTGCTGTCGATCTACTACAGCCTGTCCGACATTACCGTGGGCAGCCGCGCCATGCATTTCGTTGGCCTGGAGAATTTCCGGCGCATCGTGCAGACCCCCACCTTCTGGCGCTCGCTCGGCAATGCGCTTGTGTTCACGCTGGCGTCGCAGGCGCTGGTGGTGATTCTGGCCAAGATCCTGGCGTTGGCACTGCTGCGCGACTTTCGCGGCAAATGGCTGGTGCGGCTGCTGATCCTGCTGCCGTGGGTGGCGCCGATCTCGCTGGGTTCGATCGGCTGGCTGTGGATCTTCGATCCGGTCTACAGCATCATCAACTGGACGCTGCGCGCGCTCGGCCTGCTTGGCCCGAATACCTGGCCGATCTGGCTGGGCCAGCCGGACCTGGCCATGGCGTCGGTGATCCTGGTGGATGTCTGGCGCCTGCTGCCGCTGGCCACGGTCATCATCCTGGCCGGCCTGCATGGCATCCCGCAGGATATCCATGACGCCGCCGCCATGGACGGCGCCGGTTTCTGGCGCCACCTGTTCCGCATCAATATCCCGCTGGTGATGCCGATCATGCTGGTGGCGCTTCTGTTCGGCATCGTGTTTACGCTCACCGACATGATCATCATCTTCGTGCTGACGCGTGGCGGGCCTTACGACACCACGCAGGTGCTGGCCAGCCTGGCATTTTTCACCGGCATCCAGGGCGGCGACCTGGCCGAGGGCGCGGCGATTTCGCTGTTCCTGTTCCCGCTGCTGGTAGCGGTGGTGGCCCTGCTGCTGACCGTCGCCAACCGCGCGGAGGTAGCCTGAAATGCGTGCCGATGCAAATCGCTGGAAGCACCGTGGCGAGCGCTGGGGCGCACGCTTCGGCCATGTCGCCATCCTTGCCGTCTTCGCGGGGTTCTGTGCTTTTCCCTTCTACTGGATGCTGATCACCACCTTCAAGGATGTCCACGACCTGATCAACACCGCCAACAACCCCTTCCTGTTCAACCAGCCGCCCACCCTGGACAACCTGCGCGTGCTGTTCCTGGAGACGCAGTACCTGCGCTGGATCGCCAATACGCTGCTGGTGGGGGCGATGGTGGTGGCCATCACCCTGCTGCTGGCGGTGCCCGCCGGCTACAGCCTGGCCCGGCTGGCAGGCAGCCGCGGGCGGCAGCTGGCGATCGCCATCTTCCTGACCTACCTGATCCCGCCCACCATCCTGTTCATTCCCTTCTCCCGCATCATCGGCGCGCTCGGGCTGCAGGATTCGCTGTGGTCGCTGGTGCTGGTGTACCCGAGCTTCACCGTGCCTTTCTGCACCTGGCTGATGATGGGTTTTTTCAAGGCGGTGCCGCGCGATATCGAAGAGGCGGCGATGATGGACGGGCTGAGCCGCTTCGGCGCCTTCCTGAAGGTGGTGGTGCCGCTATCGTCGGCCGGCATCCTGACCGTGGTCATCTTCACGCTGACGCTGGTGATGCAGGAATTCGTCTATGCCCTTACCTTTATCACCAGTTCGTCGCAGTACACCGTCAGTGTTGGCGTGCCGACCTTCCTGGTGCGCGGGGACGTCTATTTCTGGGGCTCCCTGATGGGCGCCTGCCTGGTCGTCAGCGTGCCGGTAGCGGTGCTCTACAACTTGTTCGTCGACCGCTTTGTCGCAGGTTTCACCGTGGGCGCGGTGAAGTGAGCGGGTTTGGCTGTGGGCGGTGCTGCGCGCCTGATGCGCAGCATTTCCGCTTCGGGCAGCCGGGCAGCGCCGGGCGCGAATCCTCGGCCAGCACAGATGCCATGAGCGCTAGCCGCCAGCCAGGGGGGCGGCCCGGCAATGCGTGCTACGACGGGGCGCCTGCGCCTTGCATCTTCGCCGTCGCGTGCTCCGCACGCGGTTGCCCCTTGCTCTGCGTCGCCGCTTCGCCAAAATTGCACAGATAGCTCATCACCATGTCCGGCACATGCTGCAGCCGGGATGCCACCCGCTCCGGCGCGGCAAGATCCACGCCAAGCACGAACGACAACGTGTAGCGGTTCGAGATGAAGTACGAACCCAACCCGGAGATGGAAACATAGAGATCGACCCAATCCGCATCCGGCCTGAACACGCCTTGCTCCTTGCCGCGTTCGAGGATCTCCGCCAGCGCGCTTTTCAGCGGATTGAACATGGCAGGGATGATCTTGGATTTGCGAATGTGCTCCGCCTTGTGCAGGTTCTCCGTACCCAACAGCAAGATGAATTCCGGTTGCTCAATGAAATGCTGGATGGTGTGCATCACCAGCGCGCGCATATCGTCCACCGGGCTCTTGCCGGTCAGGCCGAGTTCGTTCTGCCGCTCGCGCATGGCGGCATAGGCGCGCTCCATGACTTCTATGAACAGCGCCTCCTTGCTGTCGAAGTAGTGGTAGACCAGGTTCTTGCTGATCTTGCTGCGGGCCACGATGCTGTCCACGCGCGCGCCGTCAAAGCCCTTGGCGGCGAATTCCTTCGACGCCATCTGGAGGATCTTCTCGCGCGTGGCCTGGGCGTCGCGCGGCTTTGGCTTGCGCGCGGTCTTTGCGGTCACTGGCATACGGATGTTCCTCATTAGATTGTCATGGCGGGCGGTACTGTGCCGGTGCGCCCGCTAACCAGATGGTTAGTGTACACCCCCTGAAGCACACTGCAAGGAGGCCGCCAAGCCAGCCCTGGCGCCATTCTGGTGCTCAGTGAAAACCCGGTTGACAAGCAAAATCCCCTCTTCTATTGTACTGACTAGTTAGTTAGCAGATCGGTCAGTGCGCGTTCCGGGACAACGGAATGCGCGGCACGCGCAAGTCGCCCGTGCCTCACATCCTTGGAGTTGACATGGTTCAAGCGGGAAGCAATGCGGGCGTTCGGGTTGGGTGCGATATCGGGGGCACTTTCACGGACATCGTCCTGGCGATGCCGGACGGGCGCCTGTTCGTCAACAAGACATCGACCACGCCGCATGACCTGGGCGAGGCCATCGTCACTGGCCTGAAGGCGCTGATCGAGCAGGCCGGGATCGCCCCGGGCGACATCACGGAAATCGTCCATGGCACCACCACGGCGTCCAACACGATTCTGCAGAAGGTGGGGGCGCGCACCGGCGTGCTGACCACGGCGGGCTTTCGCGACGTGCTGGAGATCGGCCGCATCCGCACCCCGACCATGTTCGACCTGGGCTGGCAGAAGCCGCAGCCGCTGGCGGCGCGCCGTTATCGCCGCGGGCTGAACGAGCGCATCGATGCGCGCGGCAATATCATCGTGCCGCTGAACGTGGACGAAGTACTGGCCGTGGCGCGGGGGCTGGTGGAGGAGGGCGTGGAGGCGCTGGCCATCTGCTTTATCAACAGCTATATCAACCCGGTGCACGAGCTGGAAGCGAAGATGCAACTGGAGCGGGAGTTTCCCCGCCTGCTGGTGACTGCATCGTGCGATGTCCTACCGGAGATCAAGGAGTACGAGCGCACCAGCACCACGGTGGTCAATGCCTACATCCTGCCGGCCATGCGCACTTACCTGCGACGCCTGAAGGATGACCTGGCCCGCATGGGCGTGTCGGCATCGCTGCAAGTGATGGCGTCCAACGGCGGCATGATGGGCGTGGGCAGCGCCAGCGAGAAGCCGGTGTTTGCCGTGGCCTCCGGCCCGGCCGGCGGCGTGGCGGGCGCGGCGCAGATCGGCGCGCTCGGCGGCGGGCGCGACCTGATCGTATTCGACATGGGCGGCACTACCGCCAAGGCCTCCATCATCACCGACGGCACGCCATCGCTCACCACCGAGTACGAATTCCGCGACGGCATCAGCGCGCCGAGCCGCTTCGTCAAAGGCGGCGGCTATGTGCTGAAAGTACCGGCAATCGATATCGCTGAGGTGGGCGCAGGCGGCGGCTCGCTGGCCTGGATGGATGCCGGCGGCCTGCTGTGCGTGGGCCCGGAATCGGCCGGCGCCAACCCGGGGCCGGCGTGCTATGGGCGCGGCAACGATCGTCCCACGGTGACCGATGCCAATATGGTGCTCGGTTACCTGAATCCCCAAGCGCTGGCGGGCGGCAGCCTCAAGGTGGACCCCGAGCAATCGCGCCGCGCCATCGACACGCACATCGGCGCGCCGCTCAAGCTAGATACGCTGGCAGCGGCGCATGGCATCCGCCATGTGGCGAACGTGAGCATGGCGCGCGCGTTGCGTGCCGTGACGGTGGAACGTGGGCGCGACCCGCGCGACATGACGATGATCGCCTTTGGTGGCGGGGGGCCGCTGCACGCGGTGGACGTGGCCATGCTGCTGGGCATCAAGCGCGTGATCGCGCCGGTGATGGCAGGCGTATTCTGCTCGGCCGGCATGCTGTGCGCGGATGCGGAGCATAACTTCGTCAAGGCCATCCTGCGGCCACTGGCGGATTGCGACGCTGCTGGCATCGGCGCGGTGATCGATGAACTGCGCCAGCAAGGCCTCGCCATTCTCGCGCTGGAAGGCTATCCGGAAGCAGCGGTCGAGATGGCGGTGGGCATCGACCTGCGCTACCTTGGCCAGAGCTCGGAGCTGACCATCCCGCTGCCCGGCGGCGAGAGCGGCAAGGCGCCTGACGCTGCCGCGTTCGCCCGACTGATCGAGGACTTTGGCGTGCAGTACCAGCAAACCTTCGGCTATCGTAACGACGAGCCTCTGGAGTTGGTGAACGTGCGCCTGAGCGCTTATGGCCGCAGCGACCAGCGGCTGGATTTCAACGCGACCCAGGTGGATGCCAGCGCGCTGCATGGTGTTGCCGGCACGCGCCAGGTCAGCTTCGGGCGCGACCAGGCGCAGCGCGAGACTCTGCTGATCCCGCGCTCGGCCATGACGGATGCGCCGCGCCAGGGCCCGCTCATCATCGAGTCGTACGACACCACCATCGTCGTGCCGCCGGGCGCCTCGGCGCGGGCGGACAAGATCGGCAACATCATCATCGATATCGCCCAGGAGGCAGCATGAGCACGCAGTTCGACCCGGTGACCTTCGCGGTCGTCAAGAACGCGATGGACTCCATCGTCGACGAAGTGGCCTACACGGTCATTCGCACGGCGCGCTCGGAGATCGTCAAGGACGTGATGGACTACTCGGCCGCGATCTGCGACCGGCATGGCCGCATGGTGGCGCAGGCCAAGACCATCGCGCTGCACCTGGGGGCGATTCCCGAGGCCATGGAGGCGGTGCAGGCGCGCTACGGCAATGCGCTGAACCCGGGCGACGCGGTGATCGTCAACGACCCCTACCAGGGCGGCATGCACCTGCCGGACATCTTCATGTTCGTGCCGTTCTTCTACGGCGGCGAGCTGGAAGGCTACTGCGTGGTGATCTGCCACCACACCGACGTGGGCGGCCGCGTGCCGGGTTCCAACGCCAGCGACTCCACCGAGATCTACCAGGAAGGGCTGCGCATCCCGGTGCTCAAGCTCTATGAGGGTGGCAAGGTCAATGAGACGCTGGAGCGCATCATCGCGCAGAACGTGCGCTTGCCCGACCGCGTACTGGGCGACCTGAAGGCGCAGTACGCCGCCACCCAGGTGGGCGTGCGCGAGCTCGCCTCGCTGTTCGACCGCTACGGCCGGGACGATACGCGCGCCTACCTGAACGAGTTGCTCGACTACGCCGAACGCCTCACGCGGGAAGAGATCCGCAAATGGCCCAAGGGCACCTTCCACTTCACCGACTACATCGACGACGATGGCTTGTCGCCGGAGCCGATCCCCATTCAGGTTGCGCTGACAGTGCATGAGGATTACGTCAGCGCGGACTACACGGGCTCGTCGCCACAAGTGCGCGCGGCCATCAACTCCACGCTGTCGTACACCAAGTCGTGCACCTACCTGAGCGTGCGCTGCGCATTGAAGGGCGACGTGCCGAACAACGCCGGCGTATTCCGCTGCATCGAGGTGCGCGTGCCGGAAGGCTCCGTGCTCAATCCCTTGCCGCCGAGCGCGGTGGCGGCGCGCGCGCTGACGGGCTACCGTGTGTTCGATGCGATGCTCGGCGCGCTGGCGCAAGTGGTGCCGGAACGTATTCCCGCCGCCGGAGAAGGCGGCAACACGGTGGTGTGCCTGTCCGGCATGAGCGATGAGAACAAGCCCTACATCATCGTGGACATGATCTGTGGCGCATGGGGCGCGCGCCCTGCCAGCGATGGCATCGAGGCCATCACCAATGCCTCTCAGAACCTTTCGAACACGCCGGTGGAAACGCTGGAAGCGCAGCATCCCGTGCGCGTGGAGGCCTACGAGCTGGTGGAGGATTCGTGCGGCGCGGGCGAGTTCCGCGGCGGCTTGGGCATTCGCCGCAGCTATCGCGTGCTGACGCCCAACGCGCTGCTGCAACTGCGTGCCGACCGCATGAAGTTCTCGCCCTACGGCCTGGCCGGTGGCGGCCCCGCCAGTCCGGCGCGCAACCTGCTGCAACAAGGCGACGAAGTCACGGACCTGCCGAGCAAGGTCGGCATGACGATCGCGCTCAACGATGTGGTGACGCATATCCAGCCCGGCGGCGGCGGCTTCGGCGATCCGCTGGCGCGTGACTTCGAGCGCATCCGCCAGGACGTGTGGAATCACAAGCTCACCGCTGCCTTCGTGCTCGAGCACTACAAGGTGGTGGTGGACCCCGCCACCGGCCAGGTCGATGTACCGTCCACCGCGGCATTGCGCGCGATGCTGCTGGCCAAGGCGGCGTAGTATTTCCGGACGGCTGGCGGCCGTCCGCTTACGCATACCCACAGACACCCCAAGAGGAAATCGAGATGCGTTTTACTTTCATGAAACTGGCCTGGCGCGCCTGTGCCGCCGCGACAACGTGGATGCTGTTCGCCGGCGTGGCCGCGGCGCAGGCGCCCGCCCAGAAGCTGCTGGTGCGGATGGACTACTCGCCATGGGGCATGCATGCCGCCATGCACCTGGCCAAGCAGAAAGGCTGGTTCCAGGAGGCTGGACTCGATGTGGAGGTGCAGGATGGCACCGGCACCATCAACACCCTGCAACTGCTTGCCGCGGGGCAGGCCGACGTGGGCCAGGTGCAGCTTGGCACCATGGCCGTGGCCAAGGAGAACGGGCTGGACCTGATCTCAATCGCGGGCTTCGCCCGCAAGGGCGACCTGGCGGTGATGGTCGATGAAAAGCTGGGCGTCAAATCCGTGCAGGACCTGGTCGGCAAGAAGCTGGTGTGCTTCACCACCAGCCCTTGGGCGCCGTTTATCGATCCGTACTTCAAGGCCAACAAGATCGCCAAGGGCAAGGCCACCATTGTGATGGTATCGCCCGCGGCCATGATCTCCACCTACGCCTCGGGCAACAGCGACGGCTTCCTGTCGCAGGCGCCGTTTGGCCAGCCGATGGTGTCCAAGGTACGCCCCGCCAAGGCGTTGCTGTTGTCCGACAGCGGCATCAACTTCCCCAGCTACGGCCTGGTGGCCACGCCGCAACGGCTGGCCGAGAAGGGCGCCACACTGAAGAAGCTCGCCCAGATCCAGGTGCGTGCCTGGGAGTACATCTACGCGGGACACGCCGATGAAGGCGTTGCCGCGATCCTGGCGCAGCGCCCCAACGCCAAGCTGGACCCGCAGATCCTGCTGGCGCAGATCCAGGCCTATCGCGCGTTCTTCGACAGCCCCACGCAGAAGAGCCTGCCGATTGGCAAGCAGAGCGACGCCGACTGGGCGGCCGCCATCCAGTCGATGGAGCAGGCCGGCATGATCAAGCCCGGGCGCAAGCCGGCCGACTACTACACCAACGCCATGTTGGCGAACTAGCCCGGGAGACGCAACATGTCGGCATTCCTGCAGATCGACCAGCTCAACAAGGTCTACCATTCCCAGCGCGAACCGCTGTACGCGTTGAAGGACGTCAGCCTCGATATCGAGGAAGGAGAGTTCGTCAGCATCGTCGGCCCCAGCGGCTGCGGCAAAAGCACGCTGCTCAAGTGCGTGGCCGGGCTGGAGCCCATTTCCGGCGGCCACCTGGCGTTGCAGGGCGACCCCATCGTGGGCCCGCCGGCCAACATGGGCGTGGTGTTCCAGCGCGACCTGCTGCTGGACTGGCGCACCATCCTGGACAACGTGCTGATTGCCGCCGAGTTCCATGACCTGGATCGTGCCGAATTCGAGGAACGCGCGCGTTCGGTGCTCAACCTGTTCGGCCTTGGCGCGTTTGCACACCGCTATCCGTGGGAGCTGTCCGGCGGCATGCGCCAGCGCGCCTCGATCTGCCGCGCGCTGCTGGTGGACCCGCAACTCCTGCTGATGGACGAGCCCTTCGGCGCACTCGATCCCTTCACGCGGGATGATCTCAACGAGGAGCTGCAGCGCACCTGGCTGGCCACCGGCAAGACGGTGCTGTTCATCACGCATTCGATCTCCGAAGCCGTGTACCTGAGCGACCGCGTGGTGGTGATGTCGCGCAACCCGGGCGGCATCGCCGCGGTGATTCCGATCGAGCTGGAACGGCCACGGGGCCTGGCGGTGCGGGAGACGGAGGCCTTTGCCGGCTACGTCTCGCAGATCCGCCAGATTTTCCGTGAGCTTGGCATCTACAGGGGATGATGTGATGAAGTTGCTATGGAAGCGTTCCGAGAACAGCCGGCTGGCCATCCTGACCATCGTGGTGCTGTTGCTGATCTGGGAGGGCGCAGTGCGGGCCTTTGGTGTGCGCGAGTTCCTGCTGCCGCCGCCCAGCAAGATCTTTACCGAGTTCCTGGCGCAGCCGGGTTTCCTGCTGATGCAGAGCCTGGACACGCTGCAGACCACGCTGGCGGGCTTTGTCCTGGCCGTGGTCCTGGGCGTGGGCGCGGCCATTGGCATCGTGTACTCCCGTTTCCTGGATCGCACGCTCTACTCGCTGATGGTGGCGCTCAATGCCGTGCCCAAGGTGGCGCTGGCGCCGCTGTTCGTCATCTGGTTGGGAACGGGTTCCGCGCCCAAGATCGCCATTGCCATGCTGATCGCGATCTTCCCGATCCTGATCGACACGGTGCTCGGCCTGAAATCCATCGACCCGGAAATGCTGAACATGGCGCGCGCCAACCAGGCCTCGCGCAGCAAGGTGCTGTGGAAGATCCGCTTTCCCAACGCCCTGCCCAGCATCTTCGCGGGGATGAAGGTGGGTGTGTCATTCGCGCTGGTCGGCACTATCGTCGGCGAGTTCGTGGCGGGCGAGACCGGCCTTGGCCACGTGATCCTGGTGGCGCAAGGCAGCTTCGACACGCCGACTGTGTTCGTCGCGCTGGCGCTGCTGTGCGCGCTGGGGGTGATCCTCTTCAAGGCGCTGGAATGGGCCGAGGAACGGATGCTGCCGTGGCACGCGTCTCAGCGCGGCAGGCCGGGGCAAGGCAATGCACCCGCGCCGGGTGCGGAGCGGCTGACGCAGCTGGTGGAGGCCAAGCGCTGAGATTGGTGGCGGCGCGGATGGCGCATGCGCAAGGCACGCCGCCGCCTCGAACTCGGCTACAATCGCGCCATGTTTCGCGCAGACCGCCCCTCCTTCTTCCGGGGAGCCCTGCTGCTGTTGCTGTTCGCAATGCAGCTCCTCACCCCGCTTCTGCACGGCCATCTCGGAACTCCGAAATTACATGGCTTGCATGTGCACACAGCGCTGCAAGGTGCGGTTAATTCTTATTCTCCTTCCGCTTCGCCCAACGCTTCCGCTGCCCACGATGGCAGCGCGCTGGTCGCGGTCGAGCCGTTGGAGGTCGACGTACAGACCGCCATCGGCCCCATTGCCTTTACCCTCCAAGTACAGGCTGCCGATGTGATCGTCGGCCTGATCTTCGCGTTCCTGCTGTTTGCGGCGCTGCCCTTGCCGGCACCCCGGCGCCTGCCCTGGCGCGAACGCACGCCGCCCCGATGGCGTGGCGGCGATAGCAGGCCGCCTCCGGCGCACGCTCCTCCCTTCGCCTCC
Organism: Burkholderiaceae bacterium 16; assembly: GCA_000955785.1. Taxonomy (GTDB): domain Bacteria; phylum Pseudomonadota; class Gammaproteobacteria; order Burkholderiales; family Burkholderiaceae; genus Cupriavidus. Next base: position 248,886 of record JYOD01000017.1, read on the forward strand.
TGATTCCCCCGCCGGCCACGCCGGCGGTGCACGCTCGCGCGCCTGACCGGGATCGGTCAAGGCGCGCCGGGCGCTTCCATCCTGCTTTGGAGTCAGGCATGTTTTCCCGTCGAATGTTGTTCGTTGGCGCATTGCTTGCGTCAGCGCTGTTTCCCGTCGGCATCGCGCGCGCGCAGGCGCTGGCCTTGTCCGATGCGCAGGCCCGCGCGCTCGGCGTGCGGTTCGAGCCGGTCGCCAGTGCCGCGCAGCTTGAGATTGGCGCCAGCGGGCGCGTGGTGCTCAGGCCCGATGCGCAGTACGTGGTGGCGGCGCCTTATCCCGGCATGGTCTCGCGCGTGCTGGTGGCGATCGGCCAGCCGGTGCGCGCCGGCCAGGCGCTTGCCACCTTTGCCAGTCCGCAGTTGTTCGAGGCGGGGCGTGCGCTGGCCGAAGCGCGCTCGCAGGCCAACCTGGCGCGGCTCGCGCTGGCGCGGGACCGCGGCTTGCATGAAGACGGCATCATCCCCGGCAGCCGCTGGCAGGCCACGCAGGCGCGCGCCGCCGAGGCGGCGGCGATGGTGCGCGCCCGCGAGGCCGAGATGGGCGCCGCGGGCATCGTGTTCGCCAGTGGCTCGGGCGAACCCCAGCTGGTGGCCGGCCGCGCCGGGCTGATCGCCGAGGTGAACGCGGTGCCCGGCACGCGCGTGGACAGCGCGGCGCCGTTGTTCCGCATCGTCGATCCCACCGCGCTGGAGCTTGACCTGCTGGTCGGCCGCGACATGCCGGCCCCAACCGGCGGCGAGCGCGTGGAAGTGCGCCAGCGCGGCACCACCGGCAAGGTGGCCGGCGTGGTGCCGGCGAGCGACGGCACCGCCGCCGTGCGCGTGCGCGCGGCGCTGGACCAACGCGGCAGCCTGCAGGCCGGCGAAAGCGTGAATGTGATCGTGCACTTGCGTAGCACACCCGACGCCACTGGCGCCGGCCGCGCGCGGGTACCGGCTGCCGCGCTGACGTACTGGCGCGGCACGCCCGGCGTGTTCGTGGCGACCAAGTCCGGCGTGCGCTACCAGACCGTGGTGGTCGAGGCCGTGGACGATGCCGCGGCGACCGTGCGCGCCGCGCTGCCGGCCGGCACGCGGGTTGCGGTCGGCGGCGTGGGCGCGCTCAAGGGCATGCTGGCGGGAGGTCAGTGATGCTCGCCGGCCTGATTGAATTCTCCCTGCGCCAGCGGGCGCTGGTGCTGATTGCCGCCAGCGTGCTGGCGGTGGCAGGCGCGTGGGCATACCTGAAGTTGCCCATCGATGCCTTCCCGGACATCTCGCCCACCCAGGTCAAGGTCATCCTGAAGATTCCCGGCATGACGCCGGAGGAAGTGGAGCAGCGGGTCTCCACGCCGATCGAGCAGGAACTGCTCGGCATTCCGCACAAGACCATCGTCCGCTCGGTATCGAAGTACGGCATCAGCGACGTGACGGTCGATTTCGAGGAGGGCGTGGACAGTTACTGGGCCCGCCAGCAGGTGTCCGAGCGGCTGTCCGGGCTGATGCGCGATTTGCCGCCCAACGCCATTGGCGGGCTGGCGCCGATCACCACGCCGCTGGGCGAGATGTTCATGTTCACGGTGGAAGGCGATGGTTTCTCGCTCGCCGAGCGGCGCCGCGTGCTCGACTGGGTGATCCGCCCGGCCTTGCGGACGGTGCCTGGCGTGGCCGACGTCAACGCGCTGGGCGGCGCGGTGCGAAGCTACGAAGTCATCCCCGACCCGGCGCGGCTGCGCGCCCGCGCGGTCACGCTGGAGCAACTGCGCCAGGCGCTCGACGCCAACAACCGCAACGATGGCGCGGGCCGGGTGGAGCAGGGCGACGAGAACTGGGTGGTGCGCGTGGAAGGCGGCGTGCGCGGCGTGGAAGACTTGCGGCAGATCGTCATCGATGCGCCCGGCGCGCGCAATGGCATGCCGCTGGTGACGGTGGGCGATGTGGCCACCGTCAGGCTCGGCGTGGCCACGCGCAACGGCGCGGTCAGCAAGGACGGCCGCGGCGAAGCGGTCGAGGGGCTGGTGCTGGGCTTGCGCGGCGCCGATGCCCGCCAGCTGGTCACCGCCGTGCAGGCCAGGCTGGACGAGCTGGCGCCCCAACTGCCCAAGGGCATGTCCACGCACGTGTTCTACAACCGCGGCGAACTGGTCACCCGTGCCGCCAATACCGTGGTGCGCGCGCTGATTGAAGCCAGCCTGCTGGTGGTGGTGACGCTGTACCTGTTTCTCGGCGGCCTGCGCGCGGCGCTGGTGGTGGCGGCCACCCTGCCGCTGTCGATGCTGGCAACCTTCCTGCTGATGCGCTACGTGGGCCTGAGCGCCAACCTGATGAGCCTCGGCGGCCTGGCGATTGCGCTTGGCATGCTGGTGGACGCGGCGGTGGTGGTGGTGGAGAACATCGAGTCCGCCCTGGCGCGGGCGCACGGCCACAAGAGCGATCCGTCGCTGCGTGGGGCGGTGATCCGCCATGCCGTTGCCAGCGTGGCGCCGCCGATGCTGGCCGGTGTGTCGATCATCGCCATCGTATTCCTGCCGCTGTTGTCGCTGCAGGGCCTGGAGGGCAAGCTGTTCGGGCCGGTGGCGCTGACCATCGTGCTGGCGCTGGCGTCGTCGGTGGTGATCGCGTTCACCGTGGTGCCTGCGCTGGCATCGCTGCTGCTGCGCGCGCATGCCGACGAGGCGCCGTACCTGATGCGCAAAGTGGCAAGCGGGTTTGCCCGGCTGCAGGACTGGAGCGCGCAGCATCGCCGCATCGTCTTTGCCTCGGCAGGCGTGGCGCTGGCCCTGGCGGTGGCGCTCTACCTGTCGGTGGGCAAGACCTTCATGCCCACCATGGACGAGGGCGACCTGATCGTGCAGTTGCAAAAGGCGCCGTCGGTCTCGCTGGCCACTTCGGTGGACCTGGACCTGCGGGTGCAGCAGGCGCTGCTGGCCGAGGTGCCGGAGATCCGCTCGATCGTGGCGCGCTCCGGCTCGGACGACCTCGGCCTGGACCCGATGGGGCTGAACGAGACCGACACCTTCCTGGTGCTAAAGCCAAAGGACCAGTGGCGCGGCAGCAAGGAAGGTATCGCCACCGCCATCCGCCACGTCATGGAACGCTTCCCGGGCGTGGTGTATGGCTTCACCCAACCCATCGAGATGCGCGTATCGGAAATGCTGACCGGCACGCGCGGCGACGTGGCCATCAAGGTGTTCGGCAGCGATATCGGCGCCATCGACACGGCCGCGCAGGCCATTGCAGCGCGCGTGCGTAAGATCGCCGGCGCGGCGGAAGTCATCGCGCCCAGCAACGAGGGCGTGCAGTACCTCACGCTCGCGCTGGACCGCGCGGCCGTCGGTCGCGCGGGGCTTTCCGGCGATGCGCTGCAGGCGCTGCTGCGCGCGCAGGTGGAAGGCGAGCGCATTGGCATCGTGCCGGAGGGCACCGTGCGCACGCCGCTGATCCTGCGAGGCGGCGAAAGGCTGCGGCAGACGCCGGAGATGTTCACCAGCCTGCAGGTGACGGCACCGGATGGCACGCCCTGGCCGCTCACCTCGTTGGCGCAGGTGCGGCGCGTGGAAGGGCCGGTGCGGATCAACCATGAAGACGGCGGACGCTTCGCGGTGATCCAGGTCAGCGTGGAAGGGCGCGACCTGACCGGCTTCGTGCAGGAGGCGCAAGCCGCCGTGACTGGCCTGGCCGGGCTGCCCAAGGGGCTGCGCGTGGTTTGGGGCGGGCAGTTCGAGAACCAGCAGCGCGCCGCCGCGCGTCTTGCGCTGGTGGTGCCGCTCGCGCTGGGCGCCATCTTCCTGCTGCTGATGCTGACCTTCCGCTCGATCCGGCAGGCGGCGCTGGTGATTGCCAATATCCCGTTCGCGCTGGTGGGCGGCATCGCCGCGCTGCGGGTGGCGGGCGAATACCTCTCGGTGCCTGCCTCGGTGGGCTTTATCGCGCTGCTGGGCATTGCCGTGCTCAACGGTGTGGTGCTGGTCTCGCATTTCAATACCTTGCTGGAGGAGGGGCGGCCAGTGGCGGACGCGGTGCGCGCGGGCGTGCGCGACCGCTTGCGGCCGGTGCTGATGACCGCCTGCATCACCGCGCTGGGCATGATCCCGCTGCTGCTGGCGACCGGGCCGGGATCGGAGATCCAGCGTCCGCTGGCCATCGTCGTCTCGGGCGGGCTGGTGAGTGCCACCGCGCTGACCCTGCTGCTGTTGCCGCTCTTGTTCGAGCGCTACGGCGTGGCGCGCTCGCGCGAGGAAAACCAGGGCCGCATGGAACAAGGAGTGGGGCAATGAAGAGCGCAACCAGGAGCGCGAAGGGCGCAACGAAGGGAGCAATGCGCGGGATTGCCGCCGCTTCGGCATTCGCCGTGGCAACGGCCGTCTCCCTGATGGCCGCAACCGGCGGCATGACGAGTACCGCGTGGGCGCAGGCGATCCGGCCCGCCGAAGCCGGCATCCTGCCTCCGGAAGCCGCCGTGCGCGAGGCGGTCGGCCAGTCCCCCGACGTGCAGATGGCCGAAGCGCACCGCGATGCGGTGCTGGCCCGCGCGGACGGCATCCGTGCCGGCACCGCCGAGGCCATGGTGCGCGCCATCGGGCAGGGCCGGCAGGTGCGGGAGCCGTCGGAGCGGTATGCCGAAGGGCAACTGGCGCTGGAGCGCCCGCTGCGGTTATGGGGCAAGGCCGATGCCGATGGCGCGCTGGCCGATGCGACCGTGCAGTCCGGTCAGCTCGCCGTGATGGATGCGCGCCATGAGGTCTCGCGGCAGATCCTGTCGCTGTGGTTCGCGGCGCTGCGCGCGCAGCAGGCAAGGGCCGCGGCGCAGGGCAACGACAGCCTGGCTGCCGAGTTGGCGAGCGTGACCGCGCGGCGCGTCCAGGCGGGCGATGCGGCGCGCATGGATCACGAACTCTTGCTGGCCGAGCGCTCCCGCACGGCTGCCGCGCTGGCGAGCGCGCGGGCGGCCGAAGCCGCGGCGCAAGCCGAGCTGCGCGCGCGCTTTCCGGGGCTTGGCGTGCCCGGTGGCCTGCCTGCGGAGGTTCGCCTGCAGGCCTTGCCGGACGATTCCGCCGACGCGCTGCGCCTCCGCTATGTGGAGGACAGCCACGAGTTCCGCCTTGCTCAGTCCGAGGAGATGCAGGCGCAGCGGCAGGCCCGGCGCACCGACCTGGAGCGCAAGCCCGACCCGACCGTGGGCGTGTTCTTCACGGTCGAGCGCGGCGGCGCAGAGCGGATTGCCGGTGTGAGCATCGCCATGCCGCTGGGCTCGGCGCACCGGCGCTCGTCGGCGATGGCGGCCGCCGCCGACGCGGAGGCAGCGGCCCGCCGCCGCCTGTCGGTGGAGCGCCGGATCGGTGCGGAGTTCGAGGTGCTGTATCGCGGGCTGGAAGGCAAGCGGGCCGCGGCCACGGCCCAGTCCGAGGCGCTGGCGCTGCAGCGCAGCGCCGCCGCGCGCACCGGGCGGGCCTACAAGGCGGGCGAAACCGGCTTGAGCGAACTACTGATCATCCGGCGCGCGCTGGCCGACACCACGCTGGCCGAACGGGTGGCCATGGTCGACGCGCTGGAGGCGGACAGCCGGCTGCGGCTGGACCTGCACCGGATGTGGGATTTTGACGACTGAGGCGCGGGGCGCCCGCTAACGGCGACGCGCGGCGGGCGCCCCGCCCGCGGCCTCGGCACTGGCCAGCAGGCCGCGCAGGAACACCATGAGCATGCGGCCCGTAGGGTCGGGATGCGTCGTGGCCCGTTGCAGCGCAAGCCCATGCGCAAGCGCCATGAAGCTGGCGGCCAGCTCTTCCGGTGCGGCCGGCGGTACGCGGCCAAGGTGCCGGAACAGCCGTTCGATCAGGCGGCCTAGTTCCGCGCGGTGCGTTTCCCAGACGGTGCGATACGTGCCGGCGAACGCCGGGCTGCGATTGGCGTGCATTTGCAGCTCGATCGAGAGCATGGCCCAGTCCGTCTCCGCGTTGAGCGTCGCCGCCCAGGCATCCAGGCCCGCGAGCACCTCGCCGCCCGGGCGCTCCGCGGTATCGAACACCGTGGCAAGCTGCCGCGCCTCGGCTTCCATATGGCCGCGCAGCAGATCGAGCAGCAGCGCCTCCTTGTCAGGAAAGTTCGAGTAGAACGCGCCCTGCGAATAGCCAGCTTCCTCTGCGATATCCCGGATCGACGTGCCGCCGAAACCGCGCTGCACGAATAGCCGCCGTGCTGCATCGAGCAGGCGTTCGCGGGTTTGCGCCTGGCTTTGCTCGCGGCTTAGCCGCTTTCGTGGGGTGGGTTGGTTCATTGGCGTGGCGGGTGGCGGGTGGTGATAGCGAAAGCAATTGATTTTGGGATTTCAACTGCTATGATAACGGATATCAATTGATATTTGAGTTTGCGATGAACTTCGAAATGCAGGGGCTGCCATGAACTTGAATACCGCTTTCGTTACCGGGGCCACCGGTTTGCTGGGCAACAACCTCGTGCGCGCGCTGCTTGGCCGCGGTGTGGCCGTCAAGGCGCTCGTCCGTTCGCCGGAAAAAGGACAGCAGCAATTCGCCGGCCTGGCCGGCGTCGAAATTGTGGTTGGCGACATGGAGAACGTTCCCGCTTTCGCGCCGGCCCTGCGCGGCTGCGACGTGGTGTTCCATACCGCGGCGTTCTTCCGCGACAACTACAAGGGCGGCAGGCACTGGGAAACGCTCAGGCGCATCAATGTCGACGGCACGGCTGCCCTGATCGGGCAAGCCTATGCCGCTGGTGTCCGGCGCTTCGTGCAGACCTCGTCCATTGCCGTGCTGAACGGCGCGCCGGGCGCGGTGATCGATGAGACCAACGATCGCGATCCCGCCGAGGCGGACGACTACTATCGCAGCAAGATCCTGGCGGACCGCGCGGTACAGGACTTTCTAGAGGCAACCCCCGACATGCACGCCACCTTCGTGCTGCCCGGCTGGATGTGGGGGCCGGGCGATATCGGCCCGACTTCCGCCGGCCAGGTGGCGCTCGACACGGTGCTGGCCAAGCTGCCGGGCCTGGTTCCAGGGAGTTTCTCCGTGGTCGATGCCCGCGACGTCGCGCTGGCGCAGATCGCCGCCGCGCGGCGCGGCCGGCGTGGCGAGCGCTATCTCGCGGCGGGCCGGCATATGACGATGCGCGAGCTGATTCCGCTGATCGGCCGCATCGCCGGTGTGCCAACGCCGGCGCGCGCGCTGCCGCTGCCACTGTTGTACGCGCTCGCCGGCGTACAAGAGATCTACGCGCGCCTGAGCGGCAAGCCGGTCCTGCTCAGCCTGGCCACCGTGCGGCTGATGGTGAGTGAAGCGGACCGGACCCGCTTCAGCCACGCCAAGAGCGAGCGCGAGCTGGGCCTGGGATTCAGGCCGGTCGAGGAAACCGTGCGCGATGTCATCTCCTGGTACCGGGGGCACGGCTGGCTGCCCGCCGGACGTGGCGCGCTGACTCGCTAGCGCGTGCGCTGCAGGCGGCTGCGCCTTGCACAATTACGCTTGCGCTTCCCGCTCGAGCAACTCGCGCTTGCGCTCCACGCCCCAGCGGTAGCCGGACAGGTTGCCATCGCTGCGCACCACGCGATGGCAGGGAATCGCCACGGCGAGATGGTTGGCGCCGCAAGCCTGCGCCACCGCGCGCACGGCCTTGGGTGCGCCGATGCGCGCGGCGACATCGGCGTAGCTGGCGGTGGCGCCGGGAGGAATTTCCCGCAGCGCTTGCCACACGCGCTCCTGGAACGCCGTGCCGCGGACATCCAGCGGCAGGTCCAGGCCCAGCGACGGCGCTTCGATCAGGCCTACCACCCGCGCGATCCATTGCTCGAAGCCGGCATCGCCGCCAATCAGGTTGGCCTTGGGAAACTGGTCCTGCAACTCGCGCGCCAGCGCGTCGGGATCGTCGCCCAGCAGGATCGCGCACACGCCACGCTCGCTGCGCGCGACCAGGATCGAGCCGAGCGAACACTCCCCGACGGCAAAGCGGATGTCGGTATTGGCGCCACCGGCGCGGTACCGGCTTGCCGTCATGCCAAGCATCTGGTCCGAGGCCTCGTAGAAGCGGCTGTTGGAGTTGAAGCCCGCGTCGTAGATGGCTTCGGTGACGGAGCCGCCGCGGCCGAGCTGCGTGCGCAGCTTGCGCGCGCGGTGCGCGTCGGCGTAGGCCTTCGGCGTGAGGCCGGTGACCGCCTTGAAGACACGGTGGAAGTGATAGGGGCTCAGGCCGGACTGCGCGGCGAGCGTGTCCAGCGTGGGCGGATTGTCCGCGCGTTCGATGGCCCGGCAGGCCTCGGCGGCGATGGCGGCGTGCTGCGCAGCCACCGCCGTCTGGTCGGCCGCCGCGCGCTGGCTCGGGCGGTAGCCTGCCGCTTCGGCGGCCTCGGGCGTGTCGAAAAACTCCACGTTCTCCGGGCGCGGCAGGCGGGACGGGCTGCCGGGCCGGCAGTAGATGCCGGTGGTCTTCACGGCATAGACGAAGTCGCCGTCGGCAGCCGGGTCGCGGGCGAGCACGCGTGCCCAGCGCGGGTCGCGTTCGGCGGAGGTCAGCGGGATTTCCATGGCGGTCCTCGTGCTGGGTGTCTGGTGGCGTTTCATGGGTTCACTGTATGCCGGTGGAGCAGGCTGCGCACTCCGGGTCTTGCGGTCATATTCCGCGGGTGGATTCCGCGTTACCCCTACAGGGCATCATGGAGGATGATCCCCACCGTATGCCGCTGGCCCGAGCGCAGGCGGCTGACGCCGTGGCGCAGCTTGACCCGGTAGCTGCCGCGCGTGCCCTGCACTGGGCGCTGGTTGACCGCGAACACCACCGCGTCGCCCTTGCGCAGCGGCACGACCTCGGCGCGGGACTGCATGCGCGGGCGCTGCTCCGTCAGCACGAATTCGCCGCCGGTAAAGTCCTGGCCCGGCTCAGAGAGCAGGATGGCTGCCTGGATGGGAAAGACGTGTTCGCCGTACAGGTCCTGGTGCAGGCAGTTGTAGTCGTCCGGACCGTATTGGAGGATCAGCGGGGTGGGGCGCGTCTGGCCGGCTGCGTGGCAGCGTTTCAGGAAATCGGCGTGCCGGGCGGGGTAGCGGGTGTCGATGGCCATGGCTTGGTTCCAGCGGTTGGCGATCGGGACGAGGTGGGGATATAGCGCGCCACGCAGGCTTTCGATCAGGGCAGGCAGGGGGTAGCTGAAATACTTGTATTCGCCTTGGCCGAAACCGTGGCGGCTCATTACCACGCGGGAGCGGAAGGGCGTGTCGAGGGGGTAGAGGGCCGAGAGCGTGTCGCACGCGTTGGGGGCGAGCAGGTTTTCCATGACGGCGTAGCCGTGGCGGTCCAGGTTTTGTGCGATGGCGTTCCAGTCCAGGGTTTCTACGCGCGGTGTGGCCTCTTCGTTGGCTTTCGCACTGCGGGTTGCCGTTGCGTGGCTTGCTTTCATGCTGCGGCCTTTCGTGGTTCGTGTCGATGGAACGAACTTTAGAGGAGGATCCAGGGGGCATCACTCCGTGTCTTGCTGTTGAATTCTCTCGTTCGTGCATGCTCTCCCCGCGCCTGGCCCGCCGATGTGCGCCGCCCGCTGCCCTGCCAGTTCGCCGCGCTTGCTTTTGGCTCCCACTCGCCTATGATCTCGTGAATCGTTTTAGTAAACCGTTTTACTGAAACGCTTAATACGAAGTTGTCCAGCCCTGCTCATGATGGAGTCTTACGAAGTGTGCAATGCTTTTCGCCGCAAGATCATGAAGTCCTCGCTGGCGCTTGCCGCGGGTTCCGCGCTGCCGCGCGCTGCGATGGGCGCCGATGCGCCGGTGGTGCTGCGCTGTTCCTCGGCCATGCCGGTGGACCAGAATTCGGCCCAGTACCTGTGGTTCGAGCGCTTCCGTGAGTGCCTGCGCGCGGCGGTGGGCGAGCGCATCCGTGTCGATTATTTTCCTAACGGGCAGTTGGGCAAGGAGGCCGACGTGGTGCAGCAGGTGCGCCTGGGCTCAATCGACATGATGGTCACCGGGAGTTCGATCTGGGCCACCGCATTGCCTGAGCTGGCACTGCTCGACCTGGGCTATCTGTTCGACGGCTGGGCGCACCTGGCGCGCGCGCTGGATGGCGGCGTGGCCGCGCGCTTTGATGCCATGCTGCGCGAGCGTACCGGTTGCCGCGTGATCGGATGGGGCGCCTTCTTCAACGCGCGCAGCGTCTATACCCGCAATCCGGTGACCTCGCTGGCGGCGCTTCAGAAGGTGAAGCTGCGCGTGCTGCCCACGCAGATCTTTGTCGACACCTTTCGCCTGATGGGCGCCATTCCCACGCCGATTCCCTTCAACGAGGTCTATACGGCGGTACAGACCGGCGTGGTGGCGGGCTTCGAGCATGACGCCGCCAGCGTGCTGGCCAACAAGCTCAATGAGGTGGTCGGGCATTGCTGGCTGACCGAGCACCTGTTCAGTGCCAGCGTTGCCGTGCTGGGCAAGCGGGCATGGGAAAAGCTGCCGCTCGAGCTGCAGGCGCAGCTGCTGCAGGCGGCCGCGCAGGCCAGCGTCTACCAGCGCGAGGTGGCGCCGCAGCGTGGCCAGCGGGCCATGGATGCGCTGCGCCAGCTCGGGCTGGCCTTCCATCCCATGCGCGCCACGGAGCGGGAGTCGGTCCGCTCCCGCATGCAGGCGCAGCTATGGCCGGGATTCACCGCCAGCTATCCCGCTACCCGGCCGCTGCTGGCGGCGATCGAAGCCGCGCGCGCCTGAGCAGCATGGGCGTGCCATCTTGTCTCTGCGCGCAAGGCGCGGCGGTATGAGCGCGAACCTGCTGGACGATCCCGGGGGCGTCGTCGCACGCGCCTCCGATGGGCGTGCCGGCAGCGTGCCGGGCCGCCTGTCCAGGCTGGCCGAATACCTCTGCGTGGCAGCGCTGGCCGCCGACGTATTGCTGGTGTGCGCATCGGTGATCTGCCGCTACATGCTGCACGCGCCGCTGGAGTGGGCCGAGGATGGCGCGCGGCTGTTGATGGCGGTACTTGTGTTCTTCGGCGCCGGCACGGTGCTGGCGCGCGGCCGGCATCCCGGCTTCGAGGTCTTTCGCAACCGGCTGCCGAGCAGGTGGCAGTCTCTTGCCACGCGGCTGTGCGCGTGGATGATCGCTGCGGTGTCGGTCATGCTGTTCGCTTCATCGGTGCTGCTGCTGCTCGACGCGCGCAACGTCAGCACGCCGCTGGGCCTGCCGCAGTGGCTCCATGTCCTGCCGGCTTGCCTGGGCAGCCTGTACCTGAGCGCGATCGCGCTCGCCAATGCACTGAAGGGAGGCCGTGCCAAGTGGCTGGCCTTGTTGCTGGCGACGTTGCTGTGCGCCGCAGTGTGGGGGTGGAACACGCTGTCCGGCACGGTGGCCGGCAGCGGCTGGCAGGTTCCGCCGTGGTTGCTGCTGGCCGTGGGTTTTGCCGGCGGCATGCTGCTGGGCATGCCGATTGCCTTCGTGCTGGGGCTGGCCGCGCTGCTGTTTTTCCTGGCAGAGCCGTCGCTGCCGCTGATCGTCTATTCGCAGCAGGTGCTCTCCGGCATGGATCATTTCGTGCTGCTGGCGATCCCCTTCTTCGTACTGGCGGGCCTGCTGATGGAGGTCAACGGCATGTCGGCGCGCCTGGTGGAGTTGCTGGTGCTGGCCTTCGGCCGCGTGCGCGGTGCCATGAACCTGATCGCCATCGTGGCGACGGCGGTCTTCTCCGGGGTGTCCGGCTCCAAGCTGGCGGACATTGCCGCGGTGGGCGGCATCGTGGTGCCGGCGGTGCGCCGCACGCGGCAGGATGCCAACGAAACCGCGGCGGTACTCGCCAGTTCAGCCGTGATGGCGGAGACCATCGCCCCGTGCATCAACCTGATCCTGATGGGCTTTGTCGCCAACATCTCCATTGGTGGCCTGTTCCTGGCCGGCGTGGTCCCGGCCGTGGTGATGGCGCTCGGCCTGATCGTCCTCGCCGTGGCCCGCGGCAGCCGCATCGATCCTGCCCTGGCCTTTCCGGTGCGCAAGTCCAGGCGCAAGCTGGCCGGCGGCGCGCTGGCCACCCTGCTGATGATCGCGATGATCGGCAAGGGCGTGACATCGGGCATGGCTACTTCGACCGAGGTGTCCGCCTTTGCGGTGGTCTACGCGTTGCTGGTGGGGGTGCTGGTATTCCGCGAGCTCGATGTGCGCGCCGTGGTGCGCCTGTTCGCGCGGGCCGCGGCCATGACCGGCAGCATTCTGTTCGTGATCGCGACGGCATCGAGCCTGGCATTCGCGCTGTCGATCCAGCAACTTCCCGGCCTGCTCCAGCACGCCATGACCGGGCTGGCGGTGCATTACGGCAGTTCCGCCTTCCTGCTGGTGTCGGTGCTGCTGACGATCGTGTTCGGCACCATCCTGGAGGGCGCGCCGGCGCTCATCCTTTTTGGTCCGCTGCTGGCGCCCATTGCCGCGCAGGCCGGTGTGCATCCGCTACACTTCGGCACTGTGATGGTGATCGCCATGGGGTTCGGCCTGTTCATGCCGCCGCTGGGCCTGGGGCTGTTCGCCACCTGCGCGATGACCGGCACGCGCATGGAGCAGGTCGCCGGGCCGATGCTGAAGTACCTGGTGCTGCTGTTGCTGATTTTGCTGCTGTTGGTCCTGATGCCATCGCTCACGCTATGGCTACCCCGCCTGATGAAGCTGGCATGAGAACCCGATAATGGCAACCATACAAGACGTCGCCAGACTGGCGAACGTGTCCGTGAGCTCCGTTTCCAACGTGCTCAACGGACGCACCGAGCGGCTCAATCCCGTCACCTTCGAGCGGGTGCAGGAGGCGATCCGCACGCTCGGCTTCCGCCCCAGCCAGGTTGCGCGCCAGCTCAAGACCGGGCAGACGCCCATGCTGGGCCTGCTGGTGCCTTCCACCGCCAATCCGATGTACGGCCAGCTCGCGCTGAAGATCGAGGCCGAAGCGCAGCGCCAGACCGGCTATCGCGTGCTGCTGGGCAACACCAACCGCGACCCGGAGCAGGAGTCGCGCATGCTCGACGACCTGCTCTCGTTTGGCGTGCACGGCGTGATCATCGTCTCGTCGCTGACCGACGAGCAGCATTTCGAGCCGGCGACCCGCCAGGGGCTGGCGATGGTGAGCTACGACGGCGGCGCCGATCCCAACATGCCTGTGCGCATCGACCATGTCGCGCCCGACAACTTCCAGGCAGGCCACCTGGCCGCCTCGCACCTGATCGCCCTTGGCCACCGGCACATCGCATTCGTCATGCCCGCCGGGCGCACCGTCAGCCGCGCGAGCAAGATTGCCGGCTTCGAGGCCGCGGCAACAGAGGCCGGGATCGCAGAAACGGCAGAGGTGATAGAGTGCCCGCCCGCCGCGCACTATGGCGATGCCGAACTGGCCGAACTGGGCCAGCTCCTGGCCGCTCGGCTGGCGCGCACCACGGCGCGCCCGACCGGGCTGATCGCGGTCAACGACATGATGGCGATCGGGCTGATGTCGGGTTTGCACCAGGCCGGTTTGTCGGTGCCTGCCGACGTTTCAGTGATTGGCATGGACGATATCGGCATGTGCTCATACACCCATCCCGCGCTCACATCGGTGGCCATGCCTTTTGGCGACATGGCGGAAGCCATGGTGCGCCGGGTCATGCTGCGGCTGGCGCAACCCGGGCTGGCGCCGATTCGCCTGTGTTTCCCCAGCGGCCTGGTGGTGCGCCAGTCCACCGCGCCGCCGCCTGCCGTCAACCGCGTGGCCGGCGCGCCGGCCCGAAGGCGCGGCTGACCTGTGCATTGCAGCCCGTGGCGGCCGGGGGGAGCCCGCCGCCAGGGGCTGGTGGTGACGCGCACGGCGTGCGCGTGATGGTGTTGGAATGATCTGTATCGTGGAGGAGCGAGAGATGGTGCCCGACAAACCGGAACGCCGGCTGGCAGGACCAGGACCGGCCAGAACCTATATCGAGGCGGGATACGCCATTGAAGTGGATATCCTGCAAGTGGAGGACGGAAGCTGGGGATCGCTCGTCCGCCTGTCAAAGCTGGCCGACGGCCAGATGCCCGCCGCGCACTTCATGCTCAACCGCACATTCGAGGACCGTGCCATGGCGTTTTCCTACACACTGGCGCTGACGCGCGCCTGCGTAACGCAGTTCGCACCGGCCGACGCGACCACGATCGCCGAGTTGCTCAAGTCCGGCAACGCTGGCCGGGCCGACAAGGCTGACGAATAGGGGGAGGGGGCAGGCCGCGACGAGAGGCTACTCAGGACGATTTCGACGAGGCGCAAAGCAGATGAGACGACCGGAATGACATAGCGCCGGCCCTGGCCGGTGCCTGGCGTCCGGCTGACGATCGCGACGGCACGCGTGGCCATTACTTGGCTGAACGGCACGTTGCGGCAAGTGCGGAAGGGGGGCCCACCAGGCAATCAGGGGGGCAGCATGGAAAACACCGCGGTGTTCACAAGGCAGGAACTGGACACTTATTTTGCTTCGTATGTCGGCATGGAGGGTGGGAATCCCCGGGCTTCGGTCTGGTTCTGCGACAGGAGTCCGAATCCCTGGTCCGAGCACCTGAAAGCGCCGCTCGAGCCCCGCATGGCGCCGTTGTCGTGGGACCACGCGTTTCGTGAAGCGCATCGGGGCAGCATGGGCAAATGGCTTAGTCACCAGCGCATTGCCCGCATCATGGCCGCCGCCCGCGCCGAGCTGCTGGGCCTTCGCGATGCTGATGCCGACTGGAAGCCGTATTACGAGCACTGCCTGTATTCGTCCCGCGGCGCCGAGTTCAAGCTCAACCTGTTTCCCTTGCCCGTGCAGCTCGATGGCCTGACCCCCTGGTCCAGGGTGTTCCGCGGCCAGCCCGAACTGGTGCCCAAGGAGCGTTACCTGGACCTGTGCCGGTACGGCGGACGCTTCCGCTTCCTGGCCGAGATGTGCGCGCGCTGGCGGCCAAAGGTGGTGGTGTGCCTGGGCCATCGGCACACCGAGGATTTTGTCAGTGCATTCGCGCTGGACGGCGCGGCGATGCAAGAGCGGCAGTTGCAGCCCGCCGACCTGGTGAAATCCCTGCGCGTGTTCACGCGCGACGACAGCACCTGGATTATCTGCCCGGCACTGGCCGGCCCCTCCGGCCTGACCTCCGACGTGCTCCTCAGCGCTTTTGGCAAGCTGCTTGCCGCCAGGCTCGATCCGGCCGACTTCGCTCCGGCGAGCCAGGCGCGCCAGGCAGCGGATGTTCGCCCGTGGCAGCAGCCCGCGGCGCACCTGGGCCAGCCTCGCTGACAACGCCTGTCAGCCGATGCTCAGGCGCCATCGCGCGGGCAGTCATTTCCGGCGCTCGATAGTGGCATGCCCGCGGGGACCCATGCCACGCATACCGCATCCTACAATCCATGGGTGTCGCTTTCGTGGACCAGGAGCTGAGATGAATCAGGAACTTTCCCGTGCAGGCTCCGCGGTAGCCGCGCCTGCCGCCGGGCCGTGGAGTCCCTTGCGCAACAAGGTGTTCCGGTCCATCTGGCTGGCCACGCTGGCGTCCAATATCGGTACCTGGATGCATGATGTCGGCGCCGGCTGGATGATGACGTCGGTCAGCCCGTCGCCACTGATGGTGGCGCTCGTGCAGGCGGCCACGACGCTGCCGATGTTCCTGTTCGCCCTGCCGTCCGGCGTGCTGGCCGATATCGTGGACCGGCGCAAATACCTGTTGTTCGCGCAAGCCTGGATGCTGGTGGTGGCGGCGGCGCTCGGCCTGCTGGCGCTGGCCGGGCTGGTAACGCCCGCGGTGCTGCTGGCCGCCACTTTCCTGCTGGGCATTGGCGCGG
This sequence comes from Burkholderiaceae bacterium 16, assembly GCA_000955785.1. Taxonomy (GTDB): domain Bacteria; phylum Pseudomonadota; class Gammaproteobacteria; order Burkholderiales; family Burkholderiaceae; genus Cupriavidus. The sequence goes on from JYOD01000017.1 coordinate 264,681, forward strand.
CGATGAGCGCGCCGCCGTTCCAGGCCATTGTGCCGGACCTTGTGCCCAAGCCGGAACTGCAGTCGGCGGTGGCGCTCAACTCGCTGGGGGTGAACATCAGCCGGGCGATCGGGCCCGCGCTGGGCGGCGTCGTGCTGACGCTGTTCGGGCCGCCGGCGGTGTTCCTGATCAACGCGGTGTCGGTGCTGGGGGTGCTGTGGGTGATCTACCGGTGGCAGCCGGCGCAGGTCACGCGGCGCTTGCCGCCCGAGCATTTCCTCCCGGCCGTGCGCGCTGGCCTGCGCTACGTGCAGGCGGCACCGGTGCTGCAGGTGGTGCTGGTCCGCGCGGTGGCCTTCTTTGTGTTCGGCAGTGCCGGCTGGGCGCTGTTGCCGCTGGTGGCGCGCAAAGGGCTGGCGGTCGGGCCGGGCGGCTACGGGCTGCTGCTGGCTTGCGTGGGGGCGGGGGCGATCGGCGGCGCCCTGGTGCTGCCGCGCCTGCGCCAGCTGCTCTCGCCCGATCGCCTGGTGCTTGGCGCCAGCGTGATTTTCGCGCTGGTCTTGTTCGCCATGTCGGTCTTCAGGAGCTTCGCCTTGATCGCCGCCGTGCTGCTGTTCGCGGGCCTGGCCTGGATCGTCGTGCTGTCCGTGCTCAATGGCGGCGCGCAGCGCAGTTCGGCGGGCTGGGTGAAGGCACGGGCGCTGGCGATCTACCTGGTAGTGTTCTTCGGCGCCATGGCGGCCGGCAGCGCAGTGTGGGGGCAGGTAGCCTCGCTCAAGGGGACGGACCTGGCGCTGCAGGTGGCCGGCTCGGGCATGCTGCTGGCCGCCGTGGCGGCCTTGCGCTGGCGTCTGGCCGATTCGCCGGACCTGGATCTCACGCCGTCGCCGCACGATGCCAGCGTGCCGCTTTCCGAAGAGACCGCCGGCGATCGCGGGCCGGTGATGATCACCGTCGAATACCACACCGACCCGGCGGATGCCGCCGCGTTTCTCGCCGCTGCCCGCGAAATGCGGCGCGTGCGCAGGCGCGGCGGGGCGCTGTCGTGGAGCCTGTTCGAGGACATGGAAGCGCCGGGCCGCTACGTGGAAACATTTGTGATCGAGTCGTGGCTGGAGCACCTGCGCCAGCACGAGCGCTTCAGCGCCAACGACAGGGCGATCCAGGCCCGCGTCCATGCCTTGCATCGCGGCCCGGCGCCGCCGCGGGTGCGGCACCTGGTCGCGCCGCCGTAGCGGCTGCGTGGCGGCTCACGCAAGGCTAGGCACTGCCCGGCGTCTCACTGGTTTCGCTCGCGACTTCCCACCAGGCCGGCAACAGGGCGCGCACCTCCGGCCGTGCGAAGCGGTCGTCGATCAGGTGCACCACGCCGCGGTCCGCCTCGGTGCGGATCACGCGCCCGGCAGCCTGCACGACTTTTTGCAAGCCGGGATAGAGGTAGCCGTACTCGTAGCCGCAGCCGAATGCCGACTGCATCCTGCGCATGGTCAGTTCATTGACCGGGTTGAGCTGCGGCAAGCCGAGCGTGGCGATAAAGGCGCCGATGAGCCGGTCCCCCGGCAGGTCGATGCCCTCCGCGAAGGAGCCGCCAAGGACCGCGAACCCGATGGCGCAGGTTCCGGGCGCAAAGGCCGCCAGGAACTCGGCCTGCTCGGCCTCGGTCATGGCGCGCGACTGCCGGCGCACGGCAATATCCGGGCAGCGCTGCTCAAAGGCGTCCGCCACTTGCCGCAGGTAATCGTGGCTGCTGAAGAATGCGAGGTAGTTGCCCGGACGCGCCCGGTACTGCGCGCCCAGCAGGTCCACGATGGGACGCACGGAGCGCTCGCGGTCGCGGTAGCGCGTGGAAATATTGCCGGCGATATGCACCGCCAGCTGGTCGGCGCGGAAGGGCGACTGCACTTCCAGCCAGACCGTGTTGCGTGGCAGGCCCAGCGTGTCGCTGACAAAGCGCGCGGGGGTCAGCGTGGCGGAGAACAGCGTGGTGGCATGGGCCGCCGCGAACCGGGGCGCCAGGAAGGGAGCGGGGATGAGGTTGCGCACGGCAAGGAGGCCCTTGCCTGTCTTGCCCCAGGCGGGGCGCGTTGCGGATTCGGCGGCGCCAGCCTCCTTGCTGATATCGAAGACCGAATGCGCGTCGAGCGATTCGGCCAGGCGGCAGAAGTGCAGGGCATCGAAATAGAAGCGCTGCAGCGCCGGGCCCACGCTTTCCGGCGCTTCGGTGAGCTGGTCCAGGATGGCCGATGCCGTGCGCTCCAGCGCCGCGATAAACGGGCCGGGAATTTCCGGGTACGCGGCATAAGCGCTCTCCTGCGCCTTCGACAGCAGGTTCCACTGGCCGGAGAGCCGGCGCAGCGCGCTGGCGAGCGGCCTTGGCGCGCCATGCCGCAGTTCGGGCAACACCGCGGGATCCAGCTCCGCCGAGTACATCTTGCGCGCCCGCTCCAGCAGGTTGTGCGCCTCGTCGACCAGCACGCCGACGCGCCAGTCGTTGGCGGCAGTCATGCCATGCAGCATGGCGGCGCGGTCGAAGTAGTAGTTGTAGTCGCCGATCACGAGATCCGCCCAGCGCGCCATTTCCTGGCCCAGGTAGTACGGGCAGATATCGTGGCTGAGTGCGATCTGCCGCAAGGCTGCGCGATCGAGCAGGGCCTGCCCGGCGGCGTCCTGCCGTGCTGCCGGCAGGCGGTCGTAGAACCCGCGCGCGAGCGGGCACGATTCGCCGTGGCAGGCGCGGTCCGGCTGCTCGCAGGCCTTGTCGCGCGCGTTCAGTTCCAGCACCCGCAGGCGCAGGCCGGCGTTACCGTCGCGCAGTCCCTGCGCGGCGTCCAGCGCCATCTGGCGGCCGGTGGTCTTGGCGGTCAGGTAGAACACCTTGTCGACCTGGCCCTGGGGCACCGCCTTGAGCATGGAGAACAAGGTGCCTGCTGTCTTGCCGATGCCGGTAGGGGCCTGCGCCAGCAGGCAGCGGCCCGAGCGTCCGGCGCGATAGACGGCTTCGGCCAGGTCACGCTGCCCGCGCCGGAACGAGGCATGGGGAAAGGCCATGCCTTGCAGCGCCTGGTCGCGCACCGCGCGATGCGCGCTCTCCTGCAAGGCCCAGTTGACGAAGCGCTCGCACTTCTCTTCGAAGAATGCCCGGAGTTGCCCGGCGCTGAAGTGCTCGCTGAAGCCCGACTCCTGCTGGCTCGCCACGTCGAAATAGACCACGCCCACCTGCATGCCGGCGAGTCCGAGTTTTTCGCATAGCAGCCAGGCATAGATCTTCGCCTGGGCCAGGTGCAATTGCCGATGGTTCTCGGGCAGCGCGGTCCAATCGCCGCGCACCGTCTTGATTTCTTCCAGCAGGTTCCGGGCGGGATCGTAGCCATCGGCGCGCCCGCGCACCCGCAGGTTCCTGAACTCGCCCTGCAGGCTGATCTCGGACTGGTACGCGGCGCCGCGCCGCGACTGCACCAGGGCATGGGCTGCCATGCCGTCGGCGGCAGTAGGCGAAGGCGTGAAGCGCACGTCGAGATCGCCTTGCTTGGCGGTGAATTCGCACAAGGCACGCACGGCGACGGTGTACGTCATCAGCCTCGCTCCTGTGTCGGAGGCGCGGCGGGCGGGATCGGCAAGGAGGCAACCTTCCCGGTGTAGGGGATGGTGCACTTGGTAGGGAAAATCACGGGATGAACGTGCTGCTGCGGCGAACTGTATGAATATACAGTACCGGGGTGGGGCCGGCCGGCATCTTGCCTAATCTGGCTGCGCTGCCCAAACCGTGCCACAATTTTGCATCCCGCGCATCCCGGCCACGCCGCCGCTCATTGCAGCAGGGCGGCACCGGCAAGCTTGCGCCGCCAGGGCATCCGCCCTGCAAAGCTTCACGTATCCGCCATGACAGAGCCCCGCAGCCTGAATGCTCCCTCCTCGTCAGCTTCGCCCACCCCGCAAGTCGAGGAGTCGAGCGAGACGAGCTACCGCGCGCTGGTGGACGCCATCCAGGACTACGCCATCTTCACCCTGACCGGGACCGGCCATATTTCGAGCTGGAGCCCAGGCGCGCAGCGGATGAAGGGATATGCGGCGGCGGAAGTCATTGGCAAGCATTTCTCGGTGTTCTACACGCCCGAGGCCGTCGCCAGCGGCTGGCCGGACTACGAGTTGCGGTGCGCCCGGGCGGAAGGGCGCTTCGAAGACGAGGGCTGGCGGGTGCGCAAGGACGGCACGCTGTTCTGGGCCAACGTGACGATCACACCGATCTACGATGAGAGCCAGGCCGTCAGCGGCTTTGCCAAGGTGGTCCGGGACATGAGCGAAAGGCGGCGGCTGGAAGAAATCGAAGCGTCGAGCCGCCGCATGAGCGAGTTCCTCGCGACGCTGTCGCATGAACTGCGCAACCCGCTGGCGCCGGTACGCAATGCCATCAACCTGATGCGGCTGGACACCAGCCTCAGTCCCCATGCCGCGCGCTGCCGGGACATGATCGACCGGCAGATCAGCCACCTGACGCGGCTTGTCGACGACCTGCTGGATGTGGGGCGCATTGCCTCGGGCAAGGTGGGACTGCGGCTGCGCAATGTCGACCTGCGCGACGTGGTGGAGCGTGGCATCGAGTCCGCCCGGCCCGTGCTGGACTTGCGCGGGCAGCAAGTCGACGTCAGCCTGCCCGATGAGCCCGTGGCGTTCCGGGCCGATCTCACCCGGCTGGTGCAGGTCCTGCAGAACCTGCTGCACAACGCCGCGAAGTTCTCGCCGGCGGGCAGCCGCATCGCCATCAGCGGCGAGGTGACCGGCCGCTTGCTTGAGCTGCGGGTATCCGACCAGGGTTGCGGCATCCAGCATGACGCGCTGGAAGACATCTTCAGCCTGTTCGTGCAACGCAGCCCCGTCAGCGAAGCCCAGAATGCCGGGCTTGGCATTGGCCTGTCACTGTGCCGCTCGCTGGTGGAACTGCATGGCGGAACCATCCGGGCCTCCAGCGCCGGGCTGGGCAAGGGCAGCACATTTACCATCCAGATGCCCTGCATCAAGCATCAGCCGGCGGACACCGTTGCTGATACGTCCCCGCGGACCGGCGCATTGCGCGTGCTGGTGGTGGATGACAACCGGGATTCGGCTGACAGTCTCGCCATGCTGCTGGAGATGCTGGGCCATGAAGTGTCGGTCGCCTACGAGGGGGAAACGGCCCGCGCGATAGCCACCCGTTTTTCGCCGCACCTCGCGCTGATCGACATCGCCATGCCCGTCATGGACGGCTTCGAATTGCTGAAGATCCTGCGGGCCCAGCCGGAACTGCCCGGCACGGTCTTCGTCGCGATGACCGGGTTCGGGCAACCGGCGGACCATGAGGATACGCATGCCGCCGGCTTCCACGCCCATATGGTGAAGCCGATCGAGATGAGCCACCTGGAGATGCTGCTGGCAACGGTGGGGCGGCGGATCGCCCGTGGCGAGTAGCGCTTGCCTGCCGGCACCGGTCATTCCTTCCCGATCGTTGAAAACGCCGCAATGTCCGGCGCCGGGTGCAGCCCGTCCCGGCCGTGCCTGCGCCGTTGCGCGCCGGCAGACTTCAGCGCCGGAAGGACGCGCATCGTAGAATTGCGCCATGTACCGCACAACCCGCTCCGGCGCCTGGCAGGCGCCGGGACGCTGCGACGCGCAGCGCAAGGATGACTGACATGAGTGACATGACGAACAAGTTCCTGAATATCTATTCCCACGGTTTCGCCCGCGTGGCGGTGGGCGTGCCTGTCTGCCGCGTGGCCGATCCCGCCTTCAATGCAGCCGGGACGATTGCGCTGGCCAGGGAAGCCGCCAGCCAGGGCGCGGCGCTGGTGGCCTTCCCGGAACTCGGCTTGTCCGCCTATACCTGCGACGACCTGTTTCACCAGCGGGCCTTGCTCGATGCGTGCGAGGCTGCCCTGGCAGAGATCGTGGCTGCCTCCAGGACCATTGCCACCACGCTGGTGGTCGGGCTGCCCCTGCGTGTCGAGCATCAGTTGTTCAACTGCGCGGCGGTGGTCGCCGGCGGGCAGGTGCTCGGTGTCGTCCCGAAGTCCTACCTGCCGAATTACTGGGAGTTCTACGAGGCACGGCAATTCAGCGCGGCGGACAGCGCGGCGGTGAGCGAAGTGCTGCTGGACGGAAACAAAGTGCCGTTTGGCGCCGGCCTGCTGTTCGAAGCGCGGGACATTCCGTTCTTCCGCTTCCACGTGGAGATCTGCGAAGACGTCTGGGTGCCGATTCCCCCGTCGTCGTTCGCGGCGCTGGCGGGCGCCACCGTGCTGGTGAACCTGTCGGCATCCAATATCGTGGTCGGCAAGTCCGGCTACCGGCATCAACTGGTCAGCCAGCAGTCGGCGCGATGCCTCGCGGCCTATGTCTACAGTTCGGCCGGCAAGGGCGAGTCGTCCACCGACCTGGCGTGGGACGGGCAGGCGCTGATCTACGAGAACGGCGAACTGCTGGCCGAGTCCGAACGCTTCGCGGACAGCTCGCACCTGACCTTTGCCGACGTCGACCTGGAGCGGCTGTCGCGCGAGCGGATGCACCAGACCACCTTCGGCCACTCGGTGCGGCGCCATGGCGCGGAGGTCGCGAAGTTCAGGGTGATTCCGTTTGCCGTCGATACGGCGCTGGACAAGGCCTTGCCGCTGCGCCGGACGGTGGAGCGGTTCCCCTACGTGCCGTCCGACGCCCGGCGTCGGGACGAGCGATGCAGCGAGGTCTACAACATCCAGGTGCAGGCGCTGGTCCAGCGCTTGTCGGCCAGCGGCATCTCCAAGGTGGTGATCGGTGTCTCCGGCGGGCTGGACTCAACGCATGCGCTCCTCGTGTGCGCGAAGGCCATGGACCGGCTGAAGCTGCCCCGCACCAATATCCTCGGCATCACCATGCCCGGCTTCGCCACCAGCGACCGCACGCTGCTCCAGGCGCGCAAGTTGATGGAGGTGGTGGGCTGCGTGTCGAAGGAGATCGATATCCGGCCGAGCTGCATCGAAATGCTCAAGGATCTCGGGCACCCGTATGCGTCGGGCAAGCCCGTGTACGACGTGACGTTCGAGAACGTGCAGGCGGGCGAGCGCACTAACCACCTGTTCCGCTTTGCCAATTCCAGCCACGCTATCGTGATCGGCACGGGCGACCTCAGCGAGCTTGCGCTTGGCTGGTGTACTTATGGCGTTGGCGACCATATGTCGCATTACAACGTGAACGGCAGCGTGCCGAAGACGCTGATCTCGCATCTGGTCCGCTGGGTAGCGGAGACGGGACAGATCGGCGACGCGGGGTCTGACGTATTGCTCGATGTGCTTGGGACGGAGATCAGTCCCGAACTGGTGCCGGGTGACTCGGCCGATGCGCCACAGCAGAAGACCGAGAATTTCATCGGTCCGTATGAGCTGCAGGATTTCAACCTGTATTACACGTTGCGGTTTGGGTTTACGCCGACCAAGATTGCGTTTCTTGCCATGAGCGCCTGGGGCGATCGCGATAAGGGGAGCTGGCCCGAGGGGCTGCATGTGGCGCGTAATGAGTACAAGGTGGCGGATATCAAGCGGAACCTCGGGATCTTTCTTGACCGGTTTTTCCGGACGAGCCAGTTCAAGAGGTCTTGCGTGCCGAATGGGCCTAAGGTGGGGTCGGGTGGGTCGTTGTCGCCGCGGGGGGATTGGCGGGCGCCTAGTGATTCGGAGTCTGTTGTGTGGATGAAGGACTTGGAGAGGGTGCCGGATGAGGTGTGAGGTGTGAGGTTCAGAGGGGCTTTGAATTCAACTTCAACTTCAACTTCAAAGGCTTAAAGTCAAAGGCGGTTTCACCCCCCCCTGCGGGGGGCGACCTACTTTTTTGTCTTGCCAAAAAAGTAGGCAGAAAAGGCGCCCCATACGGCCTGGTGAACCTTCACGGCTCGCTTCGCATCGCGTTGGGGTGTGGACTGCCCTTGGGGGCGCCCCACACGGCTACACCGAATCGCTGATTGGCGGTACGCGTTTTCTTGCAATTCTTCGCTTCTTCGTGGCTGCGGGGCCGCGGGCGCTTGGGGATCTTTCCCTCTTGCTGCGCGATCAGCAGCACTCGCGTGCCGCTATGCACCGCCGGCAAGACGTTTCCCTTCCAGAAGGCCTCGCTGTCACCCACCGTGAACGGCAGCACAAAGCCGCTGCTGGCTCCGTCCTGCACGCAGGCATGGTGTGCGCCAGGTGCCGCTAGAGAAGGGCCTAGTGCCTGACGATCCGCCTGTCGAACCAGTTATCCAGCATGGGCTTCTCATAGCGCAGCGGGTCGCTGCTCGAGTACGTATTTACCGACATCATGAAGTTCATGTCGGCCAGCCGTTCCTCGCCGCTCGCCAGTATCCGGTCGCCATGGCTCAGGGTGTAGCGCAGCGTCATCCGCGGCCAGGTGATATCCCGCACCACGCGGATTTCCTGCCCGTGGAAGCGAAACGGTTCGAAGCGCCCGGCCAGGTCGATCTCCAGCACTTCGATCTTGAGCGAGTCGCCTGGGGCGAGCTTGCGCTCGGCCAGCCGGGTCAGATGCCGCGTGATATCGCTTTCCACAGCGGCGAGATCCTTCTCGCTTGCATACGGGTGGGAGTAGGCGGCGTCGGTGTAGCTCTGCGGATCGATGAAACTGACCGAGAGACTGCCGCCCGGAGGCGTCGCCAGGGCGCCGGCGCCGAACAATGCGGCCAAAGCGGCGGCGGCGAAACAAAGGGACCTGGACATTGCGACCTCCCGCTTTCCTCACGGCCTGATCAGTTCGACCGCGCGCGGGGAGGGCTTGTTCCGGGGCACGGCGGCTCCGCTCAGGGCGCCAGTACCGCGCTGCCGGCCATCGTCGCCGGTACGGTCTGCCGCATCGTTTCCACGAAGCGGCGCAGCTTGGCGGGATAGAAGCTCGCGTAGGGATAGACCAGTTGCATGGGCAGCGAGGAAGCCTGCCACTGCGGTACCAGGTGGAGCAGGCGTCCCTGCGCGATGTCGTCCTCCATCAGCCACGCCGACGCCACGCAAACGCCCAGCCCCATGACCGCGGCGCTGCGCAGCGCATACAGGCTGTCGGTGCCGACGCGCGGGTGGAAGGCCAGCCGCTGGGTCTCGCCCGTGGCCGCATGGGTGAGCGACACCTCGTTGCGGTAGAAGGTGCGCAGCGACAGCCAGGGCAAGCCGGCAAGCTCATTCGGATGCGAGGGCATCGCCCTGGCTTCCAGTACCGATGGCGCCGCCACGACGATGCGGGGCACTTCGGAAAGCCGGATCGCCACTACGGACGGGTCGCTGACCTCGCCCACGTGGATGGCGCAATCGATGCCTTCGGCGATGAAGTCCGGTGTCCGGTCGTGCAGCAGCCATTCGACCGTCACCCGCGGGTGACGGCGCAGGAATGCCGCCAGTGGCCCCACCAGTTGCTGCTGGCCGAACGCATGTGGCACCACCACCCGCAGCGTGCCCGCCGGTTCGTCGCCGGCGCCCCGCAAGTCCGCCTCGAACGCTTCCCAGTCCGCTACCAGCTCCTTGGCGCGCCCGAAGCAGCGCTCGCCGTCCTCGGTGAGTTTCATCGCATGCGTGGAGCGTTGCAGCAGGCGCAGGCCCAGCGAGCGCTCCAGGTTCTGCAGGCGGCGGCTCACCGTGGGCTGGGTGGTGCCCATCTGCGCGGCGGCCGCCGACAGGCTGCCGGCTTCGACGATCCGCACAAAGGTCTGCATCAGTTCGATGCGGTCGGTCGAGGCGGGCGCTGGCGTGGCGGGGGAGGGTGGTTTTAAGTTGGTCATACGTTGGGCGCATAGCAATTGTGCAGAGTGTAGTACTACCGCGCTGAACTAGGGGCCGGCAAACTCCAGTCTCGTTTTCGATCCGAGGGTTTCCGCTATGTCATCCATTCGCGTTACAGATGCAAATGCCGCCACACACCCGGCCGGAGCCCCGGCGGTCCCGGCGGCTGAGACGGGTGCCGCCACCGGCTTGCCCGCCCGGTTGGTCCTGCTGCTTGCCGCCGGCGCCGGCCTGGCTGTGGCATCGCTCTATTACAGCCAGCCCATGCTGGGCGTGCTGGGTCCGGATATCGGTGCGTCCGACCGGGCGGTGGGGCTGGTCCCCACCCTCACGCAACTGGGCTATGCCCTGGGCATCCTGCTGCTGGCGCCGCTGGGCGACCGCTATGACCGCCGGCGCATCATCCTGGCCAAGGCCGCCGTGCTGAGCGCCGCGCTGCTGGCCAGCGGCGCCGCCTCAGGCATCGGGCTGCTGCTGGCCACCAGCCTGGCGATCGGGCTGGCCGCCACGATGGCGCAGGACATCGTGCCGGCGGCCGCCACGCTGGCGCCGGAGTCGCACCGGGGCAAGGTCGTCGGCACGGTGATGACGGGGCTGCTGCTCGGCATCCTGCTCTCACGCGTGCTCAGTGGTTTTGTGGCAGAGCACTTCGGCTGGCGGATCATGTTCGTGATCGCGGCGGCCAGCATCGCGCTGATCGGCGCGGTGGCATGGCGCGCACTGCCGCGCTTCAAGCCCACCACGCATCTCGCGTACAGCGCGCTGCTCGGCTCGTTGGCCAGCCTGTGGCGCAAGCATGGCGCGCTGCGCCGGGCGACCCTGGCGCAGGGGCTGCTGTCAATCGGTTTCAGCGCGTTCTGGTCGACGCTGGCCGTCATGCTGCATGGCGCGCCGTTTCATCTGGGCAGCGCGGCCGCTGGCGCGTTCGGCCTGGCCGGCGCAGCCGGCGCGCTCGCCGCACCGCTGGCCGGCCGCCTGGCCGACCGCAAGGGCCCCGAGCTGGTCACGCGCCTGGGCGCCGCGCTGGCCGCGGTTTCGTTCGCGGGGATGTTGTTCTCGCCGTTGCTGGCGCCGCACGCACGGCTGTGGCTGATCGCGGCCAGCGCGCTGGGCTTCGACCTTGGCGTGCAGGTCTCGCTGGTCGCGCACCAGACCATCGTCTATGGTATCGAGCCTGGCGCGCGCAGCCGGCTGAATGCGGTGCTGTTCGTCGGCATGTTCGTGGGCATGGCGGCCGGTGCCGCGCTGGGCAGCCTGATGCTGGCGCGGTGGGGATGGATGGCCGTCACGGCATTGTCGACGGCGACGGCAATCGGGGCGTTGCTTGTGCGGGCATGGCCGGGGGCACGGCTGGCGAAATGACAAGCACCGCTTGCCGCGTCCGGCGAAAGACGCCTCGCCAGCACGGGAAAAAGGGCATGGCGAGGCGAAAGTACGGCGCTTGGGGGCCACTCACGTACAGGGCTGAGTCTACACCTGGAAGCGAGTGGCGAATGTCTGCTGCCGCACATTGGATGCGCGGCCTTCAGCCGGAGTGCTGTACTCCGGGACCCATGCGCGGCCCGCCAGCCTGGCCGGGCGCTTGCGCCTGTTCTGCCAGGGCGGATGCGTGTTGCGCCGAAGCCGAGCGGCGATGGTCGATCAGCAGGACCGCAATCATCGCGATCACCCCCGGAATGGCGATCGCCATGAAATTCTGTTGCAGCGGCAGCGACATGCCCACCAGCGCACCGATCACGATCGGCGCCAGGATCGCCCCGCTGCGGCCGATGCCCGATGCCCAGCCGATACCGGTGGCGCGCGCCGCCATCGGATAGAACTGCCCGGCATAGGCATAGGTCACGATCTGCGTGCCGATGGTCGAGGCCCCGGCCAGCGCCACCAGCACAAACAGCAACGGGGTGGGTACCGGGTAGCCCAGCAGCGTGATCGATACGGCGGCCAGCGCGTACATGCCGACCAGCACGTACTTGATATTGAAACGGTCGGCCAGCCAGCCGCCGCCGATGGCGCCGACCATGGCGCCGAAGTTCAGCACCAGCACGAAGGTCAGCGCCGAGCCCAGGCTGTAGCCGGCGCTGGCCATCATCTTGGCCAGCCATGAGCTGAGTGCGTAGACCATGAAGAGACACATGAAGAATGCCACCCAGAACATCACGGTGCTGAAGCCTCGTCCGTCCTGGAACAGCTTGCCAATGGGCGCATCGCCGGCCTTGTCGCCGGCGGGCAGGGCGAACTGGTCGCCTGCCTGCGGCCGGTAGCCTGGTTCCAACCGGGAAACGATGGCCTTGAGCGTGTCGATCTGGCCCTTCCTGACCAGGAAGGGCATCGATTCCGGCAGGGATTTCAGGATGAACGGGATCAGCAGCGCCGGCAGGCCCGCGGCGATAAACACCGACTGCCAGCCGTAGCTCTCGATCAGGCCCTTGCCCAGCAGGGCGGCCAGCATGCCCCCTGCGGAGTAGCCGCTGAACATCAGCGTGACCATGGTGCCGCGGATCTTGCGCGGCGAGTATTCGGTCATCTGCGCCACCACGTTCGGCATGACGCCGCCGATGCCCAGGCCCGCCAGGAAGCGCGTGACGCTGAACGTCACGGGATCGCTGGTGAAGCCCGCCGCGGCGGTGAAGACGCTGAACAGCAGGATGCAGATGGCGATGGCGCGGCGCCGTCCGATGCGGTCGGCGATGGTGCCCATGAAGATCGCGCCGAACATCATGCCGAACAGCGCGGAGCTGACCATGAAGCCGGCGCTGGTGGCGTCGACGCCCATGCTTTTCATGATGGAGGGGAGTGCGATGCCGACGACGGCGAGGTCGTAGCCGTCGAAGATGATGATGAGGGCGCACCAGAGGAGGATTTGGGCGTGGAAGCGGTTGAAGCGGGCTTCGTCAGCTAGTTTGTGGATGTCGATTTGGGGCATGGGGTGTCTCCTTTTGGTCCTTTTGGGATTTGGGTGTTTTGTTTTTTTGTTTGATGGAGTTGCAATTGCAACTGCTTAACGTCAAAGGCTTAACTTCAAAGTCAAAGGCGGTTTCACCCCCCTGCGGGGGGCGACCTACTTTCTTGTCTTGCCAAGAAAGTAGGCAAAGAAGGCGCGCCGGATGGGGCGACACCCCGAGGCGCCCCATCCGGCCTGGTACACCTTGACGGCTCGCTTCGCATCGCTTGGGGGGCTCGCTTCGCATCGCTCTTTTTTGCGCTGGTTGGCTCCCCTCTCCCGCTTGCGGGAGAGGGGTCGGGGGAGAGGGAGGGCGCTTGTTATGCCGTTGGGCGCTGGCTGCTCCCGCTTTGTTTCTCACGCCGGCGCGCTTTCCATCTCCCGCAGCCTGAACCGCTGTATCTTCCCCGTGGCTGTCTTCGGCAGCGCGTCCATGAACTCGATGATGCGAGGGTATTTGTATGGCGCCAGCCGTTCCTTGACGAAGGCTTTCAGCTCCGTCTCGCTCACCTGCGCGCCGGGTTTGAGTACCACGAAGGCCTTGGTCTTGGTGAGGCCCGCTTCGTCGGGGACGCCGATCACGGCGGCTTCGAGCACCGATGGGTGCACCATCAGCGTGGCTTCCACTTCGAAGGGGGATACATAGATGCCGCTGACCTTGAGCATGTCGTCGCTGCGGCCGGCGTAGCTGTAGCTGCCGTCGGCGTTGCGCACGTATTTGTCGCCGCTCTTGGTCCAGCCGCCGCGGAAGGTCTCGCGCGATTTCTCGCGGTTGCCCCAGTACATCAGCGCCGCGCTCGGGCCCTGGATATAGAGGTCGCCCACGTCGCCGTCGGGCACCGGCCGGCCGTCTTCGTCGCGCAGTTCGACCACATAGCCGGGTACCGGCCAGCCGGTGGTGCCGTAGCGCACCTGTCCCGGACGGTTGGACAGGAAGATATGCAGCATTTCCGTCGAACCGATGCCGTCGATGATCTCGCAGCCGAAGCGCGCGGTGAAACGCTCGCCGATGTCGGCCGGCAAGGCCTCGCCGGCGGACGAGCACACGCGCAGCGAGACCTGCTCCCGCTGCGGCAGCCCGGGCGCGGCGAGCATGCCCGCGTAGCCGGTGGGCGCGCCGAAGAACACGGTCGGCTGGTTTTCCAGCCAGCGCTTGAAGGTGGCCTCCGGCGTCGGCCGTTCGGCCATCAACACAACGGTAGCGCCCACGCTGAGCGGGAAGCTGAGGCCGTTGCCGAGCCCGTAGGCGAAGTAGAGCTTGGCTGCCGAGAAGCAGATATCGCTCTCGCACAACGAGAGGATGGGCTTCGCGTAAAGCTCGGCGGTCCAGTACGGATTGCCCTGGCTGTGCAGCACGCCTTTGGGACGCCCGGTGGAGCCCGACGAATAGAGCCAGAAGCCGGGATCGTCGGGACCGGTACCAGCCGGCGCCGGTAGTGGCGCGTGGCTATCGATCAGCGCATCGAGCGCGATCATGCCGTGCGCAAGCGGCCCGGCGGGCCGGGAGACGATCACGCGCCCGATCTCATGGCCGCCCTGGGCGATGGCATCCTGCAGCACGGGCAGCAGCGCGCCCGAAACCAGCACCGCCTGCGCGCGGCTGTGCTGCAGCATATAGGCGTAGTCATCCGCGGTGAGCAGGGTGTTGACCGCCACCGGCACGATGCCCGCGTACATCGCGCCGAGGAAGCACACCGGCCAGTCGTTGCAATCGTGCATCAGCAACAGCACGCGCTCTTCGCGGTGGATGCCGCAAGCCTGCAGCGCGGCAGCGAGCCGGCGGATGCGGTTGGCCAGTTCGCCATAGCGCATGTGGCCATGGTCGTCGATATAGGCGACCTTGCCAGGCCGCTGCGCATTGCACGCGATCAGGTGCTGGGCGAAGTTGAACGGCGTCCCGGGCGGCTGGACCTGTGGTTCGGCTGTCATGCTTGTCTCCCCGTATCTGTGGTGTATTGATTTCGCCGGCGGCGCGCGCCTACAGGCGCTCCAGCACATGGGTGCCGGCCTGTACGGCGCTGCGCCGGTGATAGAAGTTCAGCGCGCGCAACCCGCCCAGTTCTTCGCCACCGCCGGCGCGGCCGGGGCCGCCATGCAGCGACTGCGGCATGACGTTGCCGTGGCCGGTGTGCAGCTGGGCCACCTCGGGGGAGATCACGTGGACGCGCCCGTGGCTGTCGGCAAGCTCGACAGCGATGGCGGCCAGCGCTCCGGGATCGCTGCCATACAGCGACGCCACCAGCGAACCCTGGCCCCGGCGCACCAGGGCCAGCGCATGGGCGCTGTCGCGGTAGGGCAGCAGCGTGGCCACGGGGCCAAACACCTCGGTGTCGTGGACGCGACCGGCGGCGTCCGCATCGCGCGCGCCCAGCAGCGTGGGGCCGATGCAGCAGGCCACGGCCGGGTCGGCATCGACCAGCGCATGCGTGGCGCCGTCGTGCAGCACTTCGGTTTGCGCCTGCAGATAGCCGAGCCCTTCGCGCACGGACGCGAGTTGCGTCCGGCTGACCAGGGCGCCCATGCGCACCGACTCTATGCGGGGATTCCCCACCGTGGTCTTGCGCAGGCGTGCCCCGATGGCTTCGGCGGCAGCGCCATACAAGGCCTCGGGCACGAAGATGCGGCGGATGGCCGTGCATTTCTGCCCGGACTTGACGGTCATTTCCCGCGCGGCTTCCTTGGCGAGCAGATCCAGTGCCTCGCTACCTGCGGCCTCGCCGGGCAGCAGCAGGGCCGAGTTGACGCTGTCGGCCTCGATATTGACGCGTACCGAGCGCTGCGTCACCGCGGCATGCGAGCGGATCAGCGCGGCAGTCTCGGCCGAGCCGGTGAAGGAGACGACATCGAACGGCTGCAACTGGTCGAGCAGTCCGGCCGCGCTGCCGCATACCACGGAGAGCGCGCCGGGCGGCAACACGCCCGCCTCGACCACATCCTTCACCATGCGCTGGGTCAGCCACGCGGTGGCCGTCGCTGGCTTCACGATCACGGGCACGCCCGACAGCAGCGCCGGCGCGGCCTTCTCCCACAAGCCCCAGCCCGGGAAATTGAAGGCATTGATCAGGAGCGCCACGCCGCGCGTGGGTACCAGCACATGTTGCGACTGGAAGAGCGGATCCTTGCCGAGGCGCGCGGCATCGCCGTCGATCAGGTAGCGGCGGTCGCCCAGCGATTCGCCGAGCTTCGCATAGGTGCCGAGCGTGAAGATGCCGCCATCGATATCCACCGCGGAATCGTTGTGCACGGTGCCGCTGTTGGAGGTGGCGATCTCGAAATACGCATCTCGGTTGGCTTGCAGGACCTTTTGCGCGGCGGCCAGCATGGCGGCGCGCTCGCGATAGGTCATGGCGCGCAATGCGGCACCGCCTTGCTCGCGCGCAAAGGCAAAGCCCGCCGCGAGGTCGAGCCCGGTGGCGTCGACGCGCACCAGTGCATCGCCGAGCACGGGGTCGGACAGCGTCGCACCGTTGCCGGAGCCGGCCTGCCAGCGGCCGCCAAGATAGTTGGAAAGCAATTCGGTCATGAGGCGGTTCTCAGCGGGTGAAGTCGATGCGGCCTTCGGGCAGCAGGTAAAGGACGAGCGCGCGCCCACAGGTGACGGTGGGCCGGTGCGCGCTGCCCGGCGGGCAGACCAGCCAGCCGGCGGGGCGGCCGTCGAACTCGGCGCCGGCATCGATCGGCACGATCAGGTCGATCTCGCCATTGGGATGGGTGTGATGCGGGCCGGCGATGTCCTTCATATCGACCACGTCGACCGAAAAGCCATGCAGGTCGGCGGCCGGCTTGAAGATGCGGCCATAGCGGATGCCGCCGCCCTCGCGGTCGCACAGCCAGCCCTCGGCCACGCCGGTCTCGCAGGCGTTCTTCAGTGCGCTATAGGTAGGGCTGCCGACGCCGTGCTCGGCATTGAGCCAGGCATCCAGGGAGGCATCGAGAGGGCGGCCGGCAATGCGGGCCGTGAGCCGCGCGATCTGCTCGCGGAATTCGGTGGGGGACATGAAAGACGCTCCGTTAGACTTAGCCGGGTTGCATACCCGCGTTTCATGCATTATTGTGCATGAATGAAACATAGAGCCGTCACCAAACCATGTCAAGCACTATATTGCATGAAGCCGGGTTAACGCGGGACGCCCGAGACGCCAAAGACGATGGGGATGCCGATGCCGCGCACGGCAACGGCGCTGGCGTCGAAGCCGGCTCCCATGAGAAAAATGCCTTTCTCGTCGTGCTGGGCGAGCGAGTGCGTGAGCTGCGCGCGCGCCGGGGTTTGACGCGCAAGGCCACGGCGCTGGCGGCCGGCGTCTCGGAGCGGCATCTCGCCAATCTGGAGTACGGCAGCGGCAACGCATCCATCCTGGTGCTGCTGCAGATCGCCTCGGCGTTGCATTGCTCGCTGGCGGAGTTGCTGGGCGACGTGTCGACCTCTTCGCCGGAATGGCTGCTGATCAGGGAACTGCTCGAACACCGGGACGAAGGCACGCTGCGGCGCGTGCGCATCGCCGTGGGCGAGATGCTGGGCACCGGCGGCGGCAATGCGGCGCGCAGCCCGCGCGTGGCGCTGATCGGGCTGCGCGGCGCCGGCAAATCCACGCTTGGCGGCATGCTGGCCGAGGATCTTGGCTTCCCCTTTGTCGAGTTGAGCCGCGAGATAGAGAAGTTTGCCGGCTGCAGCATCTCGGAAATCCAGGGGCTCTATGGCATGAACGCCTACCGCCGCTACGAGCGACGCGCCCTGGAGGAGGCCATCCAGATCTATCCGGAGGCAGTGATCGCCACGCCGGGCGGGCTGGTGTCGGACCCGGCGACCTTCAACCTGTTGCTGGCCCACTGCACCACGGTGTGGCTGCAGGCTAGCCCGGAAGATCACATGAGCCGCGTGCGCGCGCAGGGGGACTTCCGCCCGATGGCGGCCAGCAAGGAGGCGATGGAAGACCTGCGGCACATCCTGGCTGGCCGCGCGGCCTTCTATTCCAAGGCGGATTTCACGGTCGATACCAGCGCGGAACCGCTCGAACCCACCTTCCTCGCGCTCCGGGAGCGCGTGCGTTACGCCTTGCAACTGCCGCTCTGAGCCTCTCCGCATGAGGATGCACAATATTGCTTGACTGAATTTCAGTGCATGAACTATAGTTCGTTCACTGAATCACGACCCATGCACTATTGTGCTTCATCGCTGAGGAGACACTCATGACTACCGCCCCCCGCGTCGACTACCAGACCGACCCGTCCCAATACAAGCACCTCAAGCTGACGTTCGACGGTCCCGTTGCGACGCTGGCGGTGGACATCGATGAGAACGCCGGCCTGCGCCCCGGCTACAAGCTCAAGCTCAACAGCTACGATCTCGGCGTCGACATCGAACTGAACGATGCGGTCAACCGCATCCGCTTCGAGCATCCCGAGGTACGTACCGTGGTGCTCACCAGCGGCAAGGACAAGGTGTTCTGCTCCGGCGCCAATATCTTCATGCTGGGCGTCAGCAGCCATGCCTGGAAGGTGAACTTCTGCAAGTTCACCAACGAAACGCGCAACGGGCTGGAGGATTCGTCGAAGCACAGCGGCCTGAAGTTCCTCGCCGCGGTCAACGGCGCCTGCGCGGGTGGCGGCTATGAACTGGCGCTGGCCTGCGACGAGATCATCCTGGTCGATGACCGCTCCTCCGCCGTGAGCCTGCCCGAAGTGCCGCTGCTGGGCGTGCTGCCGGGCACCGGCGGCCTGACCCGCGTGACCGACAAGCGCCACGTGCGCCACGACCTCGCCGATATCTTCTGCACCACCACCGAAGGCGTGCGCGGACAGCGCGCCAAGGACTGGCGCCTGGTGGACGACATCGCCAAGCCCGCCGTGTTCGCGCAGAAAGTGCAGGAACGCGCGCTGGCCCTGGCCGCGCAGAGCGACCGTCCGGCCGGTGCGCGCGGCGTGGCGCTGACTCCGGTTGCGCGTACGTTGGAAGACGATGCCTTGCGCTACACGCACGTCACCGTGGAGATCGACCGCGCCGGACGCAAGGCCACCTTTACCGTCAAGGCGCCGTCGGGCCCGCAACCGCAAAGCGTCAGCGCCATCGCCGAAGCCGGCGCCGCCTGGTATCCGCTGCAACTGTCGCGCGAACTGGAAGACGCCATCCTGTCGATGCGTACCAACGAGCTCGACATCGGCACCTGGCTGATCAAGACCGAAGGCGATGCCGCCAACGTGCTGGCCATGGACGCCACGCTGCTTGCCAACAAGGATCACTGGCTGGTGCGCGAAACCATCGGCCTGCTGCGCCGTACCTTCTCGCGGCTGGATGTGTCATCGCGCAGCCTGTTCGCGCTGATCGAGCCGGGCTCCTGCTTTGCCGGCACGTTCCTCGAACTGGCGCTGGCCTGCGACCGCAGCTACCACCTGGCGCTGCCGGACGACGAAGCTCGTGCCCCGAAGATCACCGTGGCCGAGACCAATTTCGGCTTGTACCCGATGGTGACCGGTCAGAGCCGCCTGGGCCGCCGCTTCTACGACGAACAACCGGCGCTGGACGCGGTGCGCGCCAGGGCCGGCCAGCCGCTCGACGCTGACGCTGCGTTCGCGGTCGGCCTCGTCACCGCCAACCCGGACGATATCGACTGGACCGACGAAGTGCGCATTGCGCTGGAAGAGCGCGCGTCCATGTCGCCCGATGCGCTCACCGGCATGGAAGCCAACCTGCGCTTCAACGGCCAGGAGAACATGTTCACCCGCATCTTCGGGCGGCTTACCGCCTGGCAGAACTGGATCTTCCAGCGTCCCAACGCCGTCGGCGAGAAGGGCGCGCTCAAGGTCTACGGCAAGGGCGACAAGGCCGCGTTCGACTGGAATCGCGTCTGACGTTGTTCTTTAGTTAAAGCATCGTCGTGCGGCGCATGTCCGGGTGGAGCGCCGCACCCGAAATCGAACACGCTCCACCACATGCACAGCCAGCTTCGGAGACCATGATGTCCAGCATCAACTACAGCGACAAGATCCCCAACAACGTCAACCTCAGCGAAGACCGCACGCTGCAGCGCGCGCTCGAGCAATGGCAGCCCAATTACCTTAGCTGGTGGAATGACATGGGGCCGGATGGCTCGCAGAACTTCGACATCTACCTGCGCACCGCCATCAGCGTCGATCCGCAGGGCTGGGCGCACTTCGGCCATGTGAAGATGCCGGACTATCGCTGGGGCATCTTCCTGAACCCCGCCGAAGCCGATCGCAAGATCCATTTCGGCGACCACAAGGGCGAAGATGCCTGGCAGGATGTGCCCGGCGAATACCGCGCCAACCTGCGCCGCATCATCGTGACCCAGGGAGATACCGAACCCGCGTCGGTGGAGCAGCAGCGCCACCTCGGCCTGACCGCGCCGAGCATGTACGACCTGCGCAACCTGTTCCAGGTCAACGTGGAGGAAGGCCGCCACCTGTGGGCAATGGTCTACCTGCTGCACAAATACTTCGGCCGCGACGGCCGCGAAGAGGGCGAAGCGCTGCTGGAGCGCCGCAGCGGCCAGCAGGACAATCCGCGCATCCTGCAGGCGTTCAATGAAGAGACCCCGGACTGGCTGTCGTTCTTCATGTTCACCTACTTCACCGACCGCGACGGCAAGTTCCAGCTGTGCGCGCTGGCCGAAAGCTCTTTCGATCCGCTCGCCCGCACCACCAAGTTCATGCTGACCGAGGAAGCGCATCACATGTTCGTCGGCGAGAGCGGCATATCGCGCGTGATCCAGCGCACTTGCCAGGTGATGAACGAACTGAAGACCGATGATCCCGCCAGGCTGCGCGCCGCCGGCGTGATCGACCTGCCGACCATCCAGCGCTACCTGAACTTCCACTACAGCGTGACCATCGACCTGTTCGGCGCGGATGAGTCGAGCAATGCCGCCACCTTCTACAGCACCGGCCTCAAGGGCCGCTACGAGGAAGGCAAGCGCACCGACGATCGCGTGCTCAAGGGCCAGACCTACAAGGTCCTGCAGGCGGTGGGGGGTCAGCTTGTCGAGAAGGAAGTGCCGATGCTCAACGCGCTCAACGAGGTATTGCGCGACGACTACATCAAGGATAGCGTTGCCGGTGTGGAACGCTGGAACCGGGTCATCGACAAGGCCGGCATCCCGTTCCGCCTGAAGGTGCCGCACAAGGCCTTCCACCGCAATATCGGCGCGCTTTCCGGCGTGAAGATCGCGCCGGAAGGCCGGGTGATCTCGGACGCCGAATGGAAGGCGAACGTCGACCAGTGGCTGCCGAGCGAGACCGACCGCGCCTTCGTGGCCAGCCTGATGGGCCGCGTGGTCGAGCCGGGCAAGTTCGCCGGCTGGATCGCGCCGCCGGTGATGGGCATCAACCGCCAGCCGGTGGATTTCGAGTACGTGCGCTTCAACTGAGCGGCACAAGAGAAAAGAGACAAGCGACAAGGGCGGGGGCCTGCGGGACCCCACGCCCGAAGGCCCCGGCCACAGGGGCCGCTTCACCCCCGGAGATTGCCATGGACATGTCCGACATCCAGGTCATCAGGCAGCACCTGATCGACCCCGAGATCTGCATTCGCTGCAATACCTGCGAGGCCACCTGCCCGGTCTCGGCCATCACCCACGATTCGCGCAACTATGTGGTCGATGCCGACAAATGCAACTCCTGCATGGCCTGCATCTCGCCGTGCCCGACCGGGTCGATCGACAACTGGCGCACCATGCCGCGCGTCAAGGCGTACAGCATCACGGAGCAACTTGGCTGGGAGACGCTGCCTGACGAGATGTCAGCCGAGCAACTGGCTGCCGAAGGCGTGGCGGCGGATGCCGAGCCGGTCCTTGAATCCGCGGCGGTGACGCTGCCTGCCGCCGTCACAGGCGACGGCGTATTCAACAGCGCGCAGTATGGCGCTACCGTGCCGCCGTGGTCCGCCGCGCATGCCTATACCAATCTCTACGGCGCCAAGGCCGCGTCCCGTTCGATCACCGCCACCGTCACCGGCAATGCGCGCGTCACCGAAGTCGGCCGCGAGTACGATACGCACCACATCGTGCTGGACTTCGGCACTTCGCCTTTCCCGGTGCTGGAAGGCCAGTCGATCGGCATCGTGCCGCCTGGTGTGGATGCCGGCGGCCGGCCGCACCATGCGCGGCAGTATTCGCTTGCCAGTCCGCGCAATGGCGAGCGGCCGGGATATAACAATATCTCGCTGACCATCAAGCGAGTGCTGGAGGACCACCAGGGCAATCCGGTGCGCGGGGTGGCTTCAAACTATATGTGCGATCTGAAGGTGGGGGACAAGGTGGAGGTGATCGGGCCGTTTGGCGCGAGCTTCCTGATGCCGAATCATCCGCGCTCGAATATCGTGATGATTTGCACGGGCACCGGCAGCGCGCCTATGCGGGCCATGACCGAATGGCGCAGGCGGTTGCGCCATTCCGGAAAGTTCGAGGGGGGCAAGCTGATGCTGTTTTTCGGTGCGCGCACGCAGGAGGAGCTGCCGTACTTCGGACCGCTGCAGAGCCTGCCCAAGGACTTCATCGACACCAACTTTGCCTTCTCGCGTACACCGGGTCAACCCAAGCGTTATGTGCAGGACGTGATGCGCGAACGCGCCGCCGACCTGGGGCCCTTGCTTGCCGATCCGAACACCTGTTTTTATGTTTGCGGGCTGAAGAGCATGGAGGAGGGGGTTGTGCTGGCGTTGAAGGATGTGGCGGAACAGGCGGGGTTGTCGTGGGACACCGTCGGCGCCGCGTTGAAGAAGGATGGGCGGTTGCATCTGGAGACGTATTGATTTTCGGGGGTGGGCGCCCGCCGGGAACGACGCGCCACACCCGAACCATGCCTATTGCTCAAAACTCATAACCAGGCGACACAATCACGCCGTTCTCCTGATGCGATCCGGCCTGCGGGTCAGACGGCCTGGCGCTTGCGCCAGGCTTCATACAGGTCCTCGCCTTCATCGCGAACGGGGATGCACTCCAGCGTCATTTCCCGCTCCGCCACCGGCTTTGCCAGTTCGATGTAGCCGCGCTCGGCCGACAGGTCGTACGGCGCGCCGGCTTCATTGGAGTAGGCGTAGTAGACCTTGCCGACGCCCGCCAGGTACATCGCGGTCAGGCACATCGGGCAGGGATAGCCGCTGGCGTACACCGTGCAGCCGGTGAGATCCGGCTTGCCCAGCGCGGCGCCGGCCGCGCGCACGGCTTGCATCTCGGCGTGGGCGGTCGGGTCGCAGGTGGCATCCACTTCGTTGACCGCCTTTGCAATGACCTCGCCGTTCCTGACCACCACCGCGCCGAAGGGCCAGGTGTTGCGCTCCCGGACATTGCCCATGGCCAGGCGGATCGATTCGATGAGGTGTTGTTCTGCTTGTGTCATGCGTGGACTCCGGGGAAAGGTTTCGGGTTGTTTCAACTGCCGCGGTAGGTGGAAAAGCACCACGGCGAGCACAGCAGTGGCACGTGGTAGTGCTGCTTGGCGTCGGCTACCGAGAACCGCACCGGGATCACGTCGGCAAAGGCGTTGGCCGCCTTGAAATGCGCGCCGACCTGGAAGCGCAGCTCAAACTCGCCGGCACGCGCCTGCGGCGCCGGCAGCATGGGCGCGTCCGTGCGCCCGTCGGCGTTGCTGCGCGTGCTGTTGAGCAGCGTGGGCGGCGACGTGCCCAGGTCGAAGAGGTCGATCTGTATGCCCGCGATGGGCCTGCCGCTGGCGAGATCGAGTACGTGTGTGCTGATGCCTGCCATCTGCTTGCTCCGTAGTTGAGAGAGTCAGTGAGAGTGTTCGTGCCGTTGTCCCGGGCCGTTGTCTTCAGCTGCCGCGGTAGTAGGTATAGCTCCACGGCCCGAACTGCACCGGCAGGTGGATGCGCTCACGCGTATCCGCGATCTGGAAGCGGATCGGTACCCTGGACAGGAAACCCGGCCGCGGCAGCTTCGCCTGGCGCATTGCAAAGTAGTCGTCCACGTGCAGCAGGAGTTCGTAGCTGCCGGCGCGGTAGCTGTCGTCGATCAGCAGGGGCTCGTCCGCGCGGCCGTTTGCGTTGATCGTCAGCGAGCGCAGCAGCGTGGGCTTGCCGTCCTTCAGCACGGAGAAGTCCACGCGCAAGCCGGTGGCGGGCGCGCCATGGTAAGTGTCGAGCGTATGGATGGTCAGCCGCGGGCTCACGCCATGCAGCACGATCGGGCCTACGTCCTGCGCCGGGGCCGGCGTGCCCGCGGGTGCCTGCGGCGTTGCCGCCAGGCCGCTTGCAGCCAGCAGCATGCCGCTGCCGAACAAGGCGCTGCCGATGGCGAACTGCCTGCGGGGTTGATCGACGTGTTCGGCAAGCGCGTTGGAATCGATGCGATGGTCTTTCATCTCAGGCCTCCTGGGTCTTCCTGGACTTTATGGTTTTTACGGTGGCTGCGATCCCGATGAGCACAAGGATGGCTGCCAGCAGTTCGATGGCGGCCACCAGGTAAAGCCCCGGTGCAATGCGTCCCGTGGCGTTCTTCACCAGGCCCATCAGGTAGGGCGCGCCGAAGCCCGCGAGATTGGACACCGAGTTGATCAGCGCCACGCCCACCGCCGCCGCGCCGCCGGCCAGGAAGCGGTTGGGCAGTTGCCAGAACACGGGGATGGCGCTCATGGTCCCGGCCAGCGCGATGGTCATGGCCAGCAGCGCAAAGACCGGCGAAAGGCTGCCAAAGTCCATCAACAGCGCCAGCGTGCCCATGGCCAGGGCGCCGCAGATGGCGGGCGCGCTGAAGTGCCACCGCACCTCCTTCCTGCGGTCCGAGTGTGCGCCGTTGGCGATCATGCCGACGGCGCCGCACAGGTAGGCCAGCGCGGCAATCCAGCCGATGGCGACCGGTGTCGTAAAGCCCACGTCCTTGATGATGGTGGGAATCCAGAACGTCAGGGTCGAGTTCGCGCACAGCAGGCAGAAGAAGATGGCGATCAGCAGCCAGACCTTGGGATTGCGGAACAGCGTGCGCCAGTCGGTGCCGCGCTCGCCCAGCGCCAGGTTGTCGCGCTCAAGCCCTTCGCGGATCACGCGCTTTTCTTCCGTGTTGAGCCAGCCGGCCTGCTCCGGCCTGTCAGTCATGTAGAAAAAGGCCACCACGCCGGCCAGCACCGAGGGAATGCCTTCGAGCACGAACAGCCATTGCCATCCATGCATGCCGTTGACCCCGGCCATCGACGTCATGATCCAGCCCGCGATCGGGCCGCCCAGCACGCCGGCGATCGCCGATGCCGACATGAAGGTGCCGAATGCCCGCGCGCGGCGCTCGCTCGGATACCAGTAAGTGAGATAGAGGATCACGCCCGGATAGAAGCCTGCCTCGAAGGCGCCGAGCAGGAAGCGCAGCACATAGAACTGCGTGGGCGTGGTGACCAGCGACTGCAGCATGCAGATCACGCCCCAGCCAATGGTGATGCGCATCACGGTCTTCTTCGCGCCGATCTTTTGCAGCAGCATGTTCGACGGCACTTCGAACAGGAAGTAGCCCAGGAAGAAAATCCCCGCGCCCAACCCGTAGACCGCCTCGCTGAAGCGCAGGGCATCCAGCATCTGCAGCTTGGCGAAGCCGATGTTGACGCGATCGAGCCAGGCGAGAATCCACAGCACGCCGAGAAACGGCAACAGCCGCCACGAAACCTTGCGATAGACGCTGTCCTCCGTGCCGGCCGCGCTGGCGGTGTAAAGGGGGGCGATCTGCTCTGTTGCAGACATGGTGTCTCCTTGGTTGAGTCCCGTACATGCGGGCTGCATTTGCTTTGAGGCAGAGTACATGAGCGCGCCGGGCAAAGTTAACCGGGGGCCTGCTATAGAGCGCATATCAGAGTTGATATCGGCGTCGCATCCGTGTTGATAACCGGGGCGTATGAGACGCCTGAGGCGCAGGCAAGTGTCCGGGTTCGACCGAATCGCGCCTGGCGGTGCATCGATGGTAGAAGGAGGGGGCGGCGAAGCGCGCCGCGCCAGCCCGGTTTTGTCGGCGGACAATCGCGTGTGGCGCCAGTTGTCGGGCGATCCGGGCCGCCGGGCATGTCCCGAACAAGGAGTGTTGGAGTGATCCGAGCAGACGACCCGTTCGACACCTATCTGCTGCGTGTGTTGTGCACGCTGATCGCGGAGCAAAGCGTATCGCGCACGGCGATCCGCCTCAACCAGTCCCAGCCCGCCATCAGCGCGACGCTCAAACGTCTGCGCGAAATCTTCGGCGACCCGCTGCTGAACCGGGAAAAGAATGTGATGGTGCCGACCGAGCGCGCGGTGCAACTGGCCCGCAGCGCCCAGGCCGCGCTGGTCGCGCTGGACAAGCTGCTGGTCGACGAGGATGCCTTCGATCCCGCCACCACGGAACAGAGCTTCACGGTGGCGATGCCGGACTACCTGGCCCCGACTTTCTTCGCGCACGTGGTGAAGGCGTTCAGGGCATCGGCGCCGCGGGCCAGGCTGGTGACGCAGGCGCTCGGGCCGCAATATGACTACGAACAGGCCCTGGCGGAAGGCACCGTGGATATCGTGATCGGCAACTGGCCCAGCCCGCCTGAGCACCTGCATCTGTCGGTGCTGCTCGAAGACGAAGTCGTCTGCGTGCTCGCCGACGACAATCCGCTGGCGAAGGCGGGCAAGATGACGGCCGAAGCCTATCTGCAGGCGCCGCATATCGTGCCGATGCCGTATTCGCGCGGCCAGCGCGGCGTGGTGGAGACCGGCCTGGGCACGCTGCGGCTGCACCGCGACCGCAAGGTCAGTTGCCCGTATTTCAGCCTGGCCCCCAACCTGATCCCGGGCACGGACCTGATCCTGACCACCGCGCGGCATTTCGCCAACTACTACGCGGCAAGCCTGCCGCTGGCCATCGTCGGCTCCCCGATCTCGTTCCCGTTCATGCGGTTCTACCAGTTGTGGCACCCGTCGCGCCATCGCTCTGTCTCGCACGTGTGGCTGCGTGGCTTGCTGACCGACGCCTCCGAGGAACTCCGGCGCCTGCGCGACATGCCCAGGCAGGCCTAGCGGCGCGCCTCCATCCGGAATTGCTATACGTGCTATAGGAGCCAGCCCCTCCTGCCCGGACCGCCTTCGTCCCTATACTCGGCGCATCGATTCATCTCACCCCCGAACCGGACGACGACATCCCATGCAAGCGAACCACGACCTTCACGCCATCAATGCCATGGACAAAGCCACGTTCACGCGTGCCCTGGGCGACGTGTTCGAACATTCTCCCGAAGTGGCCGAGGCGGCCTGGGAGGCGCGCCCCTTCCCCACGGTTGCCGCGCTGCACGACGCGATGATGGCCGCGATCCGCCGCCGCGACGAAGCGGCCCAGAGGGCTTTCCTGTGCCGCCATCCGCCGCTCTCGGCGCGTGCCATCCGCGCCGGCGCGCTGACCGAGGCGTCGAGCGCGGAGCAAAAGAGCGCGGGGCTGGATGGGCTGGCGGAAAGCGAGGAAGCGCAACTGCAGTTGATGAACCAGGCTTATCAGGTGCAGCATGGTTTTCCCTTCATCATCTGCGTGCGGCACTACACGCGGGACGGAATCTTCTTCGAACTGGAGAAGCGCACCGGCCGCAGCACGGCGCGCGAACTGGAGGAAGCCCTGGACCATGTGCAGGCCATTACCCGCGGGAGGCTGCAGCGTTGCATCGGATTTGCGGCGGGTCACCCTGTGCAGGGAATATGAGAAAAGGCGGCCCTGCTGGGCCGCCTTTCACTTGCCTGCTACCGTGCGATCTC
>JYOD01000170.1 GCA_000955785.1 Burkholderiaceae bacterium 16
CCAAGAAATCTTGCATTCGCTCTCTTTGGCGCCGCGTTGAACGCTATGGAGCGCCACGCGGAGTCACAGTACGGTGGTCTGAGAGCTGACAGGCGACCTGCGGACGGACTTGTACAACGCACGACGCAACGATCAATAGAGGTCAAGTCCCTTTTAGATCTGTCCGTCGGGCGGATCTTGCCTAAACACACTTTTCTGGCTAGTGCGTTCTTGGGTACGTTTGCTTCCAGTCGTCCCCTGCCATGGCAAGAGTAGGGATTAGAGACGCCCTGGTAGTTGGTCCGCAGCGGAAGTCGGCAGGCAGGCCAATGTCGTGAACGGCGTACGCGCGCACTACGTCGTCGCGGGGCAGGGCGAGGCCGTGCTGCTGCACGGCTGGCCCGAGAACTCGGTCGCGTGGACCCAGGTCATGCCGCAGTTGGTAAAAGGGCGGGGCGGCGCGTCTGGGCCATTGACTATCGCGGTGCCGGCCAGAGCGACAAGCCAGCCGCCGGTTACGACCTCGATAACGTCGCGCGCGACGTACTTGCCTTCATCGAGGCCAGGCACTTTTCCCGCGATGGGCCCGGGCACCTGATGATCGGCATGTGAACGCGAAAATGCGAGGAGCACCGAAACGAGCAGACCGGTCCCTGAGCGGGCGCTTGCTCGTTGGACGTCTGGAAGATCGTTCCGCAGCTCCGTGACGCCGGCGTCGGGCGTTGGGTCCCGATGCCGGCCGGGCTAGTCTGCCGCACTAAAACCTGTTGACGTCGATAACCGCCTGCGCGAATTCCCGCGGTGCTTCCTGCGGGAGGTTGTGGCCGATGCCTCCCTTGAGGTCCCGGTGCTCGTATTTGCTGGTGAACTTGCTGGCATAGGTGCTGGGCGGCGGATGCGGGGCGCCGTTGGCGTCACCTTCCATCGTGATTGTGCGCACGCCTATGGTGGGCGCCGTCGCGAGCCGCTGCTCGAACTCGTCGTACCTCGGCTCGCCTGCGGCAAGACCTTGCCGCCAGCGATAGTTGTGTACGGAAATCTCCACGTGATCGGGGTTGTTGAAGGCGGCGGCACTGCGTTCGAAGGTGGCGTCGTCGAACTTCCACTTCGGTGAGGCCTGCTGCCAGATCAGCTTGGCGAAGTCGTGCGTGTACTTCTGATAGCCATCGCGTCCGCGGTCCGTGGCCAGGTAGAACTGGTACCACCACTGAAACTCGGCCTCAGGCGGCAGCGGCATCTTGCCCGCCGCCTGACTGCCAATCAGGTAGCCACTGACGGATACCAGCCCGTTACAGCGCTCTGGCCAGAGGGCAGCAAGGATGCATGCCGTGCGCGCGCCCCAATCAAACCCTGCGATGACGGCTTTCTGCATGCCCAGCGTATCCATCAGCGCGATGATATCGAGCGCAACGGCCGCCGGCTGGCCGTTGCGCATGGTTTCCTTCGAGAGGAATGTCGTCGAACCATAGCCGCGCAGGTACGGAACAATCACGCGGTATCCGCGCGACGCGAGCAGAGGCGCGACGTCGACGAAGCTGTGGATGTCATAGGGCCAGCCGTGTAGCAGAACGACGGCTGGCCCGTTAGCAGGGCCAGCCTCCGCGTAGCCAACGTTGAGTAGCCCTGCGTTGATCTGCTTGATCGATGCAAAGGCCGCATGGGTACCCGGCCTGGTCGAGGGCAGGGGCGCCGGCTTCGAATGATTGGTCTGGGCCTTGGCGGACGTTAAAACGCCAAACTGTACTGTAGCGAGCGTCAAGGCGGCCGTGCCCAGAAAGCCTCGACGAGGCAGATCGATTTTCTCCGTCATTTTTTTCTCCTCGTGCTGATACGGAATCGTTCATCGGGTCGGCGTTTTACTTATCTTGGCGTGGCGGCGATTCTCGGTAGCATGGCACCTTTGCTTCATAGTTACCAGAATCGATACGACGATGTTGCTGCCAGCGCGATCAGACAACTGTTCTTGTATAGCACCGGATTTGCTCGCGTTCATAAAAAATAGCCGAGACAAGGTGCCAGCTTGTACACGCCTGGTCGTGCGACCGGCTCGTGTTGGCGCCTTGGTCGATTGCATGATGCGGCGGCTATGCGTCTTGCCTTTGTGCAATAGGCACGGTGCGTCGCTTTATCAAGCTGAGGTTCCGTCACGCGAGAACTCGGAGGCATTGAGCTTGACAAAGTCAAGCGTGCTGGTTGGCACCTTGCCCGTAAGCTTGTATAGATCGTCAGTCAAGCGATCGTACCGTCCCTCTGCGTGGTCGGCACCGATCCGGCGCAGGTCCTCCGCGCGTTCATCCTCGCGGCGCACCAGGGCACGCACCGTGTGCCCCTTCTCGAGCAGCATAGCGGTGAGGTTGCGGCCAATTGCGCCGATGGCGCCGGCGGCGCCGATGACAAGGATCGGACGGCTATCCGTGGATTTCGTCGTCATGTGATTTACCTTGTGGTTTCGTTCAGATTGGTGAGGGTCAGGTTGCAAGCTCAGGGCGAACTACGTGCGCGGCGTGCCTTACTTGTTCGTCACGATCGGCTTGCCTTTATCAACCAGATACGTGGCAAGCTCGGACGCGTTGCCGCTGCCGACGTTTCTTGCCGCGTGGACGGTTCCAGCCGGGAGGAACAAGCCGTCTCCAGCCTTGAGCTTGACTGGTGACTTGCCGTCGACCTGATATTCGAGCGTGCCCTCGAGGACATAGGCGATTTCATCGCCTGGATGCGTGTGCCTGCCGAACGCTGCGCCTGGGGCGAAATCAACGCGCACCTGCACGACCTCGCGTCCGGAGCTTCCGAGATCGTGCCGCTGAATCTCGGTGCGCCCGATTCCTTCCTGAGCATGGGCCAGGTTCATTGCCAGACCGCTGGTGGCGAGCAGTGCGGCTGCGGCGAGAATTCGTTTCGTTTTCATACAACTTCCTTTCGTGCTTCCAAAAACTAACGGGCGGGTACGCTGCATATACAGCAATCCGGGTGTGCGGCGCGTGCGTGGGGGGCTCAGGTCGCCGGCCCGATGGTCTGCAGGAAATCCACCATCGTCCTGGCGACGAGTTCGGGGCGCTCTTCCTGAACGAAGTGGCCCGTGCCCTCCAGATTCACCGTAGTCAGGTTCGACACCTTCTGTCCAATGACCTTCTTCATCCATCTGTAGGCCGGGCCACCCATCGCCAGAACCGGCATCTCGAGCTTGCCGTAACCTTTGTTGTCTACCACGTCCTGCGTGAAGGCCTGATACCACGCGTTGCTTGCGCGAATGGCGTCGGCACTGTTGTACGCGCGCTCATACACGGCTCGGTCCCGCGCGTCGATCGCACCCTCGTCCACCAGGAAGTACTTGAAGAGCCAATCCTGCTCGACCCGGATACGACCGGCGAGCAGCTTCTCCGGCAGCCCATTGACCTGGTTGAAGGCAAACCACCAGAGATACGGATGGGCGAAGTCGAGCTTGTCGCCGAAGGTGTTGTGCGCCGGTAGAAGCTGGAACGACAACAGGCTCTCGTCCGGGTGCGGCAGCTCCAGCATCACCAGCTTGTCGATGGCCTGGGGATAGTTCGCCGCATACGCGAAGGCCACCGCCGAGCCAATGTCATGACCTGCGACACTGGCCTTGTCATAGCCCAGCGATTTCACCAGCTCGTGAATGTCACGTGCCATGGTCTTCTTGTCGTAGCCTTCGGCGGGCTTCGACGATGCGCCCATGCCGCGCAAGTCCACGGCGATGACGGTGTGATGCTCGGCAAGCGTCGGCATGATCTTGTGGAAGGTCCACCAGGTCTCAGGCCAGCCCGGCAGCAACACGAGCGGCTCGCCCTTGCCGCCGACGACGTAGTGCAGCCGTACACCGTTGACCTCGGCGTAGCCGTTCCTGAATCCCGGCAACGACTTCACCAGCGTCGCATCTGACACGTCGGCAACCTTTGCGGCGGTGGTCTTCTGAACAGCCGCCGCATCCGTGTGAGCTTTGGAGGTCGCCCCTGCGTAACCTGGGGAGGCGGCCACCATGAGAGCAGCAAATGCAGCGGTTGCAGTGCCAATCCTGACAATCGAGTTCAAAGAAATCTCCATGATGTATAGGGCTAACTGAACGAGTTCAGGCAACTGTAGCGCGCGGATCCTCCGGGCCTTGCTCCGCGCTCGTCGCGGCATGCCCAGCGCGTTCGTGAACGTGCGAGGTGGGCGTGCGGTCGATCAGGAGACTGAGCAATTCCGGCCGGTTGTAGTGGCCGGCCGAGTCCATCAAGATCTTGCGTCGGTCGGTCAAGACCCTCGAGATTTGTCGCCTCCGCGTGAGAATGCAGTTCCGCGTAATTTCGCGGCAAACCTCGTCGCGGTTGGTGGGTTGAACGTTTGATGGCATGTTCGTGATTGTGTTGCATCTGCAGCAAACAAGAGCAGGTTCAGGGGGTCTGTGCGTCACAGCTTGCGGCTGGCCTGTTGCGAAGAATTTAAGCCGACCTTTGTATCTGGCCTGTAACGTACCTGGGCCGCTTCCGTCATGAAACGTATCAACACAGGAGAGCGATACAGACGGGTACAAAAAGGTTCTGAAACGCATGGAGGAGTGGCCTACGATTCGGCCGGAACCACGGTCAAAGTCCGCCTTTTGGTCCCAGCTACTACTCTTACATAAGGGCGAAGCGTAAAAGGCTTCGCTACCCCCCGGCCAGCCTGGCCGCGAAAGGAAAAACCATGCGACCCCTCTTCAGACACTTGTCAGTCGCCGCTGCCGGCGCTGCTTTCTGCATTGCTGCCTTCGCGCAGAACGCCCCGGATACCGGCCGTCCCCCGGCGATCCTGCCGCTCGAATCGGAACCGGCACCGAAGCTGATTCCATATCCACCGCTGCCCGAACCACTGGCTCGCGGCGTCGTCATCGTTCAGTTTCGGACCGAGCATTTCCGAGTCATGCCGGTGTTCGGCAAGACCGCCGTCGAGCTAACGCCGCGTATAGGGCATCTTCATGTAACCGTTGACGACGCGCACGGCACCTGGGCCCATACCAGCGAGGATCCCATCATCGTTGTGGGGCTGACGCCTGGCGCACACAAGCTGCGGCTCGAACTGGCCGATCCCAGCCACAAGATCCTGGGCAGCGAGACAGTTTCCGTTACCGTCCCGGACCTGAAGGCGTCAAAACCCCACCAGCCTTGAGAGCCTGTGTGTTCTTCTGCGGGAGACTCGGCATATGCCTGCGGCGATCAGGTCTAACGTTAAGGGCCGCGGCATGCACACGCGCTTTGCGGATGCGGCCAAGTATCGGACGCTGACCTCGTTTCTAACGGGCACCCCAAAGTCCCTTCTTCTGAAGGCTTTGGCGCCGAGCCCGATTGCCGCGGGTGGAAATGCCAGCATGTTGCATCCGCAGCGTCCGTTCGTGGTGCCACGCGAGCTGACCGCGGAAGAGACCCGGGGCATCATGGCCGACTTCGGTCGCTCGGCCGCCAATGCCAGGGCGGCCGGCTTCGACGGCGTGACGATCCGCGCCGCCAACGGCAACCTGCTCGACCAGTTTCTGCAGGACGGAATCAATGTCCGCAGCGATGCCGATGGCGGCTCGATCGCGCATCCTGGTGAAAGTGGCCGATGCTGTCACCGCGGTCTGGGACCCGAAGCGCGTTGGCGTGCATCTGGCACCCCGCTCGCCGAGCCATTCGATGGCGGAAAGCCAGCCGGCACGGACGTTCGCCTACGTGGCGCACGTGCTCGGTCAGTGTGGCCTGCGCTTCCTGTTGATCCGCGAAACGCAGGGTGAAGGCGCGTTGCTTCCGGCGCTCAAGCGCGAATTCGGCGGCGTGGTCATCGCCAACGAAGGGTGGACCAGCACACGGCAGAGGCGGTTCTCAAGCAAGGCGACGCCGATGGGGTGGCATTTGGCCGTGCGTATATCGCCAATCCGGACCTCGTGGAACGCCTGCGTCGGCGAGCCGCGCTCAATGCGGCGGACCCGTCGACGTTCCATGACACGGGCGGCCTTGGCACTGGCGGCTATACCGACTACCCGACGCTGGCCGCCGGCTAGGCTCCCCACGCTGGACTGAAGCGAATTTTTCGCTCAGCAGGGTCGCGCGGGCTTTCAGCGCCTTGCGAAGCCAGCATCTTGATGAGGGGGAGGGTCTGCTCTCCCATCGAGCCGCTCACGTTCGCTCTCGGGCGTGCGCATCGCTAAGTGCGCACGTGCGGTGTCAGCCTGCAACGCCAGTTGCACGGAGCGATGCAGGTCCTCGGCAGCCTCGCCTTCATCGCGCGCCTTGAGCACAGTCCGGGCGGGCGCAGGTGGCGGCGTGGTGGCCTGTGCTTGCCCGCCGGGACTGGGGCGCAGAACCGAGGTTGCCACGCCTGCGCCAAGAATTGCCGCGATGGCAACGGCGATCAGCGAACGTCGAGATCTGTGATTCATCTTCCTCCACGCCGTGCCTTGTCTGATAACTTGCATAATGATAGTTTCAAGGCTATTCTCACTTTCATGTTGATAGTAATGAGATTCTTGGCCACGTCAATCATGCAGAGAAAGCCCCTTGGAGATACCCCATGCCCAATCGCGCGCGCTGTGGCGCGCATTGGGGAAGGGTGGAGCGTGCTGATCTTGCAGGAAGCGTTCTACGGCGTGACCCGGTTTGATGATTTCCAGAAGAACCTGGGCATTGCCCCCAACATGCTGACCCGCCGCCTGCACTTCCTGGTCGCAGAACGCCTGCTGGAGCGGCGCCGGTATTGCGACCATCCACCGCGTTCTGAATATGTGCTGATCCAGCGCGGGCATGAGTTTCGCCCGGTGCTGCTGGCAATGCTGACGTGGGGCAACAAGCATTTCGCGCCCGAGGGCGAAACGGTGTTGCTGGTGGACCGGCGCACGGGCGCCATCGTCAATCCTGTGCTGGTCGATGCAGCGAACGGGCATCGCATCACGGAAGCGGATCACCTGATGGCGGCCGGGCCCGCTGCCAGCGAGCGCATGCACCGGCGGCTGGCACTGTCGGCCGGCGGAAGTGCGCAAGCGCCGATACAAACCGCCCCGGCGGAGGGTGAATCATGAAAGCAGAACGGATGTGCCAAGGGTAGCAGCACGTTGCCTGGGCGTGTGAGTGCCGAACCTGTTTCCGTTTCCAAATCCAGGGACGGTTGCCACTGGCCTGAGCAGGCCACTTATGACGCACGGCGCTTCGCTTGAGCATCATCGGGTAGCCGGCGTCCGCGGCAAGCAGCTTGCACGCATTGATGTCGCGCGGCAATGGCTCAGTGGCCGGCATGACCGGCACGCCGGTTGCGACCGCGGCGTTGCGCGCAGCAACCTTGTTGCCGAGCGTACGCATCGCTTCGGGCGAAGGCCCGATCCAGGGGATGCCCGAGTCGATTACCGCCTGCGCGAAATCCGGATTCTCCGAAGAAAGCCATAGCCGGGATGGATGGCGTCCACACCGGTTTGCCTGGCCTTGAAGGTCATAACGACGCTCTTGTCGTTCTTCGCCTCGAAGCTGCCCAATGCCGCCATCATCTTCTGGCGCAGCGCGTCACGCGCGAGCCCGGCGAGCCCCTCCTCATCGTCAGCACGGAACGGCTCCTTTCAGGCGGCGCATGGAATCAGGCGACCTCGACAATCAGTTCGATTTCCAGGCAGGCGCCGAGCGGCAACTGCGGCACTCCGAACGCGCTGCGCGCGTGCTGGCCGCGCGTGCCAAACACCTCGGCGAACAGTTCGCTGGCGCCATTGGTCACGAGGTGCTGTTCAGTGAAGTCCGCGGTCGAACGGACGAGGCTCGTCAGCTTGACGATCCGCACGATTGCATTGAGGTCGCCGGTGGCGGCGTGCAGCGTCGCGAGCAAGTCGATGGCAACCAGGCGGGCCGCCGCAATACCGTCGGCGGTGCGCAGGTCGCCACCAAAGCGGCCGGTTCGAACCTGGCCATTGACGCGAGAGAGATGGCCGGATACGTGGATCAGGTTGCCGGACCGCACGCTCGGCACGTAGGCCGCTGCCGGGCCCGAAGCCTTGGGCAGTTCGATGCCGAGCTGCGTGAGCCTGTCGTAGACCCCAGGCGCCGGGGCGAACACCGGACCGTTCGGTTTCAGGCGCATGCCGGGCTTGAGATGCTTCCATGGCAGCTCCGCCGGATCGGCGATGAACGGACCGGGCGCACGCACCACGAGAATGTCTTCTGCGATTGCGGCGAAGTCGGCGCGGAAATGCACCGAGCTCTTGTTCACGAGGATCTTCATCCCCGCCGGTTCGATGCCGACCGCGCGGTACATATTGCGGTCGAGCAGTTGTGCCTTGGTCGAGCTAACGGCAACGAGCACGCCATCGATCCGCAGTCGGGCCATGGGTCCCATGTCGGCAGCCTTGCCATGCATCATTGGTCCGCCGTAGACGAACTTGCCTTCGGACAGCGCCTCCACCTCGAAGGTCGCGCGCAGTGGGGCATCCTCGCTCACCTGTGGGCAGCCGCCGAGCGCAATATCGATCTTCGCGCCGACACCGGCCTGGTGCGCGGCCGCGGCCGCGGCGGGATCGCAGATGATCCCAATCGCGGCGTTCTGCGCGCCGGCCTTGAGAAGCGCACGCAGCATCCCCATGGTGTTGCCATCGCCGCCGACGCCCGGGTTGTCCTGCGTGTCCGCGAGGATCACCGGCCGCGTGGCCTTTTGCGCGATCCGCATGGCACGCCGCACCGCTGCATCCGGCTCCTCGAACTGCACGGCCCACTGGTTCTCCGGTTCGCAGATGCGCGCGAACAGTGTGTCGACGGCCTGCTCGACGCGCACCTTGTCGAAGCCGTACCCCCAAACCACAGGACCACACTCGGCGAAGTCGGCCGCGGGAAAGCCCGGCGTGAACGACAGCGACAGCACGCCTTGCCGCTCCAGTTCTTCGAGTTGCCCGTAGATGCCTTGAGCGGG
Organism: Burkholderiaceae bacterium 16; assembly: GCA_000955785.1. Classification (GTDB taxonomy): domain Bacteria; phylum Pseudomonadota; class Gammaproteobacteria; order Burkholderiales; family Burkholderiaceae; genus Cupriavidus. The sequence continues at coordinate 8,869 of JYOD01000170.1, forward strand.
CTGCATCATCGTGGACATGCTGTTGACCGGAATCATGAACGGCACGCGCCGTGCTACCAGGTGCGCACGCGTCCCCCGCCTGCCAAGTTCCAGGAGCAGTTCGGCCGCGCGCTTACCTGTGGCGGCCATGTCCACATGCGGATAGGTGCGATACGCCACCACGCCGTCCGGTAGAGCGAGCATCCGCTCGGTGACGTTGGCATGCAGGTCCAGCGAGACTACGATCTTCATGTCGGGGCCGGCCACGGCGCGGATGCGCGCCAGCAACTCTCCCTCGCCATCGTCGAGGTGCTGGGCCACCATGGCGCCATGCAGGTCGAGATAGATCGCGTCGTACGAGGCCGTCGTCACCGCCTCCACAATCTCTCCGGCGATGCGCTCGTAGGCATCCGTCGTGACGTGGGCCGACGCACCGGCGGCCGCCCAGATCACCGGCGTGACGGTGTGACCATGCTCGCGCACGTGGTGGATGAAGCCGCTGATCGGCACGTTCACGTTCAGCAGGTCATAAATCGCCGCGCCGCGGACCATGGCGGGAAAGTCCTCGCCACGGACGAAGCTCTCGTAGGTGGCCATGGTTGGGGCGAACGTATTGGTTTCGTGTTGGAAGCCGGCAACTAGGATATTCAAGGGAAACCTTCCTGGGACGTGGTGCTGGGACCGGGCAGTGCCCATGGCGACGCCAGGGTCGGCGTCGCCAATGGGCACTGCCGTGACGGGTGGAATTATTGCGGCGTCAGCTTGATTGAGTGGGCCAGCTTCCTGAACTTTTGGGTCTCGTCGACGTAGAACGCCGCAGAGGCCTCGAGCGTCTGCGGCTTCATCGGCTGCACGCCGGAGAGCGCAAGGGCCTTGATCAGTTCAGGCGACTGCAGCGCCCGCTGCGAGGCCTCCAGCAATACGCGTGCGCGTTCTGCAGGGATGCCGGTCCTGCCCATGACGCCCAGCCAGATCGAATAGACAAACTCGGACTTGCGCGCGACGGTGGTTTCGGAGATCGCAGGCACATCGGGCAGGGTTCGCATGCGCTGCGTGTCCAGCACCGCGATCGCCTTGATCTTGTGTGACTCGAGCAGTTGGGTGGAGGCACCGAGGTTTGGCAGGATCGTGATGTCTATCTGGTGACCGGTCAGATCCGCCAGCATCGGCGTGGCGCCCTTGTACGGCACCTGCAGCATCTTGGCGCCGGTCAGCTGCGCCATGTACTCTGCGACGATGTGGTACATCGTCCCATAGCCCGGATTGCCGAAGGTCAGGCTCTGGCTGCCCGGCTGCTTGCCGGCCGCAATGATTTGTTCGAGCGAGTCGTACGGCAGGTCGCTGCGAGCCATGAGCACGAGCGGGTGGATCGAGACCGGCGCCAGCAGCGCCAGGTCCTCCGACTTGTACTTTGCGCTGGCCAGCGCCAGCGGCGTCAGGATGGCTTCGTTGGGCGAACCCATGATCAGCGTGTAGCCATCGGCGGGACGGCTCAGTAGCCGCTGCACCGCCAGCGCGCCGCCGGCCCCGGGCAGATTTTCGATGATCACGGGCTGGCCGAGCGCCTTGGCCATCGTCGGCTGCATGGCCCGCGCAAGTACGTCTGCGGGCCCCCCCGGCGGGAATGCGACCAACATCGATATCGGCTTGGTGGGAAACGCGTCGGCGGCGGATACCGGCGCGCTGGTCAGAGTAATCCCCAACAGCGCGGCGCTAAGCGCCATCCAGCGTTTGTGGGCGGGTGGTCCTTGGTCTTGCATGTCGTCCTCGACTCTTTTATTACCTTCGCTTAGATGACGTAAATTGGTTGGTGAGGAACATTGTTGTCTTTGAAGTTCGCTAGAGCAATAGCAACTTTTTTCTAGATCGTTGCTCTATGGGCAACGTTAGCGGGTGGCGGATCATGGGCCGCACAGGCCGGTGTAGGCAAGTGAGCTAGTCCGGTTGGCATAGGCCGCCGTGGGGCCGGTGGAGCAGGAAAGGCCGCAAATCCTGCAACCTGGTGAGGGGGCTTTCTCAGGTGCCACGCGATTCTGAGGAGCGCGTGTCCCTGGACGGGTGCGCGCGATGAAAGAGTCGTCCTGCAAAAGATTCACATTCACGCAGCGTAGCGCCCTTGAACTCGGCGGACCACGAATCCCTTGCATGCAAGTCCACGAGAGTCAAAGTGATCAATGTGGATATGTATGAGGCCTGGTTGAGCGAGAATCTCCGGTTGAACGGAGGTGTGTTCCACCGTCGGCTTGACACCTTCAGGAGGGCTGGCAATTGGGTTGCTTTCTCGCGATCCGGAGCACCCAATCAGGCGGCACGAAATGAAGAATTCAGACATCGAGCGATGCGGTGGTGTCCGCGGCAGCTCAACAATCATCGGCACATCGGCGCCGAAAGCACGGCATCTCCATCACAGATCAGTTGGGCTTCGGCGCAGTCGCTGGCTGAGACAACGCGCGCGCCGCGAGACGGGCTTGCAGTTGCTGCGCCCGGTTCGCAAAAGACCGTCGCAATTCGCTTTGCGGCCCACGCCGCGGCGGGGCATCGGCCAAACCAGGCATCCTGGCAGGGTGGGGCGCCGGTCACCCTTCGCGCGTCCACCCGATCCGATGTCGTTCCTGTGTGGCCTCATGCCGCGCATCGTCCTCCGTGTGCAGGTAAGCGCTGGTGGTGGAAATCGATGCATGCCCGAAATTGTCCCGCACGAAACGCAGGTCCACCTGCTGGTCGGTCATGTGCGAGCCCGCGGTATGGCGCAGCCAGTGCGCCGACGCGCTGGCCAGCACCGCGGCCCGGCTTTCCCACTCGGGGCCGCGCGCGAGCAGGCGCGCGGCGGCCATCCCGAACACCTCCTTCAGCACCAGGTGCAGCGCCCCCCGTGACAAGGGTTTTTCCTTGCCGATAATCGGCAGCACGATGGGGCGCTCCTCACCAGGATGCGGAGCTGGCGGCAGGCCGTTCGCCTCGCGATAGCGCGCCAGCTCCACGATCAGCTCATCCGTCGCCGGCACCAGCCGCGTCTTGTTGCCCTTGCCGGTCACCTCCAGCCACCAGCGCTCCACGCCGTCGCGGTCACGCCGGCAGAAGAAGGCGCCCATGCGGGTTTCAGCCACTTCCGCCGCGCGCAGGCCGCCGAGATACAGCACCGTGAAGAGCCAGCGGCAGCGCGCCGCGTGCAGGCGCTCGCGCTCGGTGGCGGTGTCGTTCGCACCCGGCATCGCCTCGATGGTGTCCTTGACCACCTGCCACATGGCGTGGCTGAGGTAGCGCGTGACCCGCGGCTTGGACTGGCCGCGCCGGCTGCGTGCCAGGGACAGCGGGTTGCCGGCGAGGTAGCCGGCGTCCACCAGCCAGGCGAACAGCGTATTGAGGATCACCATCGCGTGCCGCGCGCTGGCCGGGGAGAGCGGGCCGGCGAACGGCCGCCAGTCCGGCGCGCCGCGTGCGAGCTTCTTGCGCGACGCCATCACCCAGCGCCAGGCGGGTTGCGGATCGGCGAGAAAGCGCTCGTACAGCAGCAGGTCCTCATGGGTGAGCGACGACAGCGGCTTGCCGTGCTGCAGGACGGCCCACAGCAGCAAGCGCTCGACCTCGCGCCGATAGGTCTGCAGGGTGGCCGGCGTGTCGGTATAGCGTGCCAGCCAGGCGGTGACGGCGGCCAGATCGTCAGTGGCTGAGATCTGCGGGGTGCCGCCGCGGGCCCGGTTGCTGCCGGCGGCGCCGGACAACTCGGCGGGCAGGCGCAGGCGCTCGATCGGAGTGGCCGGCAGGGCGGCGAGGGAGAGGGCTTCCATGGGTGGGGCGGGAGTCACGAGGTGAGTGTAGTGATTATTATAGACAGAAGCCCACTTATGTCTAAAGATTTGCAATTTTACTCAGTAAAGTAATGTATTACGTAGTAATATTTATTGAAGCTGACCTCGTGCGCCGCCCAAACATGACTGCCAGCCCCGAATCCACGCCGCCCACTCCCAGTGAGGCCGCTCCCGACGCCGCCCTGCAGGCCACGCTCGCCGCCGACGTGGCGACCCTGCGCGCGCAGTTCCCCGAGA
>JYOD01000171.1 GCA_000955785.1 Burkholderiaceae bacterium 16
GCGCCCTGCCGGGCGCACCCATGGAAGCCGATGGGCGGCGCTCGCCCATCGGCAGCGCGACGACGCGTCCTGAGGCGCTGGGCAACTCACATGCGACCACCCACGGCGCAAGCGAGTCCGGACCACACTACCTACCAAGCAAGATTGCCAACGCGCTCGTGCGCGTCTACGAGGCTTTGCATGCGTTTGCGCTGACACAGACGCAACGTCAGGTGCTTGCCTGCCTGATCCGCAACGGCGTCAAACAGCGAGATCCAGCGGACTGGATCTTCATGAAGAAGGTCACAATCGCACGACGACTTCGGCTTAGCGAGGCGACTGTCTATCGTTGCCTTGCAGCCCTGGAGGGTGCCGGCCTGATCGAGCGGGAGGAGCAAAGACAGTCCGCATGCAATCTGAAGGCCCTTGGCCGGATCCGGCTTTCGGTGCAAGCCATTTGGAATCTTGGCCTAGCGTCAACTCAAACTTCGCGTGAGATGGTTGCCACGGCGAGGACCATCGACCTACAGGACCGGGGACCGACCCGCCGCCTGCCCAACCTCGCACCGGTGAGAGATGTTAACCTACCCCCTCAACAATCTTCTTCGAAGAAACAGTCGCCGGGGGCGAGCCCATTCATTCGCGTGCTGGGCAAAGCCGTGCCTTCGGAGCTGGCCTGGCTGGTCACGCAAAACGGACTCGCGCTGACCGGCCTGTTCGCCCTCATGAAACGCGCTAAGGCCGTCGGCCACCGGCTTTCGAGCGTAATCGCAGTGGTCAGCGATGCGCTGATCCCGCTCAAGGGCAGAGAACTCTTCGCCTACATTCAGGCCCTGCTCTCCAAGACGGTCGACTACACATTTGTCGCAGAACAGCAGGCAACGCAAGCGCAAGCCGACCGCGCCAAGGGAGAAGCCGCAGCTGCTGTAGCCGCGGAAATTTCAGACGTGGTCTCAAGGCTCCGCGGGGTCCAGGTAACGCGTGCCGACGGCGCCGTGCTCAGCGTTGATGAGGCATCGGTGGTAATCGAGAAGGCTGGCCGTAGGGCCGCGGCACCCCATGGGCTCGCGCTCGATCTCCTGCGGGAGATGGCGGCCTCGCAGGCGAACGACGGGCAGTTGGCCTTTGCTCGGCCTTGTCCTGACCCGGTCAAACGCGGCCGGTCCCTGGCGGTGATGGAGGCCCAGTTAGCCGCCGCCCGGGGCATACTTCGAGGCGGCTCGTTACCGGCGCACTTGACCCGATGCGCGACACGCCCCGCACTTCAGGGCGGCGAGGGATAGCGCGGCCTCGATACCGGCGTCACCGTCGCTGAAGGCCACATTTCGGTCGTCACGGATTTGCACCCCGAGGCGGCCTCGGCTTATCCCCGTGTGCCGGCGCATGGTGTGTCGGACGCGCAGACCGTGCTTCTCGCGCTGTTAGCAATCGCCGTCTTGTCCACCTGGATCGAGCGCCTCGCGCCCCTTCCCGTCGCCGCCAAGCCGGTGTCCGCGCTGAAGACCAGCGGCACTCCAGTGACCGAGATGGGCCTTGTATTGTGCGAACGTGAGCGTCCGGCCCCAGACGCTCGCCAGAATCCTGCTGTTGAGCCTCGCCTTGGCGCGGTCCTGTTTCCTGAGCCACCTGCCGGACTCGTCCTGCGTCGTCTTCGGCCGTGCGCTCGTGGCCTTGACGCGCAGTGCCTCGAATATCAGCAGCCGCGTTGCCGGACGGCTTACCAGGCGGTAACTGGGGGATGCTCGCGGGACCGACGACATGACATTCGACACCGCGAGCCTGCAGTGCAGGACAGATCCAAAATGCGTCGTGCCCCGCTTTATAGCTCACGACATTCCGCACGTCGGCAGGTAGCGACCATTTTTCCCAATACCGCTCGAGGTCAACGCCGGAACAGGGACGCGTTGGTACTGCATGGCAGTTTTTCGAGTTGGCGCGCCCGAAGGAGCAGCAACTGGGCGCGCGAAATGTGCCACGTTTAGGGTTGACTGATCAGGTCAACCGCCGCCCAAATCAGAAACCCCTCACATGACACCGCTCGATTGCGGTGCCAGGGTCAGATGTGAGGGCATGTTCCGGTATGCGACGGAACCATGCGCGCGAATAGTCCTTTTCGCGGTTCGGAGCCGATGGCGAAATGTGCCATGGCCCTAAAGATGGCACATTACGCCGCAGCGACTGTCTGCAACGACCCGGTCTCAAGCGCGAACTGGAGTAAGTCCTCGGCGCTGGGCTCCGGAACATTCTTCTTCATGATGATCTCATAGACGGTCTTGAGCACCAGCTTGCTCAGGCCCTTCTTCCTATATTGGTCCCAGATTACTGTATTGGCACTGAGGTCTTGTTTAATGTCGTCGATGATCTTGGCCTGCTTTGCAGAATCCTGCGCTTGAAACTTCTCCTCGATCTCTTTGATCTTTGCAGCGCGCCACGCTTCCTTCATCGTGTCGAGCGTGCGCTTTATGTCCGGCTTCGACTTGGCCCGCGGCTTTGCCGTCGGCGCCGTAAGCAACTTGTGCGCTGGGCTCTCCCGCTTCTGTAGCGATCGGCGAGGCGCGTCGGCATAGTTGTTTTCAACCGCAGACTGGAAAAACCCTTTCGGGTGCGCGATCGGGTCCATTCCCGACTTACTTATCCGCTTGCTCGTGAATTCCGCCTGAGCCAGCAAGTAGTCTTCATCGTGCTCCATCGCGAGCAAGGTGATCTCGTTGTCCGTCAGACCCAGCGTCATCAAGCTCTTCATCACTAGTTCGCTGACCATCGTGGCTTGCGATTCGAGCGGCAACTGTGATTGCTCCTTGTCCTTCAGGACGAACCAAAGCTTATCAATTTTCCGGCCCCGCTTTGACAGGTGAAGCTCGATGGAGAACCTGGTCTCGTGCGCATTGACCTGCTCCATGGCACGCATCAGCATCTTGTTGAAATCGCGGAACTGCGCGTGCGGCTTCGGCGCGCCGGACAGAATGACGCTCCATGCGGTCCAATGCTCACGAAACGTCTCGCGCAACTCAAAGCCATAATATCGCGACACGGTTTCATAAAGCGTCAGAGCCGACCCGCTCGTGAAGACGTTTTGCATCCGCATGTCAATGCGATTATAAACCTCGGGATTGAGCAGGCGCTTGGCAAGTTCCGGCGGGAATGACCACTTGATCCTCTGCCCGTCGTCTGAGATGTAAACCTCGGCGACCATGTTGGCGATACCCCAAGCACTTTTGCGCCCGGCCGATTCGCCCTTGAAGTCAAACTCAACCTTGATGTCCATGAGTTGCCTCGCCATCTGCTTGAGGTACTCACGGTTATTCGAGTTAGTATGGCCAACCAGTGATTCCAACTCAGAGATCGGCACTTCAAACGTGATCTCATCACCAGTGCGATTCTTTTGCGCAATCTGCAGCATCGCGTTATAAGCCTTGCGCTGGATGAGCGAGATCTCACCAGAGGACGACGTGTTGCGCACAGTGATCGCTTCGACGGCCTTGCGCAACTCTGCAGAGTCCACGGGTGAAGGCGCGTCTTGGACAACGACGACCGAGCCGGCCGGGGTAACCTTTGCCGCGGGTGCTTTGGTGATGACACGTCGAACGCGTTTACGGGGCGCCGGTGTCCCCGCGGCAAGGTTCGGCGCGTCAGCTTCGGCGATGTTGTTCGGTCTTTCCATTTCGGTGCCCCGATATGTGCCATGCAGTTTGCTGACGGCACATTACTGTCGTACCGTGTATACGTCAATGTAAACCGGGTGCCATCCTTAATGCGCAAGGTGCCATCTTTAGGGGCAGTACTCTCCAGACCGGGCACGCACCTGGTTGGTTGTGGGGTAGGTTTCGGAGGTTCTCAAAGTTCACAACAGTTGTAGTCTTTTTGGGTAAACCTTGAAAAACCTTAGTACCTTCCATTTCCCCTTTCCGCTCAAGGACTTACTCCTTTTTCCCGTGCCATCGTTAGGGAAAATGGTGCCGGATCTAGGACCGTCCGTGCCGTGCCCAAGGCGTAGTTGTGCCAAGCATAGGGATGTGTGCCATGTATAGGGTCTGAGTTTGCCATCATTAGGGCTTGTGCCATTCATAGGGGATAGAACCCCACTATAGATGGCACATTTCTAGGAAACCAAATCAAATCAAGGGATTGCGGCGCCCGAACTCTGTGGATAACCGCCGCGCCGAGTGATCACTTCGCCCTAAACATGGAACTTGTCGCCCTAATCATGGCACCGTAGCCTGGCTGAGCGCCGTATGGTGCATAGGAGCGTGCACCGGACGCCCCTAACGATGGCACATTAAAGGACTCGCTCACGCATCCTCACCTTGATTCCGCTGGCGCCAGTGTTCTGGCGACTAAGAAATATCATTTAAAAATCAGTAAGTTATATTCAATAGTCCATGTACATCGTTAAGTTTGGAACGAGGTGGCCGAGGGGGCATCGAAACGGTGGGTCAGCGGTCAGAATTCCCTATTGATGGCACATCTGGCATCCCGGTTGGGTTCATCCCGCCCTAACGATGGCACATTTGCCGCTTGAGAGTACCCCGCGCTGCCCGTTTGTTCCTATCTGGGAGATATTTGCCCGGGCAGTGAGCCACATAAAGATGGCACAATTCGCATAAAAGTAGCGTTAAAGGCACTTTTATGGGTGTTTGCGAGGCCCTCCTAGATCAAATGTGCCATCTTTAGGGCCGAGGCATCAGAGGTGAACCAATGTGCCATGCTTAGGGGGAGATGTACCTCACATCTCACTATAAGTATCTTACGTAACTGTTTGATATAGCAGTTATGTGCCATTTATAGTGTTGGTGATATGTGCCTTGTGTGATGGCTATCAAATGTGCCATCGCTAGGGACGGAAGTCGGTGAAATGTGCACTCAGCTACCCACGCGGATGGGCATGGAGGCCGGCGCAATATTGTGGTGTCGGGAATATGGTAGGCGCGTCGACCGGGGAGGACCGCACAATGTGCCATCGTTAGGGATTAAATGCGCGTCCTTAGGGCGAACTCCTCGCCAACAGCCATGTGGCAACGTGCCCGCGACGGTTGACGTGGCACAACGCTAAGGGTCGGCGCGCCGGCCAGTGGCTTTGCGTTTCTCTTAAGACCGGCCAAGCCCCTCCCGTGGTCAGTATCCGGCGTTTTCGCGGTGTTCCCTCGAGCCAAGGGGCCGTCAAAGCGCCACTCTGAGGCCATCCAGCTACCACCTGTGCATTCACCGAGTGGGCTGCGACGTCGTCGCCAGGCGATGGCACGCTGGCGAACCGGATGAAGGGGGCGCGAAACAGGATCACCGCCGGCCACGCCCCCTAACGATGGCACATATTTAGGGGGCACGACTCGGCCCTATGCATGGAACATTTTGGGCGCGCACGTGAAGGTTACGCGAGGCGCTCGACGACTGTCAGCTCAATGACGACTGCTGTGCCTGTCGCGGACACCATAATCATGCTGTTGGACTGGCCGAGAACTTGGTAGTTGAAGTTGATATCGACAGCGTCGCCACCCTTCTCGACCGCGCATGCTTTCAGACCCTGCAAAGCGCTCTTGCACCCTTGTTGCATAACCTTATCGTAGGAAACCGGCGTGCCCGCCGAACACGTCGGGAAGCCCGGCCAGGAAGTCCTTGAGGACGTTAGCGCCGATGATGACCTCGGCGCCCACTTCACCGTAGTACTTCGTGATTTGAGCGCCCACAATGGCGTTTGTCGCTGTCGCAATCAAGTCATTCTAGTTCTGCGGAACTCCAGCGCTTGTGGTTTCTATCCCAGCCTCTTTCAACAGTTCGACAATTTTCCGAAAGAGGTCGTCGCGAAGTTCTGACGACACCTTCCTCAACAGCTCAAGCGGGGGAGCTCGAAATCCCCAGCGACTACCTCGACGTGGTTAGGGTAGCGATGGATGCTGGCAATGGCTGGAGGCAGGTGCTTGGTCAAGAACTCCAAGCGGCCGGCCACAACGTCGACTGGAATCAGGTGATGCGGCTGTGAGCCTGCTGCTCGCGTCCATGCCGATCACTGCGCCGCCCCCGGTTGTTGCCGCTGGCGGACGCGCGGCGACGCGCTTCCTGGCATTTTCTTGCCGCGGGCATTAGCAATCCGCACACCCGGCGCGCCTACGCGCGCGCCGCTCGCGCCTTCCTGGCCTGGTGCGAGCGTGCCGGGGTGCCTTCTTTGATAGCTGCTCGCGGCAATCCGGCACCTGTTCGGCATAGCGTCAGGCGGCCTCATCCAGGCCGAACTGGCGCTTGAGGGCCGCCAGATGGCTGTCGCGTTTGGATGGGTCGTCCAGTTTGATGTCGAGCACGATGCGGCCGCTGTCCCATTCCTTCAGAGTGCCAACCTCCGCGCCGCCTTGCCGGATCTTGTGCTGGCGCGACATGGCCTTGGTGGGCTTGGCGCCCTGCTCCACCGCCTTGCGGATCGCCTCGACCTTGTTGAAGGGCAGTTCTTCCGCCACGACACGCTCCGCCAGCGCGGCGGCCTTGTCCTCGCCGACCTTCTTTGCGTAGAGGGTCAGTTCGTAGGCGATCGAGATTCCGAAGGCGCTCGGGTTCTGCGCGATCACGTCCTGCACGGGCTTGGGCAGCGCCACCACAGCCAGCATCTTGTTGACCTTGGGCCGGCTCTCGCCAACGATCGCAGCCAGTTCCTCGTCGGTCTTGGCCAGGCCCTCATCCAGCAGTTTCTGATAGCCGAAGGCGACATCAAGCACAGATTCTTCTTCGCGCTCAGCGTTTAACGTACGCGCCAAACGGTAAAAATCTACCTTGGTTAGATTCTCAAGAATGCAGACATCCATGTCCGCCTGGTTGAGATGGCGGATCGCCCTCTTCCGGTAGTGCCCGTCGATGAGAATATAGCGACCGGGATGGGTGGGGTTGGGGGTCACCAGCGCCGGGGTGAGCTGAGTCTCCGCTGCGATCGACGTTGCGCGCGCGCGGACCTTCTCCTCGCTGTAGAAGGTCCGGCTATTGAGCGGATTATCATCGAGTACCGCGATGGGCAGCCTGGTGTAGTGCCGCGACGCCTTGCCTGCGGCCACAATTTGTTCTACGTAGAACACTTCCGGGGCGGCCACCGCCGTTGCGGCCGCCGGGCTGGGCTTCACTGGCGGCGCCAGCAAATTGGGACGCCCTTCCAGTGCCTCCGTCACGTTGTCGAAGCGGTTGTCTAGTTTTGCGCGCTTTGCGATCTCTGCCTTCGCGCCGCCCGACAGCGCCGAGCCAAATGACTTTTTGCCAGCCATTACTCCTCCTCGTTCAGGACTTCCAGCACTTCGCGCACGAGACTTTGCATCTCAACGCGGGCCGGGTCATTCTTGCCGGCGATTTGCATCACCACCTGACCTATTGTTTCGGCTTCACAGAAAACGTTGCGGTCTGAGATGCGCGTCTTCATGAGCGCCACATCTTCGTCGGCTTCCAATTGCGCGATCACGTCGCGATTCAGGACCGTGCGGTTCACCATGTTTGCCACAAAGCGCAACTTCAGGGTCGGGTTCTTGACCTGCGCCTCCATCCCCAATTGCTTGGCCGCCATCGACGCCCACAGTTGGCCGCCTGAGCCGCCGACAGGGATAATGCCGAGATCAGAAATCAGCAACGCTATCGACGGCAATTTGGCCTCTACAGATGGCGGGCAGTCGATCACCACAAAATCGTAGACGTCCAGCTGCTTGCGAATCTCAATGTGTGGGGTTTTGCTGTCGGACAAGTTTGTCACGGTCGCGGGAAAAGGGCTTTCCTCCGCCGCTTGCGAGGCGGACCGCGTGCCAGTGCCTTGCTGATCTAGGTCTACGTATAAAGACCGGTGACCAAGCAGGGCGAGGGTACCTGCTATCTCGGATGAGAGGCGCGTCTTGCCGACGCCGCCCTTCTGATTGAAGACGGTGATGATCCTTGCTGCCATATCGGCCCTCCTGGTTGCAGGCGAGTGTTCTACGTAGAACACTCTAGGCGCACTATGCGCTACGGGACGAATGATATACAGCAGCAATCACAATTCCAATGTGGAGTGGAAGAGTTTGTGAATTAGCAACGGTTTGGCAGGCCTCCCCCTATGTGTTCTACGTAGAACACATAGGGACTCTGGTGGTGGCGGCAAGGGAATTGGAGTAGGGGATGGCCCGCAAAGGCATACCATCAATCCCAGGAGTATGGCCCGAGTAGCGCGCGCGGATGGGTGCCGCGCTGAGCGTCGACGAAGTACCCGTTGGTGGTTGAGCACGCCGGCCATACAGCGTCAGCGGCCCATGCGCGAGCGCTCGACCTCCTCGTGGAAGTCGCCGCTTGCCACGCGGCCAGCCCACCGGTGCTCCGGTCCGCGCTAATGGGCCGAAGCACCGCCGAACCTTGAGGGTGATGGACGCACAACTGGCCGCATCTCGCGAGATCCTCCGAAGCACGCCTGGTGCCGGCATGCCCTCCCAAGTATCCCAGAGAAACACCACCCAGCAGGCCGCCCGGCGGGCCGCAAGCGCTAGCGTCCGTTGAAGCCGCAAGCTGTTTGTCGCGGCTAGCCCACTGGCTAACAGTACGAGCCGGACTGTGCCCGGAAACGGGGAATTTATATACTGGAATTCGATACCAACAACCGGGGCTCCGGCCACCCGCATCGGACAGCACGCGCCGTGGCGATCATGACTGGCAAGAAGGGCGGGGCATAACTGCAAAAGTGTCTAATACGGCATTTTTGTTCAGCCGCGCCCGGCGGTCCGATTCGCCATACGTCATACGTTGATGTAATACACCAATCTGCTACAATTAACGCACTGGACGGGAGTGCGTAATATGCACTAACGAACACTTATACTCTGGAGCACCTATATGAGCGCAGCTGTCCTGACGTTCCGTGCGGCGCCGGAATTAGCGTCGCAGACAAGAAGCCTCGCCAAAGCGGTGGGGATGTCGAACTCGGACTATGTCCGGGAAGCCGTTCGCGAGAAGAATGAACGCCTCATGGCCGAGCGCATTGCCATGCTCTCGCGCCGCCTATCGGCCGAACATCTCGCCTTCAACGAAGCCCTCGACGATTCCGCAGGAGATGGGCTTGCCTAAAGTAAAGCGAGGTGAGATCTGGGAGGTCGATTTCGAACCCCAGGCGCACAAAGAAGAGCCGGGCAAGCGTAAGCGCCCGGCTCTCGTCATTCAGACCAACCTTCTGAACGACGCAGGCCACCCCACGACGATAGTTGTGCCGGGCACTACTCAGGTGAGACGGGACCAGGACTACTTTCCTCTGCGAGTAGCAATTGGCAAGCCCGGCGACATGCCCGAGGAGACGGACCTGTTGATCGATCAGGTACGGGCTATCTCGAACAACCGATTGATGGGAGGCGCTGCAGTTGCGAACCTCTCCCGCACCCACATCAAACGAGTGGAAGAGGCGCTGAAGCTGCTCCAGGGCCTATGACACCCCACCGAGCGGTGGAGGGGCGCCGTCAGTACAGTCGCTTTTGAGGGGGGGAGTCCGGGATCCCGGCCCTCCCCCCCATCGGAACCCCGCGCATGCGGGGTTTTGGCTTTTCAGAGCCGCATCCCGCCGACAACACCGGCCCAACATCGACCGCCGCTTGGCGGCAGCAGGCCTCAGGTCAGCATTCAAGCTGCTACTCTCATTGACGGCGAACCATCCGCGAGTTGCTAAGTGCTTGAAAAGACGAATAATTTTCTGGCAGCCTGTCGGAGCCCACCGATTTTGCATAGGGATAGTCAATGCCGATAATCTTCGGCTAATATGGCGCGGCGGATCATTAATTCGGCTAACGCGGGTCCGGTGTCGGCAAAATACTGGTGCTGGCCGGGCGTAGAAGAGAGCGTGCAAAACTTGGGGAGGCCCCAAATGAGCGGGCGCTAGACGTGAAGTGTAGTAAAACTGGGTCTTCCGCACTTTGTGTGACG
>JYOD01000172.1 GCA_000955785.1 Burkholderiaceae bacterium 16
TCTGGGGCGACCTGGCCCGCGTGCGGCTTCGCCGCCTCGCTCGTACAACTCCTTGAAGCGGTAGAAGCTATCGCGCGAATAGCCCATGACGCGGCAGGCCTGGCTCACGTTGCCCAGTTGCCGGGCCAGTTCCAGTATGCCGACCTTGGCACGGATGACTTTCTGTTCCTGAGTCATGGCGGACTCCTTGTGGATTCCGCCGCACACTGGCACTCTGGGCTACGCCCTTCGCACCGATGTGCGGCGGCATGGATAACCAACCACTGTCAGATTTAGTCTAGGCTATTACACTTCACATCGGCCCGCCCGGCAGCCCAGGCACGGCGTGAAACGTCTTTGCTCTTTTTGTTCTCTATTTTCGGTGTTTTGGACTTTCGTGTGGGTCGATTCATCGCTGGGCTAGTTCCGGCACCGCCATAGCTCCCCTCTCCCATTTCATGGGAGAGGGGAGCAAACCAGCGTTTTGCTTCCGGCCACTCGTACCGGCGTACAGTACCCACACGAAAGTCCGAAGCACCTCTATTTTTTACTTCCGTTTTTCGCTACCAGCACAGCTACCTTCGCTGCTTAGCCTGAGCGAATTCCCATCGCTGCGGAAGACCATCCCGCTCTCCCGTCCGCGCGCCTGCACCGCGGCCAGCCTGCCCTGCAGCACGATCTCCGCGACCTTCCCATGGTCTCCCGACCGATCGCAAACCGGATCCGTGGCGGCGGCATCGCCGGTCAGGAGGAACGCCTGGCAACGGCACCCGCCATGGTCTTCCGCCTGCGAGTCGCAGGATCGGCAAGGCTCCGGCAGCCAGTGCGTGCCGCGAAAACGCTGGAAGGCGTCGCTCTCGCGCCATATCTCACGTAGCGATCGCGTGGTGACGTTCGGCAGGTCAAGCCCGGGCAGCATGCGGGCCGCATGGCAGGGCAGCGCGACGCCGTCGGGCGCCACGCCAAGGAAGGTTGTGCCCCATCCGTTCATGCATTTCTTGGGCCGTTGCTCGAAGTAATCGGGCACCACGAACAGGATCTTGCACCGGTTGCCGATGCGGGCGCGGTATGCCTTCACGACCGCTTCGGCTTCGCGCAGTTGCTCATGCGTGGGCATCAGCGCCTGCCGGTTCTCCCAGGCCCATCCGTAGTACTGGGTGTTGGCCAGTTCCAGGTATTCCGCGCCCATCTCCAGCGCCATCTCGATGATGGCGCCGACGTGGGGCAGGTTATGCCGGTGCAGCACGCAGTTCATCACCATCGGATAACCGTGCGCCTTGATCAGGCGGGCCACGCGTTGCTTCAGGTTGAAGGTGCGGGTGCTGGAGAGAAAATCGTTGAGTTCGCGCGTGGAGTCCTGGAACGATAGCTGGATATGATCGAGCCCGGCGACGCGCAAGGCGGCCAGCCGGGCATCCGTGAGGCCGATGCCGGAGGTGATGAGGTTGGTGTAGAAGCCGAGCCCGTGGGCATGTTCGACCAGTGCTTCCAGGTCTTTGCGCAGCAGGGGTTCGCCGCCCGACAGGCCCAGTTGCACGGCGCCCAGCGCGCGCGCCTGCGTGAAAACGTCGCGCCACCGGGCGGTGTCGAGCTCGGTGTCGTGCCGGGCATAGTCCACCGGGTTGGAGCAGAAGGCGCAGTGGAGCGGGCAGCGGTAGGTCAGTTCCGCCAGCAGCCATAGCGGCGGCCCGGGCAGTGCTATGGCTGCCGGCGGCTCAGACCAGCCAGCCGCGTTCGATGGCATGTTTGACAAAGGCGTGTACCTCCGGTGCGATGCCCTGCACGCCGAAGGCGGACTGCAGGTCGTCGATCAGCATGTCGAGGGTGTGGCTGCCGTCGCAGCGCTGCAGGATGGCGGCCGCGCTGTCGTTGAGAGTGACCATGCCTTCGGGATACAGCAGGATCCAGCTCTGCTGGGCGTCTTCCCACTGCAGGCGGAAGGTTCGGTGTAGCGTGGGCTTGGTCAGGTCGGCTTCGGTCGGGGTCATGGGTGGGCGAGTTGGATGGCGTCGAGCATCGACCACAGGATGTCGAGCTTGAATTGCAGGATGTCCAGTGCGCGCTGCTGCTGCTCCGGCGTGCGGAAGTAGCCGAGCGTCACGCGCAGGCCGTGATCGACATCGCGCTGCGCAAGCGGAATGCGCGAGCGGAAATAATCCAGGCCTTGCGCTTCGATCCACGGATAGTGCCCGGGCCAGCCGGCCAGGCGCTCCTTGTGGATCTCCGGGGCGAACATCTCGGTCAGCGAGGAACACACGGCCTCCTGCCAGGGCGCGCGGCGCGCGAAATTCACGTAGGCGTCGACGGCGAAGCGCACGCCGGGCAGCACGTGCCGGTGCGACCACAGCGCCTCGCGCTCGAGTCCCACCGCCTGGCCCAGCCGCAGCCAGGCTTCGATGCCCCCTTCCTGGGTCTCGGTGCCGTCATGGTCCAGGATGCGCACGACCCATTCGCGGCGCGTGGCGCGGTCGGGGCAGTTGGAGAGCACTGCCGCGTCCTTGAGCGGGATGCTGGTCTGATAGTAGAAACGGTTGGCCACCCAGGCGCGGATCTGTTCCGGCGCGCATTGCCCGGCTGCCATGCACAGGTTGAACGGGTGGTGGATGTGATAGCCCGTTTCTTTCGCGCGCAGGCGTGCTTCGAAATCGGCGGCGCTCCATGCCGTGGCTTGCGTCATAGCGTGATCTCCATGCCGTCGTAGGCTACCTCGATGCCGTGGTCCGCCAGCAGGCCGCGTTGCGGCGAGTCGTCCACCAGGATCGGGTTGGTGTTGTTGATGTGGATCAGGATCTTGCGTGCCGCGGGCAGCCGGTCGAGGGTTTCGATCATGCCGCCCGGGCCGGACAGGGCGAGGTGCCCCATGTCCGCCGCGGTCTTGGCGGAGAAGCCAAGCTGCTGCATCTCGTCGTCGCGCCAGCAGGTGCCGTCCACCAGCACCACGTCGGCGCGCTGCAGTTCGTCGAGCACGTGCGGCTCGATGCGGCCCAGCCCGGGCGCATAGAAGGCGCGCCGGCCGGTGGCAGCATCGACGATGCGCAGCCCGATATTGTCGCCACGCCGCGGCGCGTTGCGGTTGGGGGAATAGGGCGGCGCCTTGCTCTCCAGCGGCACCGGCGTCAGCATCACGCCATGGAGCGGCGGCACCGTGAAGGGCGCGTCGTCCAGGGACAGCGTGTGCGTGTCAAGGCCGCAGTAGTGCGACAGCATGCGTGTCAGCGGGAACGCCGTGCCGAGATCCTGCAGCACCGCCGCGGTGGCGTAGACCGGCAGCGCCTGCCGGTGCTCGCGCAACATCAGGAGGCCGGTGACGTGATCGATCTGCGCATCCATCAGCACCACCCCGGCAATACCTGTGTCGCGCGGCTGGCGCGCCGGCTGGAGCGCCGGCGCGTGGCGCAGCTGGTCGAGGATGTCGGGGGAGGCGTTGACCAGCACCCAGTCTGGTCCCTCGTCGCTCAAGGCGATCGACGACTGCGTGCGCGGCGTGGCGCGCAGCGTGCCGTTGCGTACGCCATCGCAATTGCGGCAATTGCAGTTCCACTGGGGAAAGCCACCGCCTGCGGCCGATCCCAGGACCCGGAGTATTGTCATGGCACGTATCGATAGGGTTCGTTACGGAGTCGAAGAGCAAAAAGCCCGCCAGCGAGAAAAAAGGCCCGCGGGGGCGGGCCTTGCCAGATCGGGGCGTTCAGGCAAAAGTGCTCAGCGGTTGGCGATGTACATCGTGATCTCGAAACCCAGGCGTAGTTCTTTGTAGGCGGGGGTACTCCAGTTCATGTCTCCTCCTCGGGGGTGGCATAGTTAGTGAATGCATCTCGTCTTCTTGCGGCGAACGTCGCCGCGTTCTTTCCGAGGCAACATCCATGCCCGCAGCGCCGCTGCCGTCCCAATGTTTTTTTCTCCGTACGCGGGATGGCCACCGCATGCACGTGCGGCAGGCGGGCCCGGCCACCGGCGATCCGTGGCTGGTGCTTCACGGCGGGCCGGGCAGCGGCTGCAGTCCGTCGATGGCGGCATGGTTCGATCCGCTGCGGCACCGTGTGGTAATGCCCGACCAGCGCGGCGCGGGCCGTTCGCGGCCCGCCGGGACGCTGCGCCGGAATACGGCGGGCGCGCTGCTGGCAGACCTGGAGCAGTTGCGCGAGGCGCTTGGCGTCCAGCGCTGGAGCGTGGTGGGCGGATCGTGGGGGGCAGCGCTGGCGCTGGCCTACGCCGCGCGCTATCCCGACGCGGTGGCGACTCTGGTCCTGCGGGGCGCTTTCCTGACTGGCCGCGACGATATCCATCGGCTTTTTTCTCCGCGCGGCGGCGCGATGCTGCGGCGCATGGCGAGCGGCGAGCGGGCGTCCGATGCCCGGGCGCGCCTGCTCACTGTGTCGCAAGTGTTGCAAAGTGGTACGACTGTTCAAAAACTGGACACTGCCGGACAGTGGCAGCGCGCCGAACGGCGGATGCTGGGCCTTGGCCAGACGCAGCCGGGGCGGCAGCCGTGGCGCGAGCGCATGGCGGCGGTGGACAAATACCGGATCCAGGCGCATTACCTGCGCCGCCGCGCCGGGCTGGGCAAGCCGGCGTTGCTGAAGGCGGCGTCGCAGATCGGTGCGCGCGACGTGCCGGTGACGTTGCTGCATGGCCGTGCCGATAAGGTCTGCCGGCCGGCCAACGCCCTGCGTTTGAAGGCGGTCATGCCCCAGGCGCGGCTGGTCTGGGTGCCCGGCGGACACTTGCCTGCCGGTGCCATGGCCGAGGCCCTGCGGGCCGCCATCCGCGCGGCGGGCTGTCGGCGGTGACGGATCCCACCCGGCGCGGATTCATGGGCGCCCTGCTGGCGATGGCGCTCGGCGGCGCCGGCCCGGCCGCCGTACTTGGCCGCGTGGTGCTGGCGAGGCTGCAGCCTGGCGTGTATGTGGCCAGCGCAGCCAATGCCGAGGTGGCGCTGGCCAATGCAGGGGAGGTGGTGCCGACCCTGGTCCATGTGACCGGAGCCGGGGTGCTGGTGGTCGACCCGGGCCCGCATCTGGCCTGGGGGAACGGGTTGCTGGCGGCGATCCGGGCCGTGACGCCCGAGCCGGTGCGCTGGGTGGTCAACACCCATGCGCATCCCGAGAACGTGCTGGCCAACGCGGCCTTTGCGCGCTTGCGGCCGCGCCCCGCGTTCCTGGCCTCTGCCGCCACCGCCAGCCTGATGCGGCAGCGCTGCGAGGCGTGCCTGGCCCGCCTGGCCGCGCAACTGGGGCCAGCCGCGATGCGCGGCACGCGGATCGTGCTGCCGGAACCCGGCTTGCGGCAAGGCGATCGCCTGCAGACCGGCGCCACCGCGTGGGAGGTGCATGTCCACACGGGGGCGCATAGCGCTTCGGATACTGTGCTGCATGCACCGCAGCGGCGGCTGTTATGCGTGGGCGGCCTGGCCTACCGCGACCGCGTTCCGGAAATGCAGGAGGCTTCCCTGCAAGGCTGGCGGCGCGCGCTGCGGGCCGTGTCGGCGCTACCCGCCGATCTCGTGGTGGGCACAGCGCCGGGCACGCCGGCGCAAACGCTGGCGCCCACTCTGGCCTACCTGGATGCGTTGGCCGGCGGCATTGCCGCCGCACTGGAAGCGGGCGGCGATGCGGCGCGCGTGCTCAGCCCGGCGGCCGCCGGGCCGTACCGCCATTGGCGCTACTTCGCTTCGCGTCACCCCTTGAATGTGCAGCACGCCTGGCGCGAACTGGAAGACCTGTGGATGCACGGCGAGCCGCTGGCCTGAGCGCCAGCCGGCGCGCACGGCTGCCGTCTCAGCCATCTTGCTGCGGCAGCGCGTTGGCCTCGTCCAGCTTCCGGTAGACCGTATTGCGCGAGATGCCGAGCGCCTTGGCCGCCGCGGAAATATTGCCGTGGTGCGCCTTGACCGCGGCGACGATGGCCAGCACCTCGACGTCGGCCAGGCGGGTGGGCTGTGGGCGGGGCGCTACCTCCGGGCCGCGCCCGCCGGCCGGCGCGGCATCGGCTTCCAGCGTGGCGCCGTGCGCGGGGTGGGTGGCCTGGCGCGCCAGCCGGTCTTCCAGGAAATCGTCGGGCAGGTGGTCCTCGGTGATCTCCGCCTCGCCTTCGGCCATCAGGCGCGCGGTGCGCAGCAGGTTGCCAAGCTGGCGGATATTGCCCGGCCAGTGATAGCTGCGGAACATCGCCATCACGGAATCCTTGATGCGCGGTCCCCCGTTTGCCTGGCCCTCGCGTAACAGCTTGTTGGCCACCACATCGAGGTCGGTGCGCTCGCGCAAGGCCGGCAGGCGCACCACGAGGCCGTTCAGGCGGTAGTAAAGGTCTTCCCGGAACAGGCCATTGGCCACCTGCTCGCGCAAATTGCGATTTGTGGCGCAGATCACCGACACGTCGACGTGGATCACCCGGCTGCTGCCTAGCGGCGTGACCGCGCGCTCCTGCAGCGCGCGCAGCATGCGCGCCTGCAGGTGCAACGGCATATCGCCGATTTCATCCAGGAAGAGGGTGCCGCCGTTGGCCAGCAGCATCTTGCCGATGCCGCCCTTCTTGCGGGCGCCGGTAAAGGCGCCTTCTTCGTAGCCGAACAGCTCGGATTCGATCAGCGTCTCGGGTATCGAGGCGCAGTTGACAGCGATGAAAGGCCCGGCATGGCGCAGGCTGTCGGCGTGGATGGCGCGGGCCAGCAGTTCCTTGCCGGTGCCGGTTTCTCCCAGCACCATGACGGGAATATCCTTGCCGATCACCTTGCGCAGCTTGGTGATGACGCCTTTGATCTGGGCGTCGCCGGTGTCCAGGTCGTCCAGCCCGGCGGGGCGGCGGGCGGGTTGCGCGCCCGCACGGCGGGGCAGGGAGGCGGCATCAGGCATGCAGTGCGCCTCCGCGCTGCCATTGTCGATGGCAGCCGCCGGGACGGACACGGCAGGCGCCTTCCACTCGACGCGTGCGCTGACCTTGACGCCGCTTGGCAGCGGCAGGTGCACGACGCCCCCCGGGGCCTTGCGCTCGGCGTCGAACAACTGCGACAGCGACAGGCCGAACAGCGAGGAGAAGGTGTGCGCGTGCAAGGCGCCGACCGACATCCCAAGCTGGAACTGCGCGCTGCGGTTGGCCGACAGGAAGCGTCCGCCCGGCGTAAAGGAGGCAATGCCTTCGACCAGGGTGCCGATAAACTCCGCGCGCGAGTGGAAACGCACGCACACCATGTCCTGGAAGGCATTGGCGAAAAGCTGGTTCTCGATCATTTGCGCCGACATCCGCACCAGCGCCATGGTGTGCTTGTGGAATCCGCGCTGGTCACCCGTCACATCGAGCGCGCCGACTGTCTTGCCGTAGGCATCGAGGATCGGCATGCAGGAGCACGTGAGGAAGCGGTTGGCCTCCAGGAAATGCTCCGCGCCGTGTACCAGCGTGGCCTTGTTCTCGGCCAGCGCGGTGCCGATGGCGTTGGTGCCCCGGCTTTCCTCGGACCACAGCGCGCCGGGCTGCAAGGCCACCTTGTTGGCCCTGGCGAGGAAGTCGTCGTCGCCCAGCGAGTGCAGGATCAGGCCGGCGGCGTCGGTCAGGATCACCATGCTCTGCGTGTTGACGATCTGGTCGTAGAGCGTCTCCATGACCGGCAGCGCGTGGGTGAACAGCGACTGGCTGCGCTCTATCTGCGTTTTCAGCTCGCTTTGCAGCACCGGGCAGAAGTCCGGCGATTCATAGGGCCGCAAGCCATAGGCTTCGGATCGCTGGTGGGCCTGGGCGATCAGGTCTGGCCGGTCGCCCTCCGCCGGATTGCCCGTTGCCGCCGGCGGGACGCCGGGCACGCGCGGGCCGCCGGCCGCTTGGAAAGTCATTTTTCTGTCTCCTGTGGAAGTCGCCCGCGATCTGTGCACGGGTCGCTCCGGGTCCTGGCGTGGTCGACATGGCCCGAAGTGTTGCTTCATGAAGCAAAACGCTTGCCAGGGTGTTGCATTCCAGGGCACTGGTTTCGGCATGCTGTGTCACACGCCTGCCATTTGCCGGGGCCTCGTCCGGTTTATGGCCCACTTTGCGCTTGGTATGGCTTTTGCGGAAGTCACCTTCAAAACATAGTTCAACAACTGGAGGTGACACTGATGAAAACACCACGCCGCACACTTGCCCTGATTGCCATCTGCACGCTTCTGGCCGGGGCGCTACCCCAAGCGGCCTCGGCCCATGGGGACGTCACACCGCAAGCAGTGGACACCAAGACACTACCGCAACTCGGCGAAGAATGGCGTCCGGATAATCCATACCGGACTGGCGAAGCGCAGCAGGAAGCACTGCGTATCGGCTCGTCGGCCTACAACCAGAACTGCGCGCGCTGCCATGGGCTGGAAGCGGTGTCGGGCGGCATCGCGCCGGACCTGCGCAAGCTGGACAGCGATTGCGCGTCGCTGGCCAACGCCAAGAAGAAGCAGGAATGCATGGGCGAGGTCTCGCAATACTTCACCACCACCGTGCGCAAGGGGCGCGCGCGAGACGGCCGGGTCTACATGCCGCCGTTCGATGGCGTACTGAGCCAGGAAGCGGTCTGGTCCATCAAGACCTATCTCGAATCGCGGCACGAGTAAGGGCTGCGGGGCCGCCCACGCTTCCCCGCATTCCCGCATTCCCGCATTCCCGGATTAGCAAACACAAAGATCAAGAAAACCAGGAGACCTCCCATGCGCGCCAGCCCTTTCCGGGACGCCGCTCCCTCCCTGCCGGCCCCCGCCGGCTCCCGTCGCCTGGCCGGCGCACTGCTGGCGCTTGCCGCGCTCGTCTGCGCCCAGCCGTCGCTGGCCGATATGGCCAGGATCCGCCAGAGCGGGACCTTGAAGGTGGCCGTCTATAAGAGCCTGCCGCCATTTTCCACGGCAGCGGGCAACCCGTTGCCGGGCATCGACGTGGCGCTGGCGAAGGCCCTGAGCAAGCAGATGGGGCTGTCGGTGTCGCTGCTGCCGTTCGATGCTGACGAGAACATGTCCGATGACCTGCGCAATATGGTGTGGCGTGGCCATTACCTGGGCTATGGCCCGGCGGATGTGATGCTGCATGTGCCGGTGGACCGTGCGTTCATGCGCGCGAACGACAAGGCGCTGATCTTCGCGCCTTATCACCGCGAGATGTTCGTGCTGGTACACGACCGCGAGCGCGTCTCCGAGGTCCGGCAGCTGGAGGATCTGGCCGGCCAGCCTACCGGCGCGGAAGCGGGCTCCGCCGGTGCCAATGCCCTGTTGTCCGGGGCGCAGGGCGCGCTGCGCGACAAGGTGAAGATTTATGCCGGGCCAGACGAAACGCTGCGCGCGCTGTTCGCCGGCGAGATCGCCGCGGCGATGGTCACGCGCTCGCAATACGAAAGCGCGCTCAAGGCGGCCGGCCAGTCCGCCGCGCGCTTCGCCACGGTGGACGTTGCCTCGCCGCTGCTGCCCGCGCGCGGCTGGGCCATCGGCATGGCGGTCAAGGCGGACGAGAGCGAACTCGCGGCGTCACTGCAGAACGCGCTGGACGCGATCCGCCGCAGCGGCGAACTGCAGCAGATCTTCGCGCAGTACGGTGTGTCGCTGCAGACGCCGTGAAATTCTCCAGCGGTTGGACGTGCGGAACGCAACCGGGCGTCAAGTGGGGCGTGGTCCCCTGTCAGGCGCTATGCAATTTCCAGCAGCGACTTAGGTTGGCCGCTGGTCAGCTCTACTCATCGAACAGGTCCGGCCCGAACACTTCATAGTGAATGCGCGTCTCCGGGATGCCCAGGTTCTGGAGGGCATCGTGCTGCATCCGCATGAACGGGATCGGTCCGCAGATGTAGTAATCAGCGTCCGGCAGCATGATGGAATCCTTGATCAAACTGACGTCGACCAGACCCTTGTAATCGAAATCCTTACCCTGGGCGTCTTCCGTGAGTGGCTCGTTATAGAACACAAGCAGCTTGAAGTTCGCGTGCTCATGCGATGCTTCGCGCAGACGGTTGCGCATGGCGTGCACTGCACTATTGCGGGCGCCATGCACGAACACTACCTGCCGCGGCGGTTCCTGAAGCGCCTTCTTCAGCATGCTGACCATGGGGGTCAGCCCTACGCCGCCGCTGATCAGCACGATCGGGGACTTGGCATTTACGTCGATGTAGAAGCTGCCGTAGGGCGCGGCGAGCCTGACCTCGTCGCCAACACTGACGTGATCGTGCAGCAGGCAAGAGACATAACCCGCCGGCGTCGTGCCGCCACTCTCGCGCTTCACGGAGATCCGGTAACTTCGCCCATTGGGCACATCGGAGAGGCTGTACTGCCGAATCTGCTGCAGGCCAAGAGAGGGCACCTGGATCGCGACGCTGGTGTACTGGCCAGGCTCAAAATTCACCACCGGGCCACCATCGGCCGGTTCCAGAATGAACGAGGTGATGACGTCGCTCTCGGGCCGCTTCTCGCGGACGATGAATGTCCGCCAGCCTTTCCAGCCGCCATCCTGCTCGGCGGAGCGCTCGTACAACTCGCTTTCAATACCCATCAGGATGTCAGCCAGGTTCCCGTACGCCTGCGCCCAGGCGGAGATAATCTCGTCGGTCGCCGCATCCCCGAGAACATCCTTGATCGCGCCGAGCAGGTGTTCACCGACGATCGGGTATTGCTCCGGCCGCACACCTAGACTTGCGTGTTTGTTTGCGATGTTTTTCAGAACGGCCGAGAGACTCTCGGGATTCTCGATATTCGCGGCGTAGGCATACACTGCGCGCGCCAGGGCTTGCTGCTGCTGTCCTTGTTCCTGGTGCGCCATATTGAAGACGTTCTTGAGTTCCGGATGCGCCTCGAACATGCGTTTATAGAAACGCTGGATGATGGCGTATCCGTGCTCCGCCAGCACCGGGGCGGTGGATTTGACGATGTCCTTGGTCTTCTGGGTGAGCATTGCATCGTTCCTTCGAAGATTGGCAACAGGTGTGAGCCACACCCGTTCAAAGTCTATACCTCACCAGGCTTCGGGGGGGCGGTAACCCTGGTGCAGCCCGTTATGTACGCCGTAGCGACCTCGCGATCGCGCACGTATCAGAGGGTCATTGGCTCACACCCGAATGCTTCAAGCTCGCGCGCGAGGCTTTGCGCGGCCAGTTCGACCAGTGCGCGTCCTTTTTCCGGTGTCGCCTGTCCCGGGTCAGAGCCGATGCGCCCGTCCGGGAACCGCGCACGAAAATCGAGCGCCTCCCGGATGGGGCCCGATGGGGCGATTTGGGGTGCATACCCGGCTGACTTCACGGCGCCGGGGAAGGCCCACTGTGTAATGGCAATCTCGGAAGGCGTGGCGTGAGAGCCATGGCCGGTCGGGAACTGCTCGCGCGCGAGCTCGTTGACGCCTGCCAGGTCCCACCAGTTGCACAGCTTCAGCGCGAATCCAGCGCGGCGCCGGGAAAAACTGGCTTCGGCATAGATCTCGGAGAACGCGGCGTCGATGGAGGCCACATTGCCGCCATGGCCGTTGAGGAACAGGATTTTCTCGAATCCGTGCCCCACCAGTGAGCGGGTCCAGTCACCGATCGCGGCAATGAAGGTCGACGGGCGCAGCGAGATGGTGCCGGGAAAGCCAAGGTGATGCTGGGCCATGCCAATGTTGAACGTCGGCGCCACCAGGATATCGGCTGTCTTTTCCGCCTCGCGCGCGATGATCTCCGGGCAAAGCCAGTCGGTGCCAAGAAGCCCCGTTGGCCCGTGCTGCTCATTGGAACCGATTGGCACGACAATCACGCGGCTGCGTTTGAGAAACTGTTCGACTTCGGCCCAGGTGGATAGATGTAAAAGCATGGTTGCTCCTTCTTTCGTGTGTTCCTCTCGGAACCTTGTGCATGGTTTTGCAGTGGACTACCGGCGCTCAGGCAACTTGTTGGCGAGGAGGATCAGCGAGGCGATCAGCGGCATCAACGCCAAGACCAGCACGCCAGGATGCAGGCTGCCGGTCGCAGTCTTGGCCCACCCGATGATGGCGGGGCCCCAGAAACCGCCGGACAAGCCGATCGTGTTGATCAGCGCAATGCCGCCGGCTGCCGCCGGGCCCTTGATGTACTCGGCCGGCATGGCCCAGAACACCGTGTAAGTCATCCAGAGCGCGGTGGTACCGAGCGTTAGCAGGACAAGCGACAAGCCGAGATTGCCGTCTGCAAGTACCGACCCGGCGAGCAACAGGGCAGCAAACAACGCGGGAACGGCACTGTGATATCGGCGCTCGCCCTTTTGATCGGACCTGCGCCCCATGTAGTACATGCCGAATGCGGCGCCAAGGTATGGCAATGCGGTGTACCAGCCGAGCTGCAAGGTATCGGTCACGCCCTGCGCCCTGATCAGGGTCGGGAGCCAGAAGCTCATGGCATAGATGGCCGCGATAATGCAGAAGTACGCAAGGGCGAGCACATAGACTCTTGCATCCCGTGCCACCGCCATGAACGAGTGCTTGTGCACGACGGATACCCCAAGCTCAGCTGCGAGAAAACGTTTTTCCTGGTCCGTCAGCCAGGCCGCATCCGCGGGGCGATTCGGCACGAGCGACAGTGCAAGGAATCCTAGCAATACGCAGGGGATGGCCTCGATCAAGAACATCCACTGCCAGCCGGCGAGGCCGGCTGTGCCGGACATGGTGGTCATCAGCCACGCCGAAGCGGGTCCTCCGACAATGCCGCCGATCGGTCCCGCCAGGAAGACGATCGCGATGGCGCGTCCCATGCGCTGCGGTCCGTACCAGCACGACAGGTAGTAGATCATGCCCGGGGCAAAGCCTGCCTCGAAGATGCCGAGCAGGAAGCGCATGGCATAGAACGTTGGCACATCACGCACGAAGAGCATGCAGGCAGACGTGATGCCCCACAGCACGAGGATCCGGCTGAACGTCTTGCGCGCGCCCACGCGAGGCAGCAGCAGGTTGCTTGGCAACTCGAACAGTACATAGCCGAGAAAGAAGATGCCTGCACCCACGCCGTAAGCGGCATCGGAGAAGCCGAGGTCGCTTTGCATCTGCAGTTTGGCAAAGCCGATGTTGACCCGGTCGAGATAGGCAAACAGGTAACAGATCAGGAGGAACGGCAACAGGCGCCAGTTGATCTTGTTGTAGAGCGTTGAGGTGTCGTCGACGACGCTTTCATTCGGAATGACTAACATGCCGGTCTCCAGTGCGTTGTGTTTGATGTCGCTTATCGGTGCCGCCGATGGTGACAGAGCCGGAGGTTCCGACCAACAGTAACCGCGTTCACGCTTCGTTCTAATCTGAGCAACGCAACCCATCCCATCCGCATCGGATGGTGAAGATGGCCGGAGTCAGGTCCGATCGTCATGGCGCGGGATGGTCGAGCAGGCGCGATGAAGTTCATGTATGGTTAGCTTCCGCCCAACACATCGGCTCAATGGTGTTTCGACATGCGAGAGATCAATCAGCTGCGATTGCGATACTTCCGTGAGGTTCTGACGCATGGCACCATTCGCGGGGCGGCGGACAGCCTCAATACGTCACCCTCCGTGATCACTCGACAGATCAGGCTGCTTGAAGAAGAACTGGGTGTTACGCTGTTCGAACGCCAGTCGCGCGGTGTGAAGCCGACGGAGGCCGCTGCACATCTGCTCGAATTCTGGCGCGGCTACCGTTCGCATCAGGAGAATCTCGAGGACCAGCTGCACGCGCTGAAGGGATTGCAGCAAGGCAAGGTCCAGGTGGTCATGAGCGAGGGCTATGTCGATGCGCTCGTCAACGAAGTCCTTGCGCCGTTTTGCGCGCGGTACCCGATGCTGGATATCAGCATGGAGATCCTGCCAGTCGACGAAGTCCTGAACGAAGTCGCTGAGAGCCGCGCCCACATCGGCCTTGCCTATAATCCACCGCCTCACCCGCGCATCGAGTACCGTGCCAGTTCTCCACAGCCCGTGGTGTTGCTGGTTCGTCCCGATCACCCGCTGGCGTTGCGCGGCGGCGAGGCCGGCATCCGCGATTTGCTGTCCTACCCCCTTGCGCTGATGCCGGAATCCTTCGGCATCGGGCACGCCGCGAAGATGCTGGAGTTCGCGGAGAACATAAAGATCCGCCCGACGCTCGTCACCAACTCGTTGACGGCGCTGAAGCAATTTGTCGCCTATGAGAACTTCATTACGCTGATTGGAGAATTCGCGGCGTATCGCGAGATCGCGGCCGGGAGCCTGGTCACCGTACCGATCAATCATCCATTGCTCAGGGGCACCCAAGCGCGGTTGCTTGTGAAGACCGGCCGGCCCCTGCCTGCTGCGGCAACCGAGTTCCTTAAGCACATTACGCGCCGCATGTCGATGTTTGCCGCCAGCCGGAAGTCATCGGGCAAGCAGTAGGCGGCGGAACCGGCAACGCTGATTCCTTTCACGGAAACGGTTACCCAAAAGTGAAGACGAAGGCCTGGACGCCCGGGTCCAGGAAACGGATGTCGAAGGTGTGCTCGCCGACCTTTCCCGACTGGCGAACGAGTTGGTAGAGCCTGGTCTGCGTGACGGTGCCGTTGCCATCCGCATCGGTATCGGTACCGTGGTTGGCGCCGGGCGCCTTGCCGTCGACCATGACGCGGAAGCGCACCGGCTTGCCGTCGGCGCCGGGGCCGAGCACGAGGTGCAGGTCACGCGCGCGGAAGCGGTAGGCGATGCCGCCGCCGGCGCGGTTGAGCGTGGCTTGTTCGGCGTCCACGGTCCAGTTGCCGCTCAGGCCCCAGCTATTCAGGCGCGGCTCGGCGATCGTGTAGTCGCGTGCGGTGCCGGCGCGCAGGCCCTCGGGCGAAGCGAAGCCGGATGCCTGCTGGTAGCCGATATAGGTCTCTCGCGAGCGCACGTTGTCCAGGTCTGCCGCCGCTTGCGCACCGGACGTGTCGAATTTGACCGGCGCGGTGCCGGCCTTTTGCGCGCCGGCTTCCTTCAGCAAAGCCTGAATGACAGCCTCGGACTGTTCATAGCCGCCTTCGCCGAACTGGTGGTGGCGAATCTGCCCGCTGGCATCGATGAAGTACAGCGCCGGCCAGTAGCTGTTGCCGAACGCCCGCCAGATCCGGAAGTCGCTGTCCACCGCGACCGGGTAGCGGATCTTGAATTGCTCCACGGCCTGGCGCACGTTGCCGATTCGCTTCTCGAAGGCGAACTCGGGCGTATGCACGCCGATGACCACCAGCCCCTGGTCCTTGTATTTTTCCGCCCAGGCGCGGATATAGGGGAGCGTGCGAATGCAGTTGATGCAGGAGTACGTCCAGAAATCCACCAGGACGACCTTGCCGCGCAATTGCTCGCTCGTCAGCGGCGGGGCGTTGAGCCATTCGACAGCGCCGTCGAGCGACGGGAGCCGGCCTTCGTAGGGCAAGCCGCTGCGCCGGGCCG
Organism: Burkholderiaceae bacterium 16; assembly: GCA_000955785.1. GTDB lineage: Bacteria > Pseudomonadota > Gammaproteobacteria > Burkholderiales > Burkholderiaceae > Cupriavidus. The sequence goes on from JYOD01000172.1 coordinate 15,300, forward strand.
GAAGCGATTCAGCCGCTACGCGCATCATGCCGCCACCGGCTGCCGCCATCGTCGTCGCGGCGGTTGCCGGTGCGGGATGGCCAGCGTGGAACGCGTTCAGCAGCGCTTGTTCGAAGCGCGTGGTTTCCGCACCCGGGAACACGGCAAGGAGACCCGTGCCGGCCCCGGCCGAGACCGCGGCCACGCCACCGAGCACCGCCGCGCCGAGGCCGCGGCGGATCCACTCGCCGGCCTGCAGGGACCGCTTGAGGGCGCCCAGGATGCGCCCCCCGACGGCCAGCGCCAGGGCCAGCGACGTCGCCGCGCCCGCCGCATAGGCCACCAGCAGCACTGTGGTCTGAGCCTGGGCGTCGTGCAGGAAAGCGCCGGCGAGCACGAGGCCCAGGATTGGCCCCGCGCACGGTGTCCATACCAGGCCGGTGGCGATGCCGAGCATCAGCGCGTAGCCGATGCCCGGCACGGCACGGGCGGCGCCCCGCGGTGGGAGAAGACGCTCGGCGAGCGTCATGAGCGGGCGCGCAAGGGCGCTGGCCAGCCGTGGCGAAAGCAAGGTCAGGCCGAAGAGCGTCAGCAGCGCGAGCGCAATGTAGCGGCCGTCTCGGCTGGCCTCGAATGCCCACGTGCCGCCCACCGCCGCCAGCGTGGCGACCAGCGAGAAAGCGAGGACAAGGCCGACGAGCATCGGCAACTTGTAGCGCAGGAAAGGCTGGCTAGCGGTGCCGAACACGAAGGGCACGACGGGGAGGATGCATGGGCTCAGTATCGTCAGCATGCCGCCGAGATAGGCAAGCAGGAGAGTGGACATCATCGTCTTCCAGTAGGGGCGGGCGTGGCGACGCCGCGAGTCCGCGATTACCGTGATGAGACACCAGCCGCATGTCCGCGATGTATCGGCGCAGGGCAGGGCCGGTAAGAAACTGTGCCAAAGCCACCGCCCGATACATTGCGATTCAAGGCGGGGTGCCTGTGATGCGCCGCTTCGGGCACACGTAGCTTCCCGGCAGGTATGCCTGGCGCCCTCCCTATCCATATCACGCCCGAATTGTTCCGGACCGGACGTACGCCGGCGGCGAACATTCCGTGTCGCTAAGGCCAAGGCATTAGAACCTGTGGCGCACCCCTACCACCGCGCCCAGCTGGCTCATGCCAGGCTGCACGTTATAGACCGCCGTCGCGCCGGTGCCGCTGTTGAAGCCGTTGACGCCCAGGTACGACTTGTCCTTGTTGAGCGCGTATGACACCGACGCGTAGACGTCGGTGCGCTTGGTGAACGCGTAGTCGCCCGTCACCACGAACTGCCACGGGTCCGACCCGGTCTGGCGGAAATCCTGGTAATAGGCCGCGCCGGTCATCGAGAATGCCGGCGTCAGCTTGTACGCCAGGCCGAGCCAGTAGAGGTTCGAGCCGGCATTGGCTGCTTGTGCGCCGGGCAGGGTGGCACCATTGAGTGCCTTGGCCAGGCGGTACCCCGCGAAGGCCTTGGCCAGGCCCACAGCGTACGTACCGGCCACCGCATAGCGCCGCAGGACCGGCGCCTGATTGCCCGGGGTGCCGGCATGCGCGTCGTCATAGGCCACACCCACCGAAACCGGGCCCTCGGCATAGCTGAGGTACGCGCCGAAGTCGCGTCCGAATACGTTGCTGCCGGCCACCTCGCTGCCATTGGCCTGGAACGAATACAAGGCGGAGGCGGTCAGCCCCCCGAACCGACCGACATACTTCACGGCGTTGTCCGCGCGCGCGCCGAATTCGGGCGCGATCCCAAGGATGCCGTAGTGATCGGACAATGCGGCCGGGTCGTAGAGGTTGCCGAAGTCGCGCAATGCCGTCTGCTGCCGTCCCAGCAGCAGTGAGCCATACTGGCTCTCCGTTCCGACGTAGGCATTGCGGCCGAACAGGCGCCCGCCCTGGCCCGAGTTGCCGGTATCCAGGTCGAAGCCGCTTTCCAGCTGGAAGACAGCCTTCAGCCCGCTGCCCAGATCCTCCACGCCGCGCACGCCCCAGCGCGAGCCCGACTGGTTCCCGGAACTCAGCCGCCAGAGGTTGTCGCCCACGCGCCCGGCGTGGTTGTTGTATTCGATGCCGGCATCGGCGACGCCGAACAGGGTGACGCCGGACTCGGCGTACACACCGTTGGCGACTACGGATGCGGCAATCACCGCGAGTGTCTTCTTCATTGGACCTCCAATGGTCTTCCGTGGCTCTTGATTTCGGGGGATACGGTTCGGAAACAGGCGGTCTGCAATGACCGCCATGTTCATGCCACCGGACTTGCTGTGAGCGGGCAACCGTGAGCCATGCCGTGCGCGCGTCAGGGGCATGTGCCATTTGACGGTGATCGTGTATCCGCCCTGTTTCCGCAGGGCTGTGGCATTGAAAGCTTGTGTATCTGACTGCCCATTGAATACATGGCGATACAAGGGCGTGCCGTCCAGTCGTCACGCCAAGGCGGAAGCCAAGCCGGTTGAGGTATGCGCCCGATCGCGTGTAGCAATGTGTGGAGCACCGGGATGGACAAGCTGCGTTACAAGCCTCGTTCTTCTTTGAATCTTCAGCCGCACCGTTATTTGTACCCGTCTGTATCAAGCCGCCGCAACAATACGGGAAGTGACAAAAACGGCCCTCACGAGCTACGAGCGCGATACAGCAGTCTCCTTACTCACCAGTCCGTAAATA
>JYOD01000173.1 GCA_000955785.1 Burkholderiaceae bacterium 16
TGGGCGCCGGAGGCACCCGCCGCGCCGGAAGCCCCGCTGCCGCTGGCACCGCCCGGGCCACCATCGCGACGGCGTCCGCGCCCGCGCGGCGCGCTGGCCGGCACCAGCGCGGCAGCGCGCGCTGCCGGGTCCACGGTTTCCACCGTCATGCCTTCCTTGAGCCGGTCCGCGCCGTCGATCACCACGCGCTGGCCGGGCTGCACGCCCTTGGTCACGACGGTACGCTCGCCGTCGGACGGCCCCAGCGTGACCACCTGGACCTTGACCCTGCTGCTCTCGTCGACCACATACACGAAGGTACCTTGCTGCCCGCGCTGGATGGCCGCCACCGGTACCACGGTGGCATCCTCGATGGTGTCCACGCGCGTGCGCATGTTGACGAACTGGTTAGGGAACAGCAGGCCGTCGGTATTCTGGAAGATCGCCTTGAGCTTGACCGTGCCGGTGGTGGTGTCGATCTGGTTGTCGGTGGTCAGCAGCGTGCCCTCGGCCAGGCGGTTGCGCGCCTGGCGGTCCCAGGCCTGGACCGGAATGGTCTCGCCGGCATGCAGGCGCTTGAGTACCGAAGGCAGGTTGTCTTCGGGGATGGTGTAGAGCACGGCGATCGGCTGGATCTGGGTGATCAGGGCGATGCCGTTGGTGTCGCTGGTGCTGACGATATTGCCCGGATCGACCTGCCGCAGGCCGATGCGGCCCGAAGCCGGCGCCACGATGCGGGTGTAGCCCAGTTGCAGGCGGGCGCTGTCCACGTTGGCCTGGTCGGTCTTGACCACGCCTTCGTACTGGCGCACCAGGGCATCCTGGGTGTCGACCTGCTGGCTGGAGATCGAGTCCTGCCCAAGCAGGGTGCGGTAGCGCTTCTGGTCCAGGCGGGCGTTTTCGAGCAGGGCGCGGTCGCGCGCCAGCGTGCCCACGGCCTGGTCCAGCGTGGCCTGGAACGGGCGCGGGTCGATCTCGGCAAGGACATCGCCGGACTTGACCATCTGGCCCTCCTTGAACAGCACCTTGAGCAGCGGACCCGACACCTGGGCCCGCACGGTCACGTTGGCCACCGGCGTGACGTTGCCCAGGCCGTTGAGGATGACGTCCATATTACGTTGGGCCACGGTGCTGACCACCACCGGCGAGCGCTGGCCACCGGGGCCGCCGGGACCGCCGCGGCCGCCCGGACCGCCGGCTGCGCCGGGCGCCCCAGGGGCGCTGGCGGCGGGGGCACGGTGCTTGTACCAGTACCAGCCGCCGCCGGCCAATAGCAGGATCAGCGCGGCGGCGATCAGTTTGCGGCGGCGCGAGGCAGCCTTGGGCGGCGGTGGCAGCTTAGCCTGTTGATGTTCTTCGGGTTTGGCCATGACCGGATCCTGGGAGCGACGCGAAAAAGAGAGCGCGTTCGGACAAATTTCGGGGTAAGAGAGGCAGCAGTATGCCGTAATGCCATCGGCACGTGCCGCAGGCAGCACGCGGCTTGTAGTGGCCGGGCGGCATCGGGGCGGGTCCGTTTGATCCGGCGACCGCCGGCAACGGCAAACATAAGCGAAGCATAATGCGCCTTGATGCCCTTGATGTTTCAACGCCGGCATCCATTCTTACAGACCATTACCAGCGGCTCGGGTGTAATGCCCTGAAACAATTCGCCCGGATCGCCGCGCCCAGCCTAGCTATCATCTGCCTATGCGAGCCAATCAGCCTACCCAGATCCTGGTCGTCGACGACGATCCCGAACTCCGCGACCTGCTGCGCGAGTATTTAAGCCAGCAGGGTTTCGCCGTGTCCGTGCTGCACGATGGTGAAGGGTTGCAGGCGCGCCTGGAGCGAGAGCGGCCGGCCCTGATCGTGCTCGACCTGATGATGCCGAAGGTGGATGGCCTGACGGCGCTGCGCAACCTGCGTGCCAAGAATGACGACATTCCCGTGATCCTGCTGACAGCGCGCAGCGACGAGATCGACCGCATCGTCGGGCTGGAGATTGGCGCCGACGATTATCTCGGCAAGCCGTTTTCGCCGCGCGAGCTGCTGGCCCGCATCAATGCCGTGCTGCGCCGCAAGCTGGCGCGCCCGGCCGCCGCGCCGGAAGACCGCGAGGGCATGGCCTTCGGGCACTTCCGCGTCAACTTCCGCCAGCGCGCGCTGGCGCGCGCCGGCGAGCAGGTGGCGATCAGCGATACGGAATTCGCGCTGCTCAAGTTGCTGCTGATGCATCCACTGGAGGTGCTGTCGCGCGAGCGCATCGTGGAACTGATGTACGGCACCGCCAGCGGCATCAGCGATCGCGGCATCGACGTGCAGATCTGGCGTCTGCGCCGCCTGCTCGACGAGGACGCCCAGCGTCCCCGCTACATCCAGACCGTGCGGGGGCGAGGCTATACCTTCGTGCCTGACGAAGCAGACGACATACCGCAATGAAGCTGCGCATCGATACGCTGTTCGGACGCATCGCGCTGCTGATCGCAGCCGTGCTGGTGCTGAGCCATTTTTCCTGGCTTGCCATCCTGCGCATGGATCGCCGCCAGCAGCAGATGGATTACTCCGTCGAACAGATGATGTTCCAGTTCGAGAGCATCCAGCGCGCGCTTGCGGCGCAGCCGCCGGTCAAGCTGCCGAGCCTGGTGGAAGTGGCTAGCGAGGCCAGCGCGGCGGAGCATACCGTGGCGGCCAAGGGCAGGGCGCGCCGGCTGGTCGAGAAGTTCGCGCAGCGCATGCCGGCCGGTACCCAGGTGCGGCTCGAAGAAGAAGAGACGTCGCGCATCTGGATCAAGCTACCCCAGCGGCAGGACTGGATCGCGATGCCGGTGCTGTGGGTGGTCAACCCGCCGCCCGACAATCGCCTGCTGCCCGGCGTGATCCTGGTGGTCGGGGTGGCCATGGCGGTGGCCTTGCTGATCGCCTGGCAGATCCAGCGCCCGGTGCGCGACATGGCCGCGGCCGCCGAGCAGCTGTCGCGCCAGCACACCGTCGAGCCGCTGCGCGAACGCGGCCCGCACGAGTTGCGCCAGCTGATCGTGCGTTTCAATCGCATGATGGCCGACCTGACCCGTATCGACCAGGAACGCAACACCATGCTGGCCGGTATCGCCCACGACCTCAAGACGCCGCTGGCGCGGCTGCGGCTGCGCGCCGAGATGCTGGCCGATCCCAAGGCGGCGGCCGGCGTGACGCGCGACGTCGAATCCATGTCGGCCATCGTCGAACAGTTCCTCACCTTTGCCCAGAGCGGCGAGCCTGCCGCCCGGCCGGTGCCGGTGGATCGCCGCATCGGCGAACTGGCCGCTTCGCTGGCGGAGCAGGACAAGTCGGTGGAAGTGTCGCTGATGGCAGGCGAAGGATTCCGCATGATCGCCACCCAGCTCGACCGCATCGTTGGCAACCTGATCGACAACGCGTATGCCTATGGCGCTCCGCCGGTGCTGCTCAGTACCTCGCGCCAGGCCGATGGCTGGCACATGGTGGTGGAAGACCACGGCGAAGGCATTCCGCCGGAGGCGATGGACAAGGTGACGCTGCCCTTCGTGCGGCTGGATCCGGCGCGCGGCGGCAATGCGCATTCGGGCCTGGGCCTGGCCATCGTGGACCGGCTGGTGCGCCAGGCGGGCGGCCGGCTCGTGCTGGAAAACCGTGCCGAGGGCGGGTTGCGGGTGGAAATGGTGTTTCCGTTCGCGGCGCTGGCACAGGCGGCCTGAACACCGCTTCAAATGCAGCTTCGGCGCCGCGCCGGATACTGGCCGCGGCGTCCCGGAGCGTCTCAATCCTGGAACATTTTCGGATAATTTCTCCCGCCGCGGGCGCTTCAGCCTGGTGTCATGACCATGCGGGCCAGACGATGTCTCGCATGGTACGCAGATTGCAGCACGTACTTGCTCTGTGCGCTTTGGCGACGCGTAGTGCCATTCCAGTTGATCAGGAGACGCATCATGGCAACTTTCGTAGCACTCTTAAACTTTACCGACCAGGGAATCCGTACCGTAAAAGACACAACCAAGCGCGCCGCTGCCGTTCGCGAATTAGCGAAGAAAAACGGCATCGACATGAAAGATATCTACTGGACGCTAGGGCAATATGATCTTGTAGTGACCTTTACGGCGCCAGACGACGCTACCATGACCGCGTTCGGCCTGTCCCTGGGCATGGCGGGCAATGTGCGCACCCAGACGCTGCGTGCCTTCTCTTCGGACGAGATGAACGACATCCTCAGCAAGATGCCGTAAGCGCATTCCCTCTTTCCGCCTCGCCAAGAAGAAAGCCCGCTTCGCGCGGGCTTTCTTCTTGGCATTTGGATGCTTTCCGCCTTCAGGCGCCGGGCACCTTCTTCTTTTCGCCGATGCGGCTTTCCTTGCCCGCCAGCAGCTTGCCGATATTCTGGCGATGGCGAACCACCAGCAATACGCTGATCGCAAAGACCGCGCCGGCGATCACGTCCACGCCCTGCATCAGCACATAGAAGAAGGGCGCGAAGACCGCGGACACCAGCGCCGCCAGCGACGAATAGCGGAAGAAGAAAGCCATGATCAGCCACGTGGCCAGCGTGCCCGCTCCCAGCAGCGGGTCGATGGCGAACAGGATGCCGGCTGCGGTAGCTACGCCCTTGCCGCCGGCGAACCGGAAGAAGACCGGGAACAGGTGGCCCAGGAAGACCGCCACGGCCACCAGCGCGATGCCGGTGTCGTCGAGGCCGTAGGCCGGGCCGAAACGCTCCGCCAGCCAGACCGCCAGCCAGCCTTTCAAGGCGTCGCCAATCAGCGTCAGGACGGCGGCCTTCTTGTTGCCGCTGCGCAGGACGTTGGTGGCGCCAGGATTGCCGGAGCCGTAGGTGTGCGGGTCAGGCAGGTTCATGGCCTTGCTGACCACGACGGCGAAGGAAATGGAGCCGATCAGGTAGGCGGCGAGGGTGAAGATTAGGTTGGCCATTGGGGGAACCGGGTATTTGAGGCTGGCGGGATTGTAGCGTGGAAGGGGGGTGGGGGGGCGGGCTATGGCGGCGTGCAAAACCGTTGGCTTTAGATTTTGGCGGTGTTGGTTGTT
>JYOD01000174.1 GCA_000955785.1 Burkholderiaceae bacterium 16
GAGAGGAATCCGTCCTGCACATTCAAGCGCACGTCTCGCCGGGCGGCGGCAACCTCCTGCTCCGCCTGGCTCTTCCTCGCAACGGATTCCCGCTCGCGCGAATCCAGTCCGCCGCCCGCGTACAGCGGAATGTTGAGCTGCAAGCCGATCGTCGCGGTGCGGGTGTTGCTGGCTGCAACCCAGGGAGCCAGATTGCCGGTTTGGCCTTGGGCGCCATAACGTGCCACGAGCGCGACGGTCGGGCGACTGCTGACGCGGTACTTGTCGATCTCCGCGCCGGCAATGTCGAGCTCCGACTGCTTGGTCTTCACGACGTAGCTCTGATCTTCACCCCTTGCCTGCCACGCCATGAGATTGTCCGGTTCCGGCGGTCGCGGCGCGAAATTTGGCGCTAGCCCGCTGAGCTGATCGGGCGGCATGCCGACCGTTTCCAGGAATCGCGCGCGTCGTTGCTCTAGCGCAGACTGCGCCGTGACTTCGCGACTCTCCACCCCATCCAGGCGGGCCTGGGCTTCATGAAGATCGGTGATTTTGCCCTGGCCGATGTCGAAGCGCGCCTTCGCGCGGTCCCGTTGCTGTCGCAAGGCCGCCTTCTCGGCCTGTACCACACGGAGAGTTTCCTCACCCAATACCACGCCGAAGTATGCCTCCGCCACCCGCAAGGCCAGATTCTGGCGAGACTGGTCGAACTGCGTTTGCGCCAGGTTCGATTGCTCGCGCAACTGCTTCCTCGTGGCTACTGCGGTCCTGTCGTACAGTGGCTGAATGAGCATCACACCGGCCTGCCGCGCAGTGCCTGAACTATCGGCGGATACCAACGGTGCGGCCTCGGCCGGCGGGTTGCCGGAAGAACGATTGTTGATCCGGTCCAGTGCCGCTTGCAGGCTTACGCGGGGACGCAGCAAGGCGTCGCCCTGCACAGCCATCTCCCGCCCTGCCGTGAGTGCATCATTTGCCGCTAGGCTTGTCGGATCATGCGCCAATGCCTGCTGGTAGGACCCCACGAGATCGATAGCGCCCGACTCTCCAGCGTTCAGGAAAAGCATGCAGCCCAAAGCCACTTGCCCGGCCCGCAGGGCCATGCTCAAACCTTTCATCGAAATAACTCTCATCGTCATATTTGCGATCAGACGGTCGCGGGGCGCTTGGCCCGGTACCAGGTCGCATACAAAGCGGGAAGGAAGACGAGCGTCAGCACCGTGGCAACGGCGAGCCCTCCCATGATTGCCCACGCCATTGGGCCCCAGAACACGGAGTGTGTAAGCGGCACCATCGCCAGAATTGCCGCCAAAGCAGTCAGCACGATCGGACGCAGCCGTCGCACCGCCGCCTCGACGATGGCCGTCCACAGTGCGACGCCCGCGCCCACGTCCTGATCGATCTGTACGACCAGGATCACCGAGTTGCGGATGATCATTCCAGCGAGGGCGATAACGCCCAACATGGCGACAAAACCGAATGGAATCTGGAACGCGGCCATGATCGCGCTGACACCGATCAGCCCGAGCGGCGCGGTCAGCAGGACCATCGCCATCTTCTTCATGTCCTGAAGTTGAATCATCAGCAGCAAGAGCACCGCGATAATCGTCACAGGCATCACCGCGAAAACAGAACGCTGGGCCTTCCCACTCGATTCGTAAGCGCCTCCGATCTCGATGCCATAGCCGAGCGGAAGCGCCTTTTCCAATGCGTCGATCTTCGGCTGTAGCGCACGCGTGACGTCAGGTGCCTGCGCCCCCGCGATGTCGGCACGAACGGTCAGCGTTGGCACGCGGTTGCGCCTCCAGAGTTCGCTGTCCTCGCTGTCAAGCGTGAGCCGGGCCACCTGCGAGACGGGCACAAATTTTCCGTCGCGCACATAGATCTTGGCGTCCTTCAGGTTGTTCAGGTCCGTGCGCTCCGCCGCGACGAGGCGCGAGACCACGTCGACTCCCTGGTCCTCCTCACGGTACTGCGTGATTGGCGTGCCCGACAACGAGGCCTCGAGGGCTTCCTTGATCTGGCCTGAACTGATGCCCAGTGCACGCGCCTTATCCTGGTCCACGTCGACCTGCACGCGTTTGATTCGCTCGCCCCAGTCCTGGTTGACCTGGCGCACATGCGGCTCTTCGCGCATGATGTCCGCCACCTGCTGACCGATCGCACGAACCTTGACGTTGTCCTGCCCGTACACGCGGAACTGCACCGGGTATCCGACAGGCGGACCGTTCTCCAGTCGATTGACGCGGCCCCGCACATTCGCGAATCCTTCGTCGAACAGCTTCTCGAGCTTCTCCTTCGCCCGCTCCCTTGCCTCACCGCCCTTCGTCATCACCAGCATCTCGCCCAAGTTCAGATTGGGCGTCTGCACATCGAGCGGCAGGTAGAATCGTGGCGTACCGTTTCCAACGAAGCTGGTCACCGCCGCAATGTCCGGATCGCCCTTGAGCAGCCCTTCCAGCTTCTGGACCTCGCGCTGACTCGCCTCAAAGGTCGAGGCCTTCGGCATCCACAGGTCCACAATGAGTTCGGCCCGGTCAGACGCCGGAAAGAATTGCTGGGGTATCGCCTTGAACAGCACCAGTGCGCCTACGAATGCCGCGAGCGTGATGCCGAGTACCCACACGCGCTGCTTAAGGCAGAAGTCGATGAAGTGGCGGAACTTGACATAGAAGCCGCGCTGGTAGACCGCATCCTCGTCATGCGACGCGTGCGCATGCTCCTTCAACAGCTTGAAACCGATATATGGCGTGAAGAGGACGGCCACGATCCACGACAACAACAGTGAAATGCCCACCACCTGGAACAGGGAGTACACATATTCGCCAGTGCCCGACTTCGCAAAGCCGACCGGAAGGAAGCCCGCCGCCGTGATCAACGTGCCGGTGAGCATCGGGAAGGCCGTGGCTGTGTAGGCGTATGTGGCGGCGCGGAACTTGTCCCAGCCCTGCTCGAGCTTCAGCGACATCATTTCCACGGCAATAATGGCGTCGTCGACCAACAGTCCGAGCGCAATGATCAGCGCACCCAGCGAGATGCGCTGCAAGTCGATGCCCATCACGTACATCGCCAGGAATGTCATGGCCAGCACGAGCGGGATGCTGAGCGCGACGACCAGTCCCGTGCGCAAGCCGAGTGAGAGGAAGCTCACAACGAGCACAATGATCACCGCCTCGGCCAGACTCTTCTTGAACTCGAATACGGAGTGCTCAACGATATGTGGCTGGTCGCTTACGGCGTGGATCTGCACACCCACCGGCAAGTGGGACTCGATGCGTTTTACCGTTTCGTCCAGCTTTGTTCCAAGCCGGATCACGTCGCCGCCCTTGCGCATGCTCACCGCAAGTCCAATCGCCTCGTTGCCGTTGAAGCGCATCCTCGAGGTGGCAGGCTCCACAAAGCCACGACGGACGTCGGCGATATCGCCAAGGCGGAAGGTACGCTGGCCGGCACGGATGCCGATGGCGCGAATCCCTTCGACCGAGTCAAACTCGCCACTAACAGCGAGCCGCACTTGTTCCGCGGTGGTTTGCACTGTCCCGCCCGATGTCACGGCATTGGTTTGTTGGAGCGTCGACGCAATCAGTGCCGGGTCGATCCCCAGCGAGGCGAGCTTGGCGGTGGAGACTTCCACATAGATCTTCTGTTCCTGCTTGCCCACCAGGTCGACCTTGTTGACGTCGCCGACACGAAGAAACTCGTTACGCGCGGCATCCGCAATCCGTCTCAGATCATCATAGTCGAAGCCGTCACCAGTGATGGCATAGAGGTTACCGAAGGTGTCCCCGAACTCGTCATTGAAGAAAGGTCCCTGCGTGCCCTGTGGCAGGGTGTGCCGGATGTCGCCCATCTTCTTCCGAACCTGGTACCACACGTCCGGCACTGCGCCTGGTGGTACGTCCTCGCGCAAGTTCACCTTGACCTGCGTTTCGCCCGGCTTCACATAGGTGGATGTATAGTCGATCTCCGCCACCTCTTGCAGCTTGCGCTCGATCTTGTCGGTGACCTGATCGGCCATCTGCTGGGCGGAGCTTCCCGGCCAGTACGCCTGGACGACCATGGTCTTGATCGTGAACTCCGGGTCTTCCTTCTGGCCCAGGCTGCCATATGCCAGCACGCCGGCCACGGACAACAGCAACAGCAGGAACGCGATCATCTGCTGGTGCTTCAGTGCCCATTCGGACAAGTTGATGCCTTTCACTTCACACCCCCCGCCTTGGCGACAGCTACCGCCTCGGCCACCTTTACCTGCTGGCCAGGCTGCAACATATGCACGCCGGCACTCACGACGGTTTCTCCGCCCACCAGGCCCCCAACCACGATGACACTGTCGTTCTGCGCGGCGCCCAGCTTGACCTCACGCGCGATAACCCGAGACGTCTTCGGGTCAACCACCCACACCTGACGGCCGCGTTCATGATCGACAATGGCGGTCAGCGGCACGCGGACAACGCCACTGCCGTCCACGTCGGGTGCGATGACAGACGCTGTCATGCCTAGACGCAGCAGCTCCGGATCCGCCTCCTGAATGGAGATTCGCGCCGAGTACGTCCGCGTGATACTGTCCGCGTCCGGAGCAAGCTCCCGGAGTTTGCCCGTCCAGGACTTGTCGGGATGCGCCCACACCGTAATCGTCAGCGTCGGCGCCTTACGCAGTTCGTCGACTCGCGACTCCGGAATACTGATCGAGACCTCGCGTTCGCTGTCAGCCGCGACGGTAGCGATCGTCTGCCCGGCTGAGACCACTTGGCCGGCTTCCGCGTTGATCACGCTGACCACGCCATCGCGGTCGGCCACGAGCGTGGTAAATCCGCGCATGTTGGCATTCAACTGCTGCCGCGCCAGTGCCGAACGCAGTTGTGCTTCCGCCTGGTTAAGCGCCAGCCGCTGCTGGTCCAACTCGGCTTGCGAGGCAAAGTTCTGCGCGAGCAGTTGCTCGGTACGCTTAACGTCCACCCGCGCCTGGGCTACCCGGCTCCGCGCCGCATCTGCCTCCGCTCCCGCCGCGGCCACCTGCAGTGTTTCCTGCGTGGGATCGAGCTGGAACAACGGTTGGCCGCGCTTGACGTGACTGCCAACTTCCACCAGCCGCGCGACGATCTTGCCGGCTGTGCGGAAACCCAACTGACTTTCGTA
>JYOD01000175.1 GCA_000955785.1 Burkholderiaceae bacterium 16
GGCATCAACAGGCCTTATAAGCAGCATGTCGATGAGGTTTGTGGCGAGGCGGACGAGGCTTGGCGCGATCCGGCCGCACGCGATGGATACGTGTTGCGATCACGGCCAAGGTCTCATTCAGAGCGGCCTTGGCCCAGCGCAAGCCGAGCAGCGCCGCTGACAGGACAGGTTTGAGGGCGGTGATGGCGTAGGCACGGTTGATCCGATGCTCCGAGCCAATCTCATATTCCTGTGCGGCGGTGAGGCAGCACAGGGCGTGGAGGTTGTCGCTCAGGATTTTGGCGCCGAAGTCCTGCCTGGCAGCCAACTGCGACAGGCCGGACAGGTGTTCGAGTGCCATGCGGTGTTTGAGACGTTTAAACGCCTCCTCCAGGCGCCAGCGCTGATGATAGAGATCGCGGAAGGTGGCAGCCGGATATCGGTGCATGTCGAGCAGATTGGTGATGAGCACGCGCACCTTACCGGCTGGCGAGATCTGCCGGATCAGCCGAACGGTCTGCGGGGAAGCCGCACACTCATAGTCGCGCGCGTCAATGCGGGCTGGAGCCGGGAGCGTAACGATGGCCTCGACACGGTCAGAGCGCACGAAGCGCCGTACGGCAGCAAAGCCGCTGCCGTCGGCGCGCATGCAGAAAGGGATGTTTCGTTGGTTGAGCACGGCCACCAGCCAGCGGGCTGGGTAGCCGCGGTCGAGCAACAGCAAGTCGTCGGATTGCAGGCGGTCCAGATGCTCGAACAGGATCTGGCGTTCGTTCTCGTGCACGCTGTGCAGTGAGGCGGTGAGCATGATCTCGGCCTCAGGCAGGTACAGGCCAAAGGCGAGTTGATCGCGGGTGGCGGCTCGAGGGAGATGGCTGTGGCGGATGGCGAAACGCAGGTGTGAGGCGTCCGCAGCGACCAACCGAAAGCCATGCCAGCGTGGCAAATGTTTGGACACTTGCTGAAGCAGCCAGTCATTGAGGTGAGCAAAGACATCGCCGCTGAGTTTGCTGCGAGCCTGGGCGAACGCTTGTTCACTGACGCGTCGGCACAAGGTATTTTGGCGGGCGAGTGCGGCGAAGAATTGATCGAGTTCGGCTTGCACCCCCATGCGCAAGTTGCCAAGCATGAAGGTGATCAGTGTCGGCAGGGTGAGCTTACGCTGACGGGTGAATGCGGCCGGATGTTCGGGATGACGGGCCAGATCGCGAAAGACCTGGGTGTGCAGATATTGGGTAAGCGTAGCGAACAGATCGGACAGGGGCATCAGAGCCAAGCGAAGATCGAGAAATGATCCTCTATTGGCCGCCGCCCTGCTTGCGCTAAACAGCCAGCGCAAGCAGGGCGGCGGCCGCTCGAACCTCGTCACCTGTCAAGTGTTCTCGGCGCAAAATGCGATTTTAT